>DASUXA010000083.1:0-37493 GCA_036378155.1 Micromonosporaceae bacterium | reverse complement strand
GGCGGCGCGCCGTGTCGGCGCGCCGCCCCCCTCTCTGCGAAGCAGATCGCTCAGCTCGCCTGCCACCGGTGGCTCTCGGCGCTGAGCAGCCAGTCCTCGATCACGGGCGGGCGTGGCGGTCCGCTGTTCAGCCAGGCATCCACCGCTTCGATGATCGGACCCGGTTTCTGACGTGACCGGGGGAAGGTGCGGCTACTGGTGAAGAGCAGACCGGCGGTCGGGCCGCCCGCTTGCAGCGTTCGGAGCATGATCGGACGAAAGTCCTTGACGTTCTCGGTCAGCAACCACGACCGCTGCCCGGCAGTCCATTGGTACAGATCATCGTCAGTCATCGCCCGGAGATCGACGTGTTCCGCTACCGCCACGACCTGATGTCCGCGTTCGCGTAGCGCCTGCGCGATCCGTGGCGAGAACATCTCGTCCAGCACGAGCACCGGCGCACCGTCTCCGGTCATGCGATGAGCTGCTGCTGGACGCGCCAAGCGCGCTCAGCGCGAAGGGAAGCTTCGTCGGCGGCGTCGATCTCCGCGTCGATCTCGTCGGAATAGTCGCCGTAGTAGCTCACGGCGGTGGTGACCCGGTTGACATCGATCGTGAACACCTCGGCTGCGGCCGCCAACGCGGCGGGTCCCCGTTCATCGATCTCACGAAGGAACTTGACGACCTCCCAGACGTCCGGCCCGTACGCCAGCGCGGCGCGCCTACCCGACGGCCCGTCCTTGAACACGATTCCCGGGTGCTCCGCCATGCGGAGCCCTTCGTCGATGAGCCGCTGCGCGAGCGCTGACGTATTGGCTCCGGTCTCGGTCGCCGCGTGCCGGCGTAGCCGGTCTAGGAGCGCTGGATCGAACCGAATGGACAGCGGAGTCGTCATGCGCTACATCGTAGCGCTTGCACTACAGGCTGCGGCGGCAACGGGCCGATGGGGGCGGCGCGCCGGCACGGCGCGCCGCCCCCATCTCCCGAAGTAGACCCCTCAGCAGTCGAAGTACATCGCGAACTCGTGCGGCGTGGGCCGCAGCCGTACCGGGTCGATCTCGTTCGCCCGCTTCCAGTCGACCCACGTGGTGATCAGGTCGGGTGTGAACACGCCACCCTCCAGCAGGTAGTCGTGGTCGACCTCGAGCCGGTCGAGCACCTGGTCGAGCGAGCCCGGCACCTGGGAGACGTTGGCGAACTCGTCCGGCGGCAGGTCGTACAGGTCCTTGTCGATCGGCTCCGGCGGCTCGATCTTGTTGCGGATGCCGTCCAGACCCGCCATGAGCATCGCCGAGAACGCCAGGTACGGGTTGCTCGACGGGTCCGGCACCCGGAACTCGACCCGCTTCGCCTTGGCGTTCGTCCCGGTCACCGGGATACGCGTGCAGGCTGAGCGGTTGCGCTGCGAGTACACCAAGTTGACCGGAGCTTCGAAGCCCGGCACCAGCCGCCGGTACGAGTTGACCGTCGGGTTGGTGAAGGCGAGCAGCGACGGCGCGTGGTGCAGCAGCCCGCCGATGTACCAGCGGGCGATGTCGGACAGCCCGGCGTACCCGGTCTCGTCGTAGAACAGCGGCTCGCCGTTCAGCCACAGGCTCTGGTGGGTGTGCATGCCGGAGCCGTTGTCACCGAACAGCGGCTTCGGCATGAACGTCGCGGTCTTGCCCGCCGACCACGCGGTGTTCTTCACGATGTACTTGAACAACTGCAGTTCGTCACCGGCGTGCAGCAGCGTCGAGAACCTGTAGTTGATCTCCGCTTGCCCGGCGGTACCGACCTCGTGGTGCGAGCGCTCCACGGTGAACCCGGCGCCGAGCAGGTTGCGCACGATCGCGTCGCGCAGGTCCGCGTAGTGGTCCACCGGCGGAACCGGGAAGTATCCGCCCTTGTACGCGGTCTTGTACCCGCGGTTGCCGCCCGGCTCGTCGCGACCCGTGTTCCACCAGCCCTCAACCGAGTCGATGAAGTAGTACGCCTGGTGCGGGCTGGTCTCGTGGCGGATCGAGTCGAAGATGTAGAACTCCGCCTCGGGTCCGAAGTACGCGGTGTCCGCGATGCCGCTGGACGCCAGGTACGCCTCCGCCTTGCGCGCGACATTGCGGGGGTCGCGGGAGTACGGCTCGCGGGTGAACGGGTCGTGGATGAAGAAGTTCAACGCCAGCGTCTTCTCCACCCGGAACGGGTCGACGAACGCGGTCGCCGGGTCCGGCAGCAGCAGCATGTCCGACTCGTGGATCTGCTGGAACCCACGGATGGACGAGCCGTCGAACGCCAGCCCCTCGGTGAACACGCTCTCGTCGAACGCCTCGACGGGCACGTTGAAGTGCTGCATCACACCGGGCAGGTCACAGAAGCGGACGTCGACGAACTTCACCTGCTCGTCGACGAGGTACCGCAGGAGTTCATCGGGATTGGCGAACAACACGTCCTCCAGGCAATCCGGCGTGCGCTGATGTTGGCGCTTGGTCACTGCCGACGACCGTACGTGCGGGGAGTTGCCCCGGCATGTCCCCGGTGTTTCCGCCGTGTTACGTCGGCGGGCGTCCCGGACGAGCCTCCCGGCGCGACCGGGCGAGGCCGCGCCGTCACCGCGCGGTGCGTCGGTCCCGACAGCATGGTTACGCTGGGTACCCGTGACCGAGCCGTCCATTCCGACCGCGATACCAGGCTACGGCGAGCCTCCGAGCCTGGCCCGGCGTTTCGGCGCCCTGCTCGTCGACTGGGTGCTGTGCGTCCTGGTCGCCGGTTTGTTCGCGAACGCCCGGCGGTCCCCGTGGGCGCCACCGGTCGTCCTGATCGTCGAGTACGCCTTCTTCCTCGGGCTGTTCGCGCAGACGCCCGGCATGCGGCTCGCCGGCATCAGGTGCGTGTCGTGGCGTACCGGTCGCCCGGTCGGCATCGTCGCGGCGGCGTTGCGCGGCGCGTTGCTCTGCCTGGTCGTCCCGGCGCTGGTGATGGACCGGTACCGGCGCGGACTGCACGACCGGATCGCCGGGACGGTCGTGGTCGGACCGCCGAGCGGCGAGCCCGACGCACCGCAGCGCTGAGCGTCAGCGACCGCGCATCGCGCGGAACGCGCCCTTCGGCGGGCGCATGTTCTTCGGGATCGCCCCGCGCGGGACCTGCGGCCGCGCGTGCAGCGCCTTCAGCCGGGTGTCCAGGGCGTTGACGTCCTTGCCGGTCAACGTGCGGGGCAGCCGCATGAGCGTGCCGCGCAGCTTGCTGATCGGTATCTCGCCCTCGCCGTTGCCGACGATGAAGTCGCGCAGTTCGGCGCTGCCGATCACCTTCGACAGGCGGCGCTTCTCCTGCCCGATCAGGGACCGGACCCGGCTCGGGTTCCCTTCGCCCAGCAGGATGACGCCGGGACGACCGAGGACCAGGTGCACCATGTCGAACTGGGTGGTCGACGCGACCGCCGGAGTCACCCGCCAGTCGCCGCGCAGCGTCTCCACGATCGACGCCGCCGCTCCGGGCTGCCCCTCGACCTCGGCCATCATCGCCTTGTTCGACCGGAAGTTCAGCACGATGAGCACGGCGAGCAGCGCGACCATGAACCCGACCAGCAGCCACACCCAGCTGGAGCCGAACGCGACCAGCACACCGGCGATCACCAGCGGCACGACCACGGCGACCACGACCAGCGGGACGAACAGCCGGTCCCGTTTCGCGGTGAAGCTGAACACCAGCCCGATCTGCTTGAGCCGCTGGAAGAACGACACCTTTTCCGGCTGCGCTGCCTTTGCCATGCGGGAGAGTCTAGTTGTCCTTCACCGGCGACCCTGCCGGGGCGTTCGGCGGGGGTACGGCGGGGGTACGGCGGGGTGAGACGCGACAGGGCGCACACCGGCGGCGATGTGCGTACACCTCGAGCGGTGTACGCCTCGCCGGGCACACGTCGCGCCGTGCGGGCACCAGCGGGGAGCCCCACCACCCCGGCCCGGGCGCGGCGGTGCCCGCGACGGACTCAGCCGCGCGCGGCGACCGCCTGCTGGTACAGCCGTCCAGCGCGGTAGCTGGAGCGCACCAGGGGACCGCTCATCACCCCGGCGAAACCGATCGCCAGGGCTTCCTCGCGCAGCTCGACGAACTCCTCCGGCTTGACCCAGCGCTCGACCGGGTGGTGGCGCGGGGTGGGACGCAGGTACTGGGTGATCGTCACCAGTTCGCAGCCGGCGTCGTACAGGTCGCGCAGCGCCTGGGAGACCTCGTGCCGCTCCTCGCCGAGCCCGAGGATCAGGTTGGACTTGGTCACCAGTCCGGCAGCCCGCGCCTTCGTGAGCACCTCCAGCGAGCGCTCGTACCGGAACGCCGGTCGGATCCGCTTGAAGATCCGCGGTACCGTCTCGACGTTGTGCGCGAGCACCTCCGGCGAGGAGTCGAACACCTCGGCGAGCAGGTCGTCCTGCCCGTTGAAGTCGGGAATGAGCAGCTCCACGCCGCAGCCGGGAAGCAGCCGGTGGATCTGGCGGACCGTCTCGGCGTACAGCCAGGCGCCGCCGTCCGGCAGGTCGTCACGGGCCACCCCGGTGACGGTCGCGTACCGCAGTCCCATCGCCGCGACCGACTCGGCGACCCGGCGCGGCTCGTCGGCGTCGAACTCGGCGGGCTTGCCGGTGTCGATCTGACAGAAGTCGCACCGGCGGGTGCACTGGTCGCCACCGATCAGGAAGGTCGCCTCGCGGTCCTCCCAGCACTCGTAGATGTTCGGGCAACCGGCCTCCTGGCACACCGTGTGCAGGCCCTCGCGCTGGACCAGCCCGCGCAGTTCGGTGAAGCCCGGACCCATCGCCGCCTTGACCTTGATCCACGGCGGCTTGCGCTCGATCGGCGTCTGCGCGTTGCGCGCCTCGATACGGAGCAGCCGGCGGCCTTCGGGAGCAACGGTGGTCACGGTGCAGAGACTACGCCGAGGCGGGGCGGGTCGGCCCCGTCGAGGCGCCGGGCGCGACCAGCGTCACGTATCCGTCGGTACCCCTCGGAGCGGCGAAATTCAGGTGCCGCGCGGCACAGGCGGCGGTAGCGTCGCCGGCCAACAGCGACGACGGAGCCGAGTAGTCCCCGTCCCGCCCGGAAGAGAGCCGCCGGTAGCTGCGAAGGCGGTCGGGTGGGCGGGTGTGCGAAGACCCTCCCGAGCTGCGGGGAAGAACGGCGGACCGCCTAGTAGAACCCCGCCGGCCGGCCCACGTCACGGGCGTCGAACGAGGCCGCCGGTGCGGGTGTACCGGTGGCGAAGGCGCGGTGGCACCGCGGGTCCCCAACCCGCCCGCGCCCCCTTGGGGATCGCGTTGCGCGATGAGGAGGAGGTGCCCATGCAACGCATCCTTTCCCGTCACCTGTCCGCGCACGTCGGTACGCCGGTGCGTCTCGAAGGCTGGGTGCACCGCCGCCGGCTGCTGAAGTCGACGGACTTCCTGGTGCTGCGGGACCGGTCGGGTCTCGCCCAGGTCGTGGTCGCGGAGCCGGCGGCGCGGGTACGGCTGGCGACGCTGCCCGAGGAGACCGTGGTCCGGGTCGACGGTCGCGTCGAGCTGAACGAGCGCGCGCCGGGCGGGGTCGAGGTGGTCGACCCGGTGATCGAACCGTTGACCGATCCTGCCGAGCCCGCGCCGTTCGACCTGTTCCGTCCGGAGCTGGCCGCCTCGCTGCCGACCCAGCTCGACCATGCCGCCGTCGCGTTGCGGCACGCTACCCGTCGGGCGGTGTTCGAGGTGTCCGCCGCCGCCGTCGCCGGCTTCCGCGCCGTCCTCGACCAGCACGGGTTTGTAGAGGTACACACGCCGAAGGTGGTCGCCTCGGCAACCGAGTCCGGGGCGAACGTGTTTCCGGTCGACTGGTTCGGTCGCCCCGCATTCCTCGCCCAGAGCCCGCAGTTCTACAAACAGATCATGGTCGGGGTGTTCGAGCGGGTGTACGAGGTGGGTCCGGTGTTCCGCGCCGAGCCGCACGACACGGCGCGCCACCTCGCCCAGTACACCTCGCTCGACGTCGAGGTCGGATTCGTCACCGACCATCGCGACGTGATGCGGGTGGTACGCCTCGCGCTGGCGGGCGTGGTCGACGCGGTCGCCGCGCGTGCCGGCGCCGCGCTCGACGTGCTCGGGGCGCGGCTGCCGCAGGTACCGGCGGAGATTCCGGCGGTGCGGTTCAGCGAGGCGGTACGGATGGTGGGTGACGCGCTCGGCGAGGACCTGACCGGCGAGCCCGACCTCGCGCCGGCGCACGAACGATGGCTGGGGGAGTGGGCGCGACGGGAACACGGCTCGGCGTTGCTGTTCGTCACCGGGTACCCGATGGCGAAGCGGCCCTTCTACACGCATCCGGAGCCGGGTCGTCCGGCGTACTCGAACAGCTTCGACCTGCTGTTCAACGGGGTGGAACTGGTCACCGGCGGGCAGCGGCTGCACCGGTACCGGGACTACCTCGCGGCGCTGCGCGGTGTCGACCTCGGTCCGTACGAGCACTACCTGCGCGCCTTCCGGCACGGGATGCCGCCGCACGGCGGGTTCGCGATCGGACTGGAACGTCTGGTCGCCGGGCTGGTCGGGGTGCCGAACGTGCGCCAGGCGGCGCTGTTCCCGCGCGACGTGACCCGGCTGGTGCCCTGACGCGCGCCGGGCGGGCCCGCGAACGCGGGCCCGCCCGGCGGCGACCCGGGGTTCAGTCGGGCGGCGACCCGAGGCTCAGCCGACCACGTCCGTAGGGGTCACCCGAGCAGCAGCGTCGCGAGGCGCGCCTTGACCAGCGGCAGGACGTCCGCGACCGACACGGTCCTGCCGAGTTCCGCGGACAACGAGGTGACGCCCGCGTCCCGGATTCCGCAGGGCACGATCCGGTCGAACGCCGACAGGTCGCAGTCGCAGTTGAGGGCGAACCCGTGCAGGGTCACCCCGCGGGCGACCCGGATGCCGATCGCCGCGACCTTGCGCGCCGGGCCGCGTTCGTCGGCCGGTACCCACACCCCGCTGCGCCCCTCGACGCGCGTGGTCGCGAGTCCCAGGTCGGCGCAGACGTCGATGAGCAACTGCTCGACGCGGCGGACGTAGGCGACCACGTCGATCGGGTCGGGCAGGCGCAGGATCGGGTACCCGACGAGCTGCCCCGGACCATGCCAGGTGATCTTGCCGCCCCGGTCGACGTCGACCACCGGGGTGCCGTCCATCGGCCGGTCCCAGGGCTCGGTCCGTTTCCCCGCGGTGTACACGCTGGGGTGGGTCAACAGCAGCACGGTGTCCGGCTCGGTACCGGCGACCACGGCGTCGTGCAGCTCGCGCTGTTCCTGCCAGGCCTGCCGGTATTCGACCTCGCCGCGCTCGCGCACGGCTAGCGTGGACGTGGTGGAGTCGCCGACCTCGGGGCGCGGCGCGGCGCCGGTCTCGACGAGCACATTCCTCACGAGTGCCAGGGTAGTCGCCCGGCACGGCGGAGCCAGTCGACGTGGCGTACCCCTCAATCGACGCAGGCGAGCCCTCCGGGCACCGGTCGCGTCCGGTACCGCTACCCTCACCAACATTGGCACCCAGTGACAGATTGGCACCCAGGGAAAGGCTTCGGGCATGGCTGTCGCGCGCGACACGGAATCCGGCGGTACGCCTCCGCCGACCGACCACGGCGGCGCCGGCTCGGGTGGGGGACGGCGCCGTCGCGGTGTGCTGCGCTGGCTGCTGCCCGTCCTCGCGGTGGTGATCTGGGTCCTCGTCGGCGGGGCGTTCGGTCCCCTGTTCAGCAAGACGTCCGAGGTGCAGAAGAACGACAACACCGCGTTCCTGCCCAAGAACGCCGAGTCCACCGAGGTGCAGAACCTCAACAAGAAATTCATCGACGTCGAGACGACCCCGGCGGTCCTCGTGTACACCCGGGACTCCGGGCTCACCCCCGCCGACCTCGCGAAGATCAACGGCGACGTCCAGCGGATCGGCGCGCACTTCGCCGGGCAACTCGCCGGCCCACCCATCGGTCCCGTGGTCAGCCAGGACCGTCAGGCGGCCCAGGTGATCGTCCAGTTCGTCGGCTCCGACGCGGACAAGGTGAAATCCGACGTCGCGTGGACACGCGACGCGATCGGCGGCGCCGACGGGTTGCGGGCGCACGTCACCGGTCCCGCCGGCATCCTCACCGACCTGATCAACTCGTTCGCCGGAATCAACGGCGTACTGCTGATCGTCACCGGGATCATCGTGCTGATCATCCTGATCCTGGTGTACCGCAGCCCGCTGCTGCCCCTGCTCGTGCTCGGTTCGGCGATCATGGCGCTGGCGGCCGCCAACGGCATGGTGTACCTGCTGGCGAAGAACGACCTGCTCACCCTGAACGGGCAGAGCCAGGGCATCCTCGACGTGCTGGTGCTCGGCGCCGCCACGGACTACGCGCTGCTGCTGGTCTCCCGGTACCGCGAGGAACTGCGCCGCCAACCGAGCAGGTTCGACGCGATGCGGGTGTCCTGGCGTGCCGTGGTCGAGCCGATCCTCGCCAGCGGCGCCACTGTGATCATCGCGCTGATGTGTCTGCTGCTGTCCGACCTGTCCTCCAACCGGGGGCTGGGACCCGTCGGCGCGATCGGTATCGCCTGCTCGCTGGCTGCCATGCTGACCCTGCTGCCGGCGCTGCTCACCCTGATCGGCCGGGCCAGTTTCTGGCCGTTCCGGCCCCGGTACGGCTCGCGGCTGGTCGAGCAGCACGGCATCTGGTCGCGGGTCGCGGGCGTGGTCGGTCGCCGGTACCGGCTCATCTGGATCATCACCGCGATCGTGCTGATCGCGCTCAGCGGCGGACTGGTCAAGCTCAACGCCAACGGCATACCGCAGGACCGGGCGTTCACCACGAGCGCCGACTCGAAGACCGGTCAGCAGGAACTCGGCGACCACTTCCCCGGCGGGTCCGGCACCCCGGCGGTGGTCATCACCAACGCCGCCGAACTGCCGCACGTCGTCGCCGCCTCACAGGGCGTACCCGGCGTGGCGCAGGTCGTCCCGTACACCGGCGCGACCGTCCCGCCGGTGCCCGGCGCGCCCAGCCCGCCGCCCAAGGTCGTCGACGGGCTCGCCCGGGTCGACGTCACACTGACCGCCGCGCCCGACTCGGCGCAGTCGTACGACACGACCCGCGCGCTGCGCGACGCGGTCCACGCGGTGCCCGGCGCCGACGCGAAGGTCGGCGGCTTCACCGCGGTCAACCTCGACGTCCAGAACACCGCCAAGCGCGACCGGACACTGATCATCCCGGTGGTCCTGGCGGTGGTGTTCGTCATCCTGATGCTGCTGCTGCGCGCGGTGATCGCGCCGATCATGCTGGTCGCGACCGTGGTGCTGTCGTTCTTCGCCACGCTCGGGGTCTGCGGGCTGGCGTTCCGGTACCTGTTCGGCTTCCCCGGCGCGGACTCGTCGTTCCCGCTGTTCGCGTTCGTGTTCCTGGTCGCGCTCGGGGTGGACTACAACATCTTCCTGATGACGCGGGTCCGCGAGGAGGTCGGTCGACGCGGGCACCGTCCCGGCGTGCTCGTCGCGCTCGCCGTCACCGGCGGCGTGATCACCTCGGCGGGAGTGGTGCTGGCTGCCACGTTCGCCACGCTGTCGGTGCTCCCGCTGGTGTTCATCGCCGAGATCGCCTTCGCGGTCGCGTTCGGCGTGCTGCTCGACACGCTGGTCGTGCGGTCGCTGCTGGTACCGGCGCTGACCCTGGACATCGGGCGGTTCAGTTGGTGGCCGAGCCGGCTGCGCAAGGTCACCGACCGGGAGGTTGGTACCGGCGCGGAACCGCGTGCCGAGCCGGTGACTCTGCCATGATGGGGGCGGCCCGCGCGCCTGTGGAGGAGCCAGGCGTGCGGGCCTCAGCCCTAGTGGTACCCGCTGCGCCGCAGGTCAACCGACCTGCCACAGCCATACGTCGTCGACCCGCCGACCCGGTCCGAGCAGCGCGGTGACGGTACGCAGCAGTTCGTCGTGGTGCGGCGTCCACCGGCTGCCCGGTCCGCCGTCGGACAGCACGACCAGCCCGGCGTGCCAGTACGCCAGATCCGCGCGGGCACGCGCCCGGTCGCCCTCGGTGATCACCGGCTCGCCGCCGTGCGCCGCCACGTCGGTCAGCAGGGCGGCGGTCGGTCGGGGCACCGGGCCGATCCGCCCCCGCCCGTCGGGTCCGCCGGGACCCAGGAAGAAGCCCGCCGGGATGGCGAAGCCGAAGCGCGCCGCCGCCTGCCAGCGCTGCCCGTCCGGGTTCCGGTCGGACGCCGGGGGCACCGACGCCAGCGCTGTACCGGCCGGCAGGTAGCGCCGCCAGTCGCCGGACGAGATGAACACCGGTACCGGGGCGCGCGGGGTGGTCGCCAACGGCACCGGTACCAGCGGCAGCAGCGCCACGGCGAGGGCGAGCAGCCAGCCGCGGCGGGTCGACCGTGGCAGCGGCGGCAGCCGGTCCAGCATCAGCGCGACCAGTACCCCGGCGATGGGCAGCAGCACCAGCGCGAGGCGTCCGGGCAGCCCGGAATCGAACAGCGGAAGCTTCGCCAGCGCGGCGTACGGCAGCGGTACCGGGGTGCGGTGACCGGCGACCTTCAGCCGGGGCCCCAGCGCGAGCAGCGCCGCCACGCCCGCGGTGACCATCAGCGCGCGTACCGGTACCCGGCGGCGCAGCGCCACCGCCCCGGCGACCACCACGATCAGCAGCGGCAGACCGAAGAACGAGTTCTCCTCGGTCAGGTTCACCGCCAGGCGCGACGCGAACCCGAGCGCGCCCGCCAGCGACTGGTGCGGGAACGCGCCGAAGGCGAGCAGGTCCTCGCTGTGCGCGCGCTGGTCGAACCCGGTGCCGTGGTACCGCTGCGGTCCGGCGAACTGCAACCACAGCGGGTACGCCAGCAGAACCACCGCGACCAGGGCCGCGACGCCCAGCCCGCGCAGGAACACCGGCGCTGCCTCGCGTGCCGCCGCGCGCCGCTGGTACGCCCAGGTCGCCACGAACACGGCGAGCGCCAGCGCGGTGAAGAACAGCGTCTCCGCGCCGAGCGAGTACTGCACCGCGACCAGTACCCCCAGCAGCAGCCCGCGGCGCAACCAGCGGTCCGGGTCGCGCAGCCCGAGGACCGCCCAGATGATCGCCGGTACCACGAACTCGGCGGTGAAGTTGAGGTGCCCGTTGGCGTGCGACATCATGCCCGGGCCGTAGCCGCACACGGCCGCGCCCACCGCTGCGGAGAGTCGCGACCGGATCACCGTGCGGGACAGCAGCAGGTACCACGCGATCGGGGTGAGCGCGAGGTTCAGGGTCAGCGCCGTGGCGTACGCGACCGGCGCGCCGAGCGTCAGGGTGACGGGCGCGAGCACGACGCCGGTGACGGTGTCGGAGGTGTTGACCGCGAGGTTGACGCCGTCCGGGCTGTTCAGCAGCGTCGTCCACAACGGATCGACGGCGTGGGTCAGGGCGTACGCCGCGTACGACAGCAGCCACTCGAACAGCGCCTGGTCGCCCTGGTTGTGGGCGAGGACACGGTGTCCGGGGTCGAGCCACAGTCCACTGGTCAAGCCCAGCGCGACCACGGCGAACACCACGGTCACGGTGAGGTCGGCGCGGCGACCGACGCGGGTCGGCGCGGGCCGGTCGGCGGCTTCCGACGCGCCGCGTGGCGGGGATTGCTGCGCGATCGACACGTGGGGACGCTACCCGACCACCGTCCGGGCACCGTCGCATGGTGCCCGGGTCGCTGCTCGGGCGCGGTGTCTCGGTGCCCGAGTGGGTGCTCGGGCACGTGCCGGCGCGCCGGACGCGACCACATCACGGCGTCCGTCGATGTGTGTCGACCCGCCATTTCGGACCGGCACGGGCGGACCGTAGCGTTCCCAGCCATCGGGGGGTGACGTGACTCACACGCTCTTCGAGGAGGCCACATGGCCGGTACCGTGCTGCGGCGTATCGCCCGCGCCGCGACCGTTCTGCTGCTGGGCGGGTTCGGCATCGTCGCCTCGGCGCTGCCCGCCCACGCCGCGTCGCTGACCAAGGTCAGCAGCTTCGGTTCCAATCCGGGCGCGTTGAACATGTACAGCTACCGCCCCGACGGGCTGCCGTCCGGCGCGCCGTTGGTAGTGGCGCTGCACGGCTGTACCCAGTCCGCCAGCGACTACTTCACCAACGCCGGCTGGCAGAAGTACGCGGACCTGTGGAAGTTCGCGCTGGTGTTCGCGGAGCAGACCTCGTCGAACAACTCCAGCAAGTGCTTCAACTGGTTCCAGACCGGCGACACCACGCGCGGGCAGGGCGAAGCACTGTCGATCAAGCAGATGGTCGACTACGCGATCAGCAACTACGGCAGCGACCCGAAGCGGGTGTACGTGACCGGGCTGTCCGCCGGCGGCGCGATGACCGCGGTCATGCTCGCCACGTACCCGGATGTGTTCACCGGCGGCTCGGTCGTCGCCGGCGTGCCGTACCGGTGCGCGACCGACCTGTCCAGCGCCACGAACTGCCAGTACAACGCGCAGAACAAGACCCCGCAGCAGTGGGGCGACCTGGTCCGCAACGCCTACCCCGGATACAGCGGACCGTGGCCGCGGGTAGCCATCTGGTACGGCACCTCCGACACCACCGTGGTCCCCGCGAACGCCACCGAACTGCGCGACCAGTGGACCAACGTGTGGGGCATCTCGCAGACTGCCAGCTCCACGCAGAGCCTGCCGGGCAGCACCACGCTGTCGAACTACAACGACTCGACCGGCAGGACCGCCGTCCAGCTGTACTCCATCCAGGGCATCGCGCACGGGCAGCCGGTCGACCCCGGTACCGCCGACAGCCAGTGCGGCACTACCGGCACGTACTACCTGAAGTCGATCTGCGCGGCGTACTACAGCGCGAAGTTCTGGGGTCTGGACGGCTCGTCCGGTGGCGGCGGGGGCGGCTCCCTGCCCGCGCCGACCGGGCTGACCGTCACGGGTACCACCACCTCGTCGGTGTCGCTGTCGTGGAACGCGGTGTCCGGGGCGTCCGGCTACTACGTGTACCGCGACGGCAGCCGGATCACCTCGAGCGCGGTGAGCGGCACCGGCTACACCGACTCCGGTCTCGCCTCGGGCACCACGTACAGCTACGCGGTGTCCGCCGTGGACTCCTCGGGCGTCGAAGGCGCCCGCTCCGGGACGGTGTCGGCGACCACGGGCGGCACCGCGTACCAGTGCTACACCGACAACAACTACAACCAGGTGCTGTACGGTCGGGCGCACCAGAGCATGGGGTACGTCTACGCCAACGGCTCCAACGACTACATGGGGCTGTACAACGTGTACGAGACGCACACGCTGAAGCAGACCGGGACCAACTACTACGTGCTCGCCGACGGGCAGTGCTGAGCTGACCGGGTTCGTCGCCGGGTCGCCGAACGGCGACCCGGCGACGACGTACCCGACCCAGCGGGTTCCGAGCCTCGGCAGGTCGGCAGCTCAGCGGTCGAGGGCTGCCCGCAGCGCCGAGGTGACCGTCTGGTGGGTGAAGGCAAACCCGGCGCGGGTCAGCACCCCGGGCAGGACGCGCAGGCTGACCAGCGTCTCGTGGGCGAACCCGCCGAGCGCCACGCGCAGCGCGAACGACGGTACGGTCAGCACCGCCGGCCGGTGCACCACCCGGCCCAGTGCCTCGGTGAACTCCGCGTTGGTGCACGGATTCGGTCCGACGACGTTGACCGGGCCGGCGAGGTCGTCCCGGTCCAGCAGGAACCGGACCGCGGCCAGCCAGTCGGTCAGCGAGATCCACGAGAGGTACTGCCGGCCGCCGCCCAGCCGACCGCCCACGCCCAGCCGGAACGGCAGCAGCATCGGCTTGAGCAGCCCGCCGCCGGCGTCCAGCGGCAGCCCGGTGCGCATCCGTACCACCCGGACCCCGGCGTCCTCGGCGGGGCGGGTCGCCGCCTCCCACACCTTGCACACATCGGACAGGAATCCCTCGCCGGCGGGCGCGCTCTCGTCGACCGCTCGGTCGCCGGTATCGCCGTACCAGCCGACCGCCGACGCGTTGAGCAGGGCAGCCGGTCGCGAATCGGGGGGAACCGCGGCGAGGGCACGGGCGATCGTGGCGGTCGTGTCGACCCGGCTGGCACGGATCTGCCGCTTGTACGCCTCGGTCCAGCGATGGTCGCCGACGCCCGCCCCGGACAGGTTGACCACGGCGTCGACCCCGGCGAGCGCAGCCGGCGCGAGGGCGCGCGCATGCGGATCCCAGTGCACCTCGTCCGGGCCGCGAGGCTCGCGCCGCACCAACCGGACCACCTGGTGACCGCGTGCGGTCAGGTCGCTGGTCAGGTGCGTACCCAGGAAACCGGACGCTCCGGCCATCACGATCCGCATGTGGCTATCCTCGCCCACCGTCGCCGGGGTGCGCGCCGCGACCGGCGACGGAACCGACGCCGGTCCGGGGTCGTCGCCCACCCTCGTACCGGGAAACGCCGACGGGGGGCGGCGCCGCCACCCCCCGTCGATGCTCGACCGTCAGGCGAGCCCGAGTTCCGACTCGAAGTTGCCCGCCTCGAGCCGCTCCTTGACGGTGACCAGGAACCGCGCCGCGTCGGCGCCGTCCACGATCCGGTGGTCGTACGTCAGCGCCAGGTACACCATCGAGCGCGGCACGATGATCTCGCCGAGGTCGGGGTCGTCGACCACGACAGCGCGCTTGACGACGGAACCGGTACCGAGGATGCCGACCTGCGGCTGGTTGATGATCGGCGTGTCGAACAGCGCGCCCCGGCTGCCGGTGTTGGTCAACGTGAAGGTACCGCCGGACAACTCGTCCGGGGTGACCTTGTTGGTGCGGGTGCGTTCGGCGAGGTCGGCGATGCGCCGCGCCAGCCCGGCCAGGCTCAGGTCGCCGGCGTCCCGGATGACCGGGACCATCAGGCCCCGCTCGGTGTCCACCGCGATGCCCAGGTGCTCGGCGTCGTGGTAGGTGATGGTGCCGGCGTCCAGGTCGATCGAGGCGTTGACGTTCGGGTGTACCCGCAGCGCCTCCACCGTGGCGAGCGCGAAGAACGGCAGGAACGACAGCTTCACGCCCTCGCGTGCCTGGAACTCCGCCTTCGCCGCGTCCCGCAGCCGCGCGATCTTCGTCACGTCGACCTCGACCACGGTGGTCAGTTGCGCCGAGATCTGCAGCGACTCGACCATCCGCTTGGCGATCAACGCCCGCGTCCGCGACATCTTCTCCGTACGACCGCGCAGCGGGCTCGGTCGGGCGGCAGGGGCGGGCTGCGCCTGCGCCGCCGGGGCGGCGGATGCCGGTGCCGGACGCGCCTGCGCCTTGGCGGCCGCCTCCGCGGCCGCCTGCTGCCGCGCCGCCGCGTCGAGCACGTCCTGCTTGCGGATGCGCCCGCCGACTCCGGTGCCGTTGATCGAGTTCAGGTCCACGCCGTTCTCGGCCGCCAGCTTGCGGACCAGCGGCGTGACGTACCCCCCGAACTCCTCGCCGTTGACCGGGCCGGTCTGCGCCGGTGCCGGCGCTGCGACCGGCGCGGGCGGCGTCGGCTGGGCCGGAGCCGGTCGCTCGGCCGGAGTCGGCTGCTGCGGGGCGGGCGCCGCCTGCGGCTGCTGCGGTGCGGACGGCTGCGGCCGGGCGGGCGCCGCCTGCGGCTGCGGAGCGGATGCCTGCGCAGCCGGCTGCGCCTGCGCGGGAGCGGCTGGCGCGCCACCGGCTGCCCCGATGACCGCCAGTTCGGCGCCGACCGGGGCGGTCTCGTCCTGGTCGACCTTGATTTCCAGCAACGTGCCGGCCGCCGGGGACGGGATCTCGGTGTCGACCTTGTCGGTGGACACCTCGAGCAGCGGTTCGTCCGCCTCGACCTGCTCACCGACCTGCTTCAGCCAGCGGGTCACGGTGCCCTCGGTCACCGACTCGCCCAGCGCCGGCATCTTGACCACGGTGGTGTCACCGGTCGTACCGGCACCCGGCTGCTGTCCGTCCGCCGTCGCCGCAGCCGGCGCCGGCTGGGCCGTCTCCTGCGCCGGCGCGGGCTCCCCGTAGGACGCCCCCGGCTCGGCGACCGGTTCGCCGGCTGCCGCGGGCTCGGCCGCCGCCGGCTCGGCCGGTGCCGGCGCGCCGCCCTGTTCCGCCTCGTCTTCGCCCGCGATCAGCGCGAGTTCGCTACCCACCTCGGCGGTCTCGTCCTCGCGCACCACGATGCGGGTGAGCACGCCGCTCGCCGGGGCAGGGATCTCCGTGTCGACCTTGTCGGTGGACACCTCGAGCAGCGGTTCGTCCGCCTCGACCCGCTCGCCCTCCTGCTTCAACCAGCGGGTGACCGTGCCTTCGGTGACACTTTCGCCGAGCCGGGGCATGGTGACCGATACCGGCATCTCCTACGACTCCTTATGTGCTATGCGATCGAGCGGGTCTGTTGCGATCATGACACGACCGGGGTCAACCCGGTGCGCGGATCGCCTACCCGTGCACGTGCAGCGGCTTGCCGGCAAGCGCCAGGTTCGCCTCGCCGAGCGCCTCGGTCTGGGTCGGGTGCGCGTGGATGAGCTGGGCGACGTCGCTCGGGAACGCCTCCCAGTTGTAGATGAGCTGGGCCTCGCCGACGAGTTCGCCGATCCGGGCGCCCACCATGTGGATGCCGACGACAGGACCGTCGGTCACCCGTACCACCTTGACGAAGCCCTGCGTCTTGAGGATCTGGCTGCGCGGGTTGCCGGCGAGGTCGTACGTAAACGTCTCGATCTTGTCGCCGTGTACCTCGCGGGCCTTCGCCTCGGTGAGTCCCATGGACGCGACCTCGGGGTCGCTGTACGTGATCCGCGGAATGCCGTTCTCGTCGATGACCGGCGGGTTGAGCCCCGCGATCTCCTCGGCGACGAAGATGCCCTGGGCGAACCCGCGGTGCGCCAGCTGCAACCCCGGCACGATGTCGCCGACCGCGAACACGTTCGGCAGGTTGGTCCGCAGCCGCTCGTCGGTGAGCACGAACCCGCGGTCCATGCGCAGGCCCTGCTCCTCGTACCCGATGTTCGCGGTCACCGGGCCGCGACCGACCGCGACCAGCAGCAGTTCCGCCTCGAGCGTCTCGCCGCCCTGGATCGTCACCCGAACGCCCTTGTCGGTGCGCTCGACCTTTTCGAACGGCTTGCCGGTGCGGAAGCCGATGCCGCGCCGCCGGAACGCCCGCTCGAGCGCCTTGGAGCAGGCTTCGTCCTCGGGGGGCAGCAGCCGGGGCAGCGCCTCGACGATGGTCACCTCGGCGCCGAACGACCGCCACGCGCTGGCGAACTCGCAGCCGATGACACCGCCGCCGAGCACCACGACCGACGACGGTACGTAGTCCAGTTGCAGGGCGTGCTCGGAGGTGATGATCCGCTCGCCGTCGACGTCGAGACCCGGCAGCGAGCGGGAGTACGAGCCGGTCGCCAGGATGAGGTTGCGTCCGGTGTACCGCTGCCCGTCGACGGCGACCGCGTTCGGGGCGACCAGTCGGCCCTCACCCTCGACGTACGTCACGCCACGCGTCTTCACCAGGCCCTGCAGCCCCTTGTAGGCGCGCGAGACGACGCCGTCCTTGTACTTGTGGACGCCTTTCATATCGACGCCGTTGAAGGAGGACAGCACACCGTACTGCTCGCCTTCGCGTGCCTGGTCGGCGATCTCACCCGCGTGCAGGATGGCCTTGGTCGGGATGCACCCCCGGTGCAGGCAGGTGCCGCCGAGCTTGTCCTTCTCGATGAGCGCGACCGAAAGGCCGAGCTCCGCACCCCGAAGGGCCGCGGCGTACCCGCCGCTACCGCCCCCCAGAATTACCACGTCGTAATCGGAGTTCGGGTCGCTCACGTCTTCTCCCAGGTGCTGCACGGTTCGACATTCCCAACGACGGCGGGCATTATCCGGACAACCGCCCCCACGACCGCCGGCGCCGCCGCTGGGCCGTGCTCCGCATAACGTCCGTCGGCCATCTTGTCACCTGCCGCATGGCCGGGCGACGCGAGGTGCGCAACGACACGTCGACGCACGGGTACCCTTGCCCGCAGCGGCGCGCACACATCGAGGAGGATGCGTCGGTGGCCTGGTTCCGGCGGCGGGGGAGGAAGGCCCGATCGACGCTGGACCGTGTCGCGTACCAGGCTGATTTCGACCACCTTGAGCAGTTTGCGCACACCCGTCGAGGTGTCGAGGCATACCTCGAACCACGCACCACGGTCACCGAGACCACCGTCGTACTGATCGCCGACGACGGCGAATGGACCCGCCGCCGGGTACCGAACGCGTCGGTCGCACGGCAGTGGGCGCACCGCATGGGCATCCCGATCTACGAGGTCATGCTCATGGGGTACCCGCAGCGGATGCGCGACTTCAACGCCCGCCGCAAGCGCGCCGAACAGCCCTGAGTCTGCAGTCGGGG
The DNA here is from genome assembly GCA_036378155.1 of Micromonosporaceae bacterium. Classification (GTDB taxonomy): domain Bacteria; phylum Actinomycetota; class Actinomycetes; order Mycobacteriales; family Micromonosporaceae; genus DASUXA01. The sequence continues at coordinate 19,159 of DASUXA010000083.1, read as the reverse complement.
CACGCAGCCGACCGCACAAGGTCGGGGGCCGGTGCCCGTGCGAAGGGATCAAGCCTGATCGCCCGGAGCACGGGTACCGACCCCCGACCCCCACCTCACTCCGCCGCGATGTCGTCGATCATCGCGAGCAGGGTGCGGACCGGGACACCGGTGCCGCCCTTCGGCCAGTACCCGAACGGCTCGCCGGTGTGGTACGCCGGACCCGCCACGTCCAGGTGCGCCCACGGCACGCCGTCGGCGACGAACTCGGACAGGAACACACCGCCCTGCAGCATGTGCCCGGCCCGGTCCATCCCGGCGTTGACCTGGGAGATGTCGGCGACGTCCGACTCCATGCCCTTGCGTACGTCCTCCGGCAGCGGCATCGGCCATGCCGGTTCGCCGACCGACTCGCCGACCCGCCGGACCCGCTCGCACAACTCCGCGGTACCCATCACGCCGGACACCCGGTTGCCCAGCGCGATCACCTGACCGCCGGTCAACGTCGACGTCTCCAGCAGATAGTCGGTACCGTCCTCGCACGCCAGGGCGATCGCGTCGGCGAGCACCATGCGACCCTCGGCGTCGGTGTTGAGCACCTCGACCCGCTTGCCGTTACGCATGGTCACCACGTCGCCCGGTCGGTACGCCGAGCCGGACGGCAGGTTCTCGGCGATGGCGAGGTACCCGGTGACCGCGACGTCCGGACGCAGCGCGGCGACCGCGAGCATCGCGCCCGCGACCGCGGCGGCACCCGCCATGTCCGACTTCATCTCCCACATCTTCGCCGCCGGCTTGATCGACAGACCGCCGCTGTCGAACGTGATGCCCTTGCCGACCAGCGCCACCCGCTTCGTCGCGCCGGCCGGGGCGTACGAGATGCGCACCAGTCGCGGCGGCGCCTCGGAGCCCAGCCCGACCGCGAGGATGCCGCCGAATCCGCCCTCACGCAGCGCGTCCTCGTCGTACACCTCGACCGAGAGCCCCGCCTCGGTGGCCGCCTTGGCGACCTCCTCGGCGAACGTTGGCGGGCGCAGCTCGTTCGGGGCGGTGTTGACCCAGTCGCGGGTACGCGCCACGGCGTGCGCCACCGCGGACGCCCGGTGCACCTCGGCGCGGGCGCGGGCGTCGTCGGCGTCCGGCACGTGCAGCGCGACCTCGCCGACCGGCTCGGGTCGGCTCGCCTGCGGGCGGGTCTTGTACCCGGCGAACCGGTACCCGCCCAGCAGCGCGCCTTCCGCCACGGCGCGCAGCGCCGCGGGGTCGTCGACCTCCGCCACGGGCAGGGCGAGCACCGCCCGGTCGGTACCGGCGAGCGACCGCACCGCCGCCCCGGCAGCGCGTCGCAGCGTCTCGGCGGCGGGGTGCGCGCCCAGCGGCTCGGCGCCCAGTCCGACCGCGACCAGCAGCGGCGCGGTGATCGTGCCGAGCGTGGCGAGTTTGGTCACCTCGCCGGTCGCGCCGGTCGCGCCGAGCAGGCGGAGCGTGTCGACCAGCCGCCCGTCGAACGCGGCGGCGATGCTCTCCGCGCCGGCCGCGAGCAGCAGTGGACGCGGCGCCTCGCCGCCCTGGCTGTACACGCCGACCACGACGGCGTCGACCGCCGACTCGGCGGGGTCGGTGTCGACGAGGGTCAACGACGGTATGGCGGTGTTCACGGTGCGACTCCAGGTCCGGGTAGCAGGTACGCGCCGATGCTAGTCACCACCGAACAGGGCGGTAGGTTGCCACCCATGACCGACCTCACCGACACCGGCGCGCCACCCCTGCGCCGCTCGCCGCTGCACGAGCGCCACGAGGCGCTCGGCGCCAAGTTCGCCCCGTTCGGCGGCTGGCAGATGCCGCTGGAGTACGCCGGCGGCGGCGTGCTCAAGGAGCACGCCGCGGTACGCGAGGCGGTCGGCGTGTTCGACGTGTCCCACCTCGGCAAGATCGACATCCGTGGACCGGGCGCTGTCGCGTTCGTCAACTCCTGCCTCAGCAACGACCTGGACCGGATCGGCGCCGGGCAGGCCCAGTACACGCTGTGCTGTGCCGAGGACGGCGGCGTGGTCGACGACCTGATCGCCTACCGGTACGCCGACGACCACGTGTTCCTGGTACCGAACGCGGCGAACACCGCCGAGGTCGCCAGCCGGCTCGCCGCCGCCGCACCCGGCGACGTCACGGTCGACGACCAGCACGACCGGTACGCCGTGCTGGCAGTCCAGGGACCGCGCTCGGCGGCGGTGCTCGACCGCGTCGGGCTGCCCAGCGACCACCCGTACATGAGTTTCCGGCTCGCCGCCCTCGACGGGGTCGACCTGGTGGTGTGCCGCACCGGGTACACCGGCGAGCACGGCTACGAGTTGATCGTCGCCTCGCAGGCGGCGGGATCGGTGTGGGACGCGCTGCTGGCAGCCGGTACCGACGACGGCATCCGACCGTGCGGGCTGGCGGCTCGCGACACGCTGCGCACCGAGATGGGGTACCCGCTGCACGGGCAGGACCTGTCCCGGGAGATCACCCCGGTACAGGCGCGCGCCGGCTGGGCGGTCGGCTGGCGCAAGCCGGCGTTCTGGGGGCGTGAGGCGCTGCTCGCCGAGAAGGAGGCGGGGCCCCGTCGCGTGCTGTGGGGGCTGGAATCGCTGGACCGGGGCATCCCGCGCCGGCACATGAGCGTGCTGCGTGACGGCACGACGGTCGGCGAGGTGACCAGCGGTACGTTCTCGCCGACCAGGAAGGTCGGCATCGCCCTCGCGCTGCTGGACAGCGGCGCGGGGCTCGGCGAGGGCGACGAGGTCGAGGTCGACGTGCGTGGGCGGCGGTCGCGGATGCGCGTGGTCAAGCCGCCGTTCGTCACGCCGTCGGTGAAGTGACGCATCGGGCGGTCGCCGCGTGTCGGCGCGCGGGGACCCGCGCGCCGATGGCGCCCGCGCCAATGATGCCGAGAGGTGCCCGCGCCGGCGCCGCTTAGCCGAGGACGAGCCCGACCAGCGTGACGGTCGTGGCGACCTCGACGGCGGCGCCGAGCACGTCTCCCGTGATCCCGCCGAACCGGCGTACCGCGTGCCGGACCAGGAGCGCCGCCGCGGCGAGCCCGGCGGTCACGGCGAGCGGTCCCTGCCACAGCCGGGCGGGCACGGCGGGCACCGCCAGCGCGGCGACCAGCAGCGCGTCGACGATCAGCGGCGCAGCCGCGACGGTACCGGCGACCAGGGCGCCGAGCCCGTCCGGGCGGGCCGCCGGCACCCCGCGTCGACACGCCAGGGTCACCGCGTAGCGCCCGGTCGCCACCGCCGCGGTCACACCGGCGATCGCCGCGGTCGCGGGTCGGTACCCGATCGCGCCCAGGGCGGTCGCCTGGATCAGCAGTACCAGCCCGACCGCGGCGACCCCGAACGGTCCGACCTCGGGGCTCCTCATGATGGTCAGGGCGGCGTCCCGGTCCCGGTACGAGCCGAGCGCGTCGACCGTGTCGGCCAGCCCGTCGACGTGCAGACCCCGGGTGAGCAGGACTTCGAGCGCCACGGCGAGAGCGCCGGCGAGTACCGGCGGCGCGTGTGCCAGCCGGAGCCCCGTCAGCACCGCCCCGAGCAGCAGCCCGAGCAGCGCCCCGACGACCGGGGCGACCGCCATCGCCACGGCGGCGGTACCGCGGTCGACCCGCCCGGGGCGCACCGGCGCGATCGTGAACGTGGTCGCAGCCAGGCGCAGCCCGTCACGCATCGTCCCCGGCCAGCGCGGACACCGTCAGGGCGGACCGCAGCAGCGGCAGCGCGGCCAGGGCGGCGGCCCCCTCGCCGAGACCGAGTCCCAGGGTGACGACCGGTTCCAGGTCGAGCACGCGGGCGGCGAGTCGTACCGCCGGGTGACCGCCGTCGTCGACCAGCAGGCACCAGTACCTGACCTGCCCGGCGATGTCGCGGGCGAGCAGCGCGGCGGCGACGCCGACCGGTCCGTCGAGCAGTACCGGGGTGCGGCGCGCCGCCGCGCCGAGCAGCAGCCCCGTCGCGACCGCCAGGTCCGGGCCGCCGAGGGTGGCCAGCAGCGTACGCGGGACGCGGGACTGGTGGTCGATGCGGCGCAGCGCGTCGCGTAGCGCGACACAGCGCGCCATCCAGGCGGCGTCGTCGATGCGCCGACCGGCGTCGTCGGGGGTACCCATCACGTGGGCGAGCAAGGCGGTCGGCTCGGTGTTGGCGACCGCGGCGATCACCGCGGTGGCGGCGGCGTCCGCGCCGGTACCGCACGCGCCGAGGACGACCGCGTCGCAGCCCTCGTCGGCGGCCCGGTCGGCGAGGCGCCATCCGTCGCGCAGCGCGGCCTCGACCGCGTCGCGGTCCATCGCCTCGCCGGACTCCACCGCGCCGGCGGGCGGGAGCGGGACGACTGTGACCGGGACGCCGGCGTCGGCGGCAAGCGATCCGAACGCGCCGCCGCCCTGCTGTACCTCGCCGACCCGGCGGTCGACCCGCGCGGTGTCCTCGCCCGCGCCCAGACCGCCCTGGTGGTCCGAGCGCAGCAGGTACGCCCGGACGCGCCGCATCGGAGCGGGCGGCGCGCTGCCCTGGGTCGCCGCCGCGAACCTGACCGCGCGGGCGAGCGTGCCCAGACCCGCCGCGCCGGGCAGGTCGAGACGGTCCAGCCGGGCGAACGCGGCGCTTGCCGCGCCCTCGTCGGGCAGCGGCAGCGTCAGACCGGGCTCGATCGCGACTTCGGGCTCGCCGCTCGGCGCGGTGTCGTCGGTCGCGCCGACGACGTCGACGTCGGCCTTCGCCTGCTGCGCCCGGCGGGGAGCCGCCGTCGCGGTGGTGAGTTCCTTCAGTACCACCGGCTGACCGGCGACCACCAGCACCACCGCGTCGCACACCTCGGCCAGGGCGCGGTTCGCCGCACCGGCGGCGTCGGCGAACGCCCGCCCGGCGGGCGTCGCCGGTACCACCGACCAGCCGACCTCCGGGCTGACCAGCACCAGCCGCGCGTCGGTGGTCCGTACCGCCTCGACCAGCGCGGACACCGGTTCGTCGGTGGCGGACGGCGCCCAGCCGGCGGCGTCGAACGTGGCGGTGAGCCAGCCGCCGAGGTCGTCGACGAGCAGCGTCTCGTCCGGGTCCGCGCCGGCGATCAGTGCGGGCAGCCGTTCAGGCTGGTCGCCGAGTTCCTCGGTACGCCAGTGGTCCGGGCGGCGTGCCTTGTGCCGCGCGATCCGCTCGGCCATCTCGGGGTCGTGCGCGCCGGCGGCGGTTGCGAGGTACCGCACCGCGGCGGTCGCGGCACCGCCGCGCCCGGTCCCGTCCCGGCCGCTGACCAGCGCTTCAGCCACTTCCGACTTGCCGGAGCGGATACCGCCGAGGACGAGGACCCGCCGAGGCGCCGCGCTGGCGTTCCACCCGAGTAGCGACATGTCCCGTACCTTAAGGGCGTCGGCGGGCCGTCGTTCAGTCGCGTGGGGCGTGCCGCGGTGGTTCGCGTCACCGTGTGGTCACGCCCGGCCGGTAGGCTGGCGTGCGCCCGCCGACGTGAACGCGCGGGCCAGAGGGGAGACGGTGATGGCGTGGACCTGGCGGTACGAGAACCGCGAGGGTCAACCGGTCGACGGGCCGGCCGAGGTGTTCCCAAGCCAGGCCGACGCCGAGTCGTGGATCGGGCAGACCTGGCGCGACCTCGTGGCGATCGGGGCCACTCAAGCGATCCTGGCGGAGGACGGCCGGATCGAGTACCAGATGAGCCTGCTACCGCCGGGGGAGTGAGCCTGTGGTGTTCGGCCGACGCGGCGACGACCTGCTGATCGGTGTGCCGCGCGCCGCGCTGCGGCCGAGCCCTGTCTTCCTGGCGGTGGTCGCCGTCTTCGTCGCCAGCGGCTGGATGGCGTGGACCGGGTACGGCAGCACCAACCTGGACGTGTTCCTGTTCGTGGTGTCCGGCTGGGTCGCGTCGCTGTGCCTGCACGAGTACGCGCACGCGGTGTTCGCGTTCCGGGCCGGCGACGTCGACGTCGCCCGCCGGGGCTATCTGACGCTGAACCCGTTGAAGTACGCCAACCCGGTGCTGTCCATCGTGCTGCCCGTGGTGTTCATCATCCTGGGCGGGATCGCCCTGCCCGGCGGCGCGGTCTGGGTCAACCACGGGGCGATCCGGGGTCGGCTGAAGGAGTCGCTGATCAGCCTCGCCGGTCCGGCGATCAACGTGCTGTTCGCGATCGCCCTGCTGGCGCGGTTCGCGACCGGTACCACGGTCGTCGACCACCACGACTTCTGGGCGGCGGTGTCGCTGCTCGCGTTCTTCCAGCTCACCGCGGCGGTACTGAACCTGCTGCCGATCCCCGGCGTGGACGGCGGCAACGCGGTACGCCCGTGGCTGTCCTACGAGTACCGCCGCGCGTTCGACGCCGTCGCCCCGTACGGCATGCTGCTGCTGTTCGCGCTGCTGTGGACGCCGCGCATCAACGCGCTGTTTTTCCAGGGGTTGATCGTGCCGGTCGGCGGCGCCCTGGGCCTGTCCGGCGACCTGGTGCGCAGCGGCTTCGACCTGTTCCGGTTCTGGACCGGTACCGGCATCTGACGCCCCGCCTGGGTCCGGGTGGCGGACGTCAGGCGCTGACGTCCGCCACCCGGACCGCGCTCACGGCCGCTCGGTCGGGCTCTGTGTCTTCGCCGGGTCCCGCTCCACGATCGGGTCGAGCACCTCGTCGATCTTCTTCAGCAGCTCCGCGTCCAGCTTCACACCGGACGCCTTCACGTTGTCCTTGAGCTGCTCAGGCTTGGTCGCGCCGACGATCGCCGACGACACGTTCGGGTTGTGCAGCACCCACGCCACCGCGAGCTGCGCCATGGTCAGACCCGCCTGCTCGGCGAGCGGCTTGAGCTGCTGTACCCGGGTCAGCACGTCGTCGTCCAGCAGACGCTTGATGAACGTCGCGCCCGACTTCTCGTCGGTGGCGCGCGACCCTGCCGGCGGCGGCTGGCCCGGCAGGTACTTGCCGGTCAGCACACCCTGCGCGATCGGCGACCAGACGATCTGCCCGATGCCGAGCTCCTCGCAGGTCGGCACCACCTCGGCCTCGATGACCCGCCACAGCATCGAGTACTGCGGCTGGTTCGAGATGAGCTGAATGCCCAGCTGCTTGGCGAACTCGTGGGCGGCGCGGATCTCCGACGCCTTCCACTCGGACACCCCGATGTACAGCGCCTTGCCGGCGCGTACCACGTCCGCGAACGCCTGCATGGTCTCTTCCAGCGGCGTGCTGTAGTCGTACCGGTGTGCCTGGTACAGGTCCACGTAGTCGGTCTGCAGCCGGCGCAGCGAGCCGTTGATCGACTCCATGATGTGCTTGCGCGACAGACCACGGTCGTTGCGACCGGGGCCGGTCGGCCAGTACACCTTCGTGAAGATCTCCAACCCCTCGCGGCGCTGCCCCTTCAGCGCCCGACCGAGCACCTGCTCGGCGCGGGTTCCGGCGTACACGTCGGCGGTGTCGAACGTGGTGATCCCGAGGTCGAGCGCGGCGTGCACGCACGCCGTGGCGGCCTCCTCCTCGACCTGCGAACCGTGCGTGATCCAGTTGCCGTACGAGATCTCGCTGACGAGCATCCCGGAACGGCCCAGGTGACGAAACTCCATGCGCCGACCCTAGTCGCTGCCCGTCAGGCTCGCTCCGCCAGGCGGTACTTACCGCTTCGCCGGGTCGCCCGTCCGCGCCGAGCAGGTCACAGCATCGGGCGGGTGTCGGCCAGCAGCCGGTCGATCTCCACGTCCACCGCGCTCCGGCTGGGGAAGCTGGGCGGGATGAGCATCGCGCCCTTGCGGTCCAGCGCGCCCCACCGCTGCGCGCCGTCCGTGATCAGGAACGCCACCGGATGGATGACCAGGGCGGGATGCACCGGCTCGACGAGTACCCGACCCGACCGGTCCACCACGCCCTTGCGACCACCCAGTTCGACCACGGCCAGACCCTCGTCGGAGAAGCCGTCGATGTACCGCCCGTCGGACATCGCGGTGGCGAACGCGTCGTACTGGAACGGCACGACGACGCGGCCCACCCCGTCGACGGCGCCCCACCGACCGCCGCGCCGGACCGCCGCCATGCCGCGCCGGAACGGTCGCACGTCCTCGTACCCGGTGGAGATCGTCACCGAGCCGCTCTTGTCCACCGCGATCCAGCGCGCGGTGCCGTCCATCGAGACCCACGCCAGCCCGTCGGAGAAGCTGCCCACGCCCAGGAAGCCGGCGCTCGCCGGGATCAGCGTCCGCCCAGCGTCGTCGATCAGTTCCCAGGTCTGCGCGCCCATCGGCTGCACCCAGGCGACCCCGTCGCGGAACGGCTGGACGTCGGCGTACCGCGCCTCGACGCACATCGTGCCCGCCTCGTCCGCGAAACCCCACCGCCCGGTGCGCGGGTCCATCGCCGGTACCGGCGGCTTGCGGATCTGCAGGATCTCCTCGCGGCTGCGCGGGTACGGCCCCCAGCCGTTCTCGGCGACCTTGCGGAACACGGCGTCCAACGCCAGTTCGGTCGCCGCGATCAGTTCCGGGTCCTCGTTCTTGCGCAGTTCCAGCGCTTTCTCGAAGTGGTTGCACGCTTCGATGTACCGGCCCTGCTCGTAGGCGGACTTGCCGGCGTGCTGGTGCATCGTCGCGCGCAACCGGTCCGGCAACTCGGTGGAGTTCGCGAGCGCGAACAGCCGGTCGGCTTCGGCGTACTCACCGCGCCACTGCTGGACATGTGCCAGCCGCGCCTGCGCGATCGCGACGCGCCGCAGCTCGCCGGTCGCTTCGGCGTGGGCGAGCGCGAGTTTGCCGTCGGCGTACGCCTTGTTCAGGTCGCCCAGAATCCGCGACACCACGGCACGCAGGCTGAGCAGCCGAGCACGGGTGCGGTTGTCGGCGACCCCGTCGAGCTTGGCGGTCAGCCGCTCGCGTACCTCGCGCAGCTCGTCCGGGTCGTCCACGACCTCGCGCAGCGTGTCCGGGTCGAACCGCCACTGGTACCCGGCGAGCACCTGCTCCGGGTCGGGCCCGGCGGGCGGGGCGGTCGTCGGCGACACGGGTGCCGCCGAGACCGGTGGACCGGACACCGGCGGCGCGCCCGAGACCGGTCGCGTGCCGGGCGGGGGAGCGGAACGGCGTGGCCCACCAGGCGGGTACGGACCGGGGCGGTCGGCGCGTGGACCGTCGCCACGCGGACCGTCGCCGGGCGCGGGTGGTCGGGGCGGAGCAGCCGGGTGTGGGCGCCCCGGCGCGGGCGGCGCCGACGCGGGCGCTGCGGACGCATGCGGGTACGGCCCCGCCGGTTCGGCGGGGCGCGGCGGGTACGGCCCCACCGGTTCGGCGGGGCGCGGCGGGTACGGCCCCGGCGGTTCGGCGGGGCGCGGCGGGTACGGGCCGCGTGGTTCGCCCCGGCGCGGCGGGGCAGGCGGGACCGGCGGCTCGTTCGCGCCCGGCGGGTACGGTCCGCGCGGCGCGGCGGGGCGCGGCGGGTAGGGCCCGACCGGTTCGGCGGGGCGCGGCGGGTACGGCCCTGCCGGCGGTTCGGCGGGGCGCTGGGGGTGCGGACCCGCCGGCTCGGGGCGCGGCGGGTACAGCCCGGCGGGCTCGGCGTGCGGCCGAGGCGGTGCCGGCCTGGCGACGCCCGGGGGCACCGAGCCGGGGCCGGGCGGCACGGACGCGTGCCCGTGGGGTGGCACGCGTCCCGGCGGCGGTTCGGGGTACCCGACATGGCGGCTGGGCTCGCCCGGCTGGCGTCCGGGCGGCGCGTAGCCGCGCGGTCGCGACGGTTCCGGCGCGCCGTGGCGGGTGCGGTCGCCCGGCGACGTGTCGTCGGTCTGCTCGTCGTCGGACGGGCCAACCGGAACCCGGTCCCACGGCATGGTCGGTACGGTCGCCCATGCCGGTTTGGCCGGCCGGTGCCGCTCGTCCGGGCCGGTCACCGCGGTTCTCCGGCGGCCCGTCGGATGCCGGCGCCGCTCGGTCGCAACGGATGCGCGGCGCGGCTGAGCCGAACGGGCCGCTCGCTCCGCTCGCTCACCTGAGGTCACCTCGCCACGAGGAAATAGGGCCGACGTGTCCCTGCCGTACCGGCAGATTCTGTCAGCCTGCTGCGGAAGGAGGGTACGGCGTGGGCGAGAAGACCGCCAGCACGACCCCGCCGGTTGTCCTCGGACCGCATCGCAATTTCCGCACCTTCTACGCCTATGCCGCAGCCGACTTCCGGCGTTACTCGACATATCGACAGGTGACCGCGGCGGCGGCAGTCACCAACGCGACGTTCGGTGTGCTGCGCTGTTCGGTGCTGCTCGCGGTCGCCGCGCCATCGGGCGACGACCCCGACGGTGACTCCGAACTCAGATCTGCTGACCGATCTTGACCCTGGGGTTCGGTACCCGCATGCCCCGGAACGACAGGGCGCGCATGACCGCGTAGAAGTACAGCGAACCCATCCGCTCCTTGGTGTTCGGGTACCGCTCGCGGACCAGCCTCCTCACCCGCCGGCTGATCAGGATTCCGTCCGCCACGGCGACCAGCAGCAGGATGAGCCACAGCAGGTTGGCGAGCATCTGCACGACGGGCAACCGGACGACCGAGCCCACCAGTACCACGAGCACCCCGGCGAAGAAGTACGACGACGCGTTGCGCCGCGAGTCCACGATGTCGCGGACCAGCGCCTTCTCCGGTCCCTTGTCGCGGCGGAGCAGGTACCGCTCGTCCCCGGCGCGCATGCCGCGCGCCGCCTCGGCACGCTCCGTCCGCTGCCGCTCACGCAGCCGGCGCGCCGCCTCCCGCTTGTTCGCCGGTGGCGGCTCGACCACCCGCCGCTGCGCCTGACCGCGCTTGGGGGTCGGACGACCCTTGCCCGGGGTGTACCCCCTGGGTCGGCGACCGTTGTCGACCTCGGTCGACGCGTCGTCGGTCACCGGCTCGGCGACCAGTTCATCGGACTTGCGGCGAAACAGCGATGGCACGCGGCAAGGGTATCCGAGCCGCGCCCGGTGCCGTCGCCGGCTCCCGCGCCGTGAGGTCGGGAGCCGGCGCTCCGGCGATCTCAGCCGCGTTCGACGTGGGCGCCGAGCGCGGCGAGTTTCGCCTCGAAGTCCTCGTACCCGCGCTTGATCAGGTCGACGCCGTACACCCGTGAGGTGCCCTCGGCGGCCAGCGCCGCGATCAGGTGGCTGAACCCGGCACGCAGGTCGGGAATGACCAGGTCGGCGGCGTGCAGCTTGCTCGGTCCGGCGATCGCCGCGGAGTGGATGAAGTTGCGCCGCCCGAACCGGCACGGCGTGCCGCCCAGGCATTCCCGGTACACCTGGATCGTCGCACCCATCGTGTTGAGTTCGCGGGTGTAGCCCAGCCGGCGTTCGTACACCGTCTCGTGCACGATCGACAGCCCGTGCGCCTGGGTCAGCGCGACCACCATCGGCTGCTGCCAGTCGGTCATGAAACCGGGGTGGACGTCGGTCTCCAGAACCGCCGGGCGCAGCTCGCCGCCCGGGTGCCAGAACCGGATGCCGCCGTCCGGCCCGTCGTCCACCTCGAAGCCGCCGCCGACCGAGGTGAACACGTTGAGGAAGGTCATCATGTCGACCTGCCGGGCGCCCCGCACGAACACGTCGCCGTGTGTGGCGAGGGCCGCCGCCCCCCAACTCGCCGCCTCGATCCGGTCGGGTACCGGGCGGTGCCGGTACCCCCGCAGCCGGGGCACGCCGACGATCTCGATGACCCGGTCGGTACGTACCGTGATGATCGCGCCCATCTTCTGCAGGACGCAGATCAGGTCGATGATCTCCGGCTCGACGGCGGCGTTCGCCAGTTCGGTGACGCCGTCGGCCATCACGGCGGCGAGCAGCACCTGTTCGGTCGCGCCGACGCTCGGGTAGGGCAGCGTGAACTTGGTGCCGTGCAGCCCGTTCGGGGCGGTGATGTCCAGCCCGGAGGGGGTCTTGTCGACGATCGCCCCCATCTGCCGCAGCGCTTCCAGGTGGAAGTCGATCGGTCGCCCGCCGATGTTGCAGCCGCCCAGGTCGGGGATGAACGCGTGGCCGAGTCGGTGCAGCAGCGGCCCGCAGAACAGGATCGGGATGCGGCTCGACCCGGCGTGTACGTTGATCTCGTCGACGTTCGCGCGTTCCACGTTGGACGGGTCCAGCACGAGTTCGCCGTCGGCGGCGCCCTGGCTGACCCGTACCCCGTGCAGTTCGAGCAGCCCGCTGACCACCTCGACGTCTCTGATCCGCGGCACGTCGTACAGATGGCTCGGCTCGTCGCCGAGCAGTGCCGCGACCATCGCCTTCGAGACGAGGTTCTTGGCGCCACGAACCCGGATCTCACCGCGCAGCGGAGTGCCGCCACGCACCACGAGGACGTCGTCGGTCAACAGGAAACCTCCCGCATCGGATGGAGTCGGCCCGATCTGATCGATTCGCTGGGCCCCGGGCAGCATATCCGCGCCGGCGTACCGTCGCCGCCTCAGCCGTGGCGTCGGTGATGCGACTGAGTTGCGGCTGCGGGTCGCGGCGGGGCGACGTGGCGGGGGCTCGCGGCGGGGGCGTCGCGGTGGGGAGTCGCCGCCGGGAGCGGACGACCTCGCCGCCGGTTACGGCAGGGCGAGCATCCGGTCCAGGGCGGCGCGAGCGTACCCGGCGGTGCGCTCGTCGACCGTGATCCGGTTGACCACCCGCCCGGCGACGAGTTCCTCCAACGACCAGACCAGGTGCGGCAGGTCGATCCGGTTCATCGTCGAGCAGTAGCAGACCGTCCGGTCCAGGAACATGATCTGCTTGTCCGGGTGCCGCCGGGCGAGCCGGCGCACCAGGTTGAGTTCGGTACCGATCGCCCAGGCGGAACCCGCCGGAGCGGCGTCGACCGTCTTGATGATGTACTCCGTCGAGCCGACCAGGTCGGCGGCGCTCACCACCTCGTACCGGCATTCCGGGTGTACCAGCACGTTCACCCCCGGTACCCGCCGGCGCACCTCCTCGACGCAGTCGAGGGTGAACCGCCCGTGTACCGAGCAGTGCCCGCGCCACAGCAGCATCCGGGCGTCCCGGATGTGTTCCGGGTCGAGTCCGCCGCCCGGCTTGTGCGGGTCGTACAGCGCGCAGTCGTCCAACGAGAAGCCCATCTCACGGACCGCCGTGTTGCGGCCCAGATGCTGGTCGGGCAGGAACAGCACCTTCTGACCCCGCTCGAACGCCCAGGTCAGAGCGCGCTTGGCATTGGACGAGGTGCACACCACGCCGCCGTGCCGACCGACGAAGCCCTTGATGTCGGCGGACGAGTTCATGTATGTCACCGGGACCGTCTGCTCCGCCACACCCAGATCGGTGAGCAGGTCCCAGGCGGCCTCGACCTGGGCGAGCGCCGCCATGTCCGCCATCGAGCAGCCCGCCGCGAGGTCCGGCAGGATCACCTTCTGCGCGTCGCTGGTCAGGATGTCGGCGCTCTCCGCCATGAAGTGCACGCCGCAGAACACGATGTACTCGGCGTCGGGTCGAGCCGCCGCCTCCCGTGCCAGCTTGAACGAGTCGCCGGTGACGTCGGCGAACTGGATCACCTCGTCCCGCTGGTAGTGGTGCCCGAGCACGAACACGCGGTCGCCGAGCGCCGCTTTCGCCGCCGCGGCCCGCTCGACGAGGTCGGGGTCGCTCGGGGCGGGAAGCTCGCCGGGGCAGTCGACGCCGCGTTCGGCGCCGCCGTCGGATCCCCGTCCGAGCAGCAGGAGTGCGGTCGCGGTCGAGTTCGGCTCCACCCAGGTCGTCACGGCGCCATCGTCGCACAACCGCGCCGCCGAGCGGTCCGCCTTGCCGCCTAGCGCACACGTGACGTGCGAGACTCCGGAACGTGCGGGTGCTGATCTGTCCGGACAAGTTCGCCGGCACGCTGTCCGCCGTCGAGGTGGCGCACGCCGTGGCGGCGGGCTGGCGGGACCGGGTACCGGGCGACGAACTGGTCACCCGTCCGCTGGCCGACGGCGGGCCCGGGTTCGTCGAGGTGCTCGCCGAGGTGTTGCCGGGACGGCGGATACCGGTACCGACGGTCGACCCGCTGGGTCGTCCGGTCGACGGCGAGTTCCTGCTGGTCGGCGGCACGGCGTACCTGGAGAGCGCCCAGGCGTGCGGGCTGCATCTGCTCGCCCCGGAGGAACGCGACCCGAAGGTCACCACCTCGTACGGGCTGGGTCTGCTGATCTTCGCGGCGGTGGACGCCGGCGCGACCGAGATCGTCGTCGGGCTCGGCGGCTCGGCGACCAACGACGCCGGGGCGGGCATGCTCGCGGCGCTCGACGCCGCTGCGCTGGACGCGGCGGGGTACGCCCTGCCCTACGGCGGGGCGGCGCTCGCCGGTTGCGACCGGCTCGGCGGTACCCCGAGGCTGCGCGGCGCCCGACTGGTCGCCGCGACCGACGTGGACAACCCGCTGACCGGCGCGCACGGGGCGAGCGCGGTGTACGGGCCGCAGAAGGGCGCCACCCCGAGCGACGTCGCCCTGCTCGACGCCGCGCTCGGTCGCTTCGCGGAGGTACTCGAACGGTGCCTGCCCGGCTGCCCGCCGGGGCTCGCCGCGCTGCCCGGCGCGGGCGCGGCGGGCGGGTTGGGCGCGGCGCTGCTCGCTCTCGGCGGCCGGGTCGAGTCCGGCATCGACCTGGTACGCCGTGCGACCGGGCTGGACCGGGCGATGGCGGACGCCGATCTGGTGATCACCGGGGAGGGCGGCTTCGACGACCAGTCGCTGCGCGGCAAGGTGGTCGCCGGGGTGGCGCGGGCGGCGGCTGGACTGTCGGTGCCGTGCGTGGTGGTGGCGGGGCGCAGTTCGGTACCGGCGCCGGACGCCGAGGCTGCCGGCGTGACCGAGGTGTACACGCTGGTCGACCACTTCGGTGACGAGGACGCGGCGATGGCGCGCCCGGTGGAGGGGCTGCGTGCCCTGGGCGGTGAGCTCGCCTCCCGCTGGTCGCGCTGACCGGGCGGAGCGGTCCCGGCTGCACCGAACGTGGTCGGTATGCCGGATGTGATGCTGTTCGGACCGATCGGCGCGCGGCGGTCGGTGTGACACTATGGGGAATGGCGTCGAGGCCGGCGAGCGTTGGCGTCGAAGGACCACAAGACTGCTCAGGGAGCTCCTACCGTGACCACTTCCACCGAGACGACCAAGGCCCCCAGCGGCGTCGTCCTGACCGATGTCGCCGCGCAGAAGGTGAAGGCGCTGCTCGACCAGGAGGGGCGCGACGACCTGCGACTGCGCGTCGCCGTCCAGCCGGGCGGGTGTTCCGGGCTGCGCTACCAGCTCTTCTTCGACGAGCGTTCGCTGGACGGTGACATCGTCACCGAGTTCCCGACCGAGGGCGGCGCGGTCGAGGTCGTGGTCGACCGGATGAGCGCCCCGTACCTGGCCGGCGCGACGATCGACTTCGCGGACCGGATCGACCAGCAGGGCTTCACCATCGACAACCCGAACGCGCAGGGCTCCTGCGCCTGCGGCGACTCGTTCCACTGACGATCGTCGCGCCGGTGGCGGCGCGGTCCTCGGGCGCGGCGGGCACTCGAACGCCGTGACCCGCCGGCAGGTGCGCCACCCGTTCGGGCGACCGCACGACGACGTACGCGGCTCCCCTCCGCTAGGAGGGCGGGCCGCGTTCGCGTGTTCCCGTTAGGCTGTCGACGCCCACCGGCCCATCTCCTCAAGGGGCGTTGATGAAGATCGTCGTGACCGGATCGATCGCGACCGACCACCTGATGCATTTCCCGGGTCGGTTCACCGAGCAGCTGCTACCCGACCAGTTGCACAAGGTCTCGCTGTCGTTCCTGGTCGACGACCTGGTGGTACGCCGCGGCGGGATCGCCGCCAACGTCGCCTTCGGCATGGGTCAGCTCGGGCTGCGACCGGCGCTGGTCGGGGCGGTCGGCGCGGACTTCGCCGACTACCGCGCGTGGTTGGAGCGGCACGGCGTGGACTGCGACTCGGTACACGTCAGTGGGGTCGCGCACACGGCGCGGTTCGTGTGTACCACCGACGACGACATGTGCCAGATCGCCTCGTTCTACGCCGGCGCGATGGCCGAGGCGCGCAACATCGAGATCGAACCCGTTGCGCATCGGCTGGGCGGCGTCGACCTGGTCCTGATCAGCCCGAACGACCCGGTCGCGATGGTGCGGCACACCGAGGAGTGCCGGGAGCGGGGGTACCCGTTCGCCGCCGACCCGTCGCAGCAACTCGCCCGGATGTCCGGCGCCGAGGTGCGGTCCCTGATCGACGGCGCCGCGTACCTGCTCACCAACGACTACGAGAAGGATCTGCTCGAGTCGAAGACCGGATTGTCCGGCGACGAGGTGCTCGACCGGGTCGGGGTACGGGTGACCACGCTGGGCGCGAAGGGCGTGGAGATCACCGGTCGGGACCTCGAGCCGATCATGGTGCCGGCTGCCGCCGAGGTGCGGGTGTGCGACCCGACCGGTGTCGGCGACGGGTTCCGCGCCGGCTTCTTCTCGGCGATCTCGTGGGGGCTCGGACTGCGCCGCGCCGCCGAGGTCGGCGCCCTGCTCGCGACGCTCGTCCTGGAGACGCTGGGCACCCAGGAGTACCAGGTCGACCCGGAGGACTTCGTCAAGCGGCTCGGGCAGTGCTACGGCGACGACGCCGCCGCCGAGGTGGCGCCGTACATCGCGCCGGCTGACCGGCCGGCGGCGAACGACACGCGCCGGCGCTAGCCGACTCTGCGTACGTCGAACGCCGGTACCCCGTCGACCTCGGTCGCGCCGAGATAGCCGTGGCCGCGCATCCGGCACCACGCCGGGATGTCGGTCGCGGCGGCGGGGTCGTCGGCCAGCACCCGCAGTACCGCGCCGACCGGCAGTTCGGGCAGCCGGCGAGCCAGCGCGATCACCGGTAACGGGCAGCGCTGTCCCCGGCAGTCGAGCAGCACCGCCTCGCTCACAGCCCCGCCACCCCGGCCTGTTCGCGCAGGTCGGCGACGATACCGGGGAGTACCGCCAGGAACCGGTCGACCTCGTCGCCGGTGGTACCGGGGTGCAGCGAGATCCGGATGTTGCCGTGCGACAGCACGCCCATCGCCTCCAGCACATGACTCGGGCGCAGCGTCGACGAGGTACACGAGGAGCCGGACGAGACCGCGAAGCCGGCCCGGTCGAGCGCGTGCAGCAGCGCCTCGCCGTCCACGTACAGGCAGGAGAACGTGACGATGTTCGGCAGCCGGTCGACCGGATCGCCCACCACCTCGACGTCCGGTACCGTCGCCGCCACCGTCGACCGGATCCGGTCGACCAGTTCGCCCAGCCGTACCGCCTGACGGTCCGCCTCGGCGCGCACGGCACGCAGCGACGCCGCCGCCGCGACCACGGCGGGCAGGTCCAGCGCGCCGTTGCCTCGGCCGTACTCCCGCTCGTCGGTCGGGCCGGGCGCGACCCAGCGCACGCCCTTGCGCACCACGAGCACGCCCACACCGGGCGGACCACCCCACTTGTGCGCGCTCGCGGTCAGCGCCGACCAGGCACCCGGTACCGGTCCCCAGGGCGCCGACTGGGCGGCGTCGACGACCAGCGGTACGCCGGCTTTCCCGCACGCGGTCGCGGCGTCGACGACCGGCTGTCGGGTACCCACCTCGTGACTCGCGCTGATCAGCGCGGCGACCGCGACGCCGTCCCGGGACACGGCCGCCGACCAGGACGACAGGTCGAGGCGACCGAGCCGGTCGACAGGCACCGCTACCGCCTCGCCGCCACCCGCTTGGTGCGTCTGGGCGGCACGCAGTACCGCCGAATGCTCGACCGCCGAATGTACCAGACGACCGCCGACCCGGCGGCGTCCGGCGAGCAGACCGAGCACGGCGCGTTGGACCGCGTCGGTGCCGCTGGCGCAGAACGTCACCTCGTCGTCGCGTGCCCCGAGCGCTTCGGCGACCGCGGAGCGCGCCGCGTCCAGCAACTGGTTGGCGCGCCGCGCCGGTGCGTACAGCTTGGCGGGGTCGACCCAGCCGTCGTCGAGCGCGGCGAGCAGAGCCTGGCGCGCGACCGGGTGCGGCGGTACCGCGGCAGCCGCGTCGAAGTACGCGCGGTCGTCCGGCGTCGGCGGGCGGAGCACGCCGGTAGGTCCCATGCCACGACGGTAACGTCCGCGTCGAGCCGCCCTGACCGGGTAGTCCCCGGTGGTCCTCGCGACCCCGACCGGCCCGGCCGGAGCATGGTCGAGTAGTCTGCGACGGTCGGTGACGCCTAGGCCCGTGCGTACGTCCGGGTGGCGCTGCTAAGGAGGCAGGAGCAGGTGGTCGCAAACGGTTCGAACTCCCGGCCGGTGCGTCGGCGCGTCGGGCGGCTGGTCGGGCTCGGCGCCGCCGCCGTCGTGGCGGTGACGCTGCTGAGTGGCTGCTCGATCGGCTCCACCTTCGACGGCTTCGGGTGGCCGCAGAACGGCATCTCCGAGCAGTCGAAACGGATGTACGACCTGTGGATCGGCTCGGTCGTCGCGGCGTTCGTGGTCGGGTTCGCGGTGTGGGGCCTGATCTTCTGGTGCGTCATCCGCTACCGCAAGCGCGGTGACGAACTGCCCGCGCAGACCCGGTACAACATGCCGATCGAGGCGCTCTACACCGTCCTGCCGTTCCTGATCATCTCGGTGCTGTTCTACTACACCGCGATCGTGGAGACCGACATCAACAAGGTCTCCAAGAACCCGGACACCACCGTGCAGGTCGTCGCCTTCCAGTGGAACTGGCAGTTCCGGTACGTCGACCCGGACGCCAAGGGTCCGGACGGGCAGCCGGTGTCGACGATCGGCTCCACCGACTACGTACCGGTCCTCGTGGTGCCCACCCATGAGCGGATCCGCTTCGTCGAGCACTCCGAGGACGTCATCCACTCCTTCTGGGTCCCGGAGCTGCTGTTCAAGCGCGACGTGTTCCCGGGCAACGTGACCAACACCTTCGAGGTCACGATCGACAAGGAGGGCGCGTACGTCGGCCGCTGCGCCGAGCTGTGCGGCACCTACCACGCCTACATGAACTTCGAGGTCCGCGCGGTGTCCGGCGACGACTTCGACGCCTACATCGCCGCCCGGGAGTCCGGGGACACCACCGCGCAGGCGCTGGAGAGCATCGGGCAGCAGGGGACGTCGATCTCCACCCACCCGTTCGACCTGGTCCACGACACCCAGCGGGCGCAGGTCCCGGCCGGCACGGAGAACGGCACCAACGGCG
>DASUXA010000082.1:0-77230 GCA_036378155.1 Micromonosporaceae bacterium | reverse complement strand
GCCACCACCACCCAGCTCGGCCGGACGGTGGAGACGATCCGTGCGCACGGCGGGTTCACGGAGCCGCAGCCGTGGGAGACGCTCGTACGCGACTGGCACGTCGAGGGTCTCGCCGTCCGCCCGGGACACAAGATGATCGGGCACACCGGCTTCCTGGTCACCGCCCGACGGATGGCCGCGGGGGAGCGGCCGCCGGTCAAGAAGCGGCGCCCTGCGCCGGGTGCCTACGGGAAGGACTACGAGGGGCCGCGCCCCCAGGGCCTGCCGCCCACCGTCGCCGAGGAGCCGTACGACGACTGAGGCCGTTCGGTCTCAATCTGGTCACCGACACGTGCCGCGTCCTTGCCCGGACTCGTGTGTCGCCGGGTAATGTCGAGAGCCAGACGAACCACTCCTGGTGGAGGTGACGGTCGTGTCAGCAGCGGACAGCGGTGCCGGGCAGGCGCGCGGGCGCTCGCAGGAGGAGCTGCTCAGCCAGCTCGGCTTCCTGGAGGAGGAGGTCCACGACCTCCGACGCCGGCTCGCCGAGGGACCGGTGCACAGCCGGGCGCTCGAGGCTCGCCTCGCGGAGACGCAGCGCTCGCTCGCCGCGGTCACCGCGCAGAACGAACGGCTCGCCCAGACGCTGCGCGAGGCCCGGGACCAGATCATGACGCTGAAGGAGGAGGTCGACCGGCTCGCGCAGCCGCCGGCCGGCTTCGGGACCTTCCTCGCCCGCAACGACGACGACTCGGTGGACGTCTTCACCGGTGGTCGCAAGCTGCGGGTCAACGTCAGTCCCTCCGTCGACCTCGACGAGCTCCGCAAGGGGCAGGAGGTCATGCTCAACGAGGCGCTCAACGTCGTCGCCGCGCTCCACTTCGAGCAGGTCGGCGAGGTCGTCATGCTCAAGGAGATCCTCGCCGACGGCGAGCGGTGCCTGGTCATCGCGAACGCCGACGAGGAGCGCGTCGTGCGCCTCGCCGAGCCACTGCGTGGCCTGACCCTCCGGGCAGGTGACTCGCTGCTTCTCGACGCGCGTTCCGGCTACGTCTACGAGCGGGTCCCGAAGTCCGAGGTCGAGGAGCTGGTCCTCGAGGAGGTCCCGGACGTCGACTACCACGACATCGGCGGCCTGGACCGGCAGATCGAGCAGATCCGCGACGCGGTGGAGCTGCCGTTCCTGCACGCCGACCTGTTCCGCGAGCACCACCTGCGTCCGCCGAAGGGTGTGCTGCTGTACGGTCCGCCGGGCTGCGGCAAGACGCTGATCGCCAAGGCGGTCGCCAACTCGCTGGCGAAGAAGATCGCCGAGCGCCGGGGTGAGGAGAAGCACACCAGCTACTTCCTCAACATCAAGGGCCCTGAGCTGCTCAACAAGTACGTCGGCGAGACCGAGCGGCACATCCGGCTGATCTTCCAGCGGGCGCGGGAGAAGGCCAGCGAGGGCACCCCGGTCATCGTGTTCTTCGACGAGATGGACTCGGTGTTCCGCACCCGCGGCTCCGGTGTCTCTTCGGACGTGGAGAACACGATCGTCCCGCAGCTGCTGTCCGAGATCGACGGCGTGGAGGGGCTGGAGAACGTCATCGTCATCGGCGCGTCGAACCGGGAAGACATGATCGACCCGGCGATCCTGCGCCCCGGTCGGCTCGACGTGAAGATCAAGATCGAGCGGCCGGACGCCGAGGCGGCCAAGGACATCTTCAGCAAGTACATCCTGCCGGACCTGCCGCTGCACCCGGACGACATGGCCGAGCACGGCGGCGACCCGAAGGCGTGCGTGGACGCGATGATCCAGGCGGCCGTGCTGCGGATGTACTCGGAGACCGACGAGAACCGGTTCCTCGAGGTCACCTACGCCAACGGCGACAAGGAAGTCCTGTACTTCAAGGACTTCAACTCCGGCGCGATGATCCAGAATATCGTCGACCGGGCGAAGAAGATGGCGATCAAGGAGTACCTCGCCACCGGCCACAAGGGGCTGCGCCTGCAGCACCTGCTGGACGCCTGCGTCGACGAGTTCCGGGAGAACGAGGACCTGCCCAACACCACCAACCCGGACGACTGGGCGCGGATCTCCGGCAAGAAGGGCGAGCGGATCGTGTACATCCGCACGCTCGTCTCCGGCGGCAAGGGCACCGAGTCCGGACGCTCCATCGACACCGTCACGAACACCGGTCAGTACCTGTAACGAGCGGTGCGGGGGCGGGGCGCGCGACGGCGCGCCCCGCCCCCGCGTTCGGTGTGCCCTACGGGATCGGGCCGCCCCTGAGCGGCGGAGGTATTGTCTTGCCGTCCGGCCCCTCGGTACCCGGAACGGCGCAGCCGTCCGTCTCGACGCCGGATTCGCGAAACCGACAACGGCTCCGCGCGCCGCCCGACCCCCAGGCGAGGTAGCGATGTCCCTGTCCCAAGCCGCCGAGCCGACCGCGAAGGAAGCGGTCGAGGCGCCCACCCCCCAGTCGGGTGCTTCCCGCCTGCGCGGCGGCCCCACCGCGCTGGTCGCGGCGCTGCTCGCCGCCTGGCTGCTGCCGCTGGTCACGCACGCGCTGCGGGTGGACTGGGTGCTGCTGCCCGTCGCCGTGCTCGCCACCGCGGGACTGGTGCGCGGCGGTCGGACCCTGCTGGACCGGCTGGTTCTCGCCCTCGGCTTCCTGTACTCCGCCCTGATCGTCGCCGGGTTGCTGTTCTCCGCCTGGCCGTGGGGCCTGCAACCGGTCGCCGTGGCGGGTTTCGGGTTCACCGCGCTGGTCGTCACGTACGCGGTGACCGGGCGACGCCCGACGCTGCCCCGGCGGTTCGACCTGGGCGACGCGGCGGTGCTGACCGGTACCGCCGTGGTCGCGGCGGTGACGCTGGCACCGCTGCTGCACCGGGACCTCGCCCGCCGGCTGGGCATGTTCATCCACGTGGTCGACTTCTCCCGGCACCTGATGATGTACGACGTCATCAGGCTGACCGGCGGGTACATGTTCCTGCACCCGAAAGCCGCGCTGGCGGTCGGCGGCGACGGGTTCCTCACCTACCCGCAGGCCGCGCACTTCCTCGCCGCGGTCACCGAGAACTTCCTGGTGTCCGGCACCGCCACGGGACCGGCGACCCGGTGGGCCGCCGACTTCGTCTGGCTGGTCGCCGCCACGTACATCGGGATGGCGCTGGCGGTGCTGTGGGCGGTGCGCCACGTCGCCGGCCGCACCGCCGGTTGGCTCGCCCTGCCGCTGTACGGGCTGGGCACCGCCTATTTCGCGTTCGGCGACCCGATCACGATCTTCGACCGGGGGTACGTGCAGGAGCTGCCGGCGCTCGCCGCGATCGCGCTGCTGGTGGCGGTGCTGCGCCGCCCCCTCGGTCCACCCCGCGAGCAGGTCGTCCTGGTGGGCCTGCTGCTCGCCGTGGTGTCGATGGCGTACTACCTGTTCCTTCCGGTGGCGGCGGCGCTCACCGTGGCGTGGCTGATCGTGTACCGGCGCACGGTGCTGCGGATCTGGCGGTTCACCCTGGTCGTGGCGGTGCTGAGCCTCGCCGCGGCGGCGGTGATCCCGATCGGCAACCGGGCCGCCTCGCCCGGCGTGGTCCTGCTGCAGGGCGGGCAGGTGACGCCGGTGGACCGGGGCGTCGTCGCGGCGATCGCCCTGGTCGCCCTGGCGGGGTCGCTGGTACTGGCGGCACGCCGCTCGGCGGCGGGGCGTCTCGGCGTGGTCGCCGTGGTCGTCCAGGCGGGCTTCGTCGTCGCCGTGTACACCTATCAGCATCTGCACCGGGGTCACGACTACTTCGGCATCAAGTCGCTGCACGAGGCGATGGTCGTGGTGACGGTGCTGGCCGGTACCGCCGTGCACCTGCTGCGTCCGGTGCTGGCGCCCGGCGGTACCGGGCGACCGCTGCTGACCCGCCGCCCGCTCGTCGCGGCGCCGCTGGCGTTGTCGGTGCTGGCCCTCACCGCGGCGCCGCTGCTGGCGTTCGGCGGCGAGTACCGGACCTCGCCCGGCCCGGGCTGGTGGTACCTGCGGGGACACACCGAGCAGGAGTCGAAGGCGGCACGCACGACGCTGGCGTTGTACCGGGCGTACCCGGCGTCCGACGGGCGCACCACCGTCGTGCTGGCGGGCAGCGAGTGGCAGCGGTACCTGGCCACGCTGTACATGGGTGTGCTGACCCACCAGTATCCGGGGTCGGCGAAGTTCACCGACGGCATCCTGCCGTGGGTCCACGGCCCGCATCGGGTACCGGAGGTCGAGCAGCGCCTCGCCGAGACGGCGCGGGACGGCACACCGGTCCGGGCGGTCGCTTCGGACCCGGCGATCCTGGACGATCTGCACCGGATCGCGGCGTCCCTGCCGGCGGGGCGGGTCGAGGTGGTCGACCTGCGCGGTGTCGGATGAGCCGTCCGTGCCCGGCCCGGCAGCCGCGACAGGGCGGCGGAACCGTCTAGGCTGAAACCCATGACAGTGCGGCGGGTCATGGGCACCGAGGTCGAATACGGCATTTCGGTGCCGGGGCAGCCCGGGGCCAACCCGATGGTGACGTCTTCGCAGATCGTGAACGCGTACGGGGCGCGTCCGGAGTTGACGCGCGGCGGTCGCGCACGCTGGGACTACGAGGAAGAGTCGCCGCTGCGCGACGCGCGGGGCTTCACCTACTCCGGCGCGTTGTACGACCCTTCGGAGGCGTTGGCCGACGAGGATCTGGGGCTGGCTAACGTGATCCTCACCAACGGCGCCCGGCTGTACGTGGACCACGCGCACCCGGAGTACTCGACGCCGGAGGTCACCAACCCGCGCGACGTGGTGCTGTGGGACAAGGCGGGGGAACGGGTGATGGCCGAGGCGGCGCGCCGCGCGGCGACGATTCCCGGCAGCGCGCCGATCCACCTGTACAAGAACAACACCGACAACAAGGGCGCCAGTTACGGAGCCCACGAAAACTATCTGATGCGGCGCTCCACCCCGTTCGCCGACATCGTGATGCATCTCACGCCGTTCTTCGTGACCCGGCAGATCGTGTGCGGAGCCGGTCGCGTCGGACGCGGGCAGGACGGCTCCGGGCCGGGTTTCCAGATCTCGCAGCGCGCCGACTTCTTCGAGGTCGAGGTGGGTCTGGAGACCACGCTGAAGCGCCCGATCATCAACACCCGCGACGAGCCGCACGCCGACGCCGACAAGTACCGCCGACTGCACGTCATCATCGGCGACGCGAACCTGTCGGAGATCTCCACGTACCTCAAGGTCGGCACGACCGCGTTGATCCTGACCATGATCGAGGAGAAGGCGCTCACCGCCGACCTGGGTATCGCCGACCCGGTCAGCGAGCTCAAGGCGGTCAGCCACGATCCGGGGTTGAAGCACCTGATCCGGCTGCGCGACGGTCGCCGGCTGACCGCGCTGGACGTGCAGTGGGCATACCTGGAACGGGCGCGGGCGTTCGTCGACGCGCGCGGCGGCGACGAGATGACCCTCGACGTGTTGGACCGCTGGGAGGCGGTGCTCGACAAGCTGGGGCGCGACCCGATGCTGTGCGCCGACGAGCTGGACTGGGTCGCCAAACTGCGCATGCTCGAGGGGTACCGGGAACGGGAGAACCTCAACTGGGGCTCGCCCAAGCTGCAACTGGTCGACCTGCAGTACTCCGACGTGCGCCCGGAGAAGGGCCTGTACCACCGGCTGGTCGCCCGCGGATCGATGCGGACCCTGTTCAGCCCCGACGAGGTCACCCGCGCGATGGTGGAACCGCCGGACGACACCCGCGCCTACTTCCGGGGCCGCTGCCTCGCCCAGTACGCCTCGGAGGTGGTCGCCGCCAGTTGGGACTCGGTCATCTTCGACGTGGGCCGCGAGTCGCTGGTACGGGTGCCGATGATGGAGCCGGAGCGGGGCACGAAGGCGCACGTGGGCGCGCTGTTCGACCGGTGCCCCAGCGCGAAGGACCTGCTGGAGGCGATCACCGCCGGCTGATCGGGCGGTACCGGTCGGCGCGCCCGTGACCCGGACGCCGAACCCGGTCGCGGCGACGGACGAATTCGTCGCCGTCACGAGGTAGGTTTTCTCTCACCACCGTGTGCGAGGAGGCAAGGGATGGCGACACGCGATACCGGAGGCCAGTCACAGTCCGGCAAGTCCCGCCGCGACGAGGACATCGACGCCGGACCCGCTCCCGAGGCCAACCCTGAGGTCGCGGAGCGGCACGAGCAGATCAGCGAGGACGTCGACGATCTGCTCGACGAGATCGACTCGGTGCTCGAGGAGAACGCCGAGGAGTTCGTCCGGGGCTACGTCCAGAAGGGCGGGCAGTAGCGGGGTCCGGGCGACCGCGGTAGTGCCGACCCGGCAGGTCGCGCGCCGACCGGTGCCGGTCGGCGCGTCCGACGTGGCGACCCGCGACAATCGCGGCGTGTCGCTCGCGCGACCGGGGTGGCTGAGATCATCGCGGTGGAACCGGGCGGGACATAATCTGCTTGCACCGGGCCGTGCCGGCCCGGTGAGCGCATGACACGATCATCAGCGGTACCAGCGATCACCGAAGGGAACCACGTGGCAGCGGGTCTTGATCCGTCCGGGCGCCTCCCGGCTGTCTTCACGACACCAGGCATCTCGTCCTTCACCGAGTTCCTCAGCATGGCCGCGCCCGACCTGTTGCCCGGCCGTCGCCCGCTGCCGCCGGGGCTGTCCGCGGACATCGCTCCGCATGCCACCACCATCGTCGCGATCGCCTGCGCCGACGGCGTGGTGATGGCGGGCGACCGGCGTGCCACCATGGGCAACCTGATCGCCAGCCGCGACATCGAGAAGGTCCACCCCGCCGACCCGTATTCGCTGGTGGGCATCGCCGGGACGGCCGGCGTCGGCATCGAGTTGATCCGGCTGTTCCAGGTCGAACTCGAGCACTACGAGAAGATCGAGGGCGCGATGCTCTCGATCGACGGCAAGGCCAACCGGCTGGCCACCATGATCCGCAACAACCTGGGCGCGGCTCTGCAGGGGCTCGCGGTGATCCCGTTGTTCGCCGGGTACGACCTCGAGGCGCCCGACCCGGCCAAGGCGGGACGCATCTACAGCTTCGACGTCGCCGGCGGGGTGTACGAGGAGACCGGCTACGACGCGATCGGTTCCGGCTCGCTGTTCGCCAAGTCCGCGCTGAAGAAGAGGTACCGCCAGGGCCTGCCGATCGACGAGGCGGTGCGGCTGTCGGTCGAGGCGCTGTACGACGCCGCCGACGACGACACCGCGACCGGTGGTCCCGACCTGACCCGCAAGATCTTCCCCGTGGTGATGACCGCGACCGCCGAGGGCACGCGGCGACTGACCGAGCAGGAAGCCGGCGCGGTCGCCGAGGCGGTCGTGGCCGAGCGGATGCGCAATCCCGGCGGCTGACCGCCACCCGTCTGCTTCGTCCCCCAACCGAGCCTGAGGAGAGCCGTCCACCGTGGCAATGCAGTTCTACGCCTCACCCGAGCAGATCATGCGGGACCGCTCGGAGTACGCGCGCAAGGGCATCGCGCGCGGCCGTAGCGTCGTGGTGCTCACCTACGCCGACGGTGTGCTGTTCGTCGCCGAGAACCCGTCGGCCGCCCTGCACAAGGTGAGCGAGATCTACGACCGGATCGGCTTCGCGGCGGTCGGCCGGTACAACGAGTACGAGAACCTGCGGGCCGCCGGGGTGCGCCTGGCGGACCTGCGCGGCTACTCGTACGACCGGCGCGACGTCACCGGTCGGTCCCTGGCGAACGCGTACGCCCAGACCCTCGGCGCGATCTTCACCGAGCAGTCCAAGCCGTTCGAGGTGGAGATCTGCGTCGCCCAGGTCGGCGCGTCGCCCGAGCAGGACGAGTTGTACCGGCTGACCTACGACGGTTCGGTGTTCTACGAGAACGGCACGGTCGCGATGGGCGGCCAGGCGGATGCGATCTCCACGGTGCTGCGCGAGCGGCATCACGAGCACATGGGGCTGACCGAGGCGCTGCACCTGGCGGTCGAGGTGCTCGGCAGCGTCGGCGGCGAGGGCGGCCGGCCACGGACGTTGGAGGCGAATCAGCTCGAGGTGGCGGTGCTGGACCGGCGTCGGGTGGGACGAACGTTCCGCCGGATCACCGGCGCGGCGCTCACCTCGCTGCTGTCGCAGTCCCCGACCGCCGAGCCGGCAGCGGTGGAGGCGTCGCCGGAAGCCGCACCGCCGTCCGGCGCCGACGACGACACCGCCGCGTCCAGCAACTGACACCGCAGGCGGCTCCTCGCGGGTGACGCCCGCGGAAGTTCGACGGTCGATGCGTCGCGGGCGATACGCTCGCACTGATCATGACTGTTCGCATCGGCGGCACCACGGAAAGCGACGTCGTCGCGACCGTCCCGGTACGGTCCGGCGACCGTCCGCCGTGGGCGAGGTTCCTGCGCCGGCACATCGTCCTGGCGTCCCTGCTGGTCGTCGGGGTGGCGCTGCGCGTGCTGTACCTCGTCGCGTACCCGCCGGCGTTCTTCGTGTACCAGGACAGCCAGTTGTACGTACACGCCGCCCGGTCCGGTGTGCTCGATCCGAGCGTGCCGTTCGGGTACTCGGCGTTTCTGGCGCTGTTCGCGCCGAGCGGCTCGTTCACGCTGGTCGCCGTCGCCCAGCACCTGATCGGCATCGGTACCGCGCTGCTGGTGTACGCCTTCCTGCTGCGTCGCGGTCTGCCCGGCTGGCTGGCGGCGATACCGACCGTGCCGCTGCTGCTGGACGCCTGGCAGTTGGCGTTCGAGCACTACCTGATGTCCGACGTGCTGTTCACCGCGCTGCTGGTCGCCGCGCTGGTGACCCTGCTGTGGCGCGACCCGCCCGGCGTCGGTCGATGCGCCGCGTCCGGGCTGCTGCTCGCCGCAGCGGGACTGACCCGGACCGTGGGACTGCCGCTGGTCGGCTTGGTGCTGCTGTACCTGCTGGTCCGGCGGGTCGGCTGGCGGGCGGTCGCCGTGTTCGCCGCGGTGGTCGCCGCGACCGTCGTCGGGTACGCCGGCATCTACGCCGCGCAGCACGGCACGTTCGGCCTCGGCGGCGACAACGCGCGCAGGTTCTACGGCCGCGCCGCGCAGATCGTGGACTGTGACCGGGTCGCCACCCTGACCGCCCGGGAGCGTCAGTTGTGCCCCGCCGAGCCGCTCGGGCAGCGGCACGCCGCCGACTGGTACGGGTTGTATCCGCAGAGCCCCGCCGCGAAGTTCGCCCCGAACGACCCGATCTTCTCCAGCTTCGACAGCAAGGTGTTCGCCGCCCAGCCGCTCGACCTGGGGTACGAGGTCGCCCGCGAATTCGGGTACTTCTTCCGTTCCGGCGACCCGACCGACCGCAACGCCTGCCTGGACACGCTGTGGGTACCGCAACCGGGTCGCCCCGCGCTGGACTGGTGCTACCCGCACCTCGCCAGCGGTACCGGCTTCGACGAGACCATGCCGCGCGACGCCGCGCCACGCCCCTCATGGGCGAGCGGCGTGCTGCAGGGCTACGACCGGTGGACCCGGACACCGGGCTGGACACTCGTCCTCGCGGTGGTACTGGCGCTGGTCGCGGCGGTGCGGGCGCGCAGCGCACGCGGCACCGACGTCGCCGCCGGGCGCGGCATGCCGCTCCTGCTCGGATGCGGTGTCGCCCTGCTCGCCGGGGCGGTCGCCGGCGCCATGTTCGACGTGCGGTACGCGCTGCCGGCGCTGTGGGCGTTCTGGACCGCCGGCGCCGTGGCGATCCACCAGATCATGCCCGCCCGCCACACCCGGCAGGTCGTTGCCGGTCGGGGCGGCACCGACGAACCGGCGCCCGCCCCGACCGGGTGAACCGCGTCGGCGTCGCTCAGGTGCGGATCAGGGCGAGCAGCAGCACCAGCAGGGCACGACCGAGATACACCGCCGCGCGCGCCGGGGAGTGGCTGGGCGTACCCGCCTGCCGGGGTCGCATCGCCACCGGCACCTGCCTGATCCGGTACCCGGACCGGGCGGCCCGGACCAGGGTTTCCACCGTGTCGCCGAGGTATTCCACCGGATACCACGCCGCGAACAGCTCGATGGTGCGCCGGTTGCACGCCCGGAAACCGGACGTGGTATCGGTCAACTTCGTCCCGGCGAGCCAGGACAGCACCCAGGACAGCAGCCGCATCGCCCATTTGCGGGGACCGGCGACCCGGTACTCGCCCTCGCCGGCGAACCGGGCGCCGATCACGATGTCGGCGTCGTCCAGCACGTCGACCAGCTTCGGGATGTACCGGGGGTCGTGCTGCCCGTCCGCGTCCACCTGGATCGCCACGTCGTACCCGTGCTCACGGGCGTACCGGTAACCCAGCCGCATCGCGCCGCCGACACCCAGGTTGTACGGCAACCTGGCGACCGCCGCCCCGGCTTCCGCCGCCGCGATCGCGGTGGTGTCCGTCGATCCGTCGTCGACCACGAGGACGTCGACGTAGGGCAGTTCCCCGTACACCTCGCGGATGACCGCCCCGATCGACCGGCATTCGTTCCACGCCGGGATGATGACCAGGACGCGGCGGTCGGGGTTCATGACGACACCTCGTGGCGTCGCTGCGCCCGGATCAGCGCCACCTCTTCGGCCAGCGTCCGGGTTTCCTCCTCCAACCGGTTGACCTCCCAGCTCAGGTGGACACAGACCACCAGCAGGAACAGGATGCCGAGGAACATCACCAGGCTGACCCCGGAGGCGATGCCCAAGGCCCGGGCGACCGTGTCGAGCAGCTTCGGGAACAGCGCCAGGGGCACGATGAGCAGCCCCACGATGATCCACAACACCGCGTACTTCTCGCGCAACTGCCGACGACGCAGCAGATTGACGAGGACCAGCAGCAGCGCCAGACCGGTCAGCCCGGTCACGATCGTCAGCTTCACGGCGCGCCTCCGCACGAGGGTGACGTGGTCAACTCTGTCAGCGCGGCGCTCAGGATGCCGTGCCGGTCGTCGAGGGGGATCGGCCGGACCGCGTGCCACCTGTCGTGCCCGAGGACACTGTAGCGTGGCCGGCGGCCGCGCCTCGGCACGGCGCTCACCCGAGCGTCGCCCGGTCCTTCAGCGGTTCCCACCAGGCCCGGTTCTCGCGGTACCAGCGCACCGTGTCCGCCAGCCCACGGTCGAGATCGACCCGCGGCTGGTAGCCCAACTCCCGCTGGATCTTGCTGATGTCCAGCGAGTACCGCCGGTCGTGGCCCTTGCGGTCCTCGACGGGCGTGACCATCTCCCAGCCGGCGCCGCACGCCTCGAGCAGTCGCGAGGTCAGCTCCTTGTTGGTCAGCTCGGTGCCGCCGCCGATGTGGTACACCTCGCCCGGCCTGCCGTTGCGCAGCACCAGGTCGATCCCGGCGCAGTGGTCGGACACGTGCAGCCAGTCGCGCACATTGCCGCCGTCGCCGTACAGCGGCACCGTGCGCCCGTCCAGCAGGTTGGTCACGAACAGCGGGATGACCTTCTCCGGGAACTGGAACGGCCCGTAGTTGTTGGAGCAGCGGGTGACCATCACCTCGAGGCCGTGGGTGCGGTGGAACGCCAGCGCGAGCAGGTCCGAGCCCGCCTTCGACGCGGAGTACGGCGAGTTCGGCGACAGCGGCCAGTCCTCGGTCCACGACCCCTCGTCGATCGACCCGTACACCTCGTCGGTGGAGACGTGGACGAACCGGGCGACGCCGTGCCGGGTCGCGGCGTCCAGCAACCGCTGGGTACCGAGCACGTTGGTGGTCACGAACGGCTCCGCGCTGCGGATCGACCGGTCGACGTGCGACTCGGCGGCGAAGTGCACGATCGCGTCGTGCCCCGGTACCACGTCGTCGACCAGATCCGCGTCGCAGATGTCGCCGAGCACGAAGGTGAACCGAGGGTGGTCCGCCACCGGGTCGAGATTGGCCAGGTTGCCGGAGTAGGTGAGCTTGTCCATCACCGTCACCTCGGCGTCGGCCAGCTCGGGATAGCCGCCTCGCAGCAGCGTGCGGACGTATTCCGAGCCGATGAACCCGGCACCGCCGGTTACCAGAACCCTCACGGGTTGCGCAGTCTACGGGATGAACGCCTGCCGACAAGCCCGGGTCGCGGACCGTCAGGTGACGTCCGTCGGCGGCGTACGCAGCGGCGATCGGGTAAGCGGCGTGGCGGACCCGCCGGATCACCCGCCGATCCTACTGCCCGTACGCGGGCAGTAGGATCGGCGGATCATGAAGATTCGACCGCTGAGCATCGACGGCGCCTGGGAGATCACCCCGGTCCAGCACGGCGACCAGCGCGGACTGTTCCTGGAGTGGTACCGCGCGGACGTGCTCGCCGCACAGGTCGGCCACCCGCTGCGTCTCGCCCAGGCGAACATGTCGGTCTCCGCGCGCGGGGTGGTACGCGGGATCCACTTCGCCGACGTGCCGGTCGGCCAGGCGAAGTACGTCACCTGTCCGCGCGGCGCCGTCCTCGACGTGGTGGTCGACCTGCGGGTCGGCTCGCCCACCTTCGGGCAGTGGGAGGGCGTGCGGCTGGACGAGGCGGACCGGCGGGCGGTGTACCTGGCCGAAGGACTGGGTCACGGGTTCTGCGCGCTGACCGACGACGCCACGTTGACGTACCTGTGTTCCGAGCCGTACAACCCGTCCCGCGAGCACGCCGTGCACCCGCTCGACCCGCGCCTGGGCATCCGCTGGCCGACCGACGAGCCGGTCGTGTCCGCCCGGGACGCCGCCGCCCCGAGCCTCGCCGACTCGCTGGACGCCGGACTGCTGCCGGACTACGAGGTGTGCCGCTCGTACATCGAGTCTCTGCGCGCGTAGCGCGCCCGTGGGGTGTCTGCGCGCGTAGCGCGCCCGTGGGGTGTCTGCGCGCCTAGCGCGCCCGTGGGGTGTCTGCGCGCGTGGCGCGCCGTGGCGTCTCCGCGCCCGCCGCGCCCCGGCGGGGTCCGTCTACTCACCTGTCACTGTGCGCACTCGTGCCGCGTCAAGGCGGTACATCGTCGCCCGTAACGGCTAATGTCTGTTCATGGACCGGCGCATCTTCGGGCTCGAGACCGAGTACGGGGTCACCTGCACCTATCGGGGTCAGCGGCGGCTGTCGCCCGACGAGGTGGCCCGCTACCTGTTCCGTCGCGTGGTGTCGTGGGGACGCTCCAGCAACGTGTTTCTGCGCAACGGGGCGCGGCTGTACCTCGACGTCGGCTCCCACCCCGAGTACGCGACACCCGAGTGCGACGCGGTCACCGACCTGGTGGTCCACGACCGGGCCGGCGAGCGGATCCTCGAGGGTCTGCTCGTCGACGCCGAGAAGCGTCTGCACGACGAGGGCATCGCGGGCGAGATCTACCTGTTCAAGAACAACACCGACTCGGCGGGCAACTCGTACGGCTGCCACGAGAACTACCTGGTTTCCCGGCACGGCGAGTTCGGTCGCCTCGCCGACGTGCTCATCCCGTTCCTGGTCACCCGGCAGTTGATCTGCGGGGCGGGCAAGGTGCTGCAGACGCCGCGCGGGGCGGTGTTCTGCCTGTCGCAGCGGGCGGAGCACATCTGGGAGGGCGTGTCCAGCGCCACCACACGCAGTCGACCGATCATCAACACGCGCGACGAGCCGCACGCCGACGCCGAGCGGTACCGGCGGCTGCACGTCATCGTCGGCGACTCGAACATGAACGAGGTGACCACGCTGCTGAAGGTCGGCAGCGCCGACATCGTGCTGCGGATGATCGAGGCGGGCGTGGTGATGCGCGACCTCACCCTGGAAAACCCGATCCGGGCGATCCGCGAGGTGTCCCACGACATCACGGGTCGGCGCAAGGTACGGCTGGCCAACGGCAAGGAGGCCAGCGCGCTGGAGATCCAGCAGGAGTACTACGCCAAGGCCAGCGAGTTCATCGAGCGGCGCGGCGCGGACGCCACCGCCAAGCGGGTGGTCGACCTGTGGGGCCGGGTACTGCAGGCGGTGGAGACCGGCGACCTGTCCGGCGTCGACCGGGAGATCGACTGGGTGACCAAGCTGCGCCTGATCGAGCAGTACCAGCGCAAGCACGACATCCCGCTGTCCCACCCGAGGGTGGCGCAGATGGACCTCGCCTACCACGACCTGCGCCGCAATCGGGGGTTGTACGCGTTGCTGGAGCGGCGTGGTCAGGTCGACCGGGTCGCCACCGACGTGGAGATCTTCGAGGCGAAGGAGACCCCGCCGCAGACCACCCGGGCGCGGCTGCGCGGCGAGTTCATCCGGCACGCGCAGGAACGTCGGCGCGACTTCACCGTCGACTGGGTCCACTTGAAACTGAACGACCAGGCGCAGCGCACCGTGCTGTGCAAGGACCCGTTCCGGGCGTACGACGAACGGGTCGACCGGCTGATTGCGAGTATGTAGCGCGTGATGAACGAGCAGCACCCCGATCGGGACGTCCCGCAGACCCCGCGCGGCTACACGCCGGGCGGGGCCCGGATCGGCTGGGCGCAGCGTCGCCGCGAGAAGGTCGTCGCCGAGATCCAGCGCAACCGGCGCGGGGAGTACCGCGTCCCGACCTGGGTGCTCGCCGTGCTGCTGGTCCTGCTCGTCGGCGGGTGGTTGGCGCTGGTCCTGCTGTCCTGACCGCCCGCCGCCGCGCGGCGAGCAGGGCGGCGTCGACCGCCACGGAGCGTACCGTGCTCAGCCGTCGACCAGGCTCGCCGCGTGCCGACCCGCCGCGGCGCAGGTCAGGAAGTACACCGGGTCGTCGTCCAAGCCCCGGCCCATGGTGGACAGCCGTACCGGTGCCGTGCGCAGCGCCTGGTCCAACCCGGTGGTGTCGACCCGGACCACGCGGTGCCGGTCGCACAGCGGTACGAGTTGCGCCTCGATCCGTTCAGCCAGGTCGTCGGGCAGGTCGGCGGGCAGCGGCAGGTCGGCGGCGGCAAGCGCCACCAGCCCGTACGCGGTGAGGCTGTGGTGCGACACGCCCCGGTGCCGGGGCCGTGGGTCGGCCTGGGAGACGCGCAGCGCGCCGACCGGGTGACCGGCGAGCGCGGCGACGGCGTTGACCGCGTCGCCGACGGCGGCGCCGGAAAACCCCCAGGCGGTACCGGTGCCGAGATTGCCGGGTCCCTGGGTGACGACGGTCACTTGCGCGCCCAGCACGTGCCGGGCGGCCAGCAGCGCGGAGTGCAGGGTGACCGCCTCCAGGTCGCCGCCGAACGCCTGCCCGGCGGTGATCGTGCCGGCCAGCCGGTCGCCCAGCCCGTCGAGGGTGCGGGAGAACCATGCCGGCAGGGCGGCGCCGTCGGTCATCACGTACCCGACCCGGATCTGCGGTGGAATTCCGGCGAGCACCGCCGGCAGGGCGGAGTGCAGGTCGGCGACCACGACCGGCATGCCGCCCAGCGAGGTCGCGCCGAGCATGGCGGCCCGATGTGGGGACGCCTCCTCGTCGACCGCTAGCACGACCGGCTGCAGCGGGGTGTACCGGGCCTTGACGGCGTGCCCGTCGGAGCGGGTGCCGGTGCCGGGAGGGTCCGGTGGCAGCCGGTCGGGCAGGGCCACGACCAGCGCGTACCCGCCGGTACCCAGGCCCAGCCGCAGCGCGTTGAGGTTGAGCAGCACCCGGTCGCCCGGCTGCGGTTCGCCGACCAGTTCCGGGTACGCCAGACCCGGTACCTGCTCGGGGTCGTCGTCGGCGCGCCGGTCCAGGGCCACCGACACCTCGACCGCGCCGCGCCACCGCCGGCCCACCCCGACGACCGTCCCTGACCGCCACCGCACCGCCGCCACCACGCGGTCACGCTATCCCACGCCCCCGAACGCCGCCGTCGCCCGGCGGCGCCCCGACGCGGATCGGCCGCACGCCCGCGCTGTCCACCACGCCGGTCCGACAACGCTCGCGCGTTGTCCACTGCCGGCATTCCGCTGTCCCAAGCCCGGTGCGCCCGTCACCCACCGGGGCGCGCTCGCTGCTAGCGTCGAAGTCGTGTCCCGTACCCGCACCGAACGCCTGGTCAACTTGGTGATCTGTCTGCTGTCCACGCGACGGTTCCTGACCGCTGCCCAGATCGCGGCGACGGTGCCGGGGTACGAGCACGATCCCAGCGACCCGAAGGAGCACGAGGCGTTCCAGCGCAAGTTCGAGCGCGACAAGGCTGAGCTGCGCGAACTGGGCGTACCGCTGGAGACCGGCACGGCGAGCGTGTTCGACACCGAGCCGGGGTACCGCATCGCCCACCGGGACTACGCGCTGCCGGAGATCCCCCTGGAACCGGACGAGGCGGCGGCGGTGGGCATCGCGGCGCGGCTGTGGCGGCACGCGGGACTGGCGGCAGCCGCCTCGTCGGGACTGGCGAAGTTGCGGGCCGCCGGCATCGACGTCGACTCGGACGCGACGCTCGGCATCGAGCCGGTGGTGACCGTCGACGCGGCGTTCGAGCCGCTGACCGCGGCGGTACGCGACCGGCAGGCGGTGACCTTCACCTATCGGGTACCGGAGCAGGACGCGCCCGCCACCCGCCGGCTGCAGCCCTGGGGCGTGGTGTGCTGGCGCGGCCGGTGGTACGTGGTCGGACACGACCTGGACCGGGCGGCCGAGCGCTGCTTCCGGCTGTCCCGCATCGTCGGGGCGGTGCGCCGCATCGGGCCGGTCGGCGCGTACCAGCCGCCCGAAGACGTCGACCTGATCAGCTACGTGGCGCGCTGGTCGGGTCCGGTGGAGCGCAGCCGGCGGGCGACCGTGCTGGTACGCCCCGGGCGCGGTGCCGGGGTGCGGCGCTTCGCCGACGAGGTCACCCCGGGGCCGGACGGCGACCGGGTGGTGCTGCGGTACGCCGACCCGGAGTGGGTGGCCCACTGGCTGGTCGGGTACGGGCCGGACGTGCTGGTCCTCGACCCGCCGGAGGTGCGCGACGCGGTGGTGGCGCGGCTGCGCGACATCGTCGCCGCGACCGCCGCGCCCGGCGAGCGGCGTCCGCGTGAGGAACACGTGCTCGGCGCGTCCACGCAGGCGGTGGCGTGATGGCGGCGGCGTCCGGAGAGCGTCTCGGCAGGCTGCTCAACCTGGTGCCGTACCTGCTGGCCCGACCCGGCATCCCGATCGCCGAGGCGGCAGCCGATCTCGGTGTGACCGAGAAGCAGCTGCGCGAGGACCTCGAACTGCTGTGGGTGTGCGGGCTGCCCGGGTACGGTCCGGGTGACCTGATCGACATGGCGTTCGACGGCGACCGGGTGACGATCACCTACGACGCCGGTATCGACCGCCCGCTGCGGCTCACCCCGGACGAGGCGCTCGCCCTGGTCGTCGCGCTGCGGATGCTGGTGGAGACGCCGGGCGTGGACAACCGCGACGCGATCGAACGTGCCCTCGCCAAGATCGAGTCGGCGGCGGGCGGGGCGGCGGAGGCGCCGGTGGCGGTGCGACTGACCGGCGACGCCGAGCGGCTGGCCGCGATCCGCGGCGCGGTCGAGCGTCGTCACGCCCTGCGGATCACGTACTACACCGCGACCCGCGACGAGATCACCGAACGGGTGGTCGACCCGATGCGGGTCCTGGTGGTGGCGAACCGAGCGTACCTGGAGGCGTGGTGCCGCCGCGCGGAGGCGGTCCGACTGTTCCGGGTGGACCGGATCGACGCGATGACCGAACTCGACGAGCCGGCGAGCCCCCCGCCGCAGGCGCACCCGACCGACGTCCGCGACGGGGTGTTCCATCTGACCGACGGGTTGCCGCTGGTCACGCTGCGGGTCGGCCGGGGCGGGCGGTGGATCACCGAGTACTACCCGTGCGAGGCCGTGGTCGCCGAGTCGCCGGAGCACTGGCTCGTGTCGCTACGCGTCGCGGACCTTGTCTGGGCGCGGCGGCTCGTACTGGGCCTGGGCGCCGACGTGAGCGTGGTGTCTCCGCCGGAACTCGCCGAGGCGGTACGCGCCCAGGCGGAAGCCGCGCTCGCACGGTACGCGAGCGCCGGGTCGTAAGCCCGCGCCGCCGCGCGACGACGAGCCGCGCGGGTGGTGGACAGCGTGCGGCCGGTACCCGCGCAGGGCATCCTGAACGGGGCGGACAGCGCCGCGACTCGCGGGGCGGAAAGGTGGGGTGTCGTGGTCTGGTGGATCGTCGGCGGGCTGGTCCTGCTGGGGTTGGTGATCCTGGCACTGGCGGTACGACCGGTGCTGGCGGCGCTGCCTCGCCTCGCCGCCGCCCTGGCCCGGCTCAACGCCGCCCAGGCCCAGGCCCAGCAGGTACAGGTCGCGGTCGCGCATCTGCAGGCCCGGCTGGCGCAGACCGCCGCCGACCTCGCGGAGGTCGGCGAGCACGCGGCAAGCACCCGTACCGGAGCCGCCGGGCTGCGTTCGCCGCAGTGGCGCGACGCGGCGCGGACGCGCGGCTGACGCCCTGCCCCCGTCGCCCGACGCGGCGACCCGCCGTCCGCAAAAGCCCTGCACCCGGGGGCTAGGGCGGTCGGGTCGCGGCACGTACGATGGGGTCGTCGTCCGGGCGATTCAGTGAGGTGGCGTAACGATGGGCACTCTGAGGCCGTGGCACATCGCCGTTCTGGTGGTGGTGCTGATCCTGCTGTTCGGGGCGAAGCGCCTGCCGGATGCCGCCCGCGGTCTGGGTCGTTCCCTGCGCATCCTCAAGGCTGAGACACGCGGTCTGGCTGACGACGACGTCGCCGGCAAGGCCGAGGCCCAGTCGGGCCGGCAGCCGCTGCCGGGCGGCACGGAGCAGGCGTCGGCGCAGCCGGCCGCCGACCCGGTACAGCGCACCCGCGACAACTGAGGCGTCGACGCGCCGTGAGTCCCCAGGTGCGGCGTAAGCGCCAAACCCAGTTCCAGCGCGCCGCCGACGGCTCGATGACGCTGTTCGAACACCTGCGCGAGCTGCGCGGGCGGCTGTTCAAGGCGTCGCTGGGCGTGGTCGCCGGCCTCGGCGTCGGGTTGTTCTTCGCCGACCGGGTGCTGAACTTCCTCAACAAGCCGTACTGCGATTTCCAGCGCCAGCACGGCGCGCTCGCCGGGTCGTGCACGTTCGTCACCAACTCGCCGATCGACGTGTTCACCCTGAACCTGAAGGTCGGCCTGTACATCGGTCTGATCCTGGCCGCGCCGGTCTGGCTGTACCAGCTGTGGGCGTTCATCGCGCCGGGGCTGCACCGTCACGAGCGGCGGTACACGTACCTGTTCGTCACGGTCGCCGCGCCGCTGTTCTTCGCCGGCGCCCTGCTGGCGTACCTGGTCGTCTCCAAGAGCCTGCACTTCTTCCTCGGCATGGGCTCCAGCTACCAGGTCAACGTGAGCCTGCCCGGGTACTTCTCCTTCGTCACGGGCATGATGCTGCTGTTCGGGGCGGCGTTCGAGTTCCCGTTGATCATCGTGATGCTCAACTTCGCCGGGCTGGTCACCGCGCGCCGGTTGCTGGGCTGGTGGCGGATCGCGGTCTTCCTGATGTTCGTTTTCGGCGCGATCGTCACCCCGACCCCCGACCCGTTCGGCATGTCCATCCTCGCCGGGTCGATGGCGCTGCTGTACTTCGCCGCGGTCGGCGTCGCCTGGCTCAACGACCGGCGGCGCGCCAAGCGGCAGCCGAGCTATGCGGGGATCGGCGACGACGAAGTGTCGCCGCTGGAGTACGCGCCGGAGCCCGTGGAGGCGCCCGAGCCGGTGCAGATCCCCGACGAGGCGTGGACGCCGACCCCGAGCGCGGTCGAACACCGCTACGACGAGTCGACCTGACCCGCCGTGTCCCACCATCCGTTACCCGACGACCCGCCGGCCGTCCCGGTCGCCGCTGCCGAGCCGGCTGACCCGGCACACCCGCTCGCCGGTGCCGCCGACGCGAGCGGTCCGCTCGCCGGTAGCGCCGACGCGAGCGGTCCGCTCGCCGATGCCGGCGACCCGACCGCTCCGCTCGCCGTACTGGTCAATCCGGTCGCCGGGCGGGGCAGGTTCCGCACCGCGTACCCGGCGGTCCTGGACCGGCTGCGTGCCGCCGGTCGCCCGGTGCTGCCGCTGCTCGCCGGTACCGCCGAGGAGGCGCTCGCGGCGTGCCGGGCAGCGGTCGCGGACGGCGCCGGGGCGCTGGTCGCGGTCGGTGGGGACGGCACCGTCCACCTCGCGTTGCAGGCGGTCGCCGGCACCGGGGTGCCGTTCGCGGCGGTACCGGCGGGCACCGGCAACGACTTCGTCGCCGAACTAGGGCTGCCCGCCGCGCCGCTGGCCGCCGCCGACGCGATCGCCGAGGCGCTGCGCGCCGGGCGGTACCGCCGGGTCGACCTGGCTCGGATGACCGGGTCGGACGGCTCGGTGCGCTGGTTCGGGGCGGTTCTCGCGGCGGGCTTCGACGCGCTGGTCAACGAGCGGGCGAACCGGATGTCGTTCCCGCGCGGCCCACGCCGGTACGACCTGGCGATCTTCGCCGAGCTGGTGCGGCTGCGTCCCCGCCGGTACACGCTGATGCTGGACGGGCAGCGGCTGGAACTCGACGCGGTGCTGGTCGCGGTCGGCAACACGCCGAGCTACGGCGGCGGGATGCGCATCTGCCCCGCCGCCGACCCGACCGACGGGCTGCTCGACGTGGTCGTCGCCGGTCCGATCAGCCGCACCACCCTGGTCCGGATCAAACCGTTGATCTACAGCGGCGGGCACGTGCGGCACCCGGCGGTCACGGTGTACCGGGCCGCGCAGGTGGGTCTGTCGGCGGACGGCATCGTGGCGTACGTCGACGGGGAGCGCGGCTGTCCGCTGCCGGTCACGGTGACGTGCGTGCCGGCTGCCCTGACCGTGCCGGCGGTGGCTCGGCGCTAGCCTCGACCGTCCCTTTCGACCAGGTCGAGCACCACGCCGAGCCCGTTGACCGCGCCCGGTGGGGCGCACGGCACCACGTACGCGGAGCATCCGGCGGCGACCGCCGCGGCGTCGGCAGGCGTGTCGCCGACCATGAGGGTGCGCTCCGGGTCGACCCCCAGCGCCGCGCACGCCCGCAGGAAGATCGCCGGGTCCGGCTTGCACCGGCCCACCTCGTACGACAGCGTGTACGCGTCGACGTAGCCGTGGAAGCCCAGCTCGGCGGCCAGCGGTCGGATGTCGAAACCGATGTTGCTGACCACCCCGACCGGTACCCCGAAGGCGTGCAGCGCCGCCAACGTGGGCACGGTGTCGGCGTACCCCGCCCAGCCCTCGGCGCACAGCACCCGCTCGTACAGCGCCTCGGGCAGCCCCTCGATGCCGGCGTCCACGGTGCGCGCCAGCCCCGTGTACGCGGCGCGGTGGGCGTGCTCGAACAGGTCCCGTTCGGCCCACACCTCGGCCAGGTGCGGCGGGATCCGGGTCGGCAGCGGTCCGCCGGCCCGCCCGGCGGCGACCAGCCGGTCCGCCAACCCGGTTGCCCGTGCCCGGGGCAGCTCGACCCCGCACGCGCCCGCCGCCGCGATCACCCAGTCGACCGGCTCCTCGACCTGCGCGAGGGTGCCGTGGAAGTCGAACAGCACGGCGTCGAACCGCCGCGCCGGGGGAGCGCCCCGCGCGGCGGCGCCGCACGCTCCGGCGTCGCCGGGCTGCGCGGCATCCCGGGACGCCGACGCGTCGCCGGTACGGGACGGACCACGGGGACTGGCTGGTTCGGGTGTGTCCGGCACGCCGAGCACGATACCGACCGGACGAACCGCGCCGACTTCGCCTAGCCTTTCGGGTATGACGAGCCCCGCCGAGCGGTACGCCGCGGCCCGCCGGCGGGCCGCTGACGCCGCCCGCTACCCGGCCCTCGACGAGTTCGCCGTCGACCTGGGCTTCGATCTGGACCCGTTCCAGCGGCAGTCCTGCGAGGCGCTGGAACGCGGCAGCGGGGTGCTGGTGTGCGCTCCCACCGGCGCCGGCAAGACCGTGGTCGGGGAGTTCGCCGTCCACCTGGCGTTGCGGCAGGGCACCAAGTGCTTCTACACCACGCCGATCAAGGCGCTGTCCAACCAGAAGTACCACGACCTCGTCGAGCGGTACGGCGCGGACCGGGTCGGGCTGCTCACCGGCGACAACGCGATCAACGGGGACGCGCCGGTGGTGGTGATGACCACCGAGGTGCTGCGCAACATGCTGTACGCCGGGTCCCCGGCGCTGCGCGGCCTGTCGTACGTGGTCATGGACGAGGTGCACTACCTGGCGGACCGGTTCCGTGGCGGGGTGTGGGAAGAAGTCATCATCCACCTGCCGTCCAGCGTGACCCTGGTTTCGCTGTCCGCGACGGTGTCCAACGCCGAGGAGTTCGGCGACTGGCTGGTGACGGTACGCGGGCACACCGAGGTGGTGGTCAGCGAGCACCGACCGGTACCGCTGTGGCAGCACATGCTGGTCGGGCGGCGGATGTTCGACCTGTTCCACGACGCGGCGGCGGCCCAGAAGCACGAGGTGCACCCGGAGCTGCTGCGGTACACCCGGGAGATGCTGCGCCGGATCGAGTCGGACGGCGGTCGGGGCCGACCGGGACGCCCCCGGCGGTGGCTGGTCCCGGCGCGACCGGACGTGGTGGACCGGTTGGACCGGGAGGGGCTGCTCCCGGCGATCATGTTCATCTTCAGCCGCGCCGGCTGCGACGCCGCGGTGCAGCAGTGCCTGGCGGCGGGGCTTCGGCTGACCGGACCCGACGAGCGTGCCGAGATCCGGGCGCTGGTGGAGGAGCGCACCGCGGCGATCCCGTCCGAAGACCTGAACGTGCTCGGGTACTGGGAGTGGCTGGACGGGCTGGAGCGGGGTCTGGCGGCGCACCACGCCGGGATGCTGCCGGCGTTCAAGGAGGTCGTCGAGGAACTGTTCGTCCGCGGGCTGGTCAAGGCGGTGTTCGCCACCGAGACGCTGGCGCTGGGCATCAACATGCCGGCCCGGTGCGTGGTGTTGGAGCGGCTGGTCAAGTTCAACGGCGAGGCGCACGTCGACCTGACGCCGGGGGAGTACACCCAGCTGACCGGGCGCGCCGGTCGGCGCGGCATCGACATCGAGGGTCACGCGGTGGTGGTGTGGAGCCCGGAGGTCGACCCGCGCCTGGTCGCGGGGCTCGCCTCGACCCGCACGTACCCGCTGCGCTCCAGCTTCCGCCCCGCGTACAACATGGCGGTCAACCTGGTCGGCAACGTCGGCGTCGCCAAGGCGAGGCAGTTGCTGGAGTCGTCGTTCGCGCAGTTCCAGGCCGACCGTTCGGTGGTCGGGTTGGCGGGGCAGGTGCGCCGCAACGAGGAGACGATGGCGATCTACGAGGCGGACATGGAGTGCCACCTCGGGGACTTCGCCGAGTACTTCGACCTGCGGGTGGCGATCGCCGACCGGGAGAAGGCGCTGGCCCGGCAGGGCGCGGCGCACCGCCGCGCGGCGGCGGTGCAGTCGTTAGAGAAGCTGCGGGTCGGCGACGTGATCCGGGTACCGTCCGGTCGTCGGGCGGGGCTCGCGGTGGTGCTCGATCCGGGCACCGGCGGGTTCGGTGACCCGCGCCCGCTGGTACTGACCGAGGACCGGTGGGCCGGACGCATCTCCGCCGCCGACTTCTCCGTGCCGGTCGAGCCGTTGACCAGGGTGCGGGTACCGAAGCACTTCAACCACCGGTCGCCGGGGGAGCGGCGGGATCTGGCGGCGGCGGTGCGCAGCGTCGGCGCCGAGTACCCGGCGCGGCGGCGGCAGAGCCGGTCCCGGGGCGTCGCCGACGACGCCGAGCTGGTACGGCTGCGCCGCGCGTTGCGGGACCACCCGTGTCACCGCTGCCTGGAACGGGAGGAGCATGCCCGCTGGGCGGAGCGGCGGTGGCGGTTGCGTCGCGACACCGAGACGCTGCGGGCCAAGGTCGCCAGCCGTACCGGTTCGCTGCCGCGCACCTTCGACCAGGTCCGGGCGCTGCTGGAGGCGCGCGGGTACCTCGACGGCGACGAGGTCACCGAGGCGGGTCGTACCCTGGCGCGGATCTGGACCGAGGCGGATCTGCTGGTCGCCGAGTGCCTGCGGCGCGGCGTGTGGGCGGGGCTGGCGCCGGCGGAACTGGCGGCGGCGGTGTCCGTGGTGCTGTACGAGGGTCGCCGGGAGACCGACGAGCGGGCGTCGGTGCCGCGCGGCCCGATCGCCGACGCCATCGACGCGACGGTGGCGATCTGGGCCGAGTTGGAGGCTGAGGAGGCGCGGCGGGGGCTGCAGCTGACCCGGGAACCGGATCTCGGCTTCGTCTGGCCCATCTACCGCTGGGCGCGTGGCGAGCCGCTGTCGAAGGTGCTCGCGAGCGCCCACAACCTCGAAGGCGACATGCCGGCCGGCGACTTCGTGCGCTGGGCGCGTCAGGTGATCGACCTGTTGGGACAGGTGGCCGAGGCGGCGCCAATGTCGTCCGGGGTACGTGAATCGGCGCGGCAGGCGATGGCGCTGGTCAACCGGGGTGTGCTGGCGTACACCAGCATGACGTGACCGGGCGGTCCGCCTCGC
Organism: Micromonosporaceae bacterium; assembly: GCA_036378155.1. GTDB lineage: Bacteria > Actinomycetota > Actinomycetes > Mycobacteriales > Micromonosporaceae > DASUXA01. The sequence goes on along the minus strand of DASUXA010000082.1, from coordinate 52,892 downwards.
GTGGAGCTGGCGCCGAGCCGCGGGGGGCCGGCGGTGCCGCCGCGCGTCAGGCGACCTCGCCGAGGGCGTCGACGAGCCGCCGCGCCGGTCCGGCGAGGTTCCACGTCTCGGCCAGTGCGATCAGCCGGTCCGGGTGGGCCGGTGCGCCCGGCAGGGTGGGGTCCAACGCCGGTACCGGCGCGTCCCGCGCCACTTCGACGACCGTCGGCGCGACCGCGAGGTAGTCGCGGGCCGACGCGAGCCTGGTGCGTACCCCTGGCGCGAAGTCGCTGCCCGGGTCGGCCACGGCGGTCAGGATCGCGGCGAGGCTGCCGTACCGGGCGACCAGCCGGGCAGCGGTCTTCTCGCCGACCCCCGGTACCCCGGGCAGCCCGTCGCTCGGATCGCCGCGCAGGGCGGCGAAGTCCGCGTACCCGGCGGCGGGCACCCCGTACCGCGCCTCGACCGCGGCTTCGTCGAAGACCTCCAGCTTGGCGACGCCCCGTCCGCAGTACAGCAGCCGGGTCGGCTTGCCGTCGTCGACCAGTTGGAACAGGTCCCGGTCGCCGGAGGCGACCTCGACCGGACCGGGCTCGCGGGCGGCGAGGGTCGCCAGCACGTCGTCGGCTTCGTACCCGGCGGCGTCGGCGCTGGCGAAGCCCAACGCGTCCAGCAGGTCGGTGATGATCGGCAGTTGGCGGGTCAGCGCCTGCGGCACGGTTTCGCCGCCGTCGGGGCTGAGCCGGTGCGCCTTGTACGAGGGGATCAGGGCGACCCGCCACGCCGGGCGCCAGTCCGCGTCGAACGCGCACACCAGCCGGTCGGGTCGCCGGGTCCGGATCAGCGTGGCGAGCATGTCGAGGAAGCCGCGCACCGCGTTGACCGGTGTGCCGTCCGGGGCGGCGCCGACCTTCTCCGGTATGCCGTGGAAGGCCCGGAAGTACAGGCTCGGCGCGTCGATCAGCAGCAGCGGTCGGTCCACGAGGCACAGCCTGCCAAACCCCGGTACCCTCCGGCGACCCGGTGGGCTGATCGTCGGCGATCCCCGCGCCACCGGTACCCGAACGAACGTTAAGCTATCGCCGTGGTGAATGCCAGGCCCGTGGCGCGGATGCTGCCCAGCGATGAGGCGTACGACCTGCTCGACCTCGCCCGCGAGCTGGCCGACCGCGAGTTGGCGCCGCGCGCGAACGATTTCGAGGCGCGCGGGGAGTTTCCCCGCGAGGTGATCCGCACCCTGGGCCGGGCGGGTCTGCTCGGTCTGCCGTACCCGGAGGACTTCGGCGGCGGCGGCCAGCCGTACGAGGTCTACCTGCAGGTGCTCGAGGAGCTGGCGTACCGCTGGCTGGCGGTCGCCGAGGCGGTCAGCGTGCACACCCTCGCCTGCTACCCGGTCGCCGAGTACGGTTCGGACGCGCAGCGCAAGCGGTTCCTGCCCGACATGCTCGGCGGCGAGCTGCTCGGCGCGTACTGCCTGTCCGAGCCGCGCGGCGGCTCCGACGCGGCGAACCTCGCGACCCGGGCGATGCGGGACGGCGACGAGTACGTGGTCAGCGGCACCAAGGCGTGGATCACGCACGCCGGGCGCGCCGACTTCTACAACGTGTTCTGCCGCACCGGCGGTCCCGGCGCGGACGGGGTGTCGTGCCTGCTCGCCGACGCCGCCACGCCGGGCATCCACCCGCAGCGACCGGAACGCACCATGGGGCTGACCGCGTCGCCCGTCGCGCAGATCGCCTTCGACGACGCCCGGATTCCCGCCGACCGGCTGGTGGGGGAGGAGGGCGTCGGGTTCCGCATCGCGATGAAGGCGCTCGACTCGGGCCGGCTGGGCATCGCCGCCTGCGCGGTGGGGCTCGCCCAGGCGGCGCTGGACTACGCGGTGGGCTATGCCGCCGAACGCGAGCAGTTCGGTCGCCCCATCGTGGAATTCCAGGGCCTCGCCTTCATGCTCGCGGACGCGGCGACGCAGATCGCCGCGGCCCGCGCGCTGACGCTGCACGCGGCGCGGCTGCGCGACGCCGGCAGACCGTACTCGGCGGAGGCGGCGAAGGCGAAGCTGTTCGCCACGGACACGGCGATGAAGGTGACCACCGACGCGGTGCAGGTGCTCGGCGGGTACGGCTACGTCGCCGACCACCCGGTGGAGCGGTACATGCGCGAGGCGAAGGTGCTGCAGATCGTGGAGGGCACCAACCAGATCCAGCGGCTGGTCGTCTCCCGGTCGCTGACCCGCTGACCCGCGCGTCGGTCGCCGGGTCGCCCCGGGTACCGACGGCGTCGGCTGAGAGTCGAAGGGGTCGGGGCCGGCGCGTGCTCCGGGCGATCAGGCTTGATCGCTTCGTTACGCGCCGGCCCCGACCCCGGAGCCGACAGGTCGTCAGCTGCCCGCGGTGGGTTCGATCTGGGTACCGCCGGCGGCGAGCCGACCGCGCAGTTCTTCGGCCGTCGCCGCCGCGCGGCGGCGGACGGCGCTGAGCGGCGAGGCGATGTCCTCCAGCGAGCGCCGTTCGGCGTCGACGCCGATCACCGCGGCGACCACGCCGCCGACCGCCATGAGCACGGCACCGACCAGGTACCCGATGAACAGCGGCGTCGGGTTCTTGCCGGTGCCGATCAGGGTGCCGAAGATGGTCGGCGCGAGCACGCCGCCGACGAGCTGGGCGATCGCGAAGAAGAACGAGATCGCCTGGCCGCGCAGCTCCAGCGGGAAGATCTCGCTGACGGTGAGGTACGCGCTGGACGCGCCGGCGGAGGCGATGAAGAACACCACGCACCACAGGATGGTCTGGCTGACCGCGTTGAGCGCGCCGACCCAGAACAGGTACCCGGAGGCGGCGAGGATCAGCGACGACACCAGGTACGTCCCGGCGATCATGCGCCGCCGTCCGACGGTGTCGAAGAAGTGTCCGAGCACCAGAGGTCCGAGCAGGTTGCCGACCGCGAACGGGAAGAAGAACAGCGGAATGTTCTGGTCCTTGATCCCGAAGAAGTTGGCCAGCACCAGCGCGTAGCTGAAGAAGATCGCGTTGTACAGGAAGGACTGGGTGACCATCAGGGTCAGTCCGAGCACCGAGCGCCTGCGGTAGTCGCGCAGCATGACCCGGGCGATGTCGCGGTAGTACACCTTGCGTTGCGGCTCGACCTCGATGCACTTGTCCTCGCCGACCGGTTCGAGGTGCTTGCCGGATTCCTCGACGCGTTGCTCGATGCCGCCCACGGTCTGTTCGGCTTCTGCGACCTTGCCGTGGGTCATCAGCCAGCGCGGGCTTTCCGGGATGTGTCGCCGCAGCCCCCAGACCGCCAAGCCGATCACGGGACCGACGAACAGGCTGATCCGCCACCCGAGGCTGGTCGGCACGATGGACGGGTTGAGCAGGATCAGCTGGGCGGCGGCGCCGATCGCCGCGCCGGCCCAGTAGGTGCCGTTGACGGCGATGTCGACGCGGCCGCGGTACCGGGCGGGGATCAGTTCGTCGATCGCGGAGTTGACTGCCGCGTACTCGCCGCCGATGCCCATGCCGGCGATGAACCGCAGCAGGACGAACGACCAGAAGCTGAACGAGAACCCGGCAAGCCCGTTGAACAGCAGGTAGATGCCGAGCGTGACGAGGAACAGCTTGCGTCGACCGAGGCGGTCGGCGAGCCGGCCGAAGATCAGGGCGCCGGCGACCTCGCCGGCGAGGTAGATCGACGCGGTCGCGCCTACTTCGGTGGCGGACAGATGCAATGTGCTCTTGTCCTGCAGTACCGACCCGATCGAGGCGGCCATCTGGATCTCGAGGCCGTCCAGGATCCAGGCGGTACCGAGGGCGAGCACCACCAGCCAGTGAAAGCGCGACCACGGCATCCGGTCCAGACGGGCCGGTACGTCGCTGCGTAGGGTCTCCGCGATTCGGGTCATCTCCTGCACCTCCTGGCAGGAGGTCCCCGCTAAAGTCCGGGAACAAACCCACTAGTTTCCTAGGACGCCCGGAGCGGTTGTGACCCACGCCCCCGGACGGACCAAACGTCATCCAGCCCGGTGTACCTTCTGCCACGTGGAAGAGATCGACCAGGCGATCGTCGCCGCGCTCAGCGAGGACGGCCGACTGTCGTACACCGACCTCGCCGAGAAGGTGGGGCTGTCGGTGTCCGCCGTCCACCAGCGGGTCCGCCGGCTGGAACAGCGCGGGGTGATCGTCGGGTACGCCGCGCGCGTGTCGTACGAGAAGGTCGGTCTCGGGCTGAGCGCGTTCGTCGCGATCCGACCGATCGACCCGGCGGCGCCGGACGACGCGCCGGAACGGCTGGCGCACCTGGCGGAGGTCGAGGCGTGCTATTCGGTCGCCGGGGACGACTTCTATCTGCTGCTGGTACGGGTGCGCAGCCCGAGCGACCTGGAGCGGTTGCTGCAGGAGATCCGTACCGCGGCGAACGTGTCGACGCGGACCACGGTGGTGCTGTCCACCCCGTACGAGAACCGGCCGCCGAAGCTCATACCGGACAGTTCCAGCGCCTGATCACCGGCCGGTCGTGTTCGTACCCGAGGACGGACAGGGTGCCGGTGTCCAGCCGGAGCAACCCGCCGCCGCTGGGCGGTAGGGCGACCCAGCGGGCGGCGGCGACGCGCAGGGCATGCCCGTGCCCGACCAGGGCGACGTCGCCGCGGTCGAGTACCGAGCGGGCCCGGTCGAGGACCTTGTCGAGTCGCGCGCCGACCTGGTCGGGGGTTTCGCCGCCGGGTGCGCCGTCGGTCCACAGGTACCAGTCGGGCCGGTCCCGGTGGATGTCGGCGGTGGTGATTCCCTCGTACTGCCCGTAGTCCCATTCGGCGAGGTCGTCGTCGATGTCGGTGACGACGAGCCCGGCGAGTTCGGCGGTACGCCGGGCGCGTAGTCGGGGGCTGCACAGCACGGCGGCGAACCGCCGCTCGGCGAGGGCGGGGGCGAGGTCGCGTGCCTGCCGCTCACCGACGTCGGTGAGCGGCAGGTCGGTCCGCGAGGTGTGTCGCCCGGCGGCGCTCCATTCGGTCTGGCCGTGCCTGATCAGTACGATCTCTGCCACGCCGGACATTGTCCCGGCACCGGGGCGGGTGTGCCGGCCGACCGTCAGGTCTGTTCGGCGTGCTCCTGCTTGCGCCACCACTTCTGCCCGGACTCGGGCAGGGTGTCGATCGGGTCGTAGTACGGGTAGCGCTTGGTCAGGGCGTCGGGGTCGGTTTTCTCGATGCCGGTGCGGTAGTTCTTCGTCCAGTACGAGATGCCGTGTTCGCGGTCGTACTCGGTGAGCATGTGCACCCAGCGTTTGCCGACGAACGGCACGTCGCAGACCAGCCGTGGGGTGGCGTAGCCGGGTAGGTAGCCCATGATGTCGTGCTGGAGCTGCTGGGCGTGCCAGACCGGGACGCGCCAGTGTTCGGCGTTGGGGATCATGTCGCACATGTAGAAGTAGTACGGCAGGATGCCGGCTTCGCCGTGCAGCGCGAAGCACAGGTCGAGCAGGTCGGAGGCGGTGGCGTTGACGCCGCGCATGAGCACGCCCTGGTTGCGCACGTCGCGTACCCCGGCGGCCAGGGCGGTGCGGGCGGCGCGGGCGACCAGCGGGGTGACCGAGTTGGCGTGGTTGACGTGGGTGTGGATGGCGAGGTTGACGCCGCGCCGGGCGGCGGTACGGGCGACGCGTTCGAGTCCTTCCACGACGTCGGGTTGCAGCCAGTGCTGGGGCAGCCCCATCAGGGCTTTGCTGGCGAGTCGGATGTCGCGGACGGTGTCGATCTCCAGCAGGCGCATCAGGTAGGACTCCAGGTTGCGCCAGGGGACGTTGGCGACGTCGCCGCCGGAGACGACGACGTCGCGTACTTCGGGGTGGGCGCGCAGGTAGGCGATGTGCGCGTCGTACCGGTCGACGGGTTTGAGGGCCAGCCGGAGCTTGTCGATGGTGGGGGTGGAGTTGCCGACGAGGTCCATGCGGGTGCAGTGCCCGCAGTACTGCGGGCAGGTGGACAGCAGTTCGGCGAGGACCTTCGTCGGGTACCGGTGGGTGAGTCCTTCGGCGACCCACATGTCGTGCTCGTGCAGGGAGTCGCGGGTGGAGTACGGGTGCGACGGCCAGTCGGGGTGCCGGTCGGAGGCGACGGGCAGCATGTACCGGCGGACCGGGTCGGCGTAGAAGCGTTCGGTGTCCGGTACCGCGTCGGGGACCATGGTGTTGAGCATCTGGGGTGGGATGAGCATGCTCATCGTGGCCAGGTGCTGCTGGTCGTCGGCGAGGTCGGCGTAGAAGGTGTCGTCGACGGTGTCGCCGAGCACGTCGCGCAGCTGTCGGGCGTTCTTGACGCAGTGGGCGCGTTGCCATTGGGCCGACTCCCACTGGTCGCGGGTGACGTCGCGCCAGCCGGGGAACCGGGTCCAGTCCGGTTCGACGAGTTCTCGTCGCTGGTATTCGTAGGGCTGCCCGGTGCGCTTGTCGTCGGCCATGTCGCTCCTCCCAGACGTCGCCTGTCGCGGTACCGTACTGGAAATCCTTCTGTGTCAACAGTACTGTGCCGGAAGACTTCTCGTCGTGGAAGGAGTTGGCCATGAGCTCGCCGGTCGGGCTGCATCGGGTGATCGAACCGGCGGGGGTACTGCCGCAGGCGGCGTGGCGGCTGGACACCAGTGCGGAGATCGCCGACGACGAGGTACGCGTCGCGGTGGAGCGGTTGAATCTGGACGCGGCGAGTTTCCGGCAGCTGTTCGACAAGCACGGCGGCGACGGTGCGGCGGTACGCGCCGAGGTGCTGGAGATCATCGGTAGTCGGGGCAAGATGCACAACCCGGTGACCGGGTCGGGCGGGATGCTGATCGGCACGGTGGACGCGGTGGGGCCGCGGTCGCCGTTGGGGCTGCGTGCCGGGGACCGGGTGGCGACGCTGGTGTCGTTGACGTTGACGCCGCTGGCGATCAGCGACGGGCTGGCGGGCTGGGACGGGCTCGGCGAGCAGGTGCCGTGTGCGGGGCACGCGATCCTGTTCGCGCGGTCGATCGCGGCGAGGCTGCCGGACGATCTGGATCCGCAGTTGGCGTTGGCGGTGATGGATGTGTGCGGGGCGCCGGCGTTGACGGCGCGGGTGGTGGGCGGCTACCGCGAGGCGACGGTGGCGGTGCTGGGCGGCGCGGGTAAGAGCGGGTCGTTGTCGTTGGCGGCGGCGCGGCGGGCCGGGGCGGCGCGCACGGTGGCGGTGGTGCCGAGCGTGGCGGAGCGGGACCGGTTGCGGGCGGTGGGGTTGGCCGACGAGACGGCGTTGGCGGACGCGCGGGATCCGGTGGCGTTGTCGCAGGCGGTGGTGGCGGCTCTGGGTCGTCCGGCGGATGTGACGGTGGTGTGTGTCGACGTGCCGGGTTGTGAGCACGGCGCGATCCTGTCCACGGCGTCGGGCGGCACGGTGGTGTTCTTTTCGATGGCGACGTCGTTCGCGGCCGCGGCGCTGGGTGCGGAGGGGTTGGCGGCGGACGTGACGATGCTGATCGGTAACGGCTATGTGCCGGGGCACGCGGCGTATGCGTTGGATCTGCTGCGCGGTGAGCCGGGGGTGCGGGCGTTGTTCGAGGCGCGGTTGGCGGCGGAGTCGGGGGCGTCGGGCGCGGGTCGGGTTCCGGCGTCGCCGGGGTCGGCGGCAGGATGACGGCATGACGAGCACGCTTTACCGCAACGGGCAGGTGTACAGTCCGGCGGCGCCGGGGGCGACGGCGCTTCTGGTGCGGGGCGCGACGATCGCGTGGGTGGGTCAGGACGCGGACGCGCCGAGCGCCGACCGGGTGGTCGACCTTGGTGGTGCGCTGGTGGCTCCGGCGTTCGTGGACGCGCATGTGCACGCCACCGATACCGGGATCGCGTTGCTGGGTCTGGATCTGGCTGGGGTGGGTTCGGCGGCGGAGTTGCTGGATCGGCTTTCGCGGTACGCGGCGGGTCTGCCGGCGGACGCGGTGGTGTTGGGGCACGGCTGGGACGAGTCGGGCTGGTCGGTGCAGGTGCCGCCGAGTGCGCAGGAGTTGGATCGGGCGGCGGCGGGGCGGCGGGTGTACCTGTCGCGGGCGTGTGTGCATTCGGCGTTGGTGTCGCCGGGTTTGTTGGCGCAGGTGGCGCCGGATACCCCGGGGTACGACGAGTCGGGCTGGTTGCGGCGGCAGGCGCATCATGTGGTGCGGGAGATCGCGATGGGGTCGCTGGGTGCGGCGCAGCGTACGGCGGCGCAGGAGGCGGCGTTGCGTCGGGCGGCGCAGTTGGGCATCGCGGCGGTGCACGAGTGCGGCGGTCCGGGGACGTCGGCGGAGTCGGATTTCGCGGCTGTGCTCGAGTTGGGTCGGCGGGGCGATCTGCCGCAGGTGTTCGGGTACTGGGGTGAGTTGGGCGCGGCGGCCAAGGCGCGGGAGTTGGGTGCGCACGGTGCGGGTGGGGATCTGTACGCGGACGGGTCGTTGGGGTCGCAGACGGCGCATCTGCGGGAGCCGTACCTGGACAGTCCGGACGCGTCGCACGGGCATGGGTATCTGAGCGCGGACGAGGTCGCCGAGCATGTGTTGGAGTGTGCGCGGCACGGGGTGCAGGGCGGGTTCCATGCGATCGGGGACCGGGCGATCGCGACGGTGCTGGCGGGGTTCGGGTTGGCGGCGGCGCGGGTCGGGGTGGATGTGCTGCGGGCGGGGCGGCACCGCATCGAGCATGCCGAGTTGGTGGACAAGCAGTTGATCGCCGGGTTCGTCGAGTTCGGTGTGGTGGCGTCGATGCAGCCGGCGTTCGACCGGTTGTGGGGTGGCGAGTCGGGGATGTACGCGCAGCGGCTGGGGGTGCGGCGGTCGTTGGCGTCGAATCCGGTGGGTGCGTTGGCCGGGGTGGGTGTGTCGTTGGCGTTCGGGTCGGATTCGCCGGTGACGCCGCTGGATCCGTGGGGGACGGTGCGGGCGGCGATGTGTCACCACAATCCGGTGTACCGGGTGGGTTTGCGTACGGCGTTCGCGGCGCACACGCGGGGCGGGTGGCGGGCGGCCGGGTACGACGGTGAGGGTGTGTTGGCGCCGGGGGCGTCGGCGACGTTCGCGGTGTGGGATGTGCCGGGTGGGCTGGTGAGGGGTTTGCCGGTGTTGACGGCTGGGGCGGACGAGCCGGTGCCGCCGTTGCCGGTGTGTCGGCGTACGGTGCTGCGCGGTGATGTGATCTTCGATGCGGAGGGGTCGTGACGGCAGGGTCGAAGTTGGATCTTGATCCGGCGGTCGTGGCGCGGGCGCGGGAGTTGGCGCGGCGTGCGGGTGCCCCGGTGGTGGATCTGGCGCGTAGCCACACGACGGTGTCGGTGGAGCGGGCGGTGTTGCGGCTGGCTGGGGTGGCTGGTGCGGATCCGGATGGGATTCCGTGGGTGAACCGGCTGGTGGATGCGGTGGTGGCGGATGTCGGTCTGGGTCACGGGGTGGCTGTGCCGGTGTTCGACGCGTTGCGTCGGGAGGGTTTGTCGGATGTGACGCTGCTGGCGCAGAAGGCGGCGGCGGGGTCGGTGCGGTTCACGGTGCCGACGGGTCGGCAGGCGAGCGCGGCGCGGCGGGCGGCGAAGCGGGCGGTGGCGGCGGGGATCAAGCAGATCGACCGGCGTCGGGTGGAGCGGGAGCGGTTGGTTCGCCGGTACGGGGATCCGAAGCAGCGGCCGTGGATCTATTTGATCGTGGCGACGGGGGACATCTACGAGGACATTCCGCAGGCGCAGGCGGCGGCGCGGGCCGGGGCGGACGTGATCGCGGTGATCCGGTCGACGGGGCAGTCGCTGTTGGACTATGTGCCGGAGGGGGCGACTCGGGAGGGGTTCGCCGGCACGTACGCCACGCAGGAGAATTTCCGGTTGATGCGCTCGGCGTTGGACGAGTCGTCGAGGGAGTTGGGCCGCTACGTGCGGTTGACGAACTACGCGTCCGGGTTGTGTATGCCGGAGATCGCGACGCTGGCCGGTCTGGAACGGCTGGACATGATGCTCAACGATTCGATGTACGGGATTCTGTTCCGGGACATCAATCCGATTCGTACGTTTGTCGACCAGCGGTTTTCGCGGCAGATCCACGCCCGTGCGGGGATCATCATCAATACGGGTGAGGATAATTATCTGACCACGGCGGATGCGGTTGAGGCGGCGCACACGGTGACGGTGTCGCAGTTGCTCAACGAGTACTTCGCGCATGAGGCGGGGCTTTCGGACTGGCAGTTGGGTCTGGGGCACGCGTTCGAGATCAACCCGGATCTGCCGGAGTCGTTCCGGTTGGAGTTGGCGCATGCGTTGTTGGCGCGGGAGTTGTTCCCGGACGCGCCGTTGAAGTGGATGCCGCCGACGAAGCACATGACCGGTGATGTGTTCCGGGGCAATCTGCTGGACGGGTTTTTCAATCTGGTCGGTACGTTGACCGGGCAGGGCATTCTGCTGGTCGGGATGATGACCGAGGCGGTGGTCACGCCGTGGTTGTCGGATCGGGACATCGCGTTGCAGAACGTGCGGTACGTGTTGGGTGCGTGCGGCGGGTTGCACGAGGATTTCGTGCCGGCGCCGGGTGGGTTCATCCAGCGGCGGGCGTGGCAGGTGCTGGATGAGGCGGTGGCGTTGCTGGAGCGGATCGTCGACGACGGGTTGTTGAACGCGATCGCCGACGGCACGTTCGGGGTGATGCGCCGCCCGGCGGACGGTGGCAAGGGGTTGGACGGGGTGGCCCGGCACGAGTCGGACTACTACAACCCTGCGGTGGAGATCCTGGAGTCGGCGTCGACGGTGGCGGCGGAGGTGGTCGCGTGAGCGGGCATCCGGCGGCGCAAGGCGGGGCGGGGCAGGCGGCGGGTGTGTCGTCGATCGTGCGCCCGTACGGCGACACCACCGGCGACGGGATGGTGCAGCTCAGTTTCACCCTGCCGGTGCCGCACGACAAGCGCGCGGAGGGTGCGGCGCTGCAGTTGGCGGCGAAGATGGGTCTGGACCCGGCGATGGTGGTGCACGCCAAGGCGATGGGGGAGCGGTTCACGTTCTTCGTGGTGTACGGGCGGGTGCATCATCTGGTCGACCTGTCGCAGGTGGAGGTCGTGGAGCGGGACTTTCCGCTGCTGACCGCCAAGGAGATCAACGCGTTGATCAAGCAGCGGTTGCGGCGGCGGCTGGTGGTGGTGGGGGCGTGTATCGGTACCGACGCGCACACCGTGGGCATCGACGCGATTCTCAACGTGAAGGGCATCGCGGGGGAGAAGGGTCTGGAGTCGTACCGGGAGATGCGTGTGGTGAACATGGGCGCGCAGGTGTCGGTACCGGATCTGGTGGAGCGGGCGCGTGCCGAGCGCGCGGACGCGGTGCTGGTGTCGCAGGTGGTGACGCAGCGCGACGCGCACCTGTACAACGTGCGGGAGATGTCGGCGGCGTTCCGGGAGGCGGTACCGGCGCCTCGCCGGCCGCTGCTGGTGGTCGGTGGGCCGCGTTTCGACGAGCGGATGGCCGGTGAGCTGGGTGTGGACCGGATCTTCGGTCGGGGTACCACGCCGCGGGAGGTCGCCAGTTTCCTGGTGCACGCGTTACTGGTGGAGAAGGTGAAGGTCGCCTGATGAGTGACGATCCGCGGCTGGGTGTGCAGGTGACGCACCGGCGGTATGTGCCGTACGGGCACGCGCACTACGCGGGGAACCTGGTGGACGGGGCGTATGCGCTGGGTCTGTTCGGTGACGTGGCGACCGAGGTGTGTATCCGTACCGACGGGGACGAGGGGTTGTTCGCCGGCTATGCGGATGTGCGGTTCCTGGCGCCGGTGCGGGCGGGTGACGTGCTGGAGGTGACGGCGACGGTGACCCGGGTCGGTACCCGCAGCCGCACGTTGGACTTCACCTGCCGGGTGGTGTGCCGGGGTCGGCCGGACAAGGGCGAGTCGGCGGCGGAGGTGTTGGATCCGCCGCTGCTGGCGGTGGCGGCCACCGGCACGGTGGTGGTACCGGCCGCGCAGGGGTGACGGTGGACGGCGGGGCGTCGGCGCGGCGGGTCGCCGCGCCGCAATCCGGTGCCCGGCTGGTCGCCGCGCCGCGACCGGGTGCCCGGCTGGCGGTGTGTGTCGACGTCGGGTCGACGTACACGAAGCTGGTGGTGGTCGACGTCGACGCGGGTCGGCTGGTCGCCACGGCGGAACATCCGACGACGGCGTCGACGGATGTGCTGCACGGCTTGGACGCGGCCCGTTCGGCGGTGGCGGGGCTGTTGCCGGACGCCGACCTGTCGGCGGTGTACGCGTGTTCCAGCGCCGGTGGTGGGCTGCGCCTGGCGGTTGTCGGGTACGAGGCGATGGTCAGTGCCGAGGCGGGTCACCGGGTGGCGTTGTCGGCGGGCGCCCGGGTGGTGCACGTCGCGTCGGGTCGGCTGGGTGGGGCGCAGCTGGCGGCGTTGCGGGCTGCTGGACCGGATGTGGTGCTGCTGGTGGGCGGTACCGACGGTGGCGACGCGGAGGTGTTGCGGCACAACGCGGCCCGGTTGGCGGCGGCACGGGTGCGTTGGCCGGTGGTGGTCGCCGGCAACGTCGACGTTCGCGACGAGGTGCTGGCGACGCTGACGGGGCGGGGTGTGCCGGCGGTGGCGGCGGCGAACGTGCTGCCCCGCATCGGGGTGCTGGAGCCGCAGCCGGCGCGTTCGGCGATCCGTGAGGTGTTCCTGCGGCATGTGATCGGCGGCAAGAAGTTGTCGCGGGGCCGGCGGTTCGCCGGGCTGGTGCGGGGCGCGACCCCGGATGTGGTGCTGCGCGCGGTGGAGGTGCTCGCCGACCACGTCGCCGGGGATCTGCTGGTGGTGGATGTGGGTGGGGCGACCACCGACGTGTACTCGGTGGTGGCGCCGGACGAGCAGGCGGCGCACCGGCCGCAGGCGGAGGTGGCGGGCACCCTGTGGCGCAGCCGTACCGTCGAAGGTGATCTCGGGGTGCGGTCCAGCGCGACCGGGGTGGTGGCGGCTGCCGAGGTGGAGCGGCTGGTTGTCGGCGACGTGCCGTGGGCGCAGGCGGCACGCCGGCGTGCCGAGGCGCCGGCGATGGTGCCGGCGGACGCCGCCGAGCAGGACGTGGACCTGCGGTTGGCGCAGGTGGCGGCGACGGTGGCGTTGCGGCGGCATGCGCGTGGTGAGGCGGTGACCGCCGGTGGGCCGCGCCGTGGTGGTCGGGACCTGTCCGGGGTGCGGCTGGTGATCGGCTCGGGTGGGGTGTTGCGGCATGCGCCGGTGGACGCGGCGAGGCGGGTGTTGTCCGCCGCGGTGACCGACACCGCCGGGGGCTGGGCGTTGCCCCGCGCGGCGCGTGCCGTGGTCGACGTGGACTATGTGCTGGCCGCGGCGGGGCTGTTGGCCGACGAGTACCCGGATGCGGCGGTGCGGCTGCTCGCCGACCGGTTGGGGTTGGACTTAGCCGGTGGCGGGCAGACACGCCAGTACGACACGCCGAATGGTGACGATCGAGTGGGGTGGACCGGTTGACACGCCCCGGGGGCGGGCGCGTACGGTCTTCTGGTCCTACTTCGGGGAAGCGGCTGTTCGCTTCGTCCCTTCGCCCGCTGGCCCAGCGGCCCGTGACAGGCCGCGACGGCCAGGTCCAGTGGGCGGGGGTCGGCGGGGCGACGCGAACCGGTCGCGTCTTCCGGTGACACGGCAGCAGGGGCAGGGGCCAGTAGACAACGGCGCGGCGCGGGCAGCCAGTTCGCCTCGGGTCGGTCCGAAGGTCACCGAACAGCTCTTCTGCCGCACCGGCCGGGGAGGGCCTGGGAGCGCGGGGCGCGGCCGGCGGCCGCGCCCCGATTCTTGTCGTTGGCGGCTGGTGCGGCACAGTGAACGGGTGAGGCGCTCATGACCGCGGTAGACGTCAGCGACACGGCGACCGTTTCGGCCGGTGCCGCGTCGCGACGCTGCGCGCGGACCCGCCCGGTGCCGATGCCGGTGTCGGTGGGGTTGGCGTTGCTGTGCGGCGGGTTGCTGCTGGTGGCGTTCCCGCCGTACGGGCTGTGGTGGTTGGCGCCGCTGGGCGTGGCGTCGCTGGCGGTGGCGGTACACCGGCGTGGGGTCGGGTTCGGGGCGGTGCTGGGGGCGCTGGCGGGGCTGGCGTTGTTCGTGCCGCTGCTGCGCTGGACCGGGATGCATGTCGGGGCGGTGCCGTGGCTGCTGCTGGCTGGGCTGCAGGCCGGGTACGTGGCGCTGCTGGGCGCGGCGGGGGCGTGGGTTTCCACGCTGGCCGACCGGTGGAAGGCGACGTGGCCGCTGCTGGTGGGGGTGTTGTGGGTCGGTCAGGAGGCGCTGCGCGACCGTACCCCGTTCGGCGGGTTTCCGTGGGGTCGGCTGGCGTTCAGCCAGGCGGGTGGGCCGCTGCTGCCGGTGGCGCGGCTGGGTGGCGCGCCGCTGGTGACGTTCGTGGTGGCGTTCGCCGGCGGGGCGTTGGCGGCGGCGGTGTGGGCGCTGCTGGACCGGCGTCGGCTGCTCGCCGCCGGGTGGGTGGGTGCCGCGCTGGTGCCGGTACTGGCGGGGCTGGTGGTGCCGCTGCCGGCGCCGGGTGGGCCGGCGGTCACGGTGGCGGTGGTGCAGGGCAGCGTGCCCCGGTTGGGGTTGGATTTCAACGCCCAGCGCCGCGCGGTGCTGGACAACCATGTGGAGGCGACGCTGCGCCTGGCCCGGCAGGTCGCCGCCGGTACCGTGGCCCGACCCGACCTGGTGGTGTGGCCGGAGAACTCCAGCGACATCGACCCGCTGGTGAACGGCGACGCGTGGGACCGCATCGACGAAGCCGCCCGTGCGGTCGGGGTGCCGATCCTGGTCGGGTCGGTGCTGGAAGGGCCGGGCGACCATGTGCGCAACGCGGCGCTGGTGTGGCAGCCGGGCAGCGGACCTGCCGAGGTGTACGTCAAGCAGCATCCGGTGCCGTTCGCCGAGTACGTTCCGCTGCGCCGTGTCGCCCGGATGGTGTCGGACAAGGTGGATCTGGTGCCGCACGACTTCGTCGCCGGGCACCGGCCGGGGGTGGTCCACGTCGGCCCGGTGACCGTCGGCGACGCGATCTGTTTCGAGGTGGCGTACGACGACCTGGTGCGCTCGTCGGTGACCGGCGGGGGGCAGCTGCTGGTGGTACAGACCAACAACGCGACGTTCAATCCGGCTGAGGCGCGGCAGCAGTTGGCGATGGTACGGCTGCGTGCCGTCGAGCACGGCCGTGACGCGCTGATGGCGTCGACGGTCGGGGTGTCCGGGTTTGTCGACACGACGGGCCGGGTGTGGCAGGCCACCGGATTCGACACCGGTACGGTGATCGTGCGCACGGTGCACCTCGGTGACGCACGTACGCTTGCCACGAGACTCGGCGAGGTGCCCGAGTTCGCCCTCACCACGGTGGCGGTCGCCGCGTTGGTCGGGGCGGGTGTGGTGCGTCGGCGGTACAAGGTGGCGCGGCAGCGCGAACGTGAGGAGGTCAAGTGAGCGAGGACACGGCGACACCCAAGCCGCCGAGTGATGGTTACCCGGGGGTGGGACGCGTCCTTGTCGTGATCCCCACGTACAACGAAGCCGACAACATCGGGATCATCACCCATCGGCTGCGCCGCGCGGTACCGGACGTGGACGTGCTGGTGGTCGACGACAACAGCCCGGACGGCACCGGCAAGATCGCCGACGGGTTGGCGGCGGAGGACCCGGCGATCCACGTGTTGCACCGCCCCGGCAAGCAGGGTCTGGGTGTGGCGTATGTGGCCGGGTTCGCCTGGGCGCGTGAGCACGGCTACGACGCGGTGGTGGAGATGGACGCCGACGGCTCGCACTCCCCGGAGGAGTTGCCGCGGCTGCTGGACGCGCTGCGTGACGCCGACGCGGTGCTCGGCTCCCGGTACGTCGAGGGCGGCAAGATCCTGGTGGACTGGCCGATGCACCGGCTGCTGCTGTCGCGCAGCGCGAACCTGTACACGCGGCTGGCGTTGGGTATGCCGTTTCGTGACGCGACGGGCGGGTTCCGGGCGTACCGGGTGCGGGTGCTCGACGCGATCGACGTGGGTTCGGTGGCGTCGCAGGGCTACTGTTTTCAGGTGGACCTGGCGTGGCGGGCGTACCAGCGTGGTTTCCGGGTGGTCGAGGTGCCGATCACGTTCGCCGACCGGGAGCGGGGGGCGAGCAAGATGAGTTCGGCGATCGTGCGTGAGGCGTTGGTACGGGTGACCGTGTGGGGGGCGCAGGCGCGGCTGGCGCGGCTGCGTGGCATCGGTGGGCGTACCGCCGCGGCGAGGCCGGAGGTGTGACGGTGCGCCGCGCGGTGGCCCTGGCGGTGCTGGTGGCGGCGGCGCTCGCCGCCGCCGAGATCACCGTGTTCGTGCTGGTCGCGCACCAGATCGGGGCGCTGTCCGCGGTGTTGGTCCTGGTCG
This sequence comes from Micromonosporaceae bacterium, assembly GCA_036378155.1. Taxonomy (GTDB): domain Bacteria; phylum Actinomycetota; class Actinomycetes; order Mycobacteriales; family Micromonosporaceae; genus DASUXA01. The sequence continues at coordinate 36,530 of DASUXA010000082.1, read as the reverse complement.
CGACGTCGCTGGCCGGGGCGTGGCTGCTGCGCCGTGAAGGGGTCCGCGGCTGGCGCCGGTTCCGGACCGCCGCCGCGTCGGGGCAGCCGTCCGGACCGGTCGCCGCTGGTGGACTGGTCGGGCTGATCGGCGCGGTGCTGCTGTTGGTACCGGGGTTCGTCACCGACGCGGTGGGCCTGGTGCTGCTGACCCCGCCGGGGCGACGCGCGGCGGGGGTGGGAGTGCAGCGGGTCGCGGAGCGTCGCCTGTCCCCGGCAGCGGCGGGCAGCTTGTTCGGTCCGCGTCGGGTACGGGTGCGTACCGGTGCGCCCCGGCGACCCGGCTCGCCCCCCGACACCGGTGCTGGTACCGGCACCGGTGCGGACGGTCGGCCCGCGGCGATCGAAGGGGAGATCGTCGACTCGCGGCCCGCCGCCTCGCGGTAGGTCGCCGACAACGCCCCCTGACCAGGGTCGACGAGAAAGCCGCCCCCGGACGTTGTCCGGGGGCGGCTTCGACGTGCTGGTGCCGCGTATGCGCGGCGCGGCTCGAGTTGGATGTCAGCTGGTGCGTCCGCGTCGGGTGCGGATCTCCTCCAGCCGCTCGGCGAGGATCTCGTCCAGTTCGGCGATCGACCGCCGCTCCAGCAGCATGTCCCAGTGGGTGCGCGGCGGCTTGGCCTTCTTCTGCTCCGGTTCGCTGCCGTCGACCAGCCGGGCGATGCTGCCGTCGAACTTGCATTCCCAGGTCATCGGGACCTCGGCGTCGACAGCGAACGGGACCTCGAACTGGTGGCCCTTGGCGCAGAGGTACTCGCGGGTCTGCCGCGGAGCCAGTTCGGTGTTTCGGTCGGATTCGTAACTGACGGCTCCGAGACGGCTTCCGCGCAGCATGCGCTCGCCCATGATCGGCTATCCCCTTCGGGTAGTGAGTCGGTCCACGGGATGTAACGAGAGGGCTGGTCAGGCGATTCCCGCTGGCGGCGGCGCCCTGTCCTATGAGCGTAGCCGCCTCGGCCCGCTCCCGCCCAATCAGGCGCTCATCGGGCGAGCAGCGTGTGGCTGTGGCGGGCGGCGACGGCGGCGATGTCGCGGCGCGCCAGCCGGCGGATCGACCACAGCGCGGCCAGCAGCGTGGCGGTGTCGTCGCCGCGCGGGGCGGCCCACGCGGCGTGTTCGGCCAGCAGCGCGGCGGTCAACGCGTCGGCGAGCCGTAGCGCCAGGTCGCGGGCTGCGGCCCGCGCCGCGGTCGGGTCGGCGTCGACGTCGACGAGGGTGGCGGCCAGGTCGGCGCGGGCGGCGGCGAGGGCGTCGACGGCGCCGGGCAGGGCGTGCAGGCCGCTGAGGGTGTCGCAGGCGTTGTCGAGGCGGTGCAGCAGCCGGTGCGCCTGCTTGGGGTCGTGGCGCAGCGCACGTAGCACGTCGACGGACAGCACGTTGCTGGTGCCTTCCCAGATCGGCAGCACCTGGGCGTCGCGTAGCAGCCGGGGCACGCCGGTGTCCTCGACGTAGCCTGCTCCACCGAAACATTCGACGTATTCGCTGGCGGCGGTGACCGCCCACCGCCCGGTGGCGATCTTCGCCACCGGGGCGACCAGTCGCAGTTCGGCTGCGGCGTCCGGGTCGCCGTCCACCTCGACCCGGCCCAGCAGCGCGAACGCGTGCCCGGCCAGCAGGAACGCGGCGGCGGTGTCGACCGCGAGCTGGGCGAGGGTGGCGCGGTGCAGCGGGTCGTTCAGCAGCAGCCCACCGGCGATCTGCCGGCAGGAGGCGTAGTCGACGGCGTAGGTGAGACCGCGGCGCATCCCGCCGGCCGCGGCGGCGGCGTTGTGCAGCCGGGTGACCACGACCAGCGTCATCATCCGGGCCAGGCCGGGCGTTGTCGGGTCGCCCACCGGCAGCGCGTACGCGTCGCGCAGCCCGATCTCGGCGGTGGGCAGCGCACGGGTGCCGAGCTTGTCCTTCAACCGGTGGATGCGTACCCCGGGGGCGGGGTCGGTGGGTCGGGCGTGCGGGGCGGCGAGGGGGCTGTCCTGCGCGTAGCGCGGCACCAGGAACGGGGCGAGGACTCGGCTGGAGTTGTCGGGTGCGCCGGCGGGGCGGGCCAACGCGATCGCGATCGGCGCGTCGGCTGCCGAGCAGAACCATTTCTCGCCGGTCAACCGCCAACTGCCGTCCCCGGCGGGGACGGCGGTGGTGGTGGACCGGGCGATGTCGGACCCGCCCTGCGCCTCGGTCATCCACTGCCCGCTGTGTACCGCGGTGTCCGGGTCGGTGGACAGCAGGCGGGGCAGCCACGCGTCGCGTACCGCCGGGTCGACGTCGTCGCGGCTGAGCAGCGCGGCGGCGCCGTCGCTCATCGCGACCGGGCAGGAGTAGGTGGCTGATTCCGGCCCGTACAGGTGCAGCAGCGCGTGCTGGACGACGCGGGCTGCGGCACCCCACCGGCGGCGGGCCTGGTCCTGGTACGGCAGGGCGACCAGGGCGTGTTCGACGGCGGCGCGGGCTTGCCGCCGCCAGCCGGGTGACGTGTCGATCCGGTCGATCCGCTCGCCCCACGGGCCGTACCGGTGCAGTACCGGTGGATGGTTCTCGGCGTCGTGGTGGGCGTCGCGCAACTCGTCGCGGACCCGGGTGGACAGCGCCGTCAACCGGTCGGCTGCCGCGCCGTGCCCGTCGTCTGCCAGCAGGCGGTCCAGCCAGGAGCGCAGCAGCGGGTCGTCGCGGTACGGGTCGCCGGGGGCGGGCACGGACTGGACGAAGCGGCGCATGGTCGTAGTCTGCCAGCCCCGGTTACCCGGCAGTAGGGGTTGTGGTGTGGGTGGCGAGCGCCGCGCCGAGGGTCGCGACCTGTTCGCTGAGCCGCGTCACCTGTTCGCGCAGGGCGTCGCGTTCCACTTCGGTGGTGCGCAGCCGCATGGTGGTCTCCGTGAGGTCCGCGGCCAGGCGGCTCGCTTCGGTGCGGGCCGTGGCGGCGTCCGCCCGTGCCCGGTCGCGTTCGGTGTCGGCGTCGCGGGCCCGGGTGGCGGCGGCGTCACGTTCCCACTCGGCCCGGTCGCGTTCACGGTGGGCGGTGGTGGCCGCCTGGTCGGCGACGCGGGCAGCGTGGCGGGCCGCGTCGGCGTCGGCGCGGGCCTGCTGGGCGGCTTGGGCGGACACCGACGCCGCCTGTTCGGCGGCCTCGGCCCGGTCGCGGAGCAGGTCGCGTTCCCGGGTCACGGTGGCCAGTTCGGCGCGTAGCCTCGCCACCTGGTCGGCGGCGGCGTCGACCTCGGCGCGGGCGGCGTCCCGGTCGCGTTCGGCGGCGGCGCACAGCGCCGCCTGCCGGGCCGCTTCCTGCCGGGCCTGGTCGCGTTCACCGACGGCGACGTCGCGTGACTGGTGGGCGGCGTCACGTTCGGCTTCGGCCCGCCGCGCCCGCTCGGCGGCGTCGTGCGCCGCACGCCGGGCCTGTTCGGCGTCGACGGCGGCGGTCTGCGCCTGGTCGCGGGCCGCTGCCGCTTCGGCGTGCGCGGCGCGGGCTTCGGCGCGGGCGGCGTCGCGTTCCTCCTGGGCGGCGGCGACGTGCCCGGCCGCCTCGGCCCGCACCGCGGCGATCTGCCGCTCCACGCCGGCGGGGCTCAGTTCCGCCTGCAACGCGTCGCCCAGTGTGGTGGCCAACTGTTCCAGCCGGTCGACCATCTCCCAGGTGCGGGCGACCTGTCCGGCCAGGCCGGGGGCGTTGCGTTCCCGCATCCGACCGTTGCGGGCGTTGCGCTGGCAGGCGCCGTCGTTGTCGCGACAGTACCGGAACGGACGACCCGCCCCGCCGCGCTGCGGCACGGGTCGCCCACAGTAGACACACGGCCGGGTGTCGACCTCGTCGGGGCTGCTGGTTCGCTCGGGGGAGGCCATGGCCACCGATGCTAGAACCCGGTACCGACACCGCCCGGCCCGGTCGTGTGGTGTCGCCGGGCGGGTGTCGTGGCGATGTCGGTGCGAGCGCATAGGGTCGGTTGCGCCGCGTCGACATGCCGAGGGGGATCAGCGTGGACGTTCAGGTCAGTGAGCCGCTGCCGTACTGCGGGGCGTGGCTGGACCGGGCCAGCGCCCGCCGCGGCGACCCGGGGTGGGTCGCCGACCGGTTGACCACCGCGCGGCTGGTGCCGATGTGGCGGGACCGGTGCCTGGTGGCGGGCGACCCGCCCCGGCCCGTGGCGACCCCGGGCGGCCGGGCGGCGCTGCTGGACGCCGCCGGCCCGCCGGTGTTCCTCGGTGTGGACGGTGAACAGGCGGTGTTCGCGGTCGACCTGTCCGACCTCAGCGAATCCGACGCGGTCGCGGTCGCCGGCGCGAGCGCGGTGCTGGACGTGCGTGCCCTGGCCGGCACGCTGCCCGCCGACGAAGCGGCGGTGCTCGCCTATGCGCGCGGCATCCTGCACTGGTCCCGTCACCACCGGTTCTGTGGTCGTTGCGGCGCCGCGACCCGCCCCACCCACGGCGGTCACCAGCGGCAGTGCCCCAACGACGACTGTGGTCACCTGCTGTTCCCCCGCATCGAACCGGCCGTGATCATGCTGGTGGAGGCGCCGGGCACACCCGAGCGGTGTCTGCTGGCGCGGCACCGGGGCGCGGCGCCCGGGCGGTACGCGACCCTCGCCGGGTTCGTGGAGATCGGTGAAAGCCTGGAGGACGCGGTGCGCCGCGAAGCGGCGGAGGAAGCCGGGGTGCGCCTGGGTGAGGTGCGCTACCAGGCGTCGCAGGCGTGGCCGTTCCCAGCCGGGCTGATGGTCGGCTTCCGCGCCGTCGCCGTCGACGACACGCTGCGTGTCGACGGCGACGAACTGGCCGAGGCACGCTGGTTCACCCGCGCTGAGCTGGGTGCGTGGCTGGCCGGCTCGGGTGGGCTGCGCCGCGACTCGATCGAGGCGAGCCTCATCGAATCGTGGCTGTACCAGCGGTGACTACGACCAGCGGCGTAGGCGGGAGTTGCGCCATGGTGAAGTTACGTGCCCGGGACCGGCTCAACTGGTGGTGTTCGCCTACCAGTCCGGCCTGGTACGACCCGCCTCGCCGGGATCCGGCGCGCACCCGCGGGGGGCGCGTGCGGCGCGTGGCGTGTCGGACCGGTAGGTGTACCCGAGCTGGGGGCCCAGCCCGAAGTAGTGCCGGAAGTTGTAGATCAGCGGATGCCACGCCGCCGGGTCGATGTGCGCGGTGCCGGGTACCACGATCCGGGGATCGGCGTGCACGGCGAGCACCTGCGCCTCGACGATGACGAAGTCGCCGCCGGCGTCGGTACGGATGGCGGCGCAGCGGGCCTCCAACTGCAGCGGGCATTCGGCTACCCGGGGCGGGCGGACCAGATCGGACGGTTGCGGGGTGAGCCCGGCGGCGGCGAACTTCGCCGGCTCGAACCGGTGCGTCGGCTTGTGCTGCGGCACCGGGTACCGCCCGGTCAGCGGCGCCAGTCGTTCCACCGCCTGCCACTGGTCCGCCGTCGGCAGGTTGATCACCAGGTCGCCGCGGCGGGCCAGGTTGTACGAGGTGTGTCCGTCGGCGCCGAGTCCGAGGACGACGACGTGGCCGAGCGCCCACGCCGACGACATCGGGGCGAGGTTCGCGCCGCCGTCGTCGTTCTCCGTGCTCAACAGCACCACCGGGGTGCCGAAGTACAGGATCTTCGGGCTGATCGTGACGTGGCGGGCCGTGTCGATCGTGTGCGGGCTGCTCATGACGGCGACGCTAGGCGGCGCACGGTTCGGTGGGCGCCGAAGCGTCGCTGGGACATGATGCGGGTATGCCGGATGCCGACCCGTACGGCGGCAGCGCCGCCCTCGCCTCGTGGGCCGCGTTGCTGGCCGACCGTACCCGCGCCGCGATCGTGCTGGCGCTGCTGGACGGGCGTGCCTGGACGGTGACCGAACTGGCCCGGCACAGCGGCGTCGCCGTCTCGACCGCCAGCGAACACGTCGATCTGCTGGTCGACGGGGGGCTGCTGGCCGCGCAGCGGCAAGGCAGGCACCGGTACCTGCGGCTGGCGGACGGGGATGTGGCGGCGACCGTCGAATCGGTCGCGGCGGCGGCCGGGCATCGGCCCGCGCCGGTGCGCACCCTGTCGGCGCACAGCCGGCGTCGGGCGTTGGCGCAGGCACGCACCTGCTACGACCATCTTGCCGGGGTCCTCGGTGTGGCGATCACCGACGCGATGACCCGGCGAGGCCTGCTCGCCTGGGACCGCGGCTTGACGGTGACGGCGACCGGCTGCAGCTGGCTCGCCGAGCTCGGCATCGACACCGCGCCGGCGGGCCGGCGGCCGTTCGTGCGGTCCTGCGTGGACTGGACGCAACGGCGACCGCACTTGGCCGGCACCGTCGGGGCGGCGCTGTGCCGCCACGCGTTCGACGCCGGCTGGATCAGGCGGATCGGCAGTACCCGTGCCGTCGCCGTCACCGACTGCGGACGGGATGCGCTCGCCCACCACCTCGGGCTCGACGGGCGGCTGCTGCACGGCGGCGCGACCTGACCGCTACGGGTCGGTGTCGCCTGCCCGGTCGCCGCCGCCGGCGGTACGCACCGCCAACCGCACCAGGTCGTCGGCGTGTAGCCCCGGCGCAGGTATGCCAGCGCCACCGGGGCGGTGCGCATCAGCGATCCGTTGCCGGCGCTGCGTCCGGTGGCGCGGTGCAGGTCGGCTGCTGCGTGGCGCATCGCCGTGGCGGGTCGCGTGCCGGGGCGGGACGCGGCCGCGGCCAGTACCCGCCGGGTCTGGACCCCGATGTCGCTGGCACCGTCGGCGTGCCACGCCAGGAAGTTGCCCGCGACCTCGTCGAGGGCGTCGTCGCCGCGCAGGTCCGCCCCGGTCGCCGACACCCGCGCCACGCACACCGTCATCTGGGTGTCGTCGCTGTACTCGCCGGGCGCGTACGGGCCGAGCCCGCCGCCGCGTATCTCGGGTTGCTGGTCGGCGTCGAGCGCGGGTTGGAACTCGTACGGCACGCCGAGGGCGTCGCCGCACGCGGCGGTCAGCAGGACCCCGGCGACCCGATCGGTCTGCCGGTCGTTCAGCGACGCCACCGTCACTCCCCCCGCTCGCGAGGCGCACCCGATGTCGGGTGAGCGCGGCGATGGTAGCCGCCGGCGGTGACATGACGCGGTACGTCACCGGCCCCAGTCTATGTGCGCGGCGGTGCGGCGCCGCCGACACCCGGTTGCCTGTGCCGGTCGAACGGCTGTGCTTCACTGACCGCTCCACCGGGGAAGGGGCGCATGGCGATGGAGCAGGCATTGACGGATACCGGATGGGACTGGGAGCAGCAGGCACACAACTGGATCGGGTGGGCGCGCCGGCCCGGTTTCGATTCGTACTGGCGGTACCGCGACGCGTTCTTCCATCTGGTACCGCCACCGGGTCGGGCCACTTTGGACCTGGGTTGCGGCGAGGGTCGGGTGGCGCGGGACCTGGCCGGTCGGGGTCACACCGTGACCGGGGTGGATGCGTCGCCGACGCTGCTGGCCGCGGCCCGCGACGCCGACCCGACCGGCACGTACCTGCTGGCCGACGCCGCCGACCTGCCGTTCGACGACGGCGCGTTCGACCTGGTCGTGGCGTACAACACGTTGATGGACGTGGACGACCTGCCGGGGTCGGTGCGCCAGGCGGGACGGGTGCTGTCGGCCGGCGGGCGGCTGGTGCTGGCGGTCACCCATCCGGTGACCAACGTCGGGTCGTTCCCGGGCGACGCACCGGGCGAGGGCCAGGTGTTCGAGCGGGACTACTTCGTGCCGCGCCGCTTCCGCGAGGAGGTGGAGCAGGACGGGATGCGGATGGTGTTCCACGGCTGGGAACGTCCGCTGCAGGCGTACACCGGGGCGCTGGAGGACGCCGGTCTGCTGATCGAGGCGCTGCGGGAACCGGTGGCGGTGCGCCGCGACGGGACGGCGCTGCGGGTACCGCTGCACCTGTGGATCGCGGCGGTGCGGTTGTGACGCCAGGCGGATCGTGACGCCGCCGATTTCTGTCGGTGGGCGGTGCCAGGGTGAGCCGGTGACCACCACCACGTACTACACCGCGACCAGCATCGACGGGTACATCGCCGACCAGCGGCACTCGCTGGACTGGCTGTTCGAGGTGGAGCAGCCCGGCGACACGCAGTTCGCCGAGTTCTTCGCCGGCATCGGCGCGTTCGCCATGGGCGCGGCCACCTACGAGTGGATCCTCGCCAACGAGAAGCTCGTCGAACAGCCCGACAGGTGGCGCGGCTGGTACGGCGACACCCCGTGCTGGGTGTTCACCCACCGCGACCTGCCGTCGATCCCGCAGGCGCCGGTCACGTTCGTCGCCGGCGATGTGCGGCCGGTCCACCGGCAGATGGCCGCCGCCGCCGGCGGCCGCGACATTTGGCTGGTCGGCGGCGGGGAGCTGGTCGGTTCGTTCGCCGACCACGGGCTGCTCGACGAGATCATCCTGACGGTCGCGCCGGCGACGTTGGGCGCCGGCGCGCCGCTGCTGCCGCGGCGGTTGACGTCGTCACGGCTGAGCCTGGCATCGGTGGCCCGCTCCGGCCCGTTCGCCACGCTCACCTACACGGTGCGCCCGCCCCGGTAGCCCACCGTGTGGTCAGGACGCGGACGCCTGCGTCACGGCGACGTCCGTCGCGTCGACCGGGACGCTCGCCGGTCGACGCATCTGCCGCCACGCCGGGAACACGAACGGCGCCAGGGTCGTCACCAGATACACCGCGCCGAACCCGAGCAGGGCGTCGCGCACACCGACGGCTTGCACCGTGCACCCGGCGACCAGCGCCCCCAACGGGATGCCGAGCCAGGCGCTGGCCCGTACCGTGCCGAGCACGCGGGCACGCAGGTCGGCGGGGATCCGCTCGAACGCGGTCGCGCTGATCACCGTGTTCAGCGACCCGGCGAACACCTCGGTGACCCCGGTGACGACCAGCACCGGGGTCAGCGAGGCGAGCAACGCGAACCCGACGAACCGGGGCGATCCGCCGACCAGGTAGCCGACGCTGTACAGGGCGCGTCTGGACAGCCGCGGTCCCAACCACGCGCCGATCAGGTTGCCCGCGACGCTGCCGAGCCCGCCGACGGCGGCGACGACGCCGAGCGCGGCGGGGGTGCCGACCGTGTCGCGGACCCAGACCGGCAGCATCACGGCCGACAGGCCCTGGTCGAGCAGGTTGGACACGGCGACCATGGTGATGATGCCCAGCAGCAGCCGGTCGCCGCGCAGGAATCGCAGCCCGTCGGCAAGGTCGCGGACGTAGCGGCGCACAGCTGATCCGCCTGCGGCGGTGGTCGGCGCCGCCGCCGGTACCCGGACCCAGATCGCGGTGACCACGGCGGCCGCGGCGAACGTCGCCGCGTCGATCGCGACCACCAGCGCCGGGTCGGTGACGGTGATCAACGCGCCGGCCAGCGGGGCGCCGAGCAGCAGCGCGCTACGGTTCGCGGCGGAGTTCAGACCGGCGGCGCGTTCCAGGGCGATGCCGCCGAGGGTGGCGGTCGCCGGTACCAGAGCGGTGTTGGCGCAGTCCGCGCCGCCCCGGATCGCGCCGGCGACGGCGACCAGGGCAGCCAGTACCGGCAGCGACAGGCTGCCCGTGGCGGACATGGCGGGGATCGCGCCGACGGTGACGGCGGCGGCGACGTTGCCGAGGCTGACACAGCGACGCAGCCCGAGCCGGTCGACCAGCGGACCGGCCAGCGCCTGCGCGGCCACGTACGGGGCCATCTCGGCGAACGTCACCACACCGGTGCTCGCCGCGCTGCCGGTGGCGGTCAGCACCAGCCACGGAACAGCGATCGCCGACATCGATGTACCGGCGACCGAGACGGCGTAGGCGCTCAGCAGCGCCGTGAACGGCGCCCGCCGCCTCACGTCGGGCCCTCGGCGTCTCACGTCGGGCCCTCGCCGCAGCCGACGTCGGGGGCAGCCACGACGGCCGCGGGCTCGTCCCTCCTCACGCCACGCTCTTCCTGCCATCGGGGTCCCGCCGGTCGCCGCTGCGGGGCGGCTGACCTGACCGCGACCAATGCGCGGGCCGGGTACGCCCGGACGGCAGCCTGGTGCCGGCGTCGCCGACGGCGGCGTCGAGTTGCGCCTGGGTGACGAACAGCGCGCCGCGCAGGTCCGCCCCGCCCAGCTTCGCCGCTCGCAGGTCGGCGCCGGTGACGTCGGCGAGGCGCAGGTCCGCACCGGTCAGGTCGGCGCCGATGAGGTACGCGCCGCGCAGGTTCGCCCCCGACAGGTCCGCGCCGCGCAGGTCGGCCCCGATCAGGTCGGCGCCGCGCCGATCGGCGCGGCGCCGCACCCCGGCCCGTGCCCGTCCGCTGACCTGTACCAGCAGCGCATTGACCCGCCGGTGAAGGGTGTCGACGTCGACGGCGAGCAGCGCCTGCGGCTGCCCGTGGGTGAGCCGCCGCGTCTCGTCGTACACCGCGCGCAGCCGGGCGCGCAACGGCTCGGCTGCCGGCAGCGTCCACGCCTCGGCCAGGTGCCACAGCAGCTCGTGGAGCTGCCGCATGATCGCGAACACGGCGAACATCGGTTCGGCGAGCGACGGGTCCTCCCGCCAGTTGCGCCCGTCGAACGTGACCTGGGCGACCTGCTGTCCAGCGCCGAAACAGTCATATACGGCGCAACCGGCGAAACCGTGCCCGCGCAGCCGGTTGTGAACGCTGCAGCGGAAGTCCGCCGCCAGATTCGGGCACGGCCGCCCGGCCGGTTTGTCGACGGCGAAGTCCGCCGACGCGCAGAACGCCGGGGCGACGCAGCACAGCGCGAAGCAGCGTGCGCAGTCCGCGCGCAGGGTCGCGGCGTCGGCGTGCAGGCCGGTGGCGTCGTCGGGCACGGTGGCTTCTTTCGTCACGGGGGAGGCTGAAGCGTATCCCCGCCGACCCGTCGTTCGGCGGGCACGGCCACGTCGCCGGGCCGTAGGGTCGGCTGGTGTCCTTGTCGCCGTACATCGCCCGCCTGCGCGCCCACATCGGTTCCGACTTGCTGCTGCTGCCCGGAGTCACCGGGGTGGTGCGCAACGATGCCGGTCAGGTGCTGCTGATCCGGCGCAGCGACAACGGTCGCTGGTCGTTGCCGGCCGGCGCTGTGGATCCCGGCGAGCAGCCGGCGGACGCCGTGGTCCGCGAAGTGTACGAGGAGACCGGGGTGCATGTCGCGGTGCAGCGGCTCGGCGGGGCCGCCACCCACCGCGTGGTGTACCCGAACGGCGACGTGTGCGAGTACCTGAACGTGTGGTTCGACTGCCGGGCGGTCGGCGGCGAGCCGCGGGTGAACGACGGTGAGGCGACCGACGTGCGCTGGTACGACCCGGACGACCTGCCCGAGCTGCACGACTGGTCGATGCTACGGATCGACACCACCCGCGACCCGCAGGCGCCAGCCTGGTACGCCGAGCCCGGCGAACGCCACCCGGCGCTGGTCGGACCCGACGGGCTGTGACCGGCGGGCGGTCACAGCCGGTCCGGCTGTCCCGTCCTGCCTGCGGCCGCCGACGACCCGCCGGCCGTCGCCGCCCTGATCATCGCGTGCGCCACGGCCGGCGATCGCAGCGGCGCGCGTCGATGACCGTCCCCGGTCACCCAGCCCGAACTGTACAGCCCAGACTGGTCAGTTGGAACTGAACGTTCTAGGGTTGGCGGCATGGACGAGAACCGCGACGTCTCGGCGCTCGCCGTACGCGCCGCGAACGACGTCCGCGTCGTGTTCGGCCGACTACGGCGGCGGCTGAAGGAACTCGCCGGCAGCGACGACCTCACCCCGTCCCAGGCGTCGGTGCTGCTGCGGCTGTACAAGTCCGGACCGGCGTCGGCCAGCGGTCTGGCGGTCGCCGAAGGGGTACGCCCCCAGTCGATGGCAGCCACCCTGGCCGCGCTCGACCAGCGTGGGCTGATCCAACGCGCCCCCGACCCGGAGGACGGCCGCCGCCAGGTCGTCACCCTGACCGCCGCCGGGCGCGACCGTGCCGAAGGGGACCGGCAGGCCCGCCAGGAGTGGCTGGCCCGCGCCATGCAGGACCGGTACACCGAGCAGGAACGGCACCTGATCGTCGACGCGATGGCCCTGCTGGACCGGCTGACCCAGTCATGACGGCCGGTACGGCGCGCCGGCGCGACCGGTCCCGCCCGGACGGCTTCAACCGGGCGTTGATCGCCCCGATGATCCTCGGCTCGATCCTCAACCCGGTCAACTCGTCGATGCTCGCGGTCGCGCTGGTGCCGATCGGCACGACGTTCGGCGCGCCGCCGGCGCAAACCGCGTGGCTGGTCACCGGCCTGTACCTGGCGACCGCCGTCGGTCAGCCAGTGGTGGGGCGACTGGTCGACATGTACGGGCCGCGCCGGCTCTACCTCGCCGGTACCGCCCTGGTCGGCGTCGCCGGGCTGCTCGGCGCGCTCGCCCCGTCGCTGGCTGTCCTGGTCGCGGCCCGTGTCCTGCTCGGGTTCGGCACCTGCGCGGCGTACCCGGCATCGATGCACCTGATCCGCAGCGAGTCCGAACGCACCGGAACGGCCAGCCCCAGCGCCGTGCTGGCGGCGCTGTCGGTCGCCAACCAGACGATCATCGTGATCGGTCCGACCCTCGGCGGGCTGCTGATCGGATTCGGCGGCTGGCACACCATCTTCACCGTCAACGTTCCCCTGGCCGCCGCCTGCCTGGTCCTGGGCACCCGGCGGCTGCCGCGTGGACCGGCGGGCACGACGCACGCCCCGCGACGCGGTATCGACGCCGCCGGCATGGTCCTGTTCGCCGCGCTGCTGGTGGCGACCATGGTGTTCCTGATGCGACCCACCCCCGCCCACTGGTACCTGCCGGTGCTGGCCGCCGCCCTGGGCGTCGCCTTCACGCTGCGCGAGCGACGCGTCGCGTACCCGTTCATCGACCTGCGGGTCCTCGCCGGCAACGCCCCGATCCTCGCCACCTATGCGCGGCAGCTGCTCACCGCCGTCACCTCGTACGCGTTCCTGTACGGCTTCACCCAGTGGCTGGAGGAGGGGCGGGGACTCGCCGCGTCCGCCGCCGGGCTGGTGATGCTGCCGATGTCGGCGATCGCGATCGTGGTCACCAGCGTCACCGGGCGACGCAGCCAGGTGTACGGCAAACTCGTCGTCGGCAGCCTCGCCCAGATCGCGGCGTGTGCCGCGCTGCTGCTGACCCGTTCGGCAAGCCCGATCTGGCTGCTGGTCGGCATCACTGTGCTGGTCGGCGTCCCGCAGGGGCTCAACGGCCTGGCCAACCAGAACGCCTTGTACCACCAGGCGGACCCGGCGCGGATCGCCTCGTCGGCAGGTCTGCTGCGCACCTGCGGGTACCTCGGCGCGCTGATCGCCTCGGCAGCCACCGCCGCGTTCTTCGCCCGCCACGCCGACACCTCCGGCCTGCACCACCTGTCCCTGTTCCTGCTCGTCGTCGGCGTCCTGCTGCTGGCCGCCACGCTGCTGGACCGCTCGCTGCGCCGGGTCGGCACCAGCGGCGCGGCGCCACCCGCGCGGCGGCACGAGCCGGCCGATGCCACGGCGACCGGTTAGCGGTCGTCACCGACCCAGGTACACCGTCACGAAAGGCGATCCGGATGACCGTCACCACCCTCGACCCACGTACCGCGCTGGTCGTCGTCGACCTGCAAAACGGCATCGTGTCCGCGCCGACCACCCCGTACCCGGGGGCGCAGGTCGTCGCCCGCGCGGTCGAGTTGGCCGAGGCGTTCCGCGCCCACGACCTGCCCGTCGTCCTGGTACGGGTCAGCTTCGCCGCCGACGGGTCGGACGCGGTGCCCGGCCGTACCGAGGTGCCGCGCCGCGCCAACCGGGCTGCCGGCTGGGATCGGATCGTCGACGACCTCGCCGGGCACCCGGACGACGTCGTCGTGACCAAACGCAACTGGGGCGCGTTCTACGGCACCGACCTCGACCTGCAGTTGCGTCGCCGCGGCGTCACCCAGGTCGTGCTCGCCGGGATCGCGACCAGCATCGGTGTGGAGTCGACCGCCCGCGCCGCGTACGAGCACGGCTACCACGTGACCCTGGCGGTCGACGCGATGACCGACATGGACGCCGAGCAGCACCGCAACGCGGTGGAGCGGATCTTCCCCCGGCTGGGCGAGACCGGTACCACGCGGGAGGTCGTCGACCTGCTGACCAAGACCCGGACGCGCCCCGAGTGACCCCGGTCAGCGCCCGCCGTCGCGCAGGACCGGCTTGACGTCGAGGATCGGGGTGCCGTCGACGGCTTCGAGGTCGTGCACGAGCACCCTGGTCGCGTCGATCGTCGCGATCCGCACCCGGTGCAGGCCGATCGGATTGGGCCGGTCCGGTGAACGGGTGCTGAACACCCCGGTCAGCGGGGTGGCCGGGTCGTCGCGCGGGTGGACCGCGAGCACGTCCCGCCGTGCCTCGTGCAGCCAGGTGAGCACGATGATGTCGGTGTCGACGGCGAGGTCTGCGACGGCGTCGGCCATGTCGTCGTCGAACACCAGCCACGCGTCGGGCGCTCCTTCGCGACCCTGTTTCGGCGCGTCGGCCCGGCTGCGCAGCGGCGACTGGACGTATCCCGCCGGCCGCACCGGGTAGCTGGTGGGGGCGGCGGCAGCAGCCGCCGCCACGCAGAACTCGTTGCCTTCCGGGTCGGCCATGACGATGTGGTGTCCGTCGACCACCGCCACGACGGCGCCACCGGCGGCCGCCAGCCGCTCGGACTCGGCAACGACGCGAGCCCAGCGCTGCTGCGGATCGACGCCGCCCGCCGGCACCCGGATGTCGATGTGCAGCCGATTCTTCGCGGTCTTCGGCTCGGGGACGCTGATGATGGACAGCCGTGGCCCGATGCCGTCCGGGTCGCACAGCCATGCCCCGGCGGATTCGTCGCCCGGCGGGTCGACCTGGGCCAGCCATTCCTGCCTGGTCGCGAACGGCGGGGGCGGTGGCTCGTCGACGTAGCCCAGCGCGGTCTTCCAGAACCGGGCGAGCACCTGGGTGTCGGTGGCGTCGAAAGTCAGGTCGATCCTGGTGGCCATGCGGCGACCGTACGAGCCGACTGTGACAGTTCGCGCGTGTGCCGCCCGACTCGTGGCGCGGGCCGTGCGGGTGCCGGTCGGGCGGGCGTCGCTACCGGGCGGCGGCAGCCGGTTCGTCGGCGCGGAGGAATTCGTGCACCATGCGGACCACGGTCGCGCCGTCGCCCACGGCGGAGGCGACCCGTTTGATCGACCCGTACCGGACGTCGCCCGCCGCGAACACGCCCGGCACGCTCGTCTCCATCATCAGCGGCTCACGCCGGTGCTCCCACCGCGCCTCGTCATGATCGAGAAGGTCGCGCCCGGTGATCACATAGCCGCGCCGGTCCCGGGCGATGTCCGGGGGCAGCCACTGGGTGTGCGGCTCGCCGCCGATCATGACGAACAGCGCGTCCGCGGCGACCTCCTCGACGGCACCGGCGGCGCGGTCAGCCAATCGGATGCACGACAACGTCCCGTCGCCCGAGCCGTCCACCACCTCGGTGCGCAGCCGCACCCTGATGTTCGGGGTGGATTCGACGGTACGGACGAGGTAGGTCGACATCGACTTGGTCAGGCTGTCGCCGCGCACCAGCAGGGTGACCCGGCGTGCGCGGCCCGCCAGGTGCAGCGCCGCCTGTCCGGCCGAGTTGCCCGCGCCCACGATGTACACGTCGCGGTCCTGCATCGCGAAGCTCTGCCCGACCGCCGACCCGTAGAACACACCGGCGCCGACGAGCGCCTCCAGGCGCGGTACCCCGAGTCGCCGCCACTCGATGCCGGTGGCGAGCACCACGCTGCGGGCCCGTAGTTGTGTGCCGCCCCACAGCCGGACCACGTGCTCGTCGCCGCGTCGTTCGAGCGCGACGGCCTGCTGCGCGAAGACGATGTGGGCGCCCATCAGCCACGCCTGCTCGCAGGTACGCGCCATCAGGACCCCACCGTTGACGCCGTGCGGGAATCCGGGATAGTTCCTGATCAGGGGGCTGGTGCCGGCCTGCCCGCCGGACACGTCCTCCTCGACCATCACCGTGTCCAGACCTTCGGAGGCGGCGTACACCGCCGCGGTCAGCCCGGCCGGTCCCGCCCCGACGATCGCCGCGTCGCACGTGTCCACGTCGTTGGTCACGTTGACCCCGATGGCGCGGGCGAGGTCGGGCAGGCCCGGGTCGACGGTGACCTCCCCGTCGTAGCGGATGAGCACCGGAAGCCGCGTCGTGTCCAGCCCCGCCTCGTCCAACAGGTGCCGTCCCGCCTGACTGTCGACGGAGTACACGGCGAACGGCATGCTGAACCGGGTCATCACGTCGCGGAGCCGCAGCACCTTCGGGTCGCCGTCGGCCGCGACGACCCGGAACATTTCGAAGTTCGGTTCCTGTTCGCTGACCCACGACGACAGGTATTCGGTCATCGGTCCGTTGACCATCTCGTCGTCGGCCCACGGCCGGACGATGTGGTAGTCGGCGTGCCCGAGGGCGATCGCCTGGACCGCCGGGCTGGTCGACGAGTAGTCGCGGTCGACGAGCAGCACCCGCTTGGCGCGTGGGTGCAGTTCGTGTGCCCGGTCGAGCAGGTCGACGGCGGAGTCCTCGGCGAGCACGAGGGCGACCGCCTGGTGGGCGGCTGCCATCCGCTCCAGCGCGGCGACCGCGGCCTGCGGCGAGGTTTCCCCGTGTACGGCGAAGTCGTTGCCGAATCGGCGGGACAGGTCGGTGAGCAGTACCTGCAGTGAGCTCGGCTGGTGATCGACCACGAATACCACGGGAAGCGACGTCGCCATCTACGAAGCGTAATCGCTGGTCGCCGGGCACTACCGCTTGGTAACGGAACCGGAGCGAAGTGAATACCCGAGGCAACCGGGCGCCTGCCTCGGTACGTCGTGACGTGGTCGAAACCCCCGAGCGCCGCCGGCTCGTCCCGGCGCCCGTCCGCGCCCCGAGATCGCGCGACAGGTGCCAGGGCTGCCTTCGCGGGCGCTACACAATTACCGGATTGTGATTACCGATAATCCAATAAAGGCGTGCTGCTGCTCGATCGGGCGTCTCGCCGCCGCGCATAATTCCGGTTATGTGCGCATAGTGGGGGGAGGCAAGGTCGGGACGGCAGTGCCGACCCGACAGGGTGCGCGGGTGGGTCAGCCTGACGCCCAGGGCCGCAGCTTGTCCGGGTTGCGTGCCGCCCAGATGCGGGTGATCCGACCGGCTGCGATGTCGAAGGCGAACACGGTGACGGTGGCGCCGCCGTGCTGGGCGACCAAACGGGGCTGACCGTTGACAGCGCGTTCGGCGATCGCCAGGTCGGGGTGCTGTTCTGCGAGGTCGACGAGCAGCCGCGCGATCCGCGTGGCACCGTCGACGGGCTCCAGGTGGGCGGTGACCACACCGCCACCGGCCGCGCGTACATGCAGGAACTGGTCCGCACCCGCAACAGCAGGTCGGAACTGAACGTCGCCGTCTACCACGACCGCTACCGGCGCACCCGCACGGCTGGCGGTTCACCGGGCGCGTCTACGAGGTCCGGTACCGCGACGCCACTGCGCTGACAGGCTCGTCGCCGCAGGCGGCCGGGGCGCCGGGCGCAGCCGTTCACGCGGGCAGCCCCACCCCGCCCAGCGGGTCCACGTCGACCCGGCGGGGCGGGGCGGCGAGCATGCCCAGCACGTCGGCGGGCGACCCGTCCTGCCCGGCGGCGGCGCGCAGCGCCGCCGCCGACGCCGCCTCGTCGGCCCACACCTCCCACACGTACACGGTGTCCGGGTCGGCGCGGTCCCGGCCGACCAGGTACACCTCGCAGCCGGGGAACCCGCGCAGCCCGTCGGCGACCCGCAGCATCGTGGCGGCGAGCCGGTCACCGAGCCCCGGCTGCGCGGTCATGGTCATCAGTCGACCGACGGCGGCCGCATCACCCATCGGTGCTCCTGTCACATCGAGGTACTGATGCAGAACGGGTGCCCGGCGGGGTCGAGCAACACCCGCCAGCGGTCCGGCTGCGGCTGCCACGCCGCCACGGTCGCGCCCAGCGCGACCAGGTCCGCCTCGGCGCTGTCCAGGTCGTCCACCGCGAACTCGAAGTGGGCCTGCTTGGGCACGTCCCCATCGGGCCAGGTCGGCGGGCGGTACTCGGGGATGCGGACGAACGCCACCCCCGGTTCACCTGCCCGGCCGAGCGCCACGAACTCGTCCGTCTCGTACATCACCGGCAGGCCCAGCAGGTCCCGGTAGAACGCGGCGAGGCGCGGCGGGTCGGCGCAGTCGAAGCTGACCGCGATGTACCGGACGCGACCGGTCGTCGAATTGTCAGTCATGGCGGCGACGCTAACGGCCGCCTCCGACAGTTCCCGGCCGTCGCCGCCGCCGGACACCCGTACCCGCCGCTACCCGGGTCGGTGGGCGCGGATCCACTCGCCGGCCCGGCGCAGCCCGACCTCCAGCGGGTTGTCGCCGCCCTGGTCGGCGACCTCCGCCGCGGCCGGGTCGGCGTCGATGTCGTACAGTCGGTCGCCGGGCACCGACAGAGCCACGCCGTGTTCGTACAACTGTCTGATCTGGTCCCGGGCGGCGAACACCGGCGATGCCTGGTGCCGGTCGACGATCAGGCCGTGGAACACGTCGACCGTCTCGTCAGCCAGGACCGCCTGCACCGTGCCGACGGGCGTGCCGGCGCTGTCGTACACCGGTGTGCCGGCGGCCAGCACCAGGTAGGCGATGGGCCGTCCGAGGTCGCGCGCGGTCGTCATCCGCCACCTGCCACTGCCGTCACGGCTGCTGCGGCGACGGGTCGTCGTGCCCGAACCGCCGCTCGACGACCTGTTCGGCCTTGTCGACCTCGGTGTCGTACCGGTGGTCGGTGCGCTCCTCGACTTCGCGACCGGCCCGGTCCAGACCCTTGTCGACCTGCTCCGGGTGGTCTTCGGCGAACTGCTCGGCTTTGTGCAGGAAATCGGTCATACGACGCGGTGCCCGCGCGGCGGTGCCGGCAAACGCGCCCACCGCAACCCGACGCCGCCCCGCCCGCCGCCACAGCGCCGACGACCTGCGGTTTTTCGGTGGCTTAGCCGGCCCGGTACGGGGGACCACAGCCGACGGGAGGTGACCGGGCATGGCACTGCTGTCTTCGCTGCGCGCTGAGCCGAAGTTGAACTCCGACCAGCGCAACGCGTTCATCGGAGCTTTCCTCGGCTGGACCATGGACGCCTACGACTACTTCCTGGTCGTGCTCGTCTACGCCGAGGTGGGCAAGGAGTTCAAGGTCGGCCTGCCGCAGATGGCGTTCCTGACCACGGTGACGCTGTTGATGCGGCCGGTCGGCGCGTTCCTGTTCGGCCGGTGGGCCGACGCGCGGGGTCGACGCGTCCCGCTGATGGTCGACGTCAGTTTCTACTCGCTGATCGGGTTCGCCTGCGCGTTCGCCCCGAACTACGCGGTGCTGCTGGTGCTGCGCCTGCTGTACGGCATCGGCATGGGCGGCGAGTGGGGGCTGGGCGCGGCGCTGGCCATGGAGAAGATGCCGGTGCAGCGGCGCGGCTTCTTCTCCGGGGTGCTGCAGCAGGGCTACGCCTGCGGGTACCTGCTGGCCGCCGTCACCTATCTGGTCGTCGACAAAGGGCTCGGCTGGGGCTGGCGGGGCCTGTTCGCGTTCTCGCTGCTGCCGGCGATCGTGATCCTGATCCTGCGGACCCGGGTCCACGAAAGCGAAGCGTGGGAGCGCACCAACGAACGCGTCCAGCAGACCAAGGTCACCCCGGGCAAGGTGTTCCTCAACCCGGCGATCCTGCGCCGCTTCGTGTACCTGGTGCTGCTGATGACCGCGTTCAACTGGATGAGCCACGGCACCCAGGACGTGTACCCGAACTTCCTGCGCAAGGGTCTGGGGTTCTCCGCCGACCAGGCGATCGCCGTGGCGATCATCTTCACCATCGGGGCGATCATCGGCGGGACGCTGCTCGGGGCGTACTCGGAGAAGGTGGGCCGCCGCCGGGTGATCATCGGCTGCGCGTTGGCGGGGCTGCCGCTGCTGTCGATCTTCGTACTGCCGTCCAGCCTGGTGTGGCTGGCGGTCGGCTCGTTCGTCATGCAGTTCGTCGTGCAGGGCGCCTGGGGTGTCATCCCGGCCCACCTGACCGAGATGAGCCCGGACGAGATCCGCGGCTTCTACCCGGGTGTGACGTACCAGTTGGGTAACTGCATCGCCGCGTTCAACCTGCCGATCCAGGAGCGGCTGGCCGAGTCGCACGGGTACCGGGCGGCGATCGCCTGGACGATGATCCCGGTGTTCCTGGCGGTCGCCGGGTTCGCCGCGCTGGGCAGGGAGCGGCGCGGTGTCCGGTTCGGCGAACTCGCCGAGGAAGGCGCGTCGCGTCGCGCCCCGGTCACCGGCGCCGAAGCGGCCACCTGACCAGCCCCGCGGGTGGGCCGGCGCACGCCGGCCCACCCGCGGCTCAGCCCGCCTGCAGAGTGCGCAGCAGCCAGGCGATCGCCGGGGTGTACCGGTACTCGATGCCGGCGTGGGTGGCGTCGAACAGTTCGAAGCGCACCCGCTCGTCGGGTACCCCGGCGTCGGCGACGGCCTGCCGGAACGCGGCGGCGCCGAGGTCGAGGTAGTACTCGTCGCGCCGCCCCGCGTCGATCCAGATCGCCCGCATGTCGCGCAGCGCCGCCGCGTACCGGGGCTGCCCGGCCATGACCACCGGGTCGTGGTCCAGCCACCGCCGCCACACCTCGGGGATGAGCCGACCAGTGGTGTCGAACGGCAGCCGTACCGTGCCGTCCGGATCAGCCGAGTACGCCGCCGCGTACCCGTACACCTCGATCAGCAGGCTGTCCCCGTCGCGGGTGCCGAACACCCGGGTTCGCAGGTCGTCGAAGAACGTCTGGTACCGCCCGTCGTACCGGTCGCGCAGCAGCCGCGCCGCCTGCGCGAACAGCGGCGGGCAGACGATCTCGAACAGCGAATCGCCGGCGTGGGTGGCGAACCCGGCGAACAGGTCCGGGCGCAGGATCGCCGTGACCATCGCCCCGTACCCGCCGCTGGACTTGCCGGTGATCACCCGCCAGTCACGCCCGCCTCCGGTGCGGTAGTGCGCGTCGACCCACCCGACCACCTCGTCGCACAGGTAGCTGTGGTAGTCGCCGACCGCCGGCGAGTCCAGGTACTGGCTGCCGCCCAGCGCCGTCCACGCGTCCACGTACACCACGATCGCCGGCGGGGTCTGCCCGGCGGCGACGCTCGCGTCGAGCAGGTGCGGGAACGGCTGCCGGAACGCGGTGCGGTTCGCCCACATCGCCACCTGCCCGGTGTACCCCTGGATGACGTACACGCTGGGGTAGCGCCGCCCCGGCTCGTCGTCGTAGCCCGGCGGCACGTACACCCACAGCGGTCGGCTGGCCGCATCGCCCAGCGGGTTGCCGACCAGCCGGACGCTGTCCACGACGTGTTCGTCGAGCCGACCGGCGAGGTCGGCGGACCAGGGCAGCCCGATGCCGTTATCGGCTTGATGTGGCCGGGTCACCGGTGCAGCCTAGACGAGCCCACGCCGAGGTGGGGCACACGGAGGATGCGTATGCGTGACGACCAGGTCGTCGACCTGTTGGACGGGTTCGCCCGCGTCGGGGTGCGGGTGTGGATCGGCGGCGGCTGGGGGGTCGACGCGATGCTGGGTCGCCAGACCCGCGACCACGGCGACCTGGACCTGGCGGTCGACGCCGAGCACCTCGACACGGCGCTGCGGCTGCTGACCGGGCAGGGGTTCACCACCACCACGGACTGGCTGCCGGTACGGGTGGAGTTGACCGGCGACGACGGGCAGGTCGTGGACCTGCATCCGATCACGTTCGCCGCCGACGGCAGCGCCACCCAGCCGGGGCTGGACGGGGCACGGTTCGACTACGCCGCCGACGCGTTCACCGTCGGACGCATCGCCGGACACCCGGTGCCGTGCCTGTCGGTGCGCCAGCAGTTGCAGTTCCGCCAGGGGTACCCGCCGCGCCCGGTCGACGTGCACGACGTGGCGCTGCTGCGCAGCATGACCGGTGACCGGTGAACCCGGACGCGACGGCGCGCGGCCCGCGACTTCCGGCACCGCTGCCGGTCGGCGGGGCGCGGTACCGGCTGCGCCGCGCCGAGCCTCGCGACCTGCCGGCGATCGTCGGCCTGCTGGCCGCCGACCAGCTCGGCGCCACCCGGGACGGCGGTGACCTTGCCCCGTACCGGCGGGCGTTCGACGCGATCGACGCCGACCCGGCCCAGCTTCTGGTGGTCGTCGACGCCGACCCGGCGCCCGGCATGGTCGACGCCGGACCGGAACCCGGCATGGTTGTCGACGGACCGGAGCCCGGCGGGCCGGTGGTCGCCACGATGCAGGTGACGTTCATCCCGGGGCTGGCTCGGCGCGGGGCGCTGCGGGCGCAGATCGAGGCGGTCCGGGTGCGCGCCGACCATCGCCGCTACGGGCTGGGCGCGGCGATGGTCGGCTGGGCGGTCGACGAGGCACACCGGCGCGGCTGCGCCCTGGTACAGCTGACCAGCGACAAGTCGCGGCAGCAGGCGCACCGGTTCTACCGGCGGCTGGGGTTCGTCGACTCGCACGAGGGGTTCAAACTGCACCTGCCGCCGCCGGGCGGGTGACGGCCTGTCGGCACGCCGCGCGGCGGGCGGTGCCGGTACCGTGACGTCGTGATCGACGCGCAGCCCGACACCGCGCCGGGTGGTGCCGTGCTGCCGGTGCCGCGTACCGCGGCGCAGGTGGCGACCGGCGGGGACGGGTTGCCGGCGGTGACCGCCGCATGGCTGTGGAGTTACCGCGAATCGCAGCACACCCGCGCCGCGTACGCCCGCGACGTGCGGGACTTCCTCGCCTGGTGCGCCCAGCGGCGGCTGGACCCCCTGGTCGACGTGCGCCGCAGCCACGCCGACGCGTACGCCGCGCATCTGGCGAACGCGGCACAGCCGCGTACCGGGCGGCCGCTCGCGCCGACGAGTGTCGCGCGGCGGCTGTCAGCCCTGTCGTCGTGGTACGCGTACCTGGTGGACAGCGGCCTGACCGGGCACAACCCGATGGCGCGGGTACGTCGCCCCCGCATCGACCGCGACCACACCGCCACCGTCGGGCTGTCCTCGGCGGAAGCGGCGGCGCTGCTGGCCGCCACCGGCGACGACCCGACTCTGGGCGCCGCCGGCGCGGCGGCGCTGCTGGGGTTCCTGGTGCAGATCGGGGCGCGGGTGTCGGAGGTGTGCGCCCTGGACGTCACCGATCTGGGCTACGACAGCGGGCACCGGACGGTACGGCTGCGCATGAAAGGCGGCAAGACCCGCACCCGCGCGGTACCGCCGTCGCTGTCCGACACCCTTGCCCGCTACCTCGACGACCGGGGTTCGCCGCTCGCCGGCCCGCTGTTCGTGACGGTGGACGGCAGGCGGGTGGACCGGCACACGGTGTACCGGTTCGTGCGCCGCGCGGCGCGGGCCGCCGGGTTGCCCAACGCCGACCGGATCACCCCGCACAGTTTCCGCCACGCGTGGGCGACGCTGGCCCGGCAGGCGGGGGCGTCGCTGGAGCAGCGGCAGTACGCCCTGGGTCACGCCGATCCGCGCACCACTCAGCGGTACGACCGGGCACGCACCAGCTTGGACGCCGACCCGTCGTACCTGGTGGCCGGTGTGGTGACCACGCCGCCGCCGACCGCCGGGGACAGCTGACCCCGCGTCGGCTCACACGAGCCGCAGTTGGGCGGGGTCGTCGTCCGGACCGAGGTCGCCGGCGCGGTAGTGGCGCCGGCACAGCACCTGGTAGCGCACCTGCGCGCCGCCGGTGTCGCCGATGACGACCTGTTCGCCTTCGCGGGCGACCTTGCCGTCGACGACGCGGGCGTTGAGCTGACCGGGTCGCCCGCACCAGCACAGCACCTCGACCTGCAGGGGAGCGACCTCGTCGGCGAGTTCGAACAGCCTGCGGGTGGCGGGGAACAGTTGCGAGCGGAAGTCGGTGGCCAACCCGAAGGCGTACACGTCGACGTCGGAACAGTCGACCAGGTCGGCCATCTGTTCGACCTGGTCGACGGTGTAGAACTGGGCTTCGTCGCAGATCAGGTAGTCCACCCGCTGCCCGGCGGCCCACTGGGCGCGGACCAGGTCCCGCAGGTCGTCGTCGTCACCCAACTCGATGGCGTCGGTGCCCAACCCGATCCGGGTGGTGATCTTCGCCGGTCCGGAGCGGTCGTTGCGGGTCAGGATCAGTCCGCGTCGCCCCTGCCGGGCGTGGTTGTAGTTCATCTGCAGGGCGAGGGTGGATTTGCCGCAGTCCATCGGCCCGAAAAAGAACTTCAGGGTCGCGCCGTGGCGCAGCCGCCCGTCGCCGGCGGCCAGGCAGGCGTGGGAGAGCGCGGAGTTGTCGGTCACGGGCAGGCAGCCTATCCAGCGTCGCCGGCACGGCGGGCGGGGGCGCGCCGGGTCCGGTCGTCGCCCCGCGTACGTCGCCGCGCCGGCTGCCTCACAGCAGCCGGGGCGGAACGTTGCCGGCCTGGGTGATCGCGCGGCGCATCGGGATCGCGGCCAGCGCCACGAACCCGATGACGAAGAACACCACCAGCGAGATGATCGACGCCCGGTAGCTGCCGGTGCTCTGGTACGCCACACCGAACAGCAGCGGCCCGAGCCAACTGGTGCCCTTGTCGGAGATTTCGTAGATACCGAAGTACTCCGCTTCCCGCCCGGTCGGGATGAGCTGGCTGAACAGTGACCGGCTCAACGCCTGGCTGCCGCCGAGGACCAGTCCGATCAGCGCCGCCAGACCGACGAACGGCAACGCCTTGCCGTGCGGCAACACGTACGCGATGACCAGGACCACCGCCCAGAACGCGAGGCTGGCCAGCACCGCCTTCCAACCCCCGACCCGTTTGGCGATCCAGCCCAGCAGCAGCGCCCCGGCGAACGCCAGGAACTGCACCATCAGAATGGTCGGTACCAGCACCGTGTCGGGCAGCCCGAGTTCCTTGGTGGCGTACACGCTGGCCAGCGTGATCACGGTCTGGATGCCGTCGCTGTACATCAGGTAGGCGCCGAGGAACGCCAAGGTCAGCGGGTACGCCTTCAGGTGGCGCAGGGTGCCGGCGAGCTGCCGGAACCCGTCGGTGAGCACCGAGCCGCGCGCGGTACCGGCGACGGCGGGCCGGTCCCGCAGCCGCCGCAGCGGCAGGGTGGTGAACGCCGCCCACCACAGTCCGGCGGACACGATGCTCCACCGCGCTACGTCGGCCTTGCTCATGCCCAGGGTGTCCTTGCCGAGGACCGCCGCCAGGTTCACGGTGAGCAGCAACGCACCGCCGATGTACCCGACCGCCCAGCCGACGCTGGACACCCGGTCGCGTTCGTCGGGCGCGGCGATCTGCGGCAGGAACGAGTTGTACACCACGACGCTGGCACCGAAGGCGATGTTAGCGATCAGCAGCAGGACCGCGCCGAGCAGGTACCGGTTTCCGGTGAGGAACACCAGTCCCACGGTGGCCGCCGACCCGAGGTAGGCGAACAGGGCCAGCAGGTGCCGTTTACGCGCGGACCGGTCGGCGATCGCGCCGACCACGGGCAGGACGACGACCTGCAGCAGGACCGACAGGGACACGGTGTAGGCGAACAGGGAACCGGCGGCGACCGGGACGCCCAGCGGGTACACCCGGCCGTGGGCGTCGGCGGCACGGTCGGCGACCGCCCCCAGGTACGGGCCGAGGAACACGGTGACCACGGTGGTGGAGAAGGCCGAATTGGCCCAGTCGTAGAAGTACCAGCCGACCCGTTCGCGACGGGTACCGTCGGCGTGTTCGACGCCGGCCGGGTCGGTGACCAGGCTCATCGCGGGTTCCTCACGGTTGGTGCGGCCTGCCGGGCCGCGGGGCGGATCATGCGGCCCACAGGCCGCGTGCGGTGTACACGTCGCGCAGCACGTCGATGCGATCGGTCATGATGCCATCCACGCCGAGGTCGAGCAGATCGGCCATCTCGGCAGCGTCGTCGACCGTCCAGACGTGGACCTGCAGACCGAGCCGGTGGGCGTAGCCGATCAGCCGCCGGTCGACGACCCGCACACCGTGGCGCACCGGCAGTTGCGCGGCGACCGCCCCGACCGGCGGCGCCGTCGGCAGCCCGGTACGCGAGGCGAGCCACAGCTTCGCCGCTTCACCGGTGGCCAGCGAGGTGACCACGCCGGGCCCGGCGAGCTGCCGCATGCGGCGCAGCCGGGCGTCGGAGAACGAGGCGAGCAGCACCCGGTCGCAGGCGCCGACCGCGGTGACCGCGGCGACGGTGGGCGCGGCGGCCACGTCGGATTTGACGTCGATGTTGAACCGTACCCCGCGGAACGCGTCGAGCACGTCGGCCAGCTTCGGCACCGCGATCTGGCCGCCGACCCGCACGCTGGCCAGGTCCGCCCAGCGCAGCCGGGCGACGTGCTCGTCACGGCCGAGCATGCGGGTCAGGATGGCGTCGTGGAACACCACGGCCACGCCGTCGGCGGTGGCGTGGGTGTCGGTTTCAACGTACCGGTAGCCCATCTCCACGGCGCGGGCGAACGCGGCCAGTGTGTTCTCGTCGCCGTAGGCGGCGCCGCCGCGGTGGGCGAACGCCAGCGGGGTGGGGGCGTCGAGGAACGCGCATCGGGCGGGGTTGGTCACGGCGGGCAGTATGCGCCACCGGCGACGCGATCGGGTGCCCGCAGCCGTCCGCGCGCCACGTTGCGCCGGGCGGTCAGCCCGCCTCGCGCAACTCCGCCAGCCGCGCCTCGATCTCGGCCAACTCGTCACGCAACCGCTGCGCCCGCTGCTCAGCCTCGGCCCGTTCGGCAGCCACGATCTGCTCGACCGCCTCCTGCACCCCCGGCACGTCCAGCAGACCGACCATCTTCAACGCCTCAGCCGGCTTGATCACATAGGGCTTGGCGAGCACCTTCGCACCCTGCTGGGCGGCCACCGTCCACTCACCCTCGGCATACGCCAAGGTCACCGTCAGACCCGGCGCCGGTTTCGCCTTCACCGCCCGACCAGCCTTGCGGGCCGACCGGCCCACCTCGACGGGCGCGGCGGGGACAGAGTCCGGCGCGGACGACGACATCACAGCCTCCTGACGAGGTGACGGCAGCTCACGAACGATCTTCAACTCCGGTGGCGGCGCGGGTTGCTCGACCCGCTTGGCGTCGCCGCGCCGCGCCGCGCCTTTCGGCGCCAACGCCAGGTCGACCGGGGCGAACGGCAACTCGTCACGACCGAACCGCACCACGACCCACTCGTCGCTGTCCTTAGGGTCGGTCAACGCCACCACCTGACCCAGCTGGCCGGCGATCTGCCCGGCCGATTCGGTGAACACGACCCGTGGCCGGCGACCGGCCGCCAACGTGTCCCGGATCGTTGCCAACTCCGCCGTGGACAGTCCGCCCGCCATCACACATCCTCCGTACACCCGTTCGACGCAAGCTTCCTACCAGGCACGCACGACACTTTCCAAGCCGACCCGCCCGCAGCGCCCGCGACGAGCGGAACACTCAACCGATGCGGGCCGCCACGCTCGTGCCGTACCGCCACGCCACCGCGCCCTTCAACCCCGCCGGGAACCCACCGGCCCCCGCCGCGCGGTGCGCCGCGAACAACCGCGCCTGCGCCGCCGGGTCCCCGTCGAACGCGGCGAGCGCGTCCTCGACCGCGCAGTTCGCGATCGCCAGGATCGCCCCGGTCGCGCCCAACAAGCCGGCGTACCCGGTCAACGGCGCCGCCCCCACATACGTCCAGCCCGGCCAGGTCAACTCGTCCTGCAGCCGCGACGCGTCCCCGCTGGAATCCTTGACCCCGGCGACCGGCAGCGACGCCAGCGCCGGCACCGGCACCGCGTCGCCGGCCACACCGGGGAAGTGGTACGCCAGCACCGGCGTGTCACCGGCCGCGCCGGCGACGCGGGCGTAGAAGCCGGCCACGTCGGCGCAGCGGCGCGGGGGAGCCACCAGCACCGCGTCGGCACCGGCCTTGACCACCGTCGACACCCGCGCCACCACCGCACCCGTCCACGGCCCCGACGCGCCCGCCATCACCGGCACCTGCGGGCACACCGCCCGCACCGCCGCCACCAGCCGCGCCCGCTCGTCGTCGTCCAGCGCGTCCGCCTCCCCGGTGGTACCGGCGACCAGCACCCCACGCACCCCCGCGTCGACCAACCGGGCCGCGTGCGCCGCCGTCGCCGCGTAGTCCACCGCGCCGGCGGCGTCGAACAACGTCACCAACGCCACCCCGACACCGCGCCACAGCGGCTCGCCACCGGTCACCATCACCCGCGCCTCCTCACGTCGCGACGAGCCTAGCCGCCCCCGCCGCCGACCCGGACCGGCAACATCGCGCCGCCACCCGACCGACCACGCGCACCCGTCGCCGCCCAGGCGATGCGTGCGCTGCGCCGACCGGATACCAGCGTCGCAGCCGTGTGAGAGCCTGCACCACGTGTCCCACGCAGCATCCTCCAGCGAGCCGGACAACCTGCGCCGGCTCGCCCGCATCGCCGCCGCCCTGCCGGAAGCCGACCGGGTCGACGTGCCGGGCTGGGACGGCGAACCGACGTTCCGGGTCCGCGGCAAGGTGTTCCTGTTCGCCTCGCCGTCCGGCACGAGCATCTACGTGAAACTGCCCCACCCCGAAGCCGAAGCCCTGGTCGCAGGCGACGACGCGGTGACACCGATGCGGTACGGGCTCGGCCGGCACGGCTGGATCCAAGCCCGCCTGCCCACCGACGCCGACGCCGAACGCTGGCAGGAGATCGCGGAATGGATCCGCACCTCGTACACGCTGGTCGCCCCGAAGAAACTGGCGAGGCTGCTCGACCAGGCGCCGGGCAGTACACCGCCGGGATGAACACCTGAACCGTCCAGGTCGGAGCGTCGGCGGGGCAGTGGGACCGCGCCAACCCTGCTAGCGTGCCTCGCGTTTCACCGCGACGGATGCGGTGAGGTACCGCAGAAACGGATGGTTCATGGCGATTCGCCGCGCAAAGCAGAAGGCGCAGGTCATCGAGAAACTGTCGGCCGTCGCGCCGCCCGGGGAGACGTTCCTGGCGTGCATCCACTGTGAGACCGGGCCCAGCCCGTGGCTCAACGCGCTGTTCGACGAGATCCCTTTCGTCGGCCTCGCAGTCGCCCTGACCCGCGAGGTGTACTTCCTGACCCTGACCAACACGTCGGTGGTCGTCAACCGCGCCAACCGGTTCACCAACCGGCCCGGCGACGTCGTCGCGTCGTTCGCGTGCGAGGCGGCGCCGCTGACCGGCGCGGTACGCGGGTCGGTGTGGAGCAAGGTGTACCTGCAGTTCCCGGGGCGGGCGAAGCCGACCCGGCTGAACGTGCACCGGTACTGGCGCGACGAGTTCGACCAGTTCCTGGCCGCGCTGCCCGGCGCCACGGTACCGGCGCAGCGCACCCCGGACACCGCGCAGCCGGTCGCCGACCGGGCCGGCTGACGAACCCGGTCGGGGTTGGCGCGTCCGCCACGGACGCGCCAACCCCCAGGCAACCCGAGCAACCGCACGCCGGGGGACCTACCCGACGGCGGTCACTTGACATAATGTCGATTATCGAATCTGTCGTGGGTGCCGGTCGGCTCGCCGATTAGCACAGGTCCCCAGCCGCGTCCCTGACGTCACGACCCGGCCGACTCCGCCGCCGCGTCCACGTCCAACTAACCCCTGTCCGGCCACCACGCGTTCGAACACCACGCCAACGACGAAGACCGCGGCGACGCCCGACTGCTGTCCGTCCTCACCGACCAGGAGAAACACACCCTCGCCGACCTACTGCGCAGAATCGTCCTCGCGGTCGAATCCTCCCGCGACCTACCATGACCGGCGTCCACCCGTCGCGGAAGGACCCGATGCAGCCCACACCCGCCGACACCCGACCGCTGTCCGACCACCCACCCGCCGCCATCGGCGGACACATCGACGCCGTCGACACCCTCACCCACAACCAGGGCAACGCCGCCACCGGCGGCGTCTACCGGGTACACGGCCCCCACGGCACCGCCATCCTCAAAATCGCCCGCCCACCCGCCACCGAACCCGTCGGCTCCCCCGTCTGGCAGACCAGCGACAACCCCACCCACTGGAACTACTGGCACCGCGAAGCCACCGCGTACACCACCGGCTTCGCCGCCACCGCCTACGCCGACGCCGGCATCCAACCCCCCACCCTGCTCGCCCACCACCAGCGCGACGACGGCGCCGTCGAACTGTGGCTCGCCGACGCCACCGGCACACCCGGCACCGCCTGGCCGATACCACGCCTGCAGCACTTCGCCCACCAGCTCGGCGCCGCCCAGGCCCGCTGGGTCGACCGCATCCCCGACCTGCCCTGGCTGTCCCGCGACTGGCTATCCCAGTACCTGACCTTCGGCCCCGCCAGCAGAGTCACCCTCGACGACACCCACTGGGACCACCCACTCGCCACCCTCTGGCCCGGCACCGTCCGACAGCGGCTGCGCGACCTGTGGCAGCACCGCGACCGCGCCCTGGCCGCCACCCGTACCGCGCCACGCACCCTGTGCCACCTCGACGTGTGGCCCACCAACCTGATCGAAGCCGGCGCCACCACCATCCTGCTGGACTGGGCGTTCGTCGGCGACGGCGCGCTCGGCGAGGACCCCGCCAACCTCATCGTCGACAGCGTCACCGACGGACTCGTCGACGCCGCCCTGCTGCCCGACATCACCACCGCCGTCACCGACGGGTACCTCGCCGGACTGCGCGACGGCGGATGGACTGGACCAACCGACACCGCCCGCCGCGCCATCGCCGCCGCAGGCATCGCCAAATACGCCTGGTACGCCCCCGGAGTGCTGGCCCGCTGCATCCGCGGCTGGCAGGGCCACCCGCAGTACGCCGCCGTCGAAACCGCCGAACAGACCCTGCACCGCGTCCGCGACCTGGTCACCCAACTCGCCGACTGGGCCGGCGACCTGCTCTGACCCGCCACCGGCACCGCGCCCGCCCGCGATCGTTGCGCACCCGACCCCACCTACGGCGGCGGCTCGACGGGACCGGTACCCGTGCGCCGCGGAGCTAGCATGAGCGGCATGAGCAGCACCGCCGCCGACGCGACCCGACCGTTGCGTCGCGACGCGCGACGCAACCGCGACCTACTGCTCACCGCCGCCCGTACCGTCTTCGCCAGCCGCGGCCTCGACGCGCCCCTCGAAGAAGTCGCCCGCCAGGCCGCCGTCAGCATCGGCACCCTGTACCGGCGCTTCCCCACCCGCGAAGACCTCATCGACGCCCTGTTCGCCGACCGGCTCGCCGCCGCGTGCGACGCCGCCCGCCAAGCCGCCGACATGCCCGACTCCTGGGCCGCCCTGGTGCACTACCTCACCCGAGTCGGCGAACTGCAAGCCGACGACCTCGGCTTCAACGACCTCGTCGGAATGAGCCTGCCCCGCGCCCAGGCAGCCGAAGCCAGCAAACGCCGCTCCGCCGAACTCGTCGCCCGCCTACTGCGCCGCGCCCAGGACGACGGCGTGGTACGACCCGACGTCGAACCCGAAGACCTCACCCTGCTCATCTGGGGTACCGCCCAGGTCATCCGCGCCACCCGCGACATCGCGCCGGACACCTGGCGCCGGTACCAGGCCCTCATGCTCGACGCCCTGCGCCCCGGCGCCGCCCACGACCTGCCCTGCCCCGCCCTCACCCCCGACCAGGCGCAGCAAGCGATGATCGCGCTCGGCCGGCCGCGCTGCTCCCGCAGCTGACCCCCGCCCGTCGACGCCCCGGTACCCCGACCCGCTCGGCGCCTCGTTAACCATGTCACTCGACGCTGCGAAATAACGGAGGCATGCCTACGGTTCAGCTGAACCGTAGGCATGCCTCCAGATCCCTCCTGGGGGCCTCAACCAGTCGAGGAGCACCGTTGACCGTCACAACAGCGACCCACGACCACATCGCCCTACCCGACGAGGTCCAGGACCTGCTGTTCCGCGAAGCCCGCACCGCCAACACCTTCACCGACGAACCGGTGACCGACGAGCAGATCCGCGCCGTGTACGACCTGATCAAGTGGGCACCCACCTCGATGAACATCCAACCGCTGCGGATCGTGCTGGTCCGCTCGGCCGAAGCCCGCGCCCGGCTGGTCGCCCACATGTCCCCCGGCAACAAGGACAAGACCCGCACCGCGCCGCTGGTCGCCGTCCTCGCCGCCGACGTCGACTTCCACGACGAACTGCCCAAGGTCTTCCCGCACCGCCCCGACGCCCGCGACCTGTTCGTCGACAACCCCGCCGGCCGGGAGCGAACCGCCCGGTTCAACGCCACCCTGCAGGTCGGCTACTTCATCATCGGCGTCCGCGCCGCCGGGCTCGCCGCCGGCCCGATGACCGGGTTCGACGCCGACGGGATCAACGCCGAGTTCTTCCCGGACGGTACCCACAAGGTGCTCGCCGTGGTCAACATCGGCAAGCCCGGCGAGAACGCGTGGTTCGCCCGCAGCCCGAGGCTGGACTACGACGAGGTCGTCACCACCGTCTGACCCGCCCGGCGCGCGCCGGACCGCAAAGGTACCTCAGCCCAGCTCGATCACCAGCGGCAGATGGTCCGACACCGGTACCCGCGGCGTGGACACCCCACGCACCGACGGCAGCCCACGCCGCGGGTACGCCAACGCGTGGTCGAGCTGGACCCGAGGCTGGTACGACGGGTACGTTGCGACCTCCCCCAGCGCTCGCCACCGGGTCACCCCCCGTACCGTCCACGACGGGATGTTCAGGTCGCCCAGCAGCACCCGCGGCTCGGGCAACACCATCAGGGCGCGGCACGCCTGACGCAACTGCCGCACGTTCCACCCCGGTACGAACGACAGATGCGTCGTCGCCACCGTCATCGGACCCAGCGGCGCCTGGACCACCGCCGCCAACAGCACCCGCGGCTCGTCCCGCAGCCACACCAGCCCGCCACCCGGACCCGGCGTGTACACCGGCGACCGTACCGGCGCGTGCGACAGCGGCGTGACATGCCACGACAGCACCGGGTACCGGCTGACCAGACCCACCCCGTACCGGGGCTCGCCGTCCGGCTCGTCGTCGTGCTGCGCCCGCCGGTACTCCTCGCCCGGGATACCGATCAGGGTCGCCGCGAACCGGTGCCCGTCGTCGGCGACCCCCATCGCCTGCGCGGCGACCCTGGTCAGGTCCACATGTCCGCTGCGCGGCTGGTTCTGGTCCACCTCCTGCAGAGCCAGCACGTCGGCGTCCAGCGCGGCGACGGCCAGTCGTACCCGAGCATGATCCACCAGCCCGTCGGACAACGACCGGCCATGCATCAGGTTGAATGTCGCGAGCCGCACATCAGCGACGATACGTCGCCGGGCTACGCTCACCGGGCGGATATCCGGAGGCTGAAATGATCGTCAAAGCGTTCTGCTGCCTGATGACCGTGTTCCTGGTCGTCGGTCTGGCGGGTGTGGCTCTGCGCCGTCGTCGCGGTCTCTGAACGTCGCGGTCCTCCGACCGCTGGGTTGATCTTGTTTTCGCTGCCTCTCCCCTCTTGTGCTGGCGTGGGTCACAACCGCTAAGAGCATCCTAGGAAGCTAGGTGAGGGGCGTCGCGTCAGCGCGGACGGTTCGCCCAACTCGCGGCACGCACCGCCCGCAGCGCCTGCCGGCGCACGTCACCGGTCAGCCGATCCAGGTACAGCCGCCCGTCCAGGTGATCCGCCTCGTGCTGCAACGCGCGCGCCAGAAATCCGGAGCCGGACACCGTGACCGGCTCGCCGTACCGGTCGAAACCCGTCGCCACGGCGTGCGCCGCCCGGCGGGTGGCGAACCCCAGACCCGGTACCGACAGGCACGCCTCCTCCCCCTCCTGGCTCTCCTCCGACACCGTCACCTCCGGATTCACCAGGTGACCGGTGACGCCGCCCGCGGAGAACACGAACACCCGCAGGCCGACCCCGATCTGCGGCGCCGCCACCCCCGCCCGCCCCGGTACCCGCGTCAGGGTGTCCATCAGATCGTCGACCAAACTGTGCAGCGCCGCATCGAAGCTGGTTACGGGCTCGGCAGGGGTACGCAGCACCGGATCGCCGAGCAGCCGGATCGGTCGGACCGTCACGGCGCGATTGTGCCAGCCCCGAGCGCCCAGACCGGCCCGCCGGCCGAGGCTGCCCCGCTTGACGACCGCCTACACTGTCCCGGACCCAGGAGTCGTCCCCCCGCGTCCCGGAGGCATCACCATGGCGTACGGCCGTCCAGCCAACGTGCGGTCGCACCGGCGCGGCGGTCGTCGCAAGAAGCTGAAAATCGCACCCTGGATCATCGTGGTCAGCGTGACCGCGCTGGTGCTGTCCGGCATCGGCGTCGGCTACGCATACCTCATCCGCTCGACGTGTTCCGGATCGGTCAAGGCCACCATCATCGCCTCGCCGAGCATCTACCCGATCCTCGACTCGCTGGGTCGGCAGTGGGAGGACACCGAGCCGTCCGTCAACGGCGTGTGCGCGTCGGTGGAGATCGAAGCCAAGGACTCCGCCGTGATGGCGCAGGCCCTGGGCAACGACTGGGATCCCAAGACCAACGGCACCCCGCCCGACGTGTGGGTACCGGAATCCAGCGTGTGGATCCGGCAGGCGTCGGCCGACAGCGACGCCGAGCGGATGATGCCCGACCGGCAGCCCAGCCTCGCCCGTACCCCGGTCGTCATCGGGATGCCGAAGGACATGGCGACGGCACTCGGCTGGCCGAAAAAGCCGATCGACTGGTCGACCGTGCTGTCCGGGACCAACTGGAGCACCTACGGCAAGCCGTGGGGCGAGTTCAAGTTCGGCATGACCGATCCGAACAAGTCGACCGCCGGGTTGCTGGCCCTGATGTCGATGCTCGACCACAACGACGACGGCGAGATCACCCCCGAGGAGCGCAGCGCGGTGCTGCGGCTGAAGCAGGTGATGAGCCGCGGCGACTACCAGGACAGCACCGGCAAGATCCTGTCCACGTTCGCCAAGCAGGACGCCCAGGGCAAGGACAGCGCCTTGCAGTACCTGTCCGCGTTCCCCGCGCTCGAGCAGGACCTGGTCGCCTACAACCTGAACAACCCGAAGGAGCCGCTGGTCGCGGTGTACCCGACCAGCGGCAGCGCGGACGCCGACCACCCGTACCTGGTGCTCAACGCCCCGTGGTCGAACCCGCAGCGCAAGGCGGCGGCGAGCGCGTTCCTGGAGTTCGCGCGCGGCAGCCAGGGGCGGGCGGCGTTCCTCAGCGCCGGGTTCCGTGACTCCAACCGCAACCCCGGCAAGGACCTCACCGAAGCGAACGGCTTCTCCCCGCAGGTGCCCACCCTGCCCCGGGCGGTGCTGCTGCCGGAGTCGGTCAAGCAGAGCCTGGCGACCTGGACCGCGCTGACCCGGCCCACGAACATGCTGCTGGTGCTCGACGTGTCCGGGTCGATGGCGCAGACCGTACCGGGCACCGGCAAGTCGCGCCTCGCGCTCGCGCAGGACGCCGCCAGCAACGCCATCAAGCTGTTCGGCGACGACGCGCGCGTCGGACTGTGGGCATTCTCCACGAACCAGGACAACGGCAAGGACTACCGGCAGGTGGTACCGATCGGGCGGCTCGGCGATCGGGTCGGGTCGACGACCCGCAAACAGGCGCTGCTGTCCGGCATCGCCTCGCTGCACGCCCGCGGGGACACCGGGCTGTACGACACGGTCGCCGCCGCGCAGAAGGCGGTCATGGACAACTTCGTCGCCGGCGCGACCAACCTGGTGGTACTGCTCACCGACGGCAAGAACGAGAAGCCCGGCGGCGGGCTCACGCTCGACCAGTTGAAGAACCAGTTGAAGCAGAACGGCGCGGACGGCAACCGGGCGGTACCGGTGGTCACGGTCGGCTACGGCGACCAGGCGGACTTCTCCGTCCTGCAGCAGATCTCCGCCCTGACCAACACCGAGTCGTTCTCCTCCAAGGACGCCTTCGACATCAACGAGGTGCTGCTGTCGGCGGTGTTCGGGCAGGTGTGACCCGCGCACCGTCGCGGCTGACCCGCGACGCACCCTCGGGTCCACCCCGGTACGCCGACGGCGGTTCAGGATCGGATCGGCACCCGGACCCGAGGGGGGATCGTCCGAACGGCCCATTCTGCCGAGCGCATCGCCGTTCTGCTCGAATCCGCGCGGTACGGCTTGCTAACGTTCACCAACGACCATGTGATCGATCCCACATGGTCGGGCGCAACCCGCAGTACCCCCCGCGGACCTGAACAGCACGGAGACCCCTGATGTGTCAGCACCAACCCCCCTGCCCCAGCTCCGACGCCGTCGATCGGGACGCGGCACGGATCGTCGCGTCGTTCCCGGAGCAAGGGTGGAGCCTGCTGTGCAACGGCGTGATCCTCTTCGAGGACACCGGCGAACTGCTGCCGGACGGTAGCCCCGTCGCACCGCACCGTGGGCCCGCCCCGCACGCGCTGGCAGCCCGCTGACCGCGAACCGCCCAACCCGGTCCACGGTCCGGGTGGTGGTCGTGGTCCGAACCGGCGCGCCGGTTCGGACCACG
>DASUXA010000081.1:0-43431 GCA_036378155.1 Micromonosporaceae bacterium | reverse complement strand
ACGCAGGGTACGCCCTACGCCCGGACATGCCACGCGCCGGTGCGCCCGCTCAGGCCCACACCTGCTGGGGCTCGCTGCGGCGTTCCGCCAACGACACCGGCCGGTCGTACTCGCGGACCACGTCGTACCGCGTGTTGCGCTCGACCGGCTGGAAGCCGGCGTCCCAGATCAGGTTGAGCAGGTCCTCGCGGTGCATGGTGTTCGGCGTGCCGTACGAGTCGGCGTCGTGGGTGATCTTGTATTCCACGACCGAGCCGTCCAGGTCGTCCACCCCGAAGTTCAGGGAGAGCTGGGCCACCGAAAGCCCGTGCATCACCCAGAAGCACTTGACGTGCGGGACGTTGTCGAAGAGCAGCCGGGAGACGGCGAAGGTCTTCAGCGACTCGGCCGGAGAGGCCATCGTGGTCTGCGCCTGGAGCCGGTTACGGATCTTGCCGTCCTTGGAGTCGACGAAGTCGTGCTGGTACCGCAGCGGGATGAAGACCTGGAAGCCGCCGGTCTCGTCCTGCAGCTCGCGCAACCGCAGCACGTGGTCGACCCGGTGCCGGGGCTCCTCGATGTGGCCGTAGAGCATCGTGGACGGGGTCTTCATGCCCTTCGAGTGGGCCAGCCGGTGGATCCGCGACCAGTCCTCCCAGTGGCAGGCGTGGTCGACGATGTGCTGCCGGACCTCCCAGTCGAAGATCTCCGCGCCGCCGCCGGTCAGCGACTCCAGGCCGGCGTCCATCAGCTCGTCGAGGATCTCGTCGGCGCTCAGGCCGCTGATCTTCTCGAACCACTGAACCTCGGTGGCGGTGAAGCACTTGAGCTTGACCTTCGGCAGCGCCGCCTTCAGCTCGCGCAGCACCTTCGGGTAGTAGCGCCACGGCAGCGTCGGGTGCAGGCCGTTGACGATGTGCA
Organism: Micromonosporaceae bacterium; assembly: GCA_036378155.1. Taxonomy (GTDB): domain Bacteria; phylum Actinomycetota; class Actinomycetes; order Mycobacteriales; family Micromonosporaceae; genus DASUXA01. Next base: position 42,531 of record DASUXA010000081.1, on the reverse strand, counting down.
GCTCGGTGAGCTGCTCGTCCTCCATCTCCTTGGCCTTGCGGACCGCCTCGTCGATCCGCATCGTGTAGGCGTCCTTCTCCCCCGGCTTGCGCTGGAACGAGCAGTACGCGCACGACGCCGAGCACACATTGGTGAGGTTCAGGTGCCGGTTGACGTTGAACATCACCCGGTCGCCGTTCTTCTCGGTACGGACGTGGTGCGCCAGCCGACCGAGCCAGGCAAGGTCGTCGGACTCGTACAGGGCGATACCGTCCTCGCGGGTCAGCCGCTCCCCGGCGTACACCTTCTGCTCGAGTTCGCGCTTGAGTCCAGCGTCCACGCCTCGTCCCTCCTGCTCGTACCCAGCCGAGGGTACGTCGGTCCGGCGGCGCCGCCCCGGTCAGGGCGTCCCTTCACGCCCTCGGACGGAGGATCGGCCGCCCGAATCGCCGCGTATAGGAGTGTTCGTCAGCTAACGTTCTGTGCCTCTCCATCATCCGGTTATCGGGTTCCTAGTGACATCTCAGCCAGTCTGAGGTACGACATTCGATGAACCAAAGACATTCACCGACGACGTGATCCGCGTCGTCGGTGTCGTGAGCGTGGACGGTGGGATGAGCAACCGCAGGCGGCGCACAGCCCAGGGCAGACGACACGATGGACAGGTCGCGCACGTTCGCCGGCCCCTGGCGTGGACGGCTCTCGCCGCGGCAGGTCTCTCCGTCGTGCTGGCCGCGCCGGGATACGCCGACCCGGTCGGCGCGGGGGCGGTACCCGACGACGGAGCCCCGCCGATCGCCTCCGGAGCGATCGCCCTGCCAGGCTCAGGCGGTACCAGCGTCGCGGCGCCCAACCCGCCGGTCGTCGGTCCACTCGCCCAGCAGATCGCCGCCGAGCAGGCTGCCGTCGAACTCCTCGGCGAACAGCTCAAACAGCGCGACGCGGACGTGGCGCGGGCGCATGACGCCGCACAACGCAGCTACCAGGCGTGGCAGCAGGCGCTCGCCCAGGTACAGGACCTCACGGCGCGCGCCAAGGCTGCCGCGGACGAGGCGTACAAAGCCGCGACCGCCCTGGGACCCTTCGGCTCGTACGCCAGCGAACTGCACGAACTCGGCGTGCTCGCGCCCGGTCTGACCGGTCCGGACCTCAGCGGACCCGACGGCGCCGACGCGCTCGGACGGGCACTGGCGAGAGCCCGCCAACAGGAGGAGCTCACCCGCTCCGCGTACCAGACGGCGAGCGCCAACGAGACCAACGTCACCGCGCAACGCGACACGTTGCGCGCCACCTTCGACAAGCGCAGCGCGGCGCTGACCGACCTGCGTACCCGCAACCGGCAACAACTCGCCGCCGCCGAAGCCGAACGCGAACGGTACGACCAGAGCCTCGCCGGCAAGCTCGGGGTGGGCACGAACGTCGACGGTCTCGCGCCGAACCCGAAAGCGCTCGCCGCGGTCCAGTTCGCGCTCCGGCAGCTCGGTAAGCCGTACGTGTGGGCGACCGAGGGACCCGACACCTACGACTGCTCCGGTCTGACCTGGGCGTCGTACCACTCCGTCGGAGTCGACCTGCCCCGGATCGCGAACGAGCAGCAGCACGAGACCACACCGGTACCGGACGTCAGCAAGCTGCTCCCCGGCGACCTGCTGTTCTTCGCCACCGACCGCAACGACTGGCACACCATCCACCACGTCGCCATCTACCTCGGCGACGGGAAGATGGTCCACGCCCCGACCACCGGCGACGTCGTCAAGATCTCCCCGATCTGGTGGTCGGAGTTCTTCGGCGCGACGCGGGTCGTCCCGGCGGTACCGGCACCGCACACCGGTCCGACCGGTCACCCCGGCAACCACGGCGGCGGCACGCCGACGCCGACCCCGTCGAAGTCGCCGACACCGACGCCCACCCCGACGACGACACCCACCACGCCGCCGACCACTCCACCGTCGTCGACCACTCCGACGCCTACCCCGACCTCACCGTCACCGACCTCACCGTCACCGAGCGTCTCGTCGGCGTCTCCGTCGGACAGCGCCTCGACGTCACCGTCGCAGCAAGCGGCAACCCAGACCCCGGCGACGGACCCGTCCGGCAGCGCCGGCTGACGCCGACTCGCGAGCCGACGACCCAGAGTCGCTGATCGAATGCGGTACGCACGCAACCGCTTGCGCCTCGCCACGCTGCTGGGTTCATGCGGAAAGATGTGGCACGGTGAACCTGGCGGCAGCCGAGCCCGGAGTGGCGGTGACGGTGGGAGGCAGTGATGGATGAGCAGGGGCGGCGGTGCCCGTCGTGCGGCGAGCCGTGGACCACGTCGACCCGGTTCTGCCCAGCTTGCGGCGCTCTCGGCGCGGAGCACACCGGAGCCGGCGACACCGTAGGCGAGGTCGCCCGCTACCGGGCGCGCGCCTCGGTACCGGTACCGTCCCAGATCGCCACGCCGCCGGCAGCCGCGCCCACCAGCCCGGCGTACACCCCGGGTGCGCCCACCAGCCCCGCGCCGATCTCGCCGGCACCCACCGACGCGGACCCGGCGTACACGACCCCGGAATCCTCGTTCGGCGATACCACCGGTCCGGACAGCCCGGCCTCGGCAGTCGGTCGAGCCACCGCCCCCACATCGACATCCGCGCCCGTCGACGCGAGCGCGTACCGGTCCGGCTCCCGCACCTACCGCGCCGGCGCGTTCGACAGCCCGGCAGCGGAACCGTCGTTCGGCGAGCGTGAGCCCGGCGGCGACGAGTCCCCGTTCCCGCGCTCCGCGTTCGGGGTACCGGCGACCGAACCGCCGTCGCCCGCCGACGAGCGGTCGTTCGGCGCACCCGACGCTGTGGACGTTCCGTGGTCGGCTGCCCACGCTGACCCGTCCGACGGCGGGTTCGCGCTGCCCAGGCGTTCGGCGTCCGACGACTGGCGGGCACCGGACACCGGTACGCCCCGGATCGAGTGGGCGGACGCAGCGGGATCCGGCGGGTCCTGGTCGGCATTCGGGCAGGCGACCGCAGACGAGGGTTCGAGCGCTGGCGACCCGTTCGCGCCAGCGGGCGACGCCCCGTCGGACTTCGCGCCGCCGAGGACAGGCGAGGAGGCGCCGGTACCGGACCCGATCCAGCCCGCCGACGTGCCGCCGCTGCCACGGCGGATCGCGGGTCAGGCGGCGCTGTCGGTACAGGTGTCGCCCGACGTCGAACCCGGCACCGACGAACCGCGCTCGCCCAGCGGGTTCTCAGCCCCAAGTCTGTCCTGGTCGCCGATGGCGTCGGCAAGCGAGGAACCGTCGGCGTCCGCCGCGTTCCCGACCTCGCCCGCTGACGCGCCCGCCTGGGCGTCCGCGCCGCCTTCCGACACCCGCTCGCCGTGGGAATCGGAGCCGTCAGCGGAGACGCCGTCGACATGGGGCTCGGAGCCGGCACCCGAGACGGCGTCCGCGTGGGGTTCCGCGCCGCCCGCCGACACCCCGGCGTGGGCGTCCACGCCGCCAGCCGACACGCCGTCGCGGTGGGAGTCGACGGAATCGCCCGGCTGGACGTCCGAGCAGCCGCCAGCCGACCCCGTGCCCGAACCCGCCGAGCGGCAGGTCACCCGCGCGTCGGCGAGCGTCCCCGGCTCCGCCCGCCTCACGGCGGCTGACCTGGCGGGCGCACCCCCGATCGGTACCCCGACGCCGGGCACCTACCGCGCCACGACCAGCCGGGAACCGGTCGAACCACCGGAGCCCGCCGAACCGCCGCAGCCGGTCGAGCCACCGCAGCCGCCGGAACCGCCCGAGCCCGCGGAACCGCGCAAGCCGGTGGAACCACCGCATCCCGTGGAGCCGCCGCCGCCCAGCCCTGGGCCGCTGCCGCCACCGATCCCGCAGCCCAGCCCCCCGTTCCCGGAGCCGAGCCCGGTACCTCAGCCGCCGACGCCCACTCCGCGTCCGCCGATGCCGGACCCGTACCCGGAGCCGACGCCGTACCCGCCGACGCCGCCTCCGCCGACCCCGCCGCAGCCGACCCCGCCGCAGCCGACCCCGCCGGGTCCGACGCCGACGCCGCCGCCGTTCCCGCCACCGCCGCCGGTCGTGGGCGGTGTCCGTGGCGTGGCTACCCCCGGTACCCAGGTCGCCCCGCCGCCCGACTGGGCGGCGACACCCCGTGGCGGCACGCCCACCGAGTACGGCGCAGGCAGGGCGGCGGGCACGGCTGCCGGTCAGTACCCGGGTGCGCCGACCGCGCCCGCCGACCCGTACGCGGGTGCCGGAGCCTCGCCGGGTGACCCGTACGCGGGACGATCGACCTCGCCGGGGGACGCGGAGCGAGCGCCGCGACGGCCGGTGTGGCAGCCGGCATCGCCGGGCGAGGCGCCGACGGGAGGCGCACAGGTTCGCCCCGACTGGCGGTCCACGCTGGTCGAACAGCCGTCGTGGCCCAGCCCCGCCGACCCGCCCGCTCAGCGACGAGGCGGCAGCCAGCCGTACCCGCCGGGCATGGAACCACCGTCCGGACCCGAGGTGTCCGGCTCGTTGACCGGGCACATCCTCGCGCAGGGGCGACCCGATATCCCGGAGACGCCGTCGGACGGTACCCGGATCATGATCGCGCTGCTGATCGGACTCGGTGTGCTCGTCATCGGTGGACTCGCCGTCGCGATCTTCGCCGGCGACTCGTTCACCCGACTGCTCGCCAGCTTCTTCAGCGGCTGACCGGCGGTGACCGGGCTGACCGGGTCGGCACGCCCGCCGACCGGTCGGCACGCCCATCGGGCGGGTTCGGCACCCAACCGGCGGGTCGGTGCCCAACCGGCGGGTCGGTCCAAGTCGCGGGTCGGTGCCCAACCGGGCGGGTCGGCACGCCCTGGGTGAGCCCGCCCTCGAGCGGCGGCGCGCCTGCGGCGCCTGCGGGGTGACGTCAGCCGACCGCCGCCGCCATCCGGCGTACCCCCTCGGTCAACAACTCGGGGGCGGTGGCGAGGTTCAGCCGGACGAAACCGTGTCCGGGGGCGCCGAACGTCGGACCGGAATTGACCGCGACCCGCCCCCGCCGCAGGAACGTCTCTGCCGGGTCGTCACCCAGCCCGAGCCCGCGACAGTCCAGCCACGCCAGGTACGTACCGTCCGGCTCGCGGTACCGCACGCCCGGCAGGTGCTCCGCGAGCAGGGCGGTGAGCAGCCTCCGGTTCGCGTCGAGTCCGGCGCAAAGCGCGTCGAGCCACGGTACGCCGTCGCGCAGCGCCACCTCCGCCGCGATCACGCCGAACAGCCCGGCGCCGAGCCGCACCTCGTTCGGTACCCGGGCATGGTCGACCTGGGCAGCCGGACCGGCGACACTCAGCGCCGTCTTGAGCCCGGGCAGGTTCCACGCCTTCGACGCGGACACGAACGCGAACCCCCGCGCGGCGGCGGGTGCCTCGTCGGCGAGCGACAGGAACGGTACGTGCCGGACACCGGGGTAGGTCAGCGGCGAGTGGATCTCGTCGACCAGGACCCGGACGTCGTACCGCTCCGCGAGGGTGGCGATCTGCACCAGTTCGGCGCGGGTGAGGATGGTACCGGTGGGGTTGTGCGGGTTGCACACCAGGTAGGCGCGAGCGCCGGCGGCGAAGTCGCGTTCCAGCCGCGCGAAGTCCAGCACGTACCCGCGCCGCTCGTCCGGGGCCAGGGGGCTCTCCACCACGCGGCGACCCGCCTGGCTGAGGAAGGCGAAGAACGGGGGGTACGCCGGGGTGTTGACCACGACCGCGTCTCCCGGCTCGGTCACGACCTTGAGTACCTCGACGATGCCCCGCATCACGTCGGGGACGAGCGAGGCGGACGCCGGGTCCGGGGCCCAGCCGAAGCGGTCCGCCGAGAACTTCGCCCACGCCTCGGCGAGCCCGCCCTGGTACGCGTACCCGGTGTCGCCACCCTCGACAGCCCGTACCAGGGCGTCGCGGATCGGCGGAGCCAGCGGGGTGTCCATCTCGGCGACCCACAGCGGAAGCACGTCCGGTTCGTACGTCTGCCACTTCATGCTGCGCCGGGCACGCAGGTCGTCGAGCCGGTACACGGTGAGGGGGTTGTCGATGGCCATGCCGTCATCCTGCCGTGACCCCGCCCACTGTGGTCAACAGCGATTGGGCGCTCGCGACGCACGCCGTACACTTGAGCGGTTTGGCGCATCAGCGCCATCTGAAGGCGTCTTTCCGGGGTTCACCAGCCGGACGCGGACGCGCCCCTGCTGGAAGGTTCCTCTTGACGTCGCTTGCTGCCATCGAATCGTTTCCCTCGGTCCTCGACACCCCCACCGCCCCTGTCGCTGACGCGGCCACCCCGAACGTGACCGCCGACGGCGCGGACACCCACGCGATCGCCGACGGCGCCGTCGCAGGCGCCAACCCGACCGCCGACGGCGCGGCGGCGCACACGCCCGGCTTCGCCGACCTCGGCGTGCCCCGGTCGCTGGTACGGGCGCTGAGCCGGACCGGCATCGACACGCCGTTCCCGATCCAGACGGCGACCATTCCCGACGCGCTGGCGGGGCGGGACGTCCTCGGTCGTGGTCGGACCGGCTCCGGCAAGACTCTGGCGTTCGGGCTGCCGGTCCTGGCACGCGTCGCGGGTGGGTCCGCCCCGTCCCGGCAGCCGCGCGCCCTGGTCCTGGTACCGACCCGCGAACTGGCGATGCAGGTCGCCGACGCGTTGCGCCCGCTCGGCAAGGCGATCGGCGTGTTCGTGTCGACGGCGGTCGGCGGGGTGCCGTACGACCGGCAGATCCTCGCGCTGCGCCGCGGTGTACACGTCCTCGTCGCCACACCTGGGCGGCTCGGCGACCTGGTGGAGCGCGGCGAGTGCCGGCTCGACCGGGTCGAGGTGACCGTACTCGACGAAGCCGACCAGATGGCGGACATGGGTTTCCTGCCGGAGGTCACCGCCCTGCTGGAGCAGACCCCGGACGACGCCCAACGGCTGCTGTTCTCCGCGACCCTGGACGGCGACGTGGACACCCTGGTGAAGCAGTTCATGCCGGACCCGGTGACCCATTCGACCGACCCGGTCGGCGCCGCCGTGTCCACGATGGACCACCACCTGCTGCTGATTCCGCCGACCGACAAGTTCCGGGTACTGGCGTCGATCGCCGCGCGGCGTGGACGGACCATCATGTTCACCCGTACCCAGGCGGCTGTCGACCGCCTGGTCGAACAGTTCGCCGAGGTGGGTGTGCGAGCGGGCGCGCTGCACGGCGGCAAGACCCAGCGGGTACGCACCCGCACCCTCGCCGAGTTCCGCGAGGGTCGCGTCCCGGTCCTGGTCGCCACCGACGTGGCGGCGCGCGGCATCCACATCGACGGGGTGTCGCTGGTCGTCCACGTCGACCCGCCGCGCGACGCGAAGGACTATCTGCACCGTGCCGGGCGTACCGCGCGGGCGGGCGAGGCGGGCGCGGTCGCCACCCTGGTACTGCCGCGCCAGCGCCGGGCGGTGTTCTCGATGCTGGAGAAGGCGGGCGTGGTCGCGGAACGTACCGCGGTGCGCGCCGGTGACCCGGAACTGGCGTCGTTGACCGGGGCTCGTGAGCCCAGCGGGACGCCGGTACGGCCGCGCGAGGCGGGCGGCTTCCGCGACGCGGCGCCGTCGCGCAAGGCGGGCGGCGCACGCGAGTCGGGCGGCGGGTCGCGGGTACCGCCGCGTCGTGGACTCGACGGGGTACGCACCGGCGGACGACCCGGCCGTTCGACCGGCTCTTCGCCACGCGGTGCGCGTCGCCACGATCACGGTCCGGCGCGCCCCCGGTCGCCGCAGGTACCCTGATCCTGCCTGCTTCCTCCCCGGGACCTGGAGGCGTCGTGAGCCTTCTCGACCACCTCGGACTCGTCTGGGCAGCATGGGCCCGGGTCGGGTCGTCGTTGACCGACGAGCAGTGGGCCGCGCCGACGCGGCTGCCCGGCTGGGCGGTGGTCGACGTGTACGCCCATCACTCCGCCTTCCCGGGTGCGATCGCGACCATCGCCACGAGTCCAGCCGCCGACGCGCCGATGACCCACGCCGGCGCGTCGGCGCTGCTCGCGATGTTCAACGCGCCCAACGGTCCCGCGCACACGATGTCGGACGTCGTCCGCGACCGCGCGGTCGCGCTGGCTCGCGAGCGGTCCACCAGTGACCTGGTCGCCGAATTCGAGGTGACCGCCGCGCGGGCGACCGAGGTCGCGAGCTCCGTCCGCCTCGACCAACCCATCGACTACGGCGGTGTCGCGGTGCTCGCCTTCGGTGAGGCGCTGCGCATCGCCCTGCTCGAGGCTGTCGTGCACTACCTCGACCTTGCCCGGGCGCTGGACCTGCCGGTACCCGGACCGGTGGTCGGCGAACCGCTGCGCGCCACCGCCGCGCTGCTCGCCGAGGTCGCCGACCCGGTCGTGTTCGTGGAACGGGCGACCGGTCGCTCGGACGTCGAGGTGCTGCCCGTCATCCGCTGACCGCGCCGACGCCGTTCCGACCGTCTTCGATGCGACGTGCGCCGCGTCGGTGGGCGGCACCGTCTAGGGTCGGGGCATGTCGGTGTTCCCGAAGACTCTGTTGTGGCGCCGGTTGGACACGACCGGGGCGGAACAGGTCCTGTTCGACGACGGCGCGGGGCTGCGTGCGACCGGAACGGTGCTCGCCGCCGACCCGGTGCCGTATACCTGCGAATACGAGCTGGCCACCGACGACCGGTGGGCGACGGCGCGGTTCGAGGCGACCGTCGAGGGTGCGGGCTTTCTGCGGAAGGTACGGGTGGAGCACGCCGCCGGTCGGTGGCGGGTCACCGCGGGCGAACAGGGCGATCTCGACGCGGCGCTGCGCGCCGCGGGTCATCCCCGTGCACCGCTGCCGGGCAGCGAGGACCCGGACGAACTCGGGTCGGCGTTCGACGTGGACCTCGGGTACTCGCCGCTGACCAACACCCTGCCGATCCGCCGACTCGGTCTGCTCGACGCCGAGCCCGGTACCACCCGGAGCATCCTCGCGGTCTGGGTGGTGGTGCCATCCCTCGCCGTGATCGGGGCGACCCAGGCGTACACGGTGCTCGGTCCCGGCTCGATCCGGTACTCGTCCGGTTCGTTCACCGCCGACCTGACCGTCGACGCCGACGGATACGTCCTGCACTACCCCGGGCTCGCCGAGGCGGGCGTTCTTCCGCCCACGTGAGGCGTGACCCAGGCGACGTCACCGTTCCGCCCACTCTCCGGTGGCGAAGAAGTGCCGGACGGTCGCCGTGTGTGGCGCGAGGTCGAGGCCGTGCGCGGCAACCCAGTCGTCCGAGTAGTACGTGTGCGCGTACCGCTCGCCCGCGTCGCACAGCAGGGTCACCACCGAGCCCCGCTCACCCGCCGCGCGCATCTCTGCGACCAGGGCGAACGCCCCCCACAGATTGGTACCGGTCGAGCCGCCGACGCGCCGACCCAGCCGAGCCGACGCCTCGCGCATCACGGCGAGCGAGCCGGCGTCCGGTACCCGGATCATCCGGTCCACGACGGACGGCAGGAACGACGGCTCGACGACCGGTCGCCCGATGCCCTCGATGCGGGACGGCCGTGGCGTGGTGAGCCGGTAGTCGTCGTCGCGCCACGCCGGGTAGAACGCCGAGTCTTCCGGGTCGACGACACACAGTTTCGTCGGGTACCGGCGGTACCGGGTGAACCGTCCGATGGTGGCGCTGGTTCCGCCGGTGCCGGCGCCGACGACGATCCAGGCCGGCACGGGGTACCGTTCCAGCGCCATCTGCTGGAAGATCGATTCGGCGATGTTGTTGTTGCCTCGCCAGTCGGTGGCCCGCTCGGCGTAGGTGAACTGGTCCATGAAATGACCGCCGAGCGAGGCGGCGAGTTCGCGCGCGGTGGACACCACGGTCGACGCCTCGTCGACCAGGTGGCATTTGCCGCCGTGGTGTTCGATGAGCGCGATCTTCTCCTCGGACGTGGACGCGGGCATCACCGCGATGAACGGCAGTCCGAGCATCCGCGCGAAGTACGCCTCGGACACCGCCGTCGATCCGGAGGACGCTTCGACGACCGGCGTGCCGCGCCGGATCCACCCGTTGCACAGCGCGTACAGGAACAGCGAGCGGGCCAGCCGGTGCTTGAGCGAGCCGGTCGGGTGGACCGACTCGTCCTTCAGGTACAGGTCGACGCCCCACTCGGCGGGCAACGGAAAGGGCAGCAGGTGGGTGTCGGCGGACCGGTTCGCGTCAGCCTCGACTGCGGCGACTGCCTCGGTCACCCAGTCGCGATCGTGACATCGCTCCAGCTGATCCATGCGGGCGACCGTAGCATCACGGCCAGCGACCTGCGGCGATACGCGCGGCGTAGCGGCGTTGCCGGGCGCGACCGAGTCCGAGGACGAGCCGGGTGGCGGGGATCGACAGTCGGGGAAACGCGGCGAGCAGGCGCACCTGCGCGCCGCGCCACCGGGGCAGCGCCAGTACCGGGCGGGGATGTGCGGCGAGCCACGCGACGCGACGGGCGACCTGTTCCGGAAGTAGCAGGGTGCCGGTGAACGATGCCGCCGCGCCGTCGTCGGTCAGCTTGTCGTACAGCATGGGCGACCACACGCCGTCGGGGCACAGGCAGGAGATGTGTACCGAGAGTTCGCCGGCTGCCCGCAGGTCGGCGAGGGTACCGAGGCTGAACGCGAGCAGGGCGTGTTTGCTCGCGGCGTACACGGTTTCGCCCGGCGCGGCGATCAGCCCCGCCAGCGACACGATGTTGATCACGTGGCCCCGCCCGGCGGACCGCATCACGTCCAGCGCGGCGAGGGTGCCGTTCATCGCGCCCAGGGCATTGACCTCGACGACCCGTCGACGGGTGTCCTCGCCGTGGGTCCAGGACGGACCGGTCGCGAGGATGCCGGCGTTGTTCACCCACAGGGCGAGCCCGCCCGGCTGGTCGGCGGCCTGCGCGGCGATCGCCGCGCAGGCCGCCCCGTCGCGTACGTCGAGCCGCTCCGCCCAGCCGCCCAGCGGGGCGGCAGCCTCAGCCAGGCGCGCCTTGTCGACGTCGGTGAGCAGTACCCGGTATCCACGGCTGGACAGTTCGCGTGCGATCGCGAGCCCGATGCCGCTGCCGGCACCGGTGACCACCGCGACCGGGGCGGGCGCGACCATCACGCCTCGGCTTCCGGTTCGGGAACCGGCTGCGGGCGGTTCTCCCACTTCGTGGACAGGGCGATCGTGGTGCGGGTGCTCGCGACGCCGGGCGTGCGGTTGAGCCGGACAATCAACTGTTCGAGTTCGGCGATCGTGCCGACCCGCACCTTGAGCAGGAACGATTCCTGACCGGCGAGGAAGTAGCAGGATTCGATCTCGGGTTGCTCGTGCAGCGAGGCGAGCACCTGGTCGATGTCGCTGTCGCTGGACTGCACGATGCCGATCATCGCGGTGACGCCGAGACCGATGCTTTCCGGCGCGACGTCCGCCCGGTACGCCCGGATCACGCCCGCGGCTTCCAGCTTGCCGACCCGCTCGTGTACCGCCGGTGACGACAGCCCGACCTGGCGCGCCAGTTCGGCGTAGGACAGGCGGGCGTTGGTGCGCAACAGCTCGACGAGTCGGCGATCGGTCGTATCCACCCGGTGACCCTAACCCGCCCAGTCGTACTGCCGGGCCGCTGCGGCCCGACGAGACGAGCACAGCAAACTATATTGCCGTAAAAGGTGCTTACCTCCTCAATTTTCATCTTTGTGGGACAGGTCGCCGCAGTCGGTGTTTACTGGTCGTACGTCCTGGCGAGGGGTTCGGCCCGAGTGCGCCGCGGTACGAACATCCTGCGCGACGTGAGGAGGGGTCGTGGACACTGGAGATCGTCTACTGACGCCCGGGGAGGTCGCTGCCCTGTTCCGCGTCGATCCCAAGACCGTCACCAGGTGGGCGGCCGCAGGACGCATCGGCAGCATCCGTACCCCCGGCGGTCACCGCCGGTTTCGCGAATCCGAAGTGCGCGCGCTGCTGGAAGGCGAAGGGTTGACCGACGCGGACGAGTCCAGAAAGCCGTCCGACGGACCCCGCGAGGAGCCCTGAGGTCAGCCCCGCCCCGCGCCCAACTCGCCGCGCCACCGCGTGAACAGCGTGTGCGGCACACCCATCGCGTCCAGCACCTTCCCCGCGACGAAATCGACCAACCGCTGCGCCGAACCGTCCGCGCCGCCCGCGTAGAAGCCCGGGCTCGCCGGCAACACCACCGCCCCCGCGTCGTGCAACGCGATCAAGTGCTCCAGGTGGCTACGCGTCACCGGGGTCTCGCGGGGTACCACCACCACCCGCCGCCGCTCCTTCAGGTTCACCTCCGCCGCCCGCTGCAGCAGATCCTTCGACAACCCGATCGCGATGCCCGCGCAGGCAGCCGTGCTCGCCGGTACCACCACCATGCCGAGCGCCGGATACGACCCGCTGCTCGGTCCCGCCGCCAGATCACCCGCCGGCCAGTACTGGATGTCCGCCCCCGCCAGATCACGACCCAGCCACAGGCCCAGGTCGTCTTTCCAGTACGCGTCGCGGAACGGTCCTCCGGTCTCGTCAAGGATCGTCAACCGCGCCGCCCGCGACACGACGAGGTCCACCGCCTGCCCGGCGTCGAACAACCCGCGCAGCACCGCCGCCGCGTACGGCGTGCCCGACGCGCCCGATACTCCGACGACCCAGGGTGTACGCACCCCTCTACTCTGCCCCACATCGTCGCAAGCAGCGGGTCCTGCGGCACTATATGGCGTGATCTAGCTGACCGCGCGAGGCTCGGCCTCCGGGCAGATACCAGAACGATCGAGGTTGTCGGCTACCGGGCGACCGATTTCATGCTGGTTCTTATGCCATCAGTGCCTCGAATACCTGTCGCACGTCGTCATGGAAATCGCACCAAGATTTTAGATGTCGAACCGGGCCATGAGGATCAAGGCGCTCCAGGACCTGTCTTCGATGATGTGAAAACCTTGATTGAAAGGAGCTTCGCTTCCTGCCGGTCAACTCTGACGCTGTGACAAGCAGGTCCTTGAGGAGGGCCTTCGGATCAGCGATTTTTTCCGCTTGCCGGACGGATGGAAGATCAAGTGGAACGCGCCCATTGGGGTTACCTGCGACATCGCGGATGAGCTGCTCATCAAGTATGAGCCAGGCCTCCGTCATGCGAATCGGGATGATCGCGGCATGCAACACTTTGGGCATTACCCTATAGACTGCCTCTCGGATCTCGGCGAGTCGGCGCTCGCGCCCATCTCTATCTGCATCGCGATGTATCAGCACAACGTCGTAACGACCACCCATTTTTTGTACCGCTCGAAGCTTTCCGAATACCGTCTTGTCCCGAATCGGGAGCATCTCAGCATCGGGTGCAGTAATCTCAACGCCGATGCCGCACGAGTCCGCAATTCTTTGAACGTGGACCTTTATGCCCTGATCGCTCGAACCCTCACCCAAGAACAGGACACGATTCATCAGGCGGCGTCCAAGTCAAGGGTGAGCTGCGCACCGGGCGGTGAAACAAGGTATGGAAGGATGTCCGCCTTGGTGACGGCCAGCCCGTTGAATAGGCCTTGCGCCCGCCAGGTGTCCTCAAGAGGGCGAAGTCGAAGAGCTCTCGATATTGATCCGTCCGGAGCCCTTAGCGACGCCGTCGTGGCAAACAGGAGATCCTCAGCGCCAACGAGCTGAACTACCGCAGGCGAGTGGGTGTTGATAATCACTTGGCGAAAAGGATTATCGGGACTCGGTGCGTCCGACACGTCTACAGCGAGGTCTTGAACCAGACGTACCATCGACGGCAGATTTGCGGGGTGTATACCGTTTTCAGGCTCCTCCATGCAGTACAAGCCCCTCATCGTCGAGTCTTCGAGAAGCACACACAGTGCAAGGAACCGGAGTGTGCCCTCGGAGAGGCTTCGAGCAGGGAGGCGAATTCCAGAAGCCTCTCTCAGGTAGATCGTAAGAAGCTCACGAACGTCGTCGGCGACGACCTCGATTCCTCTAATCGATACTCCAGCCAACTCGGCAAGGCGATTCGCGACCCGCGCGTACACACGCTCGGCATCCCCACCAGGGTCTGATGTTGCTATTCGGTACAGCGCCCCCGCAAGGTGCCTGCCGTCCGTCTCCATTACGCGAGGATCAACAAAGCGGTCCGACGCTCGCAACGCCGAGGGCTCCAACGCCAATCTCCTCCACGACTGCATTTCACGTCGTGCCGCCAGGATTGTCGGGTCGTCGCTACCAGTTACCGTGCTTACGACGGTGCCTGGCGCCTTGGATGCCGCCGAAGGACGCGGTTTGCCACGACTTCCGCCGTCTTGGTGAATGCTAATTACCGGCTCACCATGCTCTTCAGTGGTCGAGATGAAGGCGATCCCGCTTCTCCGGCCCTGTACTACGGCCGCTCGAAACCGTCCGGCGCTGTGCGGAAATCGCAGGTGCGATGCCGCGTCCCCTTGATTGATGTGACGGAGCGTTTCCCGTAGAAGCCGCAATCTGCCGATGCGTTCAATCCCCTCAGGGGGCTGATAACCTATTTCCAACTCATACCGGAGAAATGATATAGTCGGACGAGCTGGACGACCGAAGTCATCCTCAACCTCGAGCGGAACGATCATTTCGGCAGCGAAGCTAATCCGACGCCTTTCTGACTCGTAAGCATTCCAGAACAGGTCGCGTGGATCGCCAACTCGCTCGCCGTGGACGCCCCTGACATGCTGAGCGGCGTCCATCATGGGCATGTCAGACAACAGACTGAGGAACTGAATAGCGTCGAAGACATTGGATTTGCCGGTGCCGTTTTCCCCTGCGATGCAGGTGAAGGCCCCGAAGTCCACCTGTAGACCTAACAGATTCTTGAAGCCGTCGACCTCTAGGCGCGTCAGCATGGCATCCCCCAAGGAGTCGGACACAGCGTACCCTCCGGCAGCGGGACAAGGTGTCATCCACTCGATGTCCCCTCAAGCCCCAGGGCCTCCACAAGGGGCGCCCCTCGATGGCATGGATCGGACGCCCCGAGCTGCGTGTCTCGATTTCCTAGCTCAACTGACTCATGCACCTATTAGCAGACCGTCTTCGCGGAGAAGCGCAGGAGCAGCGAAAAGAGCGAGACCTAGTGTTCAGGCCCGCAGCCCCTGAAGGATCACCAGGTCGGCGAGGGCGAACCCGAACAGCACGATGCCGATCACACCGTTCGCGGTGAAGAACGCCCGGTTCACCCGCGACAGGTCGTCCGCCTTGACGATCGCGTGTTCGTACACGAACACCGCGGCGGTCAGCACCAGACCCGTCCACCACAGCCACCCGTACCCGGTCAGCAGCCCGAACCACGCGAACAGCAGCATGGTCAGCACGTGGGTGACCGACGAGATGCGCAGGGCTCCGGCGATCCCGTGCCGTACCGCCACCGAACCGACACCGATCCGTCGGTCCGCTTCGAGATCCTGGCAGCAGTAGATGCAGTCGAAGCCACCGATCCAGGTACCGACCGCGAGTCCCAGGATGAACGCCGACCACGACCAGTGCCCGGTGACCGCGATCCAGGCGCCGAGCGGGGCGACCGCCTGCGCCAGCCCGAGGAACACCTGCGGATAGTTGGTGAACCGTTTCGCGTACGAGTAGATGACGAGGAAGAACAGCGCGATCGGGGACAGCAGCAGGCAGAGTCGGTTCAGCGCGGCGGCGCTGGCGAAGAACACCGCGAGCGACACCAGCAGTCCCAGCCAGGCGCCGCGCAGGGTCACCACGCCGGTGACGAGTTCCCGGCTGGCGGTACGCGGGTTCTGCGCGTCAATGTGCCGGTCGATGATCCGGTTCGCCGCCATCGCGACCGTCCGGGCGGCGACCATCGCGACCGTGACCAGGAGCAGTACCGGCCAGTCGACGTGCGGACCGAGCGAGCGCATCGCGGTCAGCGCGGCGATGTACGCGAACGGTAGGGCGAAGACCGAGTGCTCGATCATCACCAGGCGCAGGAACGCCCGGACCGGATTCGGTCGGGCGGCGGCCTCCGTGCTCACGAGAGTCCGTACTCCTTCCAGCGTCGGTCCACGGTCGCGACCACCTCGGGCGACATCACCGCGAGGTCGGGCCAGCCCCGGTGGTACCCCTCGGACGGCAGTTTGCGGGTCGCGTCGATGCCCGCCTTCCCACCCCAGAACTGCTGGTACGACGCGTGGTCCAGGTGATCGACCGGACCCTCGGTGAGCAGCAGGTCATGCGCGTAGTCGACGTTGCCGAAGGCGCGGAAGGCGACCTCGTGGTAGTCGTGCGGATCGCAGTCGGCGTCTACCACCACGATCAACTTGGTCAGCGACAGCAGGTGCGCGCCCCAGATCGCGTTCATCACCTTCTGCGCGTGCTTCGGGTACCGCTTGTCGATCGACACGATCAGGCAGTTGTGGAACACCCCCGGCTCGGGCATCGCCATGTCGACGATGTCCGGGATCAGCATCTTGATCAGGGGCAGGAAGATCCGTTCGGTGGCGTGCCCGATCGGACCGTCCTCCTGCGGCGGCTTGCTGGTCACGATCGACTGGTACACCGGATCGCGCTGCATCGTCATGCACTCGACATGCAGCACCGGGAACGGCTCGACCGGAGTGTAGAAACCGGTGTGGTCGCCGAACGGTCCCTCGGGGTGACGCTCGCCCGGCTCGACATATCCCTCCAGTACCACCTGGGCGTGCGCCGGCACCCGGAGCGGCACGGTCAGGCAGTCGACCATCTCCACCCGCTCGCCGCGGAGGAACCCGGCGAACAGATATTCGTCGATGTCACTGGGTAGCGGCGCGGTCGCGCTGTAGCTGACCACCGGGTCGCAGCCGAACGCGATCGCCACCGGCAGCCGCTGCCCCAGCCGCTCGGCTACCGCGTGGTGCGCGGTCGAGTCCTTGTGGATCTGCCAGTGCATGCCCAGCGTGCTGTGCGAGTGCTGCTGCAGGCGGTACAGCCCGAGGTTGCGCTTGCCGGTCTCGGGGTGGCGGGTGTGCGTCAGACCCAGGTTGTGGAAGATCCCGCCGTCGCCGGGCCAGGTCTGCAAACCGGGCAGCCGGTCGAGATCCACTTCGCTGCCCTTGTACACCACCTCCTGGCAGGGCGCGGTCTTCACCCGCTTCGGCGGCGCCGACTTCAACTGCATCAGCTTGCCCAGCCCCTCGCGGACGCCGGACCAGCCCACCGGAAGCTCCGGGCGGATCAGCTCACCGATGCGCTCGCCGATCTCGTCGACGCTGTCCACCCCCAGGGCCATCGCCATTCGCCGATTGGTACCGAACAGGTTCACCGCAACGGGCATTTCTCCCCTGGTCGGCTGTTCGAACAGCAGCGCCGGTCCCTGCGCCCGGACGGTACGGGTGACGATCTCGCTGATCTCCAGGGTCGGGTCGACCGGGACCCGGACACGGTGCAGCTCACCGGCCCGGTCCAGGGCGTCGATGAAATCCTTCAGGTCGTCGTACGGGAAGCGCGGCGCCATGCCGTCCAGTGTCCCAGCCCGACCGACAAGCCCGGGCGCAACCCCACAGCGCTGTCCCCAGAGGCGGATACGGGACAGAACCGGTCCGCTTCAGGCGCTATCCTCCGTCCGCCCTATCCGTTTCCGGAAAAAGGTGACAATGACTTCCCTGGTCCACCGCCGGCGAGTGCGGCTCGGCGCGGCGATCGTCGCCGCCGCCGTGGCCACGCTGTCCGCCGCGATACCCGCACTCGCCGACGAGGCGGCGTCGCTCACGGGCGCCACCAACTCCAACGTGACGCTCGCCGTCGGCGGCGCCAAGCCCATCGCCATCTATGTGTACGGCGAGCATGCGGTGCACCCGAAGCTCGCCATCGACACGTCCGGTCTCAGCGGCGTCGCCGGCGCGAACTTCGACACGTCCGTCTGCGCCGTGGGCAACGACAAGTCCAAGGCGACATGCACGCTGCCCGAGGACGACTCGTTGATCTCGATGCTGCCGGTCTTCGTCACGGCGGCCCCCAAGGCTGCCGCGGGCGCCACGGGCACCATCAGCTTCACCACGTCCGCCGACAACGTCGAGCCGTTCACCTGGACGACGACGGTCACCCTGGCTGACGCC
The DNA here is from genome assembly GCA_036378155.1 of Micromonosporaceae bacterium. GTDB lineage: Bacteria > Actinomycetota > Actinomycetes > Mycobacteriales > Micromonosporaceae > DASUXA01. The sequence goes on along the minus strand of DASUXA010000081.1, from coordinate 24,527 downwards.
GGGGTGGACATGTGGATCATGCCGGGTGACCCGAAGCCGGAACCTCACCAACCGGGCGACGGGGTGGAGATGCCCGTCGCGTTCTTCAACGCCGGCAGCCACACCGCGCACGGCGTCCGGGTGACGTTCACGATCGACTCCGCGCTCATCCCGGAGCAGTACGACGAGTGCCAGTACTCGGACGCCGCGCGCCACGGCGCCGTCCTGGTGGTCTGTGACATTCCGCAAGACTTCGCACCCGGTGACGGGCTGATCGGCACCTTCGACCTGAAGGTCGCTCAGGACGGGTACGGCGTGGCGGACGTCGACCAGTACGTCGAGGGCTCCGACGAACCGTCGCCGCTGTTCAAGATGAAGCTGACCCGCCCGTCAACCGGGCATCACCTGGCGCTCACCCGCACCAACCTGAGCTCACGCAAGGCGCTCGCCAACGACGTCGACCAGCAGGACAACTACGCCCTGTTCCAGACCCGGATCAGCAACGGGCACGATCTGGCCGCGCTGGGCGCCACCGCGTCGGGCGCCGTCGGTCAGACGGTCAAGGTCACAATCGGCGTGAAGAACAACGGTCCGGGCACCATCGACGCCACGCGCGCCCAGCGGCCCGCCGCCTCCTTCGTCTTCGTCCCGCCGTCCGGTACCACCGTGGTGACCGTCCCCGCGTCCGCGTTCTGCGTCTCCATCGTCGAGGAGAACGGTTCCCCCACCCCGAAGAACGGTGCGCCCGGCGGCACGTACTACCGGTGCGCCACCGGCGACCTGTTCAAGGCGGGCGACTCGTACCAGGTCGAGTTCGGGTTGAGGATCGACAGGGCGGACGTGACCAAGGGCAGCGTCTCGCTCAACGACAAGTACGCCACCGACGCGACGTACCAGGACGACAACCTCGGCAACAACACCGCCGACGTCGTCCTGACCGTCACCGGAGGAACCGGAGGAACCGGCGGCACCGGAGGAACCGGAGGTACGGGTGGCGGCGGCAGCCTGCCGGTGACCGGCGCGCAGACCGGCATGATCGCAGCCGGTGGCCTGGTGGTTCTCGCGCTCGGCGGTCTGCTGTACGTCATGGCCCGGCGTCGCCGGGTGATCCTGGTCGCGGACCCCGACGAGCCGTCCCAGCCGTCGGGCGACTGACCGCCTGACGGACGACACGTGCGCCGGGCGAGGCTCATCGAGCCTCGCCCGGCGCACCGTAAGCACTGTCCGGTCGGATCGGCGTGACGCCGACCCGACCGGGCGCACAGCCCGACCGGGCGCACAGCCCGACCGAGGGAGCATCCCAGGACGCCGACACGTCTCGTGGTGTGGCGACACCACCAGCGGTGTACACCGGTCGCGACGCATGCCGACTCCGGTACGGCGCGCCGATCGCGACACGCCGCCGCGCGGCGGCACGACCTCCTAGACGCCGGCGTACGAGTGCAACCCGTGGACCACGAAGTTCACGCCGAACAGGTTGACCATCATGGCGACCCAGCCGACGACCGCGATCCAGGTTGCCGTGCTGCGCTTCACGCTCGGCGTCGCACGCGCGTGCAGGTACCCGGCGTACACCACCCAGGCGATGAACGACCAGGTCTCCTTCGGGTCCCAACCCCAATACCGTCCCCAGGCGGACTCTGCCCAGATCGCCCCGCAGATGATCGCCAACGTCCAGATCGGGAACGCGAACGCATGTACCCGGAACGTCAGCCGCTCCAGGTTGTCCGCCACCGGCAGCCGGACGCCGAGGGTGAACGGGAAGCCGCGCTTGCCGCGCTCGTACCCGGCGCGGATCTGGTGCAGTACCGCCGCGCAGAAGCCGACCAGCAGGATGCCCGAGGCGGTCGCCGCGAGCGTGACGTGGATCTTCAGCCAGTACGAGTTGAGCGCCGGCACCAGCGGAGCAACCCGGGTGTACAGCACCATGCCGTCCAGACCGAGCAGTACCACCAGGGTCAGCGCGACGAACAGTCCGAGCGGGCGCACCTTCGGGCGGCGTACCACGAGCACCAGCCACGCCACGGCGGCGACCAGGGTGACCGCCAGCACGAACTCGTACATGTTGCCCCACGGCACCCGGTGCGCCGCCAGTCCACGGGTCGCCAGGCACCCGGCGTGCGCCAGCGCGGCGAGCACGGTGAACACCAGAGCGGCGACGCCGAGGCCGTGCAGCCGCCGTCCGACGTTCCCAGGCGACCCGCCAGCCGGCGACACCGGAGCGGGCGACACCGGAGCGGGCGACACCGGGGCGACGACCGGCGGGGTCGAGCCGCCAACGGTCGACCCGGCAGCGGTCGAGCCGCCGGCACCGACCGTCGCCAGTTCGCGAGGTCGAGCCGCCGCGCGCGCGGCTACCCGCGCCACCGCGCCCCGAGCACCGAAGCTGTATTCGGCGGCGTAGCACAGCATCGCCACGAGGTAGCCGAGGATCGCCACCACCAGCAGTTGGTCGGATAGCGCGGCCATCACGTCCGTCCCTTCGCCTCTGACACGATCCGCTCGAACTCCGCCTGGAAGCCCGGATAGTCGTTGCGAGGCAGCGCCGCCGCCTCCACCAGCGAGACGCTACGCCCCCCGTCCGGAGTGACCCGGAACCAGACCCTCCGCCGCCGTCCGGACAGCGAGATCAACAGTCCGAGTACCAGCAAGCCAGCCGCGACCAGCACGATCTTCTCGCCCGGGTCGTACCGCACGGCGATCGTCGCCCACGGTCGGGTGCCGAGGAACTCGACCTTCGTCCCGTCGTCGAGCGTGGCGCTGTCCCCCGGCTTCAGCATCATCGGCTTGCCGACCTTCTGCAGCCGACCGGAGCTGATCTCGTCCTGGTCCAGCGTGTACACCGAATGCGGGATGCCGGCGTCCATGCCGAGGTCGCCCCGGTACGCGGTGAGCATCAGCCGCGGGTCCCGCTCAGCCGGGAAGGCGGAATGCCCGACCGACGGGTCGGACGGCGCGGTCGGCAGGTAGATCCCCCAGAAGGCGACCTGCTGCTTGTGGTTCGGGTCGACTCCGACCTTCGGGTCCACGTTCGCGTCCGGGAACGTCGCCACCCCGGAACTGGTCAGCGTGTCGTCCTCGGGCAGGAACAGCGCGGCGGTGGTCTGGGCGCGACCGAACCGGTCGGTGTACCGGATGACCGGCGCGTAGCCGTGACCCAGCAGGTACACGTTCGCCTTCGGCAGCCGCAGCGGGTGGTTCACCGAGACGCTCTGCTCGCGTGGCTGCGCCGAGCGCCCGACCGTGTACGAGATGTTCCCGGCGAACTGCAACGGCTGCCCGTTGTCGAGGTAGCTGGCGCGGAACGAGTCGAGTTGGACGCAGAACGGCGGCAGGTCGCGCGGGCTCACCCGGGCGCCGAGACCGTAGTCGTCGTACTGCTGCAACGTGTCGCAGAACGCCCCGTCCGGCCCGGCGATCACATTCCGGTTGCCGTGCCAGCCGTACCACGACCCGAACGCGACCCCGAACAACAGGAGCAGCAGCGAGAAGTGGAACAGCAGGTTGCCGGTCTCCTTCAGGTAGCCCTTTTCGGCGCTCACCGTGTACCCGCCGTCCGCCTGCTCGCGCACCGCGACCCGGAACCGGCGACGGCGCAGCAGCGCCCGCAACGCCTGCGCGGCACTCGCCGGGTCGCCGTCGTGTCGCAGGTCGCCGGCGTGCGCCGGCATCCGGCTCAGCCGCGCCGGCGCGTCCGGCGGGGTGCGCAGCAGCGCCTGGAGGTGGGTGCGCAACCGGGGCACCACGCACCCGACCAGCGACACGAACAGCAGCAGGTAGATCGCCGAGAACCAGGGCGAGGAGAACACGTCGAACAACGCCAGCCGGTCCAGCCACGGCCCGGCGGTCGGGTGCGCCGCGATGTACTGGCTGACCTTCTCCACGTTGACGTTGCGCTGCGGCAGCAACGAGCCGGGGATCGCGGCGACCGCGAGCAGGAACAGCAGGATCAGCGCGGTACGCATGCTGGTCAGCGAGCGCCAGGAGCGGCGGGCCAGCCCTGCCGCCCGGTTGCGCGGCGCACCGTCCGGCGGGGTGGTCGGCGGCGCCTCGGCGGCGTGCACGGTGGACATCAGATGCTCACCGTCCCAGCGCCGACGGTGGCGCGCAGCCAGTTGAGGAAGTCGCCCCAGCCGCCGGTGACCAGGGCAAGCCCGACGATCACCAGCAGCGCCCCGCCGATCCGGGTGACCCAGACGCTGTGCCGGCGCACCGCGGCGAACACCCCGAGCAGTTTGCGCAGACCGAGACCGAAGGCGAGGAAGGGCAGCCCGAGGCCGAGGCAGTAGGCGACCGCGAGGGTCACCGCGCGGCTGGTCTGCCCGCTGACCGCGGACAGGGTGAGCACCGTGCCCAGGGTCGGACCCACACACGGCGTCCAGGACAACGCGAACACCGCACCGAGGATCGGCGCGCCGACCAGCCCGGCGCGGGGCAGCGCGTGGATACGCGCCTCACCGCGCAGTCCCGGCAGCAGCCCGGCGAAGCCCAGCCCGAGCACGATGACCAGCACGCCGACCACGATCTCCAGGGCGCGGGCATGGGCGACCATCAGCCGCCCGACGCGGGCGACGACCACGCTGGCGGTCACGAAGACGGCGGTGAACCCGGCGATGAACAGCAGCGATCCGACGAGTACCCGGCCGCGCACCGCGCGCCGGCTGAGCGTGGCGACGCCGCCCGCGCCCGGCTCGTCCGCCGCGGCGCGGGTCACCGGGCGCCCGTGCGGGTCGGTACCGAGCGCCGCGTCGAGATCCGCGCCCGCCATCCCGGCGACGTACGACACGTACCCCGGTACCAGCGGCAGCACGCACGGCGACAGGAAACTGACCAGTCCGGCGAGCGCCGCGACGGCGACCGCGACCAGCAGCGGACCGGTACCGGTGAGATGGGCGAACGTCTCAGCCACCGCGCGGCTCCCCGGCGATGCGCTGGACGACCGGCGCCAGCTGGTCCTGGCGGACCGAGGTACGGATCACCGCGGCGATCTTTCCCTCCCGGTCGATGACGAACGTGGTCGGGAACGTGGTCGGCGGTACGTCGAAGTCCAGACCGAGCCGCCCCGCCGGGTCGTAGATGCTCGGATAGTCGATCCGGCGGGCCTGCGTGAACGCCGTCGCCTTGTCCCGCTCGTCGTGCGAGTTGATGCCCAGGAACTCGACGCCGGAGTCGCGGGTCGCCTGGTGTACCGCCTCCAGGTCGGCGGCCTCGACGCGGCACGGGGCACACCAGGACGCCCAGAAATTGATCACGATGACGTCGCCGTGGTGCGCCGACATGTCGTACCGCCCACCGTCAAGCAGGTCGCCCGTCACCTGCGGGGCGGGCTGGCGCTGCCCAGCCGGGAACACGGTGAACCCGCCGCTGTCGGCTGCCGTCGTCGCGGGTCGCTCGGTGCTGGTACAGCCGCCCACCGCGAACGCCGCGACGAGGGCGACGACGCTGGCGAGGCGGTGCAGCCGGCGCATCAGGCGCCCTTCGCCGTCCGGGCGCCGGGTGACCGGGCTATCAGGTGCGCGGCGGGTTCGGTGTACCCGATGCCGACCAGGTTCGTGTCGTCGAAGTGGAAACTGGTGAGGCTCGCCAGCGCGCACTGCCGCTGCCGTGGGTCGTGCCACAGCCGGGCACGCTCGACGTACCTGCGCAGCGTCCAGATCGGCAACTGGTGCGACACGCAGACCGCCTCGTGTCCTTCGGCTTCCGCGCGCGCCGCCTGCAGCGCCGCGTACATGCGCTTGGCGATGTCGACGTACGGCTCGCCCCACGACGGGGTGAACGGGTCGCGCAGCACCCACCAGTTGCGCGGGTCGCGCAGCGCCCCGTCGCCCACCGAGACACGCCTGCCCTCGAAGAAGTTCGCGCTCTCGATCAGCCGCTCGTCGATCGCCACCGGCAGCCCGAACGCCTTGGCGAACGGTTCGGCGCTCTGCTGCGCGCGTTCCAGCGGGCTGGCGACCAGGTACGTCACGTCGTGTCCGGCGAGCGAGTCGGCGGCTGCCTGAGCCATCTGCACGCCCAACTCGGACAGCTTGTATCCGGGCAGCCGCCCATAGAGGATCTTCTCCGGGTTGTACACCTCGCCGTGCCGCAGGAAGTGCACCACGGTGCGCACAGTCACCGGTCACCCCCGGCGGTACCGGTGTCCGACGCCGCTGCCGCGGCCCGTGCCGCCGGCTCCAGCGCCGTGGCGATCCGCTCCAGCGCCTCGTCGTCGAGCGCGGTCGACACGAACCACGCCTCGAACGCGCTGGGCGGCAGGTACACGCCGTGCGCGAGCATGCCGTGGAAGAACGCCCGGAACGCGGACACGTCCTGGGTCTTCGCCCGGTCGTAGTCGAGCACGTCGCCGTCGGTGAAGAAGATCGAGAACATGTTGCCGGCGGTGGACAGGGTGTGCGGTACCCCCGCCGCCGCCAACGCGTCGCAGGCAAGCTTCGCCACCTCGCCGGCGAGCCGGTCGAGCCGCTCGTACACCTCGGGCGTGGCGAGGCGCAGCGTGGCGAGCCCCGCCGCACAGGCGAGCGGGTTACCGGAGAGGGTGCCCGCCTGGTACACCGGACCGGCGGGCGCGAGCCTCGCCATGATCTCGCCACGTCCGCCGAACGCCGCAGCGGGCAATCCGCCGCCCATCACCTTGCCGAACGTCCACAGGTCGGCGTCCACCGGGTCGAGCCCCTGCCAACCGGAGCGGGACACCCGGAAACCGGTCATCACCTCGTCCACGATCAGCAGCGCGCCGTGCTCGTGGGCGATCCGGGCGAGCGCCTGGTTGAACCCGTCCCGAGGGGCGATCACGCCCATGTTGCCGGCGGCGGCTTCGGTGATCACCGCCGCGATCCGGTCGCCGTGCGCCGCGAACGCCGCCTCAACGGCGGCGAGGTCGTTGTACGGCAGGACGATGGTCTCGCCGGTCGCCGCGCCGGTCACACCCGGCGAGTCGGGCAGCGCCAGGGTCGCCACCCCGGAACCCGCGGAAGCCAGCAGCGCGTCGACGTGACCGTGATAGCACCCGGCGAACTTGACCACCGCCGAACGCCCCGTGTACCCGCGCGCCAGCCGCAGCGCCGACATGGTCGCCTCGGTCCCCGAGTTGACCAGGCGCACCTGGTCGACGGCGGTACGCGAGACGATCTCCTCGGCGAGTTCCACCTCGCCCGGGGTCGGGGTGCCGAAACTGGTGCCCTGTGCGGCGGCGGTTTGTACCGCCGCGACCACCTCGGGATGCGCGTGTCCGAGGATCAGCGGCCCCCACGAGCAGACCAGGTCGACGTAGCGCCGGCCGTCCGCGTCGAACAGCCACGGTCCCTCACCGCGCACCATAAATCTCGGTGTGCCGCCGACCGCGCGGAACGCGCGCACGGGCGAGTTGACCCCGCCCGGAATCAGAGTGCGGGCGCGGTCGAACAGGGCCTCGGAGGCGGGCGTGTCGGCCGGATACGGCACGACGCCGCCCTGGTCAGTCTCGGTCACGGCTCACCCATTCTGTCAGCGCCCGCCCCGGCGACTTCAGCGACCCCCGGATTCGTCCTCTGCTGTCGACCATCCCCGGTCGCGCTAGGCTGTCGCCCGTGGAACGCCCTGAACTGTCCATCGCGGTGGAGCGCTCGCCCGCCGAGGCGGTCATCCGACTGGTCGGTGAGATCGATCTGTCGACCGCGTCGCAACTATCGAGCGTCGTCACCGACGTGGTGGGCGACGCACCCGAGCGGGTCGTCCTCGACATGCAGGGAGTCACGTTCTGCGACTCGCAGGGGCTGGGCACGCTGGTCGTACTCAGTCGCCGCGCCGGCATGGCGGGCAGCATGCTCATCCTCACCAATGTCGGCGAGTTCCTTCAGCGGGTGCTCGACATCACCGGGCTGCGGCCGGCGCTGGTGATCCGCTAGTCGCGGACCCGCTCCAGGACCTTCCGCGCCTGCTCCACGTCGTCGAGCTTCAACGCGGTCAGCGCCTGGTCCACGCTCTGGTACAGCCGACGCAGCCGGCGTACCTCCGCCGCCTGCTCCCGCAACTGGCGGTTCTTCGCCCACAGTTCGACGAAGACCGACACCTTGGCGCGCAGTACCCACGGATCGAACGGTTTGGTCAGGTAGTCGACCGCGCCGACGGCGTACCCGCGCAGCGCCAGATGCGCGTCCCGGTCGGCGGCGGTGAGGAAGATGATCGGAATGTGCCGGGTGCGTTCCCGCTGCTTGATGTGGCTCGCGGTCTCGAAGCCGTCCATCTCCGGCATCTGCGCGTCGAGCAGGATCGCGGCGAAGTCGTGCAGCAGCAACTGCTTCAACGCCGCCTCGCCGCTCTCCGCCGATACCGTCTCGATGGCAAGCCCCTGCAGGATCGCCTCCAGCGCCATCAAGTTGTCCCGCCGGTCGTCGACGAGTAGGACCTTCGCTACCTCCCGGCCGGGCGCCGTCACGGCCGTACCTCCCTTCCGCCCCCGCTCACCCAGGTCGCCATCAGTTCGAGCAGCTCGTCGAGGTCGACGGGCTTGGTGATGTAGTCGCTGGCACCGGCGGCCAGCGCCGACTCGCGGTCCCTCGGCATCGCCTTCGCCGTCAGGAATACCACGGGGAGCTGGGCGAACTCGCGGTTGCGGCGGATCTGCCGGGTCGTCTCGTACCCGTCCTGCCCCGGCATCATGGCGTCCATCAGCACGATGTCCACCTCCGGGTGCTCGGTGAGCAGCCGGACCCCTTCCGCGCCGTTGTCGGCGTACAGCACCGACATCCCGTGCAGCTCCAGCGCGCTGGTCAGCGCGAACACGTTGCGGACGTCGTCGTCGACGATGAGGACGGTCGCCCCGTCGAGCTGGCTCGCCGCCGGGGTGGTCTTGCGCAGCGGCGCCTCGACCACGGCGGGAGCCTCACGCAGAATCGCCGGCGGCGCGCCGCGAACGGCGCCGACCGCACCCAGGCCGGGAGTTGGCGCGGGCACCTCGTCGGGCGGCACGTCCGGCAGGTACAGGGTGAACGTCGAGCCGACGCCGGGCTGCGACGACAGGGTGATCGCGCCGCCGAGCAGGCGCGCCAGCTCCCGGCTGATCGACAGACCCAGACCGGTACCGCCGTACTTCCGGCTGGTCGTGCCGTCCGCCTGCTGGAACGCCTCGAAGATCAGCGCCAGCTTGTCCTCGGAGATCCCGATCCCGGTGTCGGTCACCTGGAACTCGATGACCTGTCTCGCGTTCTGCAGGGTCGGTACGTCGAACTCGAGGGTCGCCGGTGCCGGCGCGATGCGCAGCGTGACCGAGCCGCTGTCGGTGAACTTGACCGCGTTGGACAACAGGTTGCGCAGGATCTGCTGGAGCCGCTGCGCGTCGGTGATCATCGCGTCCGGCAGGCGCGGGGACATCTCCACCGACAGCCGCAGCCCCTTCTCCTCGGCCTGCGGCGTGAACGCCTGGTCGACGTACGAGCACACGTCGTCGAACCGCACCTCGGCGGGCTCGACGTCCATGCGCCCCGCTTCGATCTTCGACAGGTCCAGGATGTCGTCGATCAACGCGAGCAGGTCCGAACCGGCGCTGTGGATCGTCCGCGCGAACTCGATCTGCTTCGGGGTCAGGTTCCGCTCCGGGTTCTCGGCGAGCAGCCGAGCCAACAGCAGCAGCGAGTTGAGCGGGGTGCGCAGCTCGTGGCTCATGTTGGCGAGGAACTCCGACTTGTACTGCGAGGCGCGGGCGAGCTGCTGAGCCTTCTCCTCCAGCCCCAGCCGCGCCATCTCGATCTCGCGGTTCTGGGTTTCGATGCTGAGGTTCTGCTCGGACAGCAGAGCCGCCTTCTCCTCCAGTTCGGCGTTCGTACGCTGCAGCTCGGCGGACTGTTCCTGCAGCTCGCGCGCCAGCCGCTGGGACTGGTCGAGCAGTTCCTCGGTACGCCGGTTCGCCTGGATCGTGTTCAGCACCACGCCGATCGTGGCGACCAGCCGTTCGAGGAACGCCAGGTGCAGTTCCGAGAACGCGCTCAGCGAGGCGAACTCGATGACGCCCAGCGGCTCGTCCTCGAACAGCACCGGCAGGACCACCAGGTCGGCGGGGATGGCGTCGGCGATCCCGCTGCGCACCGTCAACGCCTCGCGCGGCATCGCGTGCACCCGGATGGCCCGCCGCGACGCCGCCGCCTGGCCCACCAGCCCCTCGCCCGAGCCGAAGGTGACGTCGTGGGCGTCGGCGGAGAACCCGTACGCCGCCGCCATCCGGAAGCGCTCCGCGTCGCCGTCCGCTTCGGCGCGGAAGAACGCGCCGAGCTGGGCGTCGACCAGCGGCGTCACCTCGTTCATGATCATGCGGCAGACCTCGTCGAGGTCGCGCTGACCCTGCATGAGACCGCCGATGCGGGCGAGGTTCGAGTCGAGCCAACCCTGCTCGGCGTTCTTCTTGGTGGTCTCCCGCAGCGTCACGATCATCTGGTTGATGTTGTCTTTGAGCTCGGCGACCTCGCCGAGCGCGTCGACCGCGATCCGCTGCGTCAGGTCGCCCCGGGTCACCGCCGTGGACACCTGGGCGATCGCCCGAAGCTGCGTGGTCAGCGTCGAGGCGAGCTGGTTGACGCTCTCGGTCAGGTCGCGCCAGGTACCCGACACGCCCCGCACCTGCGCCTGACCGCCCAGCTTGCCCTCGGTACCGACCTCACGGGCGACCCGGGTCACCTCGTCGGCGAACGACGACAACTGGTCGACCATCGTGTTCACGGTGTTCTTCAGTTCCAGGATCTCGCCCTGCGCGTCGACGGTGATCTTCTGCGACAGGTCGCCCTGGGCGACGGCGGTGGTGACCTGGGCGATGTTGCGCACCTGGCTGGTCAGGTTCGCCGCCATGAAGTTCACGTTGTCGGTCAACGCGCGCCAGGTACCGGCGACCCCCGGCACCTGCGCCTGACCGCCCAGCTTGCCTTCGGTACCGACCTCACGGGCGACCCGCGTCACCTCGTCCGCAAACGACGACAACTGGTCGACCATGATGTTCACGGTGTTCTTCAGTTCCAGGATCTCGCCCCGGGCGTCGACGGTGATCTTCTGGCTCAGGTCGCCGAGCGCCACCGCCGTCGCGACCTGGGCGATGTTGCGCACCTGGCTGGTCAGGTTCGCCGCCATGAAGTTCACGTTGTCGGTCAGGTCCCGCCAGGTGCCGGCGACGCCCGGCACTTCCGCCTGACCGCCCAGCTTGCCTTCGGTACCCACCTCACGGGCGACCCGCGTCACCTCGTCCGCGAACGACGACAACTGCTCCACCATCGTGTTCACGGTGTTCTTCAGTTCCAGGATCTCGCCCTGCGCCGCGACCGTGATCTTCTGCGACAGGTCGCCCCGCGCCACCGCCGTGGCGACCTGGGCGATGTTGCGGACCTGGCTGGTCAGGTTCGCCGCCATCGAGTTGACGTTGTCGGTGAGGTCCTTCCACGTACCGGACACGCCCGGCACTTCGGCTTGACCGCCCAGCTTGCCCTCGGTACCCACCTCGCGAGCCACCCTGGTCACCTGTTCGGCGAAGACCCGCAGGGTGTCGGTCAGAGAGTTGATGGTGTCGGCGAGCTCAGCCACCTCGCCCTTGGCGGACACCGTGATCTTCTGGCTCAGGTCGCCCCGCGCCACCGCCGTGGTCACCTGCGAAATCGAACGCACCTGGTTGGTCAGGTTCGCCGCCATCAGGTTCACGTTGTCGGTCAGATCCCGCCAGGTGCCGGACACGCCTCGCACATCCGCCTGACCGCCCAGCTTGCCCTCGGTACCCACCTCACGGGCGACCCGCGTCACCTCGTCCGCGAACGACGACAACTGGTCCACCATCGTGTTCACGGTCCGACCGATCCGCAGGAACTCGCCGCGCAACGGGCGCCCGTCGATCTCCGCCGCCATGTGCTGCGACAGGTCACCCTCCGCAACCGCGACGATGACCCGGGCGATCTCCGTGGTCGGCCGCCCGAGATCGTCGATGAGCGAGTTGACGGCCCGGATCCCGTCCGCCCACGCGCCTTCGAAGTCCTCCTCGTCGAGGCGCTCCGTGAGCCGACCCTCCCGCCCGACGATGCGGCTGATCCGTTTCAGGTCACGCTGCTGGCGCTCCTGCTGGGCGACGACCTCGTTGAAACCGTCCGCGACCTGACCCGCGATCCCGTCGCGGCGGCCCAGCCGGACCCGCAGATCCCCGCGTCGGACCCGTTCCAGCGCCTGAGCCAGTTCCGCGAGGAACGCGTGGTCGCCAGCGGTCGTGGCCACTGTCGCGGACGTCTGTTCCCCCGGTGTCATGGTTCCCCACTTCGCTCGTAGCCCAGGCGCGGCCGGACCCATCATCGCTCCTCGCTCCGGCTGAGGCGAGCCTCACGAGACCCTGGCAGTCCTCGATTGGCCTGACAGCACTCTTCGGTGGAGACTGCTAGGCGTGTCACGCAGTGTCACCCGTCGTGTCCGACTGCCCGCCGATAGTCGGTCGCCCGCCGCGGCGCGGGCCGTGGTGCGCTCCGCGATGACCGAGGCGGACCTGACCGACCTGCTCGACGAAGCGCTTCTGCTCACCACCGAGCTGTCCACCAACAGTGTGGTACACGCCGGTACCGAGCTCGATGTGCAGGTGGTGGCGGACGCCGCCGGGGTCACCGTGACAGTCTCCGACTTCGATGCCGATTCGTACCGTCTGCTCGCGGCGACGCCGCGCCCTCGCCGTCCCGCCCAGGCGAACGCGCGGGGCGGGGCGGTCGGCGGGTCCGACGTTGCGACCGGCGAGATCCCGGCCGCCCCGGTCGAACTCACCGAGCGCGGGCGCGGGCTGATGCTCGTCGACCATTTCGCCACCAGTTGGGGTACCACCCATTTCTCCAGCGGGAAGCGGGTGTGGTTCCGGTTGGCGCGCCCCGGCGACGGCGGGGGCGACGGTGGGGGTACCGACCACAGCGGCGTCGAGGACGCCGCGCCCGAGCCCGCCCAGCTGTCCGCGGCGGCGCTGACCACGTTCGCCGAGCTCGACCGGTGGGCGGTCGAGCACGGCGCCGGCACGCTCGCCACCGACCTGCTCCGCCGGCTGTGCGGGATACTCGGCTGCTCGGGCGGCATGGTCCTGCTCGACCAGGGCGACGGGCACGGCATACGGGACGTCGCGTCGTACGGCGTACCGCCCGGCGATAGCGACCCCACGCTGCGGGTACCGCTGCCGCTGAACCGCCCGTGGCGGGGCGAGTTGCGGATCGCCGCGATCTCCCCGGAGAACCCGTTCGCGTCGCCGCTCGCCACGCTCGCCGCCGAACGACTGGCGCTGGTCCTCGAGAACGACCGGCTGCGGCACACCGACCTGAAACGGCAGGGCTGGCTGACTTTCCTCGCCGAGGCGAGCGCGCTGCTCGCCCAGTCGCTCGACGTGGACCTGACGCTCGCCCTGATCCCGCAGCTCGTCGTGCCCCGGCTGGGACCGTGGTGCGCGGTACACGCCGCCGACGAGTGGGGCGAGCTGCGACTCGCCTCCGCCACGCACCTCGACGAGGCAGCCACCGGCGACCTGGTCAAACAGCTCGAACGGGAGGAGCCGCGCGCCAAGCTGCGCGGCACGCTGCGCAGCGGGCAACGCGCCTCGCTGGCGGGACCGGTCGAGGGGCTCGTCCTGCCGTTGGCGGCGCGCGGGCAACGACTCGGCACCCTCACCGTGGGGCGGCACGCGGACCGGCGGCAGGACTCGGAAGAGATCTTCATCATCGAGGATCTCGCCGGTCGGGCCGCGCTCGCCCTGGACAACGCCCGCATCCACGCCGAGCGCCGGCGCGTCGCGGTGACCCTGCAGCAGTCGCTGCTGCCGCCGACGCTGCCGTCGGTGAACTGGGTACGGTTCGCCGCCGAGTACGAGCCCACCGGCGTGGACGCCGACGTCGGCGGCGACTTCTACGACGTACTGCCGCTGCCCCGGGACCGCTGGCTCATGGTGCTCGGCGACGTGTCCGGCAAGGGCGTCGCCGCCGCCGCGGTCACCGGGCTGGTACGCGACGTGATCCGGGTGCTGGCGCGCGACGACCGACCGCTGCCCGACCTGCTGACCAGGGTCAACGAGGCGCTCATCGAGCGCGGCAACGGGCGGTACTGCACGCTGGTGCTCGCCTCGCTGACGCCCGGTCCGGGCAGCCGGGTACACGTGCGGCTGCACCTCGCCGGTCACGAGCGACCGGTACTGGTCGCCGCCACCGGTCGCGCGTCGCCGGTCGGCAACCCCGGTACCGCCCTGGGTCTGCTGGACAGGGTCAAGTCGCCGCCCGAGGACCTGATCCTGTACCCGGGCGACACCCTGGTCTTCTTCACCGACGGGGTGACCGAGCGGCGACGGGGCGCGGAGATGTTCGGCGTCGACCGGCTGCGTACCGCGCTCGCCGGGCTCGCCGGGCTGCCCGCGGAGGCGGTCGCCGCCCGGCTGCGGTCGGCGGTACTCGGATTCTCGCCCGAGGAGCCCCGCGACGACATCGCCATCGTCGTCGCCCGCAACGAGCTGCTGCCCGGTCCGGGCTGACCAAACCGCTCCCGGACGGGCCGCGGCGAACGGGTAACGTGACGCGCGTGACGAGCCCATCGAGCCCTTCGGCCGCCGGCACGCAGCAGCCTCCGGTCGCCAAGCACGTACCGCACGAGCGGACCCACCACGGCGACACGGTCGTCGACGAGTACGCCTGGCTCGCCGACCGGTCCGACCCGGACACCATCGCCTATCTCGAGGCGGAGAACGCCTGGACCGAGCAGGCGACCGCGGGGCTCGCCGGGCTGCGGGAGACCGTGTTCAACGAGATCAGGTCGCGGACCCAGGAGACCGACCTGACGGTGCCGTACCGCAAGGGTCGGTACTGGTACTACAAGCGCACCGTCGAGGGCCGGCAGTACGCGATTTACTGCCGCCGCGAGGTGGAACCGGGTGAGGTCGACCCGCCGCAGACCGACGACGGCGGTCCGCTGCCCGGCGAGCAGATCCTGCTGGACCGCAACGAGTTGGCGCGCGGGCACGACTTCTGCTCGGTCGGCACGCTGGACGTCAGTCCGGACGGGCGCTGGCTGGCGTACTCCACCGACTTCTCCGGCGACGAGCGGTTCACGCTGCGGATCCGGGACCTGTCCACCGGCGAGGACCTCGCCGACGAGATCACCGGCGCCTTCTACGGCTCGGCGTGGTCGCTGGACGCGTCGAGCCTGTTCTACATCACGGTGGACGAGGCGTGGCGGCCGCACCGGGTCTGGCGGCACACCGTCGGCACACCGCGCGAGCAGGACGTGCTCGTGTACGAGGAACCCGACGAGCGGTTCTGGGTCGGAGTCGGGTTGACCCGTTCCGAGCGGTTCATCCTGATCGACGTCCACAGCAAGCTGACCTCGGAAGTCTTTTTCATTCCGGCGGATGCCCCGTTGACGCCGCCGCGCGCCGTCGCCGCCCGCCGCCAGGGCGTGGAGTACTCCGTCGAGCACCACGGCGACCGGTTCCTGATCCTGCACAACGACGGCGCCGAGGACTTCGCCCTGGCGTACACCCCGGTCGACAGTCCCGGCGGGTGGACCCCGCTGGTCGGGCACGTGCCCGGCACCCGGCTGCTCAGCGTGGACGCGTTCCGCGGACACCTGGTGCTGTCGCTGCGCCGCGAGGGCTTGACCCGGCTGCGGGTGCTGCCGGTCGACGGCGAGGACTACGAGATCGAGTTCCCGGAGGAGCTGTACACGGTCACGCCGGACGCGAACTACGAGTACGACACCGACACGTTCCGGCTCGCGTACGCGTCGCTGGTGACGCCCGACTCGGTGTACGACTGCGACCTGGCGACCGGCAAGTTGACGCTGCGCAGGCGCAAGCCGGTGCTCGGCGGGTACGACCCGGAGCGGTACGAGCAGCACCGGGAGTGGGCGGTGGCGGAGGACGGCGCCCGGATTCCGATCTCGCTGGTCTGCCTGCGCGGCACCGCGCGCGACGGGTCGGCACCGTGCGTGATCTACGGGTACGGCTCGTACGAGGCGTCGATGGACCCGTGGTTCAGCATTCCCCGGCTATCGCTGCTGGAGCGGGGCGTGGTGTTCGCGGTCGCGCATGTGCGCGGCGGCGGCGAGATGGGTCGCGCCTGGTACGAGAACGGCAAGCTGCTCGCCAAGAAAAACACGTTCACCGATTTCGTGGCGTGCGCGCGGCACCTGGTGGCGTCGGGCTGGACCTCGACCGACCGGCTGGTCGCCCGCGGCGGGTCAGCGGGCGGGCTGCTGATGGGTGCGGTCGCGAATCTTGCCCCGGACGCGTTCGCCGGGATCGTCGCCCAGGTACCGTTCGTGGACCCGCTGACCTCGATCCTCGACCCGTCGCTGCCGTTGACCGTCACCGAATGGGAGGAGTGGGGCAACCCGCTCGAAGATCCCGAGGTGTACGCGTACATGAAGTCGTACAGCCCGTACGAGAACGTCCGCCCCGTCAAGTACCCGCCGATCCTCGCGATGACCAGCCTGAACGACACGCGGGTGCTGTACAGCGAGCCCGCCAAGTGGGTCGCCCGGCTGCGTGAGGTGAGCCCGGAGACCGAGGTGCTGCTCAAGACCGAGATGGGGGCCGGGCACGGCGGCCCGAGCGGCCGGTACGACCTGTGGAAAGAGGACGCCTTCGTCACGGCGTGGATCCTCGACCGGGTGGGCCTGACCGGCGGGCGGCGTTGCGTCGACGAGTAGGACCAGCCAAGCGGCGAACAGGCGCTGGGAACCGTAGGCCTTGCGGTGGTGTACGGTTCCCAGCGCAGAGAAGAGCTTGACTCGATCACTCCCGCCATGTAGCCTCAGTTCGCCGGCGCTGGCGTCGCCTTCCGGGATCCGGTGGGTGACGCATCGAGTGCCGGCTTTGTTTTCCTGGAGATACGTCACGACGTCAATACAGGTCGATTTCTCTCGGCGGTCGGCTCGTGCTCGGATAGATTGCAATTCCTCCGGACCTTATTTTCCCCGTCGACCAGTGCACCGCAAAATGGGGCTTTATCTGTTCCCACAGGTAGCAGCGCTCCCTCGGTACGCATCCGCGCTTAAGTAACTCACCGACCGTGTATGCAACCATGTCAGGCAACTGGAGGATTTCGCGATCCCATGAGCTAAGCGCGGTATCAATCCACAGGGGCTTGTCGAGTACTAGGTCGAAGTTCGGGCTTATCGGTAACGGACTTGTCATACGGTCCCTGACAGCATTCATCTCCCCGGTACGAAAGAAGGACTCGTGCTGGGTCTGCTGATCCGCGACCAGGATCGCGGCCTCGCCCGCGTGGAGACGTTCCATCGTCAACGCAACACGCTGATGCAGATATGCATACGCCACGCCGAGTGGCGGTGGTGGCGTCCTGCTCCACAGTTTTGAAAGAATCGCAGCCTTGTCTACTGCTACCGCGAAGATAATAGGACGGAACTTCGCGAAGATTAGTCCGAGATCCTCGATGAGAGCGTTGACCTTCACCACGCTGTCGAGACAGACGTATGCGTCGGGGTGTTCGAGGACGTGACCAGTGGCCACGCTTCGAGCAGCACGAAATAGGTACCGGCCCTTAATTTCACTCGCACTCCATGGCATGCGTTCGGCGTGCAATCCGAAATGCCTCTTCTTAAGACCGAAGATCGCCTCTGCCAACGGCTTCCGACTCGTATCGCGCACACCAACAGCAGCGAGTATGAAATGTTTGCTAACCCCAGGTTTTAGATCAGTTGGAGAGCCCGGCTTGGTCAGCATCGAATGATCGCCGAACTCATCGACGTAGAAGATTAGCATTTAGGGGGCCTACTTTGCGCGCGAGTGCCGACCTTAAGCGTATTCAAATGCTAGCGACGACGTCTTACCATGTATAAAATCTGACCAGTGTCAGTCACTGTCCAGAAGGACCAGCCGTTTCGGTTCGGCTGAATCGACGGCTTTGCGGCCTGAACCACGGCAACGGCGGCCCCGCTCGGCGACCTGAAACGCCTCCCCGCGAGCGGACCCGACAATATTTCCACGACCTCTGATTCGGGATCGAATAGCCCATCTGTCCGGTTGCCCTCGTAAATAGCATGAATTCTCATGCGACCGCCAGTTTCCTGAACTGACCCGCCCTGACCGGATTGTTGGAAGTTGTCGAGGAGGCGGTCCACCGCTTCGCCCTGCGAAACCAACCAGGCGCGGGCAAGCAGAGAGATCCGTTCGTAGGTCCGGGCCGATACATGTATCTCAGGCAACGCGCTCATCCTCTGATCGAGTTCTCACGTTGAGAATGTCATCTCAGAGCCTCGAACGTCAAATTGCCAGGTCAGACATCCCGCGCAGATCACTCGGCGAGCAGCTTGGCGAAGAACGCCGGGTCGACGTTGCCGCCGGTGATCACCGCGACCGTCTTTCCGTCCGGCAGGGCGTCGCGGCGGTACAGGTACGCGGCGGTCGCGACCGCCCCGCTCGGTTCGACGACGAGACGGGCGGAGCGGGCGAGCACCCGTACCGCGTCCACAATCTCCGAATCGGAGACCGTGAGCATGCCGTCGAGCCGCTGAGCGAGATGCGCGAAGGTCAACTCGGACGGTTGGGTGCGCAGCCCGTCCGCGACCGTCCGGTACGCCCGCTCGATCGGCCAGTCGACCAGGTGCCCGGCGCGCAGGCTCGCCTCGGTGTCCGCCGCGTCCTCCGGTTCCACACCGATCACCGTCGCGCCCGGTACCAGCGCCTTCACGGCGGTCGCCACGCCCGAGGCGAGACCGCCGCCACCGACCGGCACCAGTACGGTCCGCACGTCGGGCAGGTCGTCGACGATCTCCAGACCGACCGTGCCCTGCCCGGCGATCACCGCGGGGTCGTCGAACGGCGGGATCGGCGCGAGGCCGCGCTCATGCGCCAACTCCGTCATCCGGGACAGCCGCTCCGCCGGCGGTACCAGGACGATCTCCGCCCCCAGGGCACGGGTCGCCTCGATCTTGACGGCGGACGCGACGTCCGGCATCACGACCACACACGGCACCCCGAACGTCGCGGCGGCGTACGCCACCGCCTGCGCGTGGTTGCCGGACGAGTGTGTGATCACGCCCGCCGCGCGGCGGTCAGCCGGCAGCGAGGCGATCGCGTGCTGCGCGCCGCGCACCTTGAACGCCCCGATCGGTTGCAGGCTCTCCGGCTTCAGCCACAGCCCAGGCGCCCACAGGCAGGGCAGCAGCGGTGTGCGTACCGCGACGCCCCGGATGTTCTCCGTCGCCGCCCGGATGTCGTCGATCGTGACCAGTCGCATCGGGACATCCTCGCAGGCCAACGCCGTACCGCCCAGGTGGTGTCAGCGTCGCGCCGGCACCGCGCCGCGAGCCGCCGCCTCGCCGGTACGGATCATCCGGTGCCAGCGCAGCCGCCCACCCAGCACCGCCATCACCGTGGACTGCACGACGACCAGGTACATCAGCTGCCGGTACACGATCTGCTGCAACGGCAGCGTCCACAGCGGCCCGTACCGCTCGCGGTCCAGACGCAGCGCGTACGCGGCGGTCACGCCCTGCACCGCCACGAACCCGAACCACACCGCGACGACCTTCGTCCACGGCAGGAAGATCAGCCCGTACACGGCGTACACGTCGACCGCCGGCGCCACCAGCGGCAGCAGCACCTGGAACATCAGCAGGTACGCCAGACCGCGCCGACCCAGCTTGCCGGCGGTCCCCCATTCGCGCAGCGACCGGCGGTGCTTCCACATCGCCTGCATGGTGCCGTAGCACCAGCGGTACCGCTGACGCCACAGCTGCCGCAGCGACGAGGGCGCCTCGGTCCACGCGATCGCCCGCTCCTCGTACACGACCTTCCAGCCCGCCCGCAGGACCGACATGGTCAGATCCGTGTCCTCGGCGAGCGTCTCGGACGACACGCCCCCGACGTCGGCGAGCGTCTCGCGCCGGAACGCGCCGATCGCGCCCGGTACGGTCGGCATGCACTCGGCGATGTCGAACATCCGCCGGTCGAGGTTGAACCCGATCACGTACTCGAGGTGCTGCCAACGCCCGAGCAGTCCGCGCCGGTTGGCGACCTTGGTGTTGCCGGACACCGCCCCGACGCGCGGGTCGACGAACGGCTGGACGAGCAGTCCGACCGAGTCCGGTTCGAACACGGTGTCGCCGTCCACGAGCACCAGCAGGTCGCCGCGCGCATGCCGGATACCGGTGTTCAGCGCCGCCGGTTTGCCGGCGTTGTCCTGGCGGATCACGTACACCCCGCGCAGGTTCAGCCGCTCCACGATGTCGGCGGTACCGTCGGTCGACCCGTCGTCGACGACGATCACCTCCAGCCTCGGGTAGTCGCTGGCGACCAGCGACCGGACGGTGTGCGCGATGTTCGCCGACTCGTTGTACGCCGGCACGATGACCGACACGGGTCCGAGGTAGCGCAGGTCGCGGCGGGCGAACCGACGGGCGCGGCGCACGTGTACCCATGCCGCCACGAACTGCACGACCAGCCGCAGCAGGGCGAGCCCGACCGCGACGGCGAGCAGCCAGGTCATCGCTTTCGCCAGCCCGCTGCCGCCGAGCTGCGCCCAGCGCAGCGCCACCCCGCGCCAGGTCAGCAGAGCCGGGGCGGGCGGATTCGCGGGTACGCCGAGCGCCTGCGACACGGTCGCGAACCGGTACCCCTGCGCCTGGAGCTTCGGGATCAGCACGTCGAGCGCCTGTACCGTCTGGGCGCGGTCCCCGCCGCCGTCGTGCATCATCACGACCGCGCCGGTACCCGGCTTGGGCGTGGCGGCACGGACGATCGCGTCGACGCCCGGCTTCCGCCAGTCGTTGGTGTCGTGGTCGGCGAGTACCACCAGGTAGCCGTCCCGCCCGACGTCGCGCAGCGCGGCGAAGTCGGCGGCGGTCACCGCGTCCGGTTCCGACGAGTACGGCGGGCGCATCAGCACCGCCTGCCGCCCGGTCGCGCCCGCGATCGCGTTCTGGGTGAGGGACAGTTCGATTCGCCGCTGCCAACTCGGCAGCACAGCGAGTTCCCGGTGACTGAAGCTGTGCGAGCCGACCTCGTTACCGTCGGCGACGATACGTCGCACCAGCTCGGGATCTTCGTTGACATGCGACCCGATCATGAAGAATGTCGCGTGCGCGTGGTACCGGCGCAGTACGGCCAATATTTTCGGTGTCCACCGTGGATCGGGGCCGTCGTCGAAGGTGAGCGCGATCGTCTTCGCGGGCATGCCGCGACTCTGCACACTGCCGTCCGCGCCCACCCGCAGCACCGGCGCGGCCGTACTCAGGTCGACCGGCGCGGCGCCCGCCGCGCCCGGCGGCAGGATGCGCGGACCGCTGCCCTCCGCCCCGACGTGCAGGATGTAGCCGTTCAGGCTCAACCCGCCGAGCAGGACCGCCATGAACAGCAGGAGCAGGAACCAGTGCGCGCGGGGGTCGCGGCGGACGACGTGCCGAGCCATCTCAGCGGCTCTTCGACGGTCGCGGGTGGTCCGGTGTCTGGGTGGGTCGATGCTTGCTCGGCGACGCGGTCACCGTCGTCGTGCCGGTCGTCGCCTGCCCGGGTCCCGGCGTCGGAGTCAGTCCGGGGTGCGGCTCGGTCGACGGCGACGGAGTGCGGTCGCCCGCGCCCGGCGTCGGGTGGGCGCCGACCTGCTCGACGTTGGCTCCCGAGGCGGGGAAACCGGGAATGTGTACCGGCGCGGCGCCGACCAGCCCGGCGATCAGCAAGCCGAGGCTGGCGATCAGAGTCACGCCGAGCGCCGCTCCGATCATGGTGACCACTCGACGTCGCCGACCGGTGCTGTCCACGAAGATCGGATCAACCCGCCGGTGCCACGTGCCGCGCATCTGCCTCCTCCGAACGAGCACGGTACACACCGCGCCCGCCCTCGCAATCTCCTGTACCACCAACGCCGCGCCCCGCGCCGATGTCACCGTCGACGTTCGGCGCGCGTGGCACGGCACCCGCAGCGTCGCGCCGGCAGGACCACGGGACCGGGTACGACCCGCGGCGGGTCTTCAGTCGACCGGCCCGAGCACGATCCGGGGCGAGGCGGTCGGATCGAGCCAGGTCAGTACCGCGACCAGGTCGTCGCGCCCCAGGCTGACACAGCCGGCGGTCGGTCCACCCGTGCCCTCGTGCAGGAAGATCGCGCTGCCTTTGCCGGGTACCGCGGGCATGTTGTACCCGATGACCGCGAAGTGCCGGTACGCGGGGTGGAAACGCCACAACGCCTCGCTGCCGGCGCCCGGATCGCGCCCCGGCACGAACGTGTTGTACGTCGGACTGTCGCTGTTCGAATCCCAGTGATCGCCCTCGACGACCCGGTGGTACGGGTACCGGACGCCGGGGTCCGGTTCGATGCCGAACATCGTGTCGCCGATCGGATAGACGCCGATGGGTGTGCTCGGCACCCCTTCCACATGCTCGTCGCTGAAGCCGAGTTCGCCGATGCGCGCCGGCATCGGCGGCAACGCGGCACGCCAGTCGTCGCCGACCCGGACGAGGGTCGCGACCGTGGCGTGTGAACTGCCCGGCTCGCCGTACACCCGGATGACCTGCGTCGTCGCGCGGGGCAGGGACGGGATCGCGGGTGGTGCCGGGGACATGGTCGCGGACTGTACCGGACCCTCGCCCGATCAGGCGACTGCCTGTCCCTGCTGGTGGGGCATAGCATCCGTTCGACCAGCGTCGTTGTCACTCGCGGAGCGGGTGTGCGGCACGCGAAGCCGCCGCGCGGTCCGCGAGGAGAGAGGAGGCTTCGTGCCCGCTCGACCTGTGCTCGCAATTCTTTCGGTACCCCTGCTGTTCCTGGCGTCCGCCGCTCCGGCGGCGGCGGCGTCGGACGCGCCGTTCGGGCCGGGGGTGGGCATCGTGCCGCAAGGCACGCAGAGTGATGCCAGCTACGCGAACAGCTACGCCACGTACGCGGTGACCAATGTCGACGCGACCGGCGCCGCAACCAGTTGCTACCGCCCCGAGGTCGAGTACGACGTCAGCGACGGACCCAACGACGGGTACAGCGGCATGTCGGACTGCCCCGGCGCGACGACCGGCGAGGACACCGGCGCGTCCGGACCGTACCCGACGCAGATCGGCAGCAACCCCGGGTATCCGGCGTCGGGACCGAAGCTCGTCAAGGAGCACTCCGAGTCGGATCTGCGGATCGACCCGACGAATCCGAAGCACCTCATCGGATCGTCGAAGTGGGTGGTCAGCGCCGAGGGGTACAACCACCTGCTCGGGTTCTACGAGTCGTTCGACGGCGGGCAGACCTGGCCGGTCCAGGGACACATCCCCGGATACGAGGGGTGGACCGACAAC
This sequence comes from Micromonosporaceae bacterium, assembly GCA_036378155.1. GTDB lineage: Bacteria > Actinomycetota > Actinomycetes > Mycobacteriales > Micromonosporaceae > DASUXA01. The sequence continues at coordinate 1,309 of DASUXA010000081.1, read as the reverse complement.
ACCGACCCGGTGGGCGCGTTCGACACCTACGGCAACTACTACTCGCTGGTGCTGCCGTACCAGTTCGTGTACACGGCGGACGGCGACAAGAGCTACAGCGTCTCGCCGTCGCAGGAGTCCAACCCGGCGGTGCCGTCGGAGGTCGTCGCGCTCGCGGTACGCCCGCACGGCGCGACCCGCGCGACCGACTGGATCACCACGCACAACGGCGGACCGGACTACGTCGCCACCTACGACAGCATCGGCAACGCGCCGGACAAACAGTGGATCACGGTCGACACGAACCCGAACAGCCCGCACCGCAACCGGATCTACGCGATGTGGGTGGACTTCCACAGTTACACGCCGGTGCCGTACGTCTCGTATGCCGACGCACGTCCGGACGGTACCCACACCGACTGGTCGAAGCCGGCGCGCCTGCCGGAGCCGCCGACCACGCCGCAGGGCACCACGTACCTGCTGCCGCACGTCGCGCCCGACGGATCGGTGTACACCACGGTGACGAACTTCAACCCGAAGAAGGGGTACTGCTGCGTCGCGATGGGCGTGGATGTCTCCACCGACGGTGGTCAGACCTGGTCGGTGGCGGGTGTGGTGGCGGATTCGGTGACGCCGCCGCCGTACGAGTACGCCAACACCACGTTCCGGGACGGCATCGAGAACACGTTCACGGTCGGACCGGTGAAGGTCGACGGGCACTACCCGCTGTACGTCTCGTACGAGGACGACAGCGCCGGGGTGGACAACGTGATGCTCACCGCGTCGTACGACGGCGGCGCGACGTGGAGCCCGCCGATCCAGGTGAACGACAACCGCAGCCCGGTCGACGAGTTCCAACCGAACCTTGCGGTGTCGTCGAACGGTACGGTCAGTGTCGCCTTCTACGACCGGCGACTGGCGTGCCCGGCTGCGGGTACCGCCGAGGCGGACGGCGCCGGGCTGGCACTGGACCGGGTCAATCCGAACTACCCGGGTCAGTTGCCACCGTACGGCGCGACGAACTACTGCGTGAACGCGAGCATCCAGTTCTACACGCCGACGCTCACGCCGCGCGGTCACAACATCCGGATCAGCGCGCACACCTTCGACCCGCAACTGAACGCCCCGCACACCGACTGCGCGACCTGTGAGATCACCTTCATCGGCGACTACTTCGGCAACGAGTTCACGCCGGACGGCACGGTCGACTACAGCACGTCGGTGAGCACCTACGGCGACCCGCTGAACCCGAACCACTGGCAGCAGCAGATCGTCGCCTCGATCAGGGTCCCCTGACCGCGGTGGGTGGGCGGGGTGGGGGGGGGGGCGG
>DASUXA010000080.1:0-99830 GCA_036378155.1 Micromonosporaceae bacterium | reverse complement strand
TACGAGCGCTGCGCGGGGCGGACGCATGGCGGTCAGCGTACGGGCGGGTACCGACCGCACGCGCTCACCCGCGTCCGGTACGGCGTCGGCGCCGGTCCCCTCAAGGGGACCGGCGCCGACGCCGTACCGGACGCGGGTGCGCGCGTGCGGTCGGTACCCGCCCGTACGCTGACCGCCATGCGTCCGCCCCGCGCAGCGCTCGTACCGCTGATCGTCGTCCTGGCACTTGCCGGCTGCGGCACCCACGCGGTCGCCCCGAAGAGCTGGGTCGCCTCGGTGTGCCGGGCACTGACGCCCTGGCAGCAGCAGATCGCCCAACTCACCTCACAGGCGCAGGCCGCCATGGCGAAGGCGACCACGCCCGCCGAGACGAAGACCAACCTGGTACGCCTGCTCAGCGGGGCGGAGCAGGCCAGTGAGACGGCACGCGCCAAGCTCGCCGCCGCCGGGGTACCCGACGTCCAAGGCGGAGCGGTGATCGCCGCCGAATTCACCAGGTCGCTCGCCGCCGTGCGGGACGCGTACGGCAAGGCGCGGCGGGCCGTCGAGGCGCTCGATCCGGCCATGGAGGCGAGCGCCTTCTACGACAAGGTCGTCGCGATCTGGGACACGCTGAACCAGGAGTACTCCCGTAGCGCCGTCGATACCGGCAAGCTGTCCTCGACAGAATTGCGACAAGCGTTCGACGAGGTGCCCGAGTGTCGGTGACCCGGCAGCTTTCCGTCTTCGGGGTCGAGGCGCTGCCCGCCGCGCCGGTCGACCTCGAGGGCCTGCTGGCGGGCCCTGGGCAGGTGGTCCGGATGGGCGGTACCGCGCGGGTGTCCGTCGTGGTGGAGGAACGGTGGCGGGCCGCCGCCCTGGTCGACGAGGTGCGCGCCCGTGGGCTGGCGGTGAGCTGCGTGCTCACCGCCGACCAGCACATCGGGGTACGTACCGCCTATTCGTCCGCGCTCGCGCCGCTGGCGGTGGGCTGGCTGCGTGGCGCGGTGAAACTGCCTCCGCGGGGTTTCGGGTTGGACGGTCGGCGGCTGCGGCTGTGGCTGATCGCCGCCGGGCACTGCGACCGCCTCGCGGTCCAGTTGCGGCTGGGCTCGTCCGACGAACCGGCGTGGGAGGCGGTGGGCCGGGCGCTCGCCGCGGCGGGACTGCCGGCGTCGCTGGTCGGACCGCGAGCCGGGGGTCCCGCGTACCGCATCGTCGGTCGGCGACGGCTGGCCCGCCTCGCCGAACTCGTCGGGGACGCGCCGCCGCAGGCTCCGGACGGGGCATGGCCGCGGCTCACCGCTCGCTGACGTCGGCGACAGCGCCGGCGCGCGCGTCCACAGCCGGCACGCCCCGCCGTGACACGACCTGTGCACAGCGGGGCTGGGTGCCGACTATGGGTGTACCGTGGCGCCGTTCGGCGTGACGGATGTGGGGGCGTGCCGCACGCGCCGGTCCAGGCATCGGTCGGACGGTGTCGTCGTTCGGGGGATCACCGGACGCTGCTCGCCGTTCGGACGCATGACCCGGACGGCCGTGGGCAGATCTTCGCTAATCTGACACCGCGCCGTTACGAGTTCGATGTAGTGGGAGAGCCGTGCCGAGTCCTGTCAACCGTCTGGTCATCGTCGAATCGCCGGCGAAGGCCAGGACGATCTCGGGTTACCTGGGCCCGGGGTACGTGGTCGAGGCGAGCCTTGGGCACGTCCGGGATCTGCCCAAGGGCGCCAAGGAGATGCCCGAGGAGCTGAAGAAGAAGCCCTGGGCTTACCTCGGCGTGGACGTCGAGAACGGCTTCACCCCGGTGTACGTGATCAGTCCGGACCGCCGCAAGCAGATCGCGCGACTGCGTGCGCTGCTGAAGGACGCCAGCGAGGTGTACCTCGCCACGGACGAGGACCGCGAAGGCGAGGCGATCGCCTGGCACCTCGCCGAGACGCTGAAGCCGAAGGTGCCGGTCAAGCGGATGGTCTTCCACGAGATCACCCGACCGGCGATCCAGGCCGCGATCGAGAACCCGCGCGACATCGACCGGGCGCTGGTCGACGCGCAGGAGGCGCGGCGGATCCTGGACCGGCTGTACGGGTACGACGTGTCGCAGGTGCTGTGGAAGAAGGTGCCGCGCGGCATGGCCGCCGGCGGGCGCCTGTCGGCCGGCCGGGTGCAGTCGGTCGCCACCCGGATCGTGGTGGAGCGGGAACGGCAGCGGATGGCGTTCCGCTCCGCAGAGTACTGGGACATCGCCGCCGTCCTCGCGGTCGACGAGGCGAGCGATGGTCCCCGTACCTTCGGCGCCACGCTGATCGCGTTGAACGGCGACCGGATCGCCACCGGTCGCGACTTCGAGCCGACGACCGGGCGGGCGCGCGGCGACGTGGTACACCTCGACGAGGGCGCGGCGCGCGGCCTCGCGGCGCGGCTCGCCGGTCGACCGTTCACCGTCACGCGCGTCGAGGAGAAGCCGTACCGACGCCGTCCGTACCCGCCGTTCATCACCTCGACGCTGCAGCAGGAGGCGTCCCGCAAGCTGCGCTTCTCGTCGGCTCAGGCGATGCGGATCGCGCAGCGGCTGTACGAGAACGGCTACATCACCTACATGCGGACCGACTCGGTGAACCTGTCCGAGTCGGCGCTGTCCGCCGCCCGGCAGCAGGTTCGCGAGCTGTACGGCGACCGGTTCGTGCCGCCGCAGCCGCGCCGGTACACCAGCAAGGTCAAGAACGCGCAGGAGGCGCACGAGGCGATCCGCCCGGCCGGCGACGTGTTCCGCACCCCGGGTGAGGTGGCGAACGAGCTGTCGACCGAAGAGTTCAAGCTCTACGAGTTGATCTGGCGGCGCACGATCGCCTCGCAGATGACCGACGCGGTCGGCTCGTCGGTATCGGTACGCATCCGCGCGGTGAGCACCAACGACGAGGAGTGCGACTTCGGCGCGACCGGGAAGACGATCACCGACCCGGGTTTCCTCAAGGCGTACGTGGAGTCCTCCGACGACGAGGACGCCGAGGCGGAGGACACCGAGCGGCGGCTGCCGAACCTGGTCAAGGACCAGCGGCTGACCGCCGACGAACTGAACCCGGTCGGGCACACCACCCAGCCGCCCGCCCGGTACACGGAAGCCTCGCTGGTGAAGGCCCTGGAGGAGCTGGGGATCGGCCGCCCGTCGACGTACGCGTCGATCATGCAGACCATCCAGGACCGTGGCTACGTGTTCAAGCGGGGTCAGGCACTGATCCCGTCGTTCCTTGCGTTCGCCGTGGTCGGGCTGCTGGAGCGGTACTTCCCGCGCCTGATCGACTATCGGTTCACCGCGAACATGGAAAACGAGCTCGACGAGATCGCAGCCGGCGAGGCGGCGGCGGTGAATTTCCTGACCGCGTTCTACTTCGGCAGCGACGTGGGGGGCGAGGGCAGCGTCGCGCGCTCCGGCGGGTTGCGGAAGATGGTCACCGAGAACCTCGGCGAGATCGACGCGCGGGGCGTCAACTCGATCCCGCTGTTCCGCGACGACGCCGGGCGCGACGTCGTGGTCCGGGTCGGTCGGTACGGTCCGTACCTGCAGCGCACGGTGCCCGGTGCGGAGGACAGCGACGAGGACCGCGTCTCGATTCCGGAGGGCATCGCGCCGGACGAGTTGACCCCGGAGAAGGTCGAGGAGCTCTTCCTCGGCGGTGGCGGCGAACGCAAGCTCGGCGAGCACCCGGAGACCGGCGAGCCGGTGGTGCTGCGTTCCGGACGGTACGGACCGTACGTGTCGACCGGCGAGCGCAACGCTTCGCTGCTGCGCTCCCAGTCGCCCGACTCGGTGACCCTGGAGGACGCGCTCAAGCTGCTGTCCCTGCCCCGGCTGGTGGGTCGCGACCCGGACGGCAACGAGATCTTCGCTGCCGCCGGTCGGTACGGCCCGTACATCAAGCGCGGCGACGACACCCGGTCGCTGGAGAACGACGAGCAGATCTTCACAGTCACCCAGGACGAGGCGCTCGCGCTGCTCGCCGCGCCGAAGGGACGGCAGCGTCGTGCGCCCGCGCCACCGCTGCGCGAACTCGGTGTCGATCCGCTCACGGACAAGCCGCTGGTCATCAAGGACGGACGGTTCGGTCCGTACGTCACCGACGGCGAGGTCAACGCGTCGCTGCGGCGCGGTCAGACGCCCGAGTCGCTGACGGTCGAGCAGGCCAGCGAAATGCTCGCGGAGAAGCGGGCGAAGGGACCCGCGACCCCGCGCAAGAAGGCGACCAAGGCGGCGGCGAAGACCACCGGGGACACGACGTCCACGTCGACCGGCGCGAAGAAGGCGACGGCGAAGAAGGCGACGGCGAAGAAGACGACGGCGGCCAAGAAGGCGACCGCGACGAAGGCGGCACCGGCGAAGAAGGCCACCGCCGCGAAGAACGCGAACCCCGACTCGTAGGCGACGTCGGGCTTTGGGCGGCCGTGGCACCCGGAAGGACAGGACGCGCCCGAGCCGGCGCCGTCCGGACTGAGGAGCGAGGCCCGGGCCGTCAGTCGCCGAGAACCTGCCGGGTGTACCGGTTGCCGAACACCCGATCCGGGTCGAGCCGGTCGCGCACCGCGCGGAAGTCGTCGAACCTCGGGTACACCGGACGCAGGTCGGGCGCGTCGCGGTAGTGCATCTTGCCCCAGTGGGGTCGCCCGCCCAGGTCGCGGGCGACCGCCTCGAACTGTCGGAAGTACGGCTCGTACGGCATCCCCACGTACTGGTGGATCGCCAGGTACGCCGAGTCGCGGCCGTACCCGTGCGACAGCCAGATGTCGTCGGCGGCGGCGAACCGGATCTCGACCGGGAACACGACGGGGAACGGCAGGGTGTCGACCACCCGCCGCAGCCCGGCGAACGCCTCGCGGAGCGCTTCGCGGGGCAGCGCGTACTCCATTTCCACGAACCGCACCCGACGCGGGGTGCAGAACACCTCGTCGGAGCGCGCCGTGTACACCCGTGGCGACAGCGCCCGCGCTTCGATCTTCGTGACCAGCGGTACCAGCGACGGAACCGCGCGGGACAGCCGGCACGCGCCGCCGAACACGGTGTTGGACAGGAAGTCGTCGTCCAGCCAGGCGCGCCAGCGGGGCAGCGGAGCGTCGTCCGCCGGTACCCGGTTGTTCGCCTTGACCTGCACCCGTTCGGTGTACGGGAACCAGTACATCTCGAAGTGGTCGTTGCCGTGTACGTGCTCGTCCAGCGCGGCGAGGACGTCCGGCAGCGCGGCCGGGCGCTCCTCGGCGCGCAGGGTGAACGCGTCCACGCAGCGCAGCGTGACCTCGGTGACCACGCCGACCGCGCCGAGTCCGACCCGCGCGGCGGCGAACACGTCCGGCAGTTCGGTCGCCGAGCAGCGCACCACCTCGCCGGTACCGGTGACCAACGTGAGCGCCTCGACGAAGGTGGCGAGGCACCCAAACCGGGCGCCGGTGCCGTGGGTACCGGTGGCCAGCGCACCGGAGATCGTCTGCGCGTCGATGTCGCCCAGGTTGGGCATGGCGAGTCCGAGGTCGGCCAGCAGCGTGTTGAGCTCGCGGAGCCGGGTACCGGCGCCGACGGTCACCAGCCGCGCGTCGCGGTCCAGGGCGATCAGCCCGGTCAGTGCGTCCAGGTCGAGTTGCACCCCGTCGGTGAGCGCCACCGGCGTGAACGAGTGCCCGCTGCCGACCGCCTTGACGGTGAGCCCGTCGTCGCGCGCGGCGACGACCGCGGCGACGACCCCGGCGGTGTCTGTGGGATGCTCCACCCGCACCGGACGCGCGTGCTGGTTTCCCGCCCAATTGGACCAGTCACCGGACGGATGGGGCCGGGTGAGGACGCTCATCAGCGGGTACCTCCTCGGCGATGGACGGAGCGTAATGTGAGTACGCCTCACATCCGGCTGCTGTCAAGCCCGTACCGGGTGATGGGGTGCGATCGGCGAAAGGAGGTGCCGCGCGTGACATCCCAGCCGGTGGTGGGACTGCGCCGGATGCCGAGGCAGGAACGGAGCCAGGCGCGGGTACGCCGGATGCTCGACGCGTGCGCCGAACTGGTCGACGAGGTCGGGTACGAGGGGCTGACGACCACGCTGCTCGCCGAGCGGGCGGGCGTCGCGATCGGCTCCGTGTACCAGTTCTTCCCGGACAAGCGCGCGGTCGTGCAGGCGCTCACGGTGCGCAGCCTCGAGGCGTACCTGGACCGGCTCGGGGCGCGGCTCGCCGAACGGGACCTGGCGCACTGGTGGGACGGGGTGGACACCGCGATCGACGAGTACATCGCCATGCACCGCGACACGCCCGGCTTCCGCACCCTGCACTTCGGCGACGTGGTCGACGTCCACCTGTTGGACGACGAGCACGACAACAACGCGGTGATCGCGACCCGGCTGGGCGAGGTGCTCCGTACCCGGTTCGGTCTCGCCGCCAACGAACGGCTGGACTTCGTGCTGACCGTCGCCGTGGAGGCAGCCGACGCGCTGATCAAGTTGGCGTTCCGGCGTGACCCGGAGGGCGACCCGGCGGTACTCGCCGAGGCGAAGGCGCTGGTGCGGGAGTACCTGCACCGACAGGTCGAGACGGCGGCCATCGGCGTCGACCCCGGCGGGACGGCAACCGTCGGGACCGACGCCTCGCACGCCTGACCCGATCCGGCTCACAGGAACGTCCGACCCTCGCCCCGGTACGTCGGCGCGCTGCCGACGAGCCGGTCGCCGTCCACCAGATGCAGCGTGTCGACGTGTTCGCACAGCTCGCCGGCCTTGGCGTGACGCAGCCACACCCGGTCGCCGATGCGCAGCTGGTCGGCGGCGGCGCCGACCAGCGGTGTCTGTACCTCGCCGGCGCCCTCGGCCGGCAGCAGCCTGAGCCCGTCCGGAAGCCACGGCGTCGGCAGCCGGTCCGCCCCCGCCGCCCCGGACGCGATCCAGCCGCCGCCGAGCACCGTCACCGTGCCCGGTCCGGGACGGCGTACCACGGACAGCGCGAACAGCGCGGCGGGCTCCGGTCGCCAGGCGCGGTACGTGTCGAACAGCGCCGGACCGAACAGCCCCGATCCCGCCGTGACCTCGGTGACCGCCGGGTCGGCGGCGGTACCGGCGACGCTGCCGGTACCGCCGCCGTTGACGAACTCCAGGTCGGCGTGTGCGCGCACGGCGGCGACGGCGGCGGTACGCCGGGCGAGCAGGTCCAGGTACGACCGGCGCTGCATGCTGCGGATCGCCATGCCCCGGGTCCGGCGACCCGGCGGCGCGTCTCCCAGCCCGGCGATCTGCGCCTCGTACGACATGAGTCCGACCAGCCGGAAACCGGGCCGCGCGGCGATCGCGGCGGCGAGCGCACCCGCCTGCTCGGGCGTGTGTACCGGAGAGCGGCGCACGCCGACGTGCACCTTGCCGCCGAACAGCCGCCACGAGGCGTCGAGGTCGAGGCAGACCCGTACCTCGGCGCGCCGTCGCGGTGGCGCCACCGAGTCGACCAGGTCGAGTTGGTCGAGGGAGTCGACCATGAGGGTGATCCGGCTCGCCGGGTCGGGTTCGGCGACCAGGTGGCGCAGCGCGCCGCGATCGGCGGTGGGGTACGCGATCAGGATGTCGTCGCAGACCGCCTCGCGCACCAGCCACAACGCCTCGGGCAGGGTGAACGCCATGACCCCGCGCCAGCCGGGTCGGTCCAGTACCCGCCGGATGAGGTCGCGGCACCGGACGGACTTGCTCGCCACGCGGAGCGGTTTGCCCGCGGCGCGCCGTTCGAGCGCGGCGGCGTTCGCGTCGAACGCGGCGATGTCGACGATCGCGAAGGGCGGGTCGAGGTCGACGGTGGCCCGGTCGTACCGGGCGCGCAGCGCGGCGGCTGTGGACACGCCTAGCACGGTAGTGGCTCCCCAACCAATGCGAAACTTCCTCGATTATGTCCGTGTCGTATCGATATCGGCCGTCGTACGCTCTCAACTGACGCACAGGCTCGGCCGGTACAGTGGGGCCATGGGGCTGCGGGGCGGCTCCGCCTGTTCGGGTTTACCTGTGGAGGTAGCGCCATCGCTCGCAAGTCCGCGCCCGCCGCGACGAGAGAGGACGCCTCCCGGACGCCCCCTCCGCGCACCCAGGTCGACCTGTCCGGCGCCGCCGAACTGCGGGCGATCCTGCGGATCAGGCCGTTCCGGCGGCTGTGGATCGTGCTCGGGGTGTCGTCTCTCGGCGACTGGCTCGGTCTGCTCGCCACCTCCATCTTCGCGTCGCAGCAGTTCAGCAGCCCAGCCGCGAAAGGCGCCGCGTTCGGCTCCGTGATCGCGGTCCGACTGCTGCCGGCGCTGGTGCTCGGACCGCTCGCCGGAGTCCTTGCCGACCGGTGGGACCGCCGGTACACGATGGTGGTCTGCGACCTGATCCGGTTCGCGCTGTTCGCCTCGATTCCCGCGTCGAGCCTGGTGTTCACCAACAAGGGTCTGGTGGTCGGCTGGGCGACGATCGCCACGTTCATCATCGAGACCGCCGGGATGGCGTGGGCGCCCGCCAAGGACGCCGCCGTGCCCAACCTGCTACCCAGAGCCCGGCTGGAGACCGCGAACCAGATGACTCTGGCGGCGACGTACGGCATCACGCCGGTGCTCGCCGCGTTGCTGCTCGCCGCCCTCACCAACGGCGTACGGGCGGCGCTGCCGTCCGCCCAGGGTCCGTTGAACCCGACCCATATCGCGCTGTACTTCGACGCTCTGACCTTCCTCGCCACCGCGCTGGTCGTGCTGTTCGGCATACCGGAGATCTCCGGGCGCGCCGCGACCAGCCACGGCATGCGCCGACCCAGCGTGCTGCGGGAGTTCCTGCACGGCTGGGGGTACGTCACAAAGACCCCGCTGGTCCGCGGCCTGGTCTTCGGCATCCTCGGCGCGTTCGCCGGGGGCGGCGTGGTGGTCGGCACCGCGCAGTTCTACGCCCGTTCGCTCGGCGGCGGCGACACCACGTTCTACATCCTCTTCGCGATCATCTTCCTCGGTCTCGGCGTCGGGATCGTGGCTGGACCCCGCATGGTCGGGGCGTTGTCCCGGCGACGCTGGTTCGGCATGTCGATCGTGCTGGCGGCGGTGTCCGTGGCGCTGCTCGCGGTGTCGCCGCACCTGTTCGTCTCCGTGATCTTCACGCTGCTGGTCGGGGTCAGCGCGGGCATGGCGTTCCTGTCCGGTACCACGCTGCTCGGGCGCGAGGTCGGCGACGACGTCCGCGGTCGGGTGTTCGCGTTCGTGTACACCGCCGTCCGGGTCGTGCTGATGCTCACGATCTCGGTCTCCGGCGTGCTCGTCGGTCTCGGTGGCTCGCCGCGCCTGAGCATCGGGATGTTCACGTTCCAGTTGTCCACCGCGCGGGTGCTGCTGTTCGCCGCCGGGGTGTTCGGCGCGATCGCCGGAGTGACGGCGTTCCGTCAGATGGACGACAAGCCCGGCGTACCGGTCCTCGCCGACCTCCTGGGATCGCTGCGCGGGCGCCCGCTCGCGGTCGCCGACAAGAGCGCCAGGACCGGGCTGTTCGTGGTGTTCGAGGGCGGCGAGGGCGCCGGGAAGTCGACCCAGGCGTCGCTGCTCGCCGACCACCTGCGCGCGCTCGGTCGGGACGTCACGGTGACCCGTGAACCGGGGGCGACCGACATCGGCGCCCGGATCCGTCAACTCGTCCTCGACCGGCGTCCGTCCGAGTCCGCCCACCTGACGCCGCGCGCCGAGGCGCTGCTGTACGCCGCGGACCGCGCCCACCACGTGGCGAGCGTGGTACGCCCGGCGCTGGCCAGCGGCGGGGTGGTGATCAGCGACCGGTACGTGGACTCGTCGCTGGCGTACCAGGGCGCCGGTCGCACCCTGCCGGTCGACGAGGTCTCCTGGCTGTCCAGCTGGGCGACCGGTGGGTTGAAGCCCGACCTGGTGGTCCTGCTCGACATCGACCCGGCGGTCGGGTTGCGCCGCGCCGCGGCGCGGGGCGGCGGACACGACCGGCTGGAGAGCGAATCGATGGCGTTCCACGAGCGGGTCCGGTACGCCTTCCTCGACCTCGCCGCGAACGACCCCGGCCGGTACCTCGTGGTCGACGCGACCCAGCCGACCGAGACGATCGCCGCGACCGTGGCGGAGCGGGTGTCGCGGCTGCTCGGTACGGGTGACGGTCCGGTCGACGGCGCGAGCGTCCGGGGCGGGGTGTCCAGCGGTACCGTCGGACCGACCGCGGACCTGATCGCCGACCCGGACGCGACCGGGGGTCGCGACTCCGCCGGTTCCGAGACGCCCACCATGGAGCTTCGGTCGCCGTGAGCGGGGTGTTCGACGCGCTGGTCGGCCAGGGCGAGGCGGTCGCGACCCTGTCGCGCGCCGCCCGGGCCGCCGACGCGATCGTACGCGGCGAGCCGGTGCCCTCCGGCGCGATGACGCATGCCTGGCTGTTCACCGGACCCGCCGGCTCCGGGCGGTCGGTCGCCGCTCGGGCGTTCGCCGCCGCGCTGCAGTGCCCCCGGGGCGGCTGCGGTACCTGCCCGGCGTGTCACACGACGCTCGCCGGTACCCACGCCGACGTGCGGTTCGTGGTACCGGAAGGGCTCACGATCAGCGTGTCGGAGATGCGTGCCCTGGTCCTGCGCGCGCAGAGCGCGCCCAGCCAGGGCAGGTGGCAGGTGCTGCTCATCGAGGACGCCGACCGGCTCACCGAGGCGGCCGGTAACGCGCTGCTCAAAGCCGTCGAGGAGCCCCCGCCGCGAACCGTCTTCCTGCTCTGTACGCCGTCGACCCACCCCGACGACATCTCGGTGACCATCCGTTCCCGGTGCCGTCTGGTGACCCTGCGCCAGCCGCCTGCCGAGGCGGTCGCCACGGTTCTCGTCGAGCGCGACGGGGTGGAGCCGGCGGCCGCGGCGTGGGCCGCGGCCGCCGCCCAGGGACACGTCGGGCGGGCTCGGCGACTCGCCCAGGACCCGTACGCACGGGCGCGGCGGGAGGCGGTACTCGCGGTACCCCGTCGGCTGACCAGCGTCGGCGCCTGCTTCGAGGCGGCGGCGGCGGTGATCGAAGCGGCTGAGGCGGAGGCCGAGGCGGCGGTGTCCGATCTGGACGCTCGCGAACGGTCCGACCTGGAGACCGCGTTGGGCGCGGGCGGTACCGGTAGGGGCGCGGCGGGTGCCGCGCGCGGTATCGCGGGCGCCGTGAAGGACCTGGAGCGTCGGCAGAAGTCGCGGGCGACCCGGGCGCAACGCGACGCGCTCGACCGTACCCTGGTCGACCTCGCCGGGTTCTACCGTGACGTGCTGGCTCGGACGCTCGGCGCGCCGGTCGACCCGGTACACGCCGACACGGCGGAACTCGCCGAGGCGGCGGCGCGCCGCTGGACGCCGGAGAGTGCGCTGCGCCGGCTGGAAGCGGTACTGGAATGCCGCGAGGCGATAGCGATGAACGTCAAGCCGAGGATCGCTGTCGAGGCGATGATGCTCGCCCTGTGGAAAGGCTGACGGGGCGGCGTTGTCCACAGGGCGGGGCTGAGGGTTACGCGCCGTTCCTCCGGTGCCGTACGGTTGCCATCCGGGAGGGACTATGGCGCGCGAGATCGATGAAGACTGGATCGAAGAGGCAGTCGAGCGATATCGCCGCATCGATGCGCTCCTCGCCCAGTTCGACAAGGCGGTGACCGGCGTCGAGGTGACCGTACGGTCTCCGGACGGCCTGGTCGAGGTCGTGGTCACGGCGGACGGCACGATCCGGGACGTGACCATCACCGGCTCGCTGCAGGGCCGCGCGGCACAGGACGTGTCCCGGTCGATGCGTCAGGCCGTGACCGCGGCCGCGGACGCCGCCGCGTGGGCCCGGCGGAAGCTGCACGAGGAAACGTTCGGTGACTATCGATCGATCCGGGGGGCTTGACGATGACCAGCCTTGACGAGTTGGCGCAGCGCGCCGACACAGCCGGGGCGGCGCTGGCGGAGGCGAGCGCCACACTGGGCCGGCTCGACCCCGGTGCGCGATCGTTCGGCGGCGACGGCCCGGGTCGGTTGGGCGAACTCGGTCGGGCACTGCACGCGGTGTTCGCGACCGCGCTCGACGCGCGGGAACGGGAAGCCGCCGCGCACGGCGCCCGGCTCGCCGACGTCGCCAGTGCCCTGCGTCTGGTGACCGCGGGTTACCGCGACGTCGACGACGCGGCGCACGATCGTCACCGGATCGGGGAAAACTGATGGACGCCCTCGACCGGGTCGACGAAGCGGCCCGCGACCTGCTGTCCCGGGTCGACACCGCGCTGGTCGTCGGGGGTGCGCCAGCCGACCACCGGGTCTGGAGCCTGCTGGGTCGACTCGGCGCGCTGCCCGGCGAGGCGTACGCCTTCTTCGCCGAACTGACCGCAGCGCCGCTGTCCGACGTCGTGCGGGCGACCCGGCCCCTCGCCGACGGATACCGACGCGAACACGGGGCGCTGTCCGCCGGCTTCGCGTTGTCCACCGGCTCTGGATTGCCCGCTGGCTCCGGGTTGTCCGCCGGCTCCGGATGGTCCGGAGCGACCGCCGAGGTGGTGCGCGAGCACTGGGCGGCGGTGCGTGCCCACCTCGCCGGGGGGAGCGACACGCTTGCCGGACGGCTCGACGCGACCGCGGACCACCTCGACCAGGTGGCTGCCTGGATCGGTCGGTCCAGACGGCGCCTCGCGGTCGCCGTCGCCCGCTGTCTGACCTCGGCTGAGGCAGTCACGCTGCACACTCTGCCGGTCGCGGAACACGGCGGTGACCTGATCGGAGCGTGGCTCGCCGGGACCCGCCCCGTCGCCGGTCCGCCGCGCGCGGTGGTGCTCGCCGCCGCCAACCTCGGTTCGGTCGTGCTCGACGTCGCGGCACAGGCTCACGACGAGGGCAGGGACCTGCTCGACCGGGCCGCGTCGCGGTTGTCGGAACTGCGATACCAGGAACCGGACTTCGGTCTCGACCGCCCGGACGGAGTCACCCGCGTCCGGCTGTAGACAGGCCAACGGCGCCGCTACAGCGGATCGTCTCTGATCCGCCGGCGACGCCGTGGCTCCTGCACCCCCCGCAGGCTTGTGTACTGACCAACGTGACGGGTTGGAGTAGGTGACGGGTCTCGGGACACGATTCACCCGACAGGTGGACGTTCTCGTCGGTACCGGATCCGGCGTTAGGGTGTGTGCCATGGGCATGCTGTGCGCGGTCAGCTTCAACCGGTACGGCCGCCTGTACTACTTCGATCCGGGCGGGCTCGCGCTGTCCGTGGGCGACAAGGTGCTGGTACCGACCGATGACGGCGCCGAGGTCGCGGAGTGTGTCTGGGCGCCGCAGTGGGTTTCCGAGGACACCGACGGATTCCCCCGGCTGCTCGGCTTGGCGGGCCCGGACGATCTGCGGCGCGACGATCTGATCCGGACCCGCAAGGCGGAGGCGAAGGTCGCCGCCAAGCGACTGATCCGCGAGCACGACCTGCCGATGAAGGTGGTCGCTGTGGACCACGTCCCCGCTACGGCGGGCGACAGCGCCCGGACGACGATCTACTTCACCGCCCCGCACCGCGTCGACTTCCGGTCGCTGGTCCGGGATCTCGGCGCCACCCTGCGGTGCCGCGTCGAACTGCGGCAACTGTCCGCCCGCGACTCGGCGCGGGTCCAGGGCGGCATCGGCTCGTGCGGTCGCGACCTGTGCTGCGCCACGTTCCTCACCGACTTCGAGCCGGTCACCATCCGGATGGCGAAAGACCAGGATCTGCCGCTCAATCCGCTGCGCATCTCGGGTGCGTGCGGGCGGCTGATGTGCTGCCTGAAGTACGAGCACCCGCTGTACCAGCAGTTCCAGGCGAGCGCTCCGCCGGTCGGCGCGCGGGTGACCACCGAGCAGGGCAGCGGGCGGGTCGTCGGGCACAGCGTCCCGCGCGACGCCGTGGTGGTACGGATGGACGCCGACGGCTCACGCTGCACCTGTAGCCGTGCCTCGGTGTGCGGGTCGCGTCAGGCGTACGAGGCGCGCTACCGCGACTGAGCGACCCGGCACCACCCGCCCGGCCCGTCACCTGATCCTGATCGGGCTCTCCGCCAACCGGTACCGCAGCGGCTCTGCCGGGTCGAACCACGGCGCGTCAGGCGCCGCGTCCGGCTTCGGTGTCCACCGTCGCGACACCCGGTCCACCGCGACCGGGTACACCGTCAGCACCCCGTCCGCGTCGATGTGCAGCCGCAGGAACCCCTTCGCGTCGACAATGCTCTGCCCCGCGAACAGTTCGTTGACGTTCACGTCGAACACGCTCGCGAACAGCAGGTAGCCGCAGACCACCTCGGTCGACAGCAACCCGACGATCGGCAGGTACAGCAGCGCGGCCGCGAGCAGCGGCAACGGCCAGGGCAGATCGCTCAACGGCAGTCGGGTCCACACCCAGGTACCGGCGAGACCCAACGCACACTGCACCAGTCCGTGACCCAGCCCGAGCAGCCAATGTTTCGTTCCGGCGCGACCGCCGGTCGGCGGCATCGAGAAGTACGCACAGCCGCCCAGCAGGATCAACACCATCAGCGCCACCGGGATGGTGACCAGCCGCTGCTCGGTACCGCTCGCGACCCGTTCGGTGGCGTTCGCCAACGCGAGCATGAGCAGCATGTGCAGCGTGCCGAGCAGTGTGACGAAACCAGGGTTGCGCCACGGCAGCCGCCCGAACACGCCCGCCGCGAAGCGACGCGACGCGCTCTTCGTCGGGTACGTCGTCGTCAACGTGTACGTCTTCGTCGGTGTGGCATTGCGGACCAACGTCGACGGTGGCGGTACCGGGATCGACTCGGGCAGGTGGTGGGTGCCGTACAGGTATGCCCCGCCTCCACCACAGGTGATCAGTTCCCGGTCCGGTCCGGTGTACCGGGCGTAGTGGTGCAGGTCACCGGAGATCATGAGTTTGACGTCGACGCCGCGCGGGGCGAGCACCGTACGCACGAAGTAGTCGATCGTGTCGTACGCGTGCGGGTCGTGCTGGGCTTCCACCCAGCCCGGTGAGGGCGGGCAGAGGATCACCCGGTCGCCCGGCTGCAATTGCTGGGCCGCGTCGTGGAAGTACCGCATCTGCGGGTCGTCGAGGTACGCGCCGAACTGGGCATCGATCGCGAAGATCCACCACCGGTGCGGCAGTTGGATCGCGAAGTACGACCGCGACTGCCGGGTGCGCCACCCGCCGATGTCGCCGTGGTTCGCCTTCGCGAAGATCCGCAGGAACGCGGTCAGACCGTCGTACCAGTCGTGGTTGCCGGGCAGCGCGTACAGCGTCGGCCGGTGCCCCTCGGGGCGGTGCGGCAGCGCGGCGCGGTACGGACCTTTGAACCGGTCCTCGTACTGCTGCCAGCTCGCGGTCGGGTACACCTGGTCGCCGCCCAGCACCACGAACCGCCCGCGCGGCGTCGACTCGCCGTCGACCTCCAACTCGGGCTGGGCGAGCAGCCACGCCATCGAGTACGTCGGGTCGAAACCGTCCCCCAGGTCGGCGATGTAGTCGAACCACACCTCGGCGGTATCCGGATCGTCGCCGGGCGGTCGCTCGTCGTACACCCGCGCCGGCAGCGCGTTCTGCAGCTCACGCTTGTCCAGGTACGCCCCGAACAGTTCGGCCAGCAGGACCCGGACCGCCGTGCCGGCGAGCAGCACCGGAGCCAGCCACGGTACCGGCTTGCGAGGGGTGAAGCCGATCTGCCGCGGTTCCAGGGCTGTCGGGCGGGGCGCGTTGTCGGGGTCGAAGGTGGCCGGTTCAGCCGGCGCCTGATCGACGGTCATGGCTGGTGAGAGTACCGGTCAGCCGAGCGCCCCGGGTCCGCCGCACAGTCGGATAGTGATCACCGGACGGGACGCCATCCCGGTACCGGGTCGGCCGGTGCGTCGCGTACACTTGCCAGACGTTGCCGCCTTAGCTCAGTCGGCCAGAGCGACGCACTCGTAATGCGTAGGTCGAGGGTTCGATTCCCTCAGGCGGCTCCACCCGGAAGGCCCAGGTCAGGACCGTAGTCACGGATCCTAACCTGGGCCTTCTACATGATCATTTGCGCTAGAGCAGCCAACCGAGCAGCCAACAGCTACTCCGACAACGCCGTGTCGATGCGGTCGGCTGCCTGCCGCGCTGCCTACCCGCCGACTTCGCCGCCCTCGCTACTTGGCCTTGATAGGAGCATCGGGATGGCGGGTTCGTCGCGGTCAGAATGGGATCGACGGGTCACACAGTCCGAACGCCCGCGCTACTCGGTCTGCCAACTCGTTTTCAGTGATCGTGGTGTCAATCTCGATAGCAGGCAGTCCGAGGTGTTTCGTCTCCTCCAGAAGTCTGCCGGTGAACATGCGGTCGCGCTCCAGCAGGTTGTTCTTGGCACGTACCGGATCGCTGGTCCGGCGCGGAATGTCCCAGATCGTGCCGCGACTTTCGAACGCGGCATGGCGAAACCGAGGTGTCGGCAGCAGCCAGACGGCGTGGCGGGGGTCCGCCAGCAACGGCTTGACCAGATGCGGCAGGAGCCGGAATCCCTCGACGATCACCCCGGTACCGGTTGGAAGGAGCAGCAGGTCTTCCACGATCAGATCGAAGCACTCGCCCCGGAACCAGTGGAACGTTTCGAGCATGGTTTCCGGAGACCGGTTCACCCACCGCTCGTCCATGTCCATTGCCTTGAACCGGCTCAGGTACGGCGACGTTTGAGGTCCGCTACGGCTGGCGTGTTCGGACATCACGTCGTCGGTGCTGTAGAGGCGGAGACCGTGCCGCGCCGCGAGGCGACGGGCGATGGTCGACTTACCCGCCCCACTGCCACCGCCGATCCAGTAGACGTGCCGTAGTCGGTCCCGTAGCGCCGCCGTGTCAGTCGTCGCTTCCCGTTCTTCGCGTCGCATCGCACCCTTCTTCGCTGGCTATCGGCCCTGGTGGCGGACCGCAAGCCCTTCGGGCAACCGGCGAATCTCATCCGTAACGCGGACGGAACCAGCACCGTCACCGACAGCGGTTATCACGGAGGTACCGGAGGCGGTTGAGCCAGGTGGAATCAGCGGAGAGCTGTATCCACGCAGCGGCGGGCAGCGAACGCGTCGCCGCTGTCCGAGGCGGCTCGGCTGACGCCCGCCGCACATCGGTGGATTCCCACCGCTTTGGTCGATTAATTGGTCCGAGCCGATGTACGGCTTAGCATCCCACCTCGATGCGTTGCCCACCATCGGGGAGGAACGGCATGCGGCGTGGTGTTCGACTTCTCGGCGTCACCGCAGTGGCGCTGGCCGCAGCCGGTGGACCGGCCGCCGCGGCGCACGCTGCACCGGTCGCCGCGTCGCTGAGCATCCTGTCCGTCAGCACGCCGGTCGAACACAGGGCCGACCTCACCATCGACAAGATCACTATTCGGAACGACGGTGCCACTGACGTGTCCACGGTCGACCTGAGGTTCGAGTTGGTGTCGGATCCTGGCGTCATCGCCCCGATCACCTGGAGCACGCTGTACGACCTGACGCCGTGTCATCCGTCGGAGCCGGTCACGCCCGTCCCGGCGCTCGACTGCGCATACCCCGTCCACGTTGCCGCCGGGGCTATGGCCGACATCTCGGCGCACTTGAAGGTGGACCCGACGACATCGAGCGCGACGGCACCGGCACCGAAGGTGAAGATCACCGTGGGTGACCCGCAGACCGGGGCGAGCGTCACCACCCCGGCGGTGAACCGGGTCAGGTACTCGGCCGACCTTGCCGTCGCCGTCGACGGGCAGCCGACCGGGCGCGTCGGCGACACCGTCGACGTGCGCTGGGTCGTCACCAACAACGGCCCCGACTCCACCGGTAGCTTCGGCATCGGGCTCACGGCGCCGTCGGGAACCGAGTGGACGGGCGACGCCGCCGCCCACTGCAACCCGAACCCGACCGTCTTCCATCAGTGCATCGCCGTCGTCGACCTGCCGGCGGGTCGCTCGTACTCCGAAACGTGGCAGCTGAAGATCACGTCGGTGGACGTCGCACCTGGATCGGTCATCGTCGTCGCCGACTGGCACGCCGGCTCACCCGTCGATCCGTACTTCGGCCTGCCGGACCCGGACCAAGCGAACAACACCGCCCCCCTGACGGTCGACGTCGACACCAGCCCGCGCCCGTCCGTGAGCGCTACGCCATCGATCAGCCCCTCGACCCACGTCACCGGCGCCCCGTCGGCTTCGGCCAGCCCGACCCCGGCCGCCGGATCGCTGCCGAAGACCGGCTCGAACATCACGCCGTACGCGCTCGTCGGCGTCGGCGCGCTGGTCGCCGGTGGTGTCCTGCTGGTACTTGTCCGCCGTCGTCGTCGGCTGCAGTTCACAGCGGACTGAGTGTCCTCCGGCAGTCAGGGATAGCTGATCACGTAGCTCGGGACGCCGACGGCTTCGGTGGTGACCGGCGCGCCGGTGTCGTTGACGACGTGGTCGATCGTTCCGGCGCTGAGGTTGACGGTGAGCAGGTCATGCATCGTCACACCCGGGGCGACCGGTACCTCGAAGCCGCGGGCCGCGTGGATCGTGGGGTCGGCGTTGGTGAAGATGTAGCTTCCCGCTCCCCACAACTGGTGGGTCGTGACCGAGTCCGCGACCTTGTACGCGGCCCAGCCGGGAATGCCGTCGTGCTGCCAGGCGGCCTGGTTCGGCGGGTCGTAGGGCAACTCGTTCTGGAAGAAGATGGTTGTGCCGTTGTCGCCGTTCCAGACGACGTTGTACTTCTGGTAGTGCTCGACGAACAGGCCGAGCGCCGTCACGTTGTCGCCGTTGACGACGAGCCCGGTGTCGGCGGTGTTGACATCCCAACCGACTGAGCCGGGGACACCGTGGTCGGCGCGCCAGGCCCAGATGTCGTCGAGGAGGACGTTGTCGCTGTCGACTTCCAGGCTGACGGTGGCCTTGCCGACATGTGGGCCGCCGACGCGGAAGAAGACGTCGTGCAGCACCGTCGGATCGGACGAGTCGCCCCGACCTTCGCGGTCGCGCTCGCCGTCGTCACCCCGGCGCGGCGTGCCGACCTGGAGCAGCACCGGCGAGTTGACGGTACCGGCGTCGATCATGAGGCCGGCGATGTCGACGCCGTCGACATCGGCGACCTTCAGCGGCACGGCGCCGTTCACCGCCGTGAGGGTGGTCAGGCCCTGGCCGAGCACGATCGTGTCGGGCCGCTTGACCTCGATGGAACGGTTGACGGCGTACACCCCCGGCGTGAAGATCAGATTCTTGCCGCGGGCGAGTTGGGCGTTGATGGTCGCGACCGAATCGGACGGCTTGGCCAGGAAGAAATCTGAAATCGGGATGGAACGGCCCGGCGTGGCCGCGTTCTGCCACGTGGACCCGGACGAGTTCTGCCGAGCGGCTGGGACGAACACCCGGTATTCGCCCGACGCGTCGACATACAGGTACGGCTTCTCTCGGCTCACCGGAGTGGTGGGGAGCGTGGTGTAGGGCGGGCTGGGGAACGACTGCGCGGGCGCGCCGGGTACGCCGGCGAAGACCTGGTTCCACACCCCGTTCGACCAGGAACCGATGCTGCTGTCCCGGACCAGGAACTGCTGTTGCGAACCGTTGATGACGTTGCCGGTGACGGAGTCGGCCATGAAGCCGCCGCTGGCGTACTGCGGTCCCGCCGTGCAGTAGTCCATGAACGTCAGATTGCCGCCGGTGACGTTCACCCTGCGCAGCGGCGCCGCCTGCGAGACCGCCCAGAACATGCCCGACGCACGGCACCCGTCGAGACCTTGGACGTGGATGGTCAGGTTGGACAACGACCGCCAGAAGTTGACCAGCGCGATGCAGTTGGTCGGGCTCAGGCACCGGTTGTACACATCGACATGCCCGTTGATCGTGACGTCGGTCGGCGACCGTCCGAGCCCGGCGACCTCGGTGTAGTACCCGACCTGGAAGACGAGCGGGTGGTCGGGCGTGCCGTATGTGCCGGGCTTGAACAACAGGGCGTACCGCTGTGCGCCCATCTCGTTGTCGACTTGCTCGGCCGCGATCGCGTCCACCGTCGCCTGGATCTCGCCGACCGGCATGGACGGGTCGAAGATCCGGACGTTGGGTCCGAAGTCCGGGCTGCCGGTACCCGGCAAGGGGTGCGCCGGTTCCGCGACGGCAGTGCCCCCGGCGCCGACAGCCGTCGCGGTCATGAGGACGGCGACGGCAGCTACGAGCCAGCGGCCGAACCAGGGTCGGCTGGGCGTGGTTCCCCTCCGCCGTGCCTGCGCCCCACGTGACATGCGCGTCGTTACCATGACGTACACCAATCCCTGAGAAGTTCCCGCTTGTCGTCAGGACGCCGACTGGTACACCGCGACGTAGTCGACGTACATCGGCGCGCCCGAGACGGTGGCGCCCGTCGGGTTGCCGGGCCAACTGCCGCCCATGGCGACGTTCAGGATGACGAAGAAGCCGTGCGCGGTGGCGTCCGCCCAGGTGGTGGCGTCGACCTGGCTGGCGTTCACGGAGTGGAACTGGGTCCCGTCCAGGTACCAGCGGATCGTCTCGGGCTGGACGCTGCGGTCCCACTCGACCGTGTAGGTGTGGTACTGCCCCCAGATCGGCGCGTCGATGGTGCCGCCGATGCCGGTCGTCTCGTTACACGGCCCACCAGGGCTGACTCCGCAGTGGAACGTCCCGTGCTCGGTGTTCTGGCCGTCGACGGCTTCCATGACGTCGATCTCGCCGACCTGCGGCCAGTTGGTGTACACCCCGCGGAAGGGTGCGCCGAGCATCCAGAACGCGGGCCAGTACCCCTGTGCGCCGCGCCCGGAGACGGCGGGCAGGGCGATCGACGCCTGTACCCGCAACCGACCGCCCGTCGGCGGCTGGAAGTCGCTGCGCTGCGTCTCGATGCGACCGGAGGTCCAGCCGCGGTTGGTGTGTACCGGCTTGATCGCCAGGTGACCGGCGCCGTCCTGGTACACGTTGGTGGTGCTGGAGGTCATCGTCTCGACCTCGCCGGTGCCCCACTGCGCGGCCCCGCCGGGGTAGCTGGTGCCGGTGTCGTACCGCCAGTTCGCGGTGTCGACGCCGGTACCCGCGGCGCCGGTGAAGTCGTCGCTCCACAGCAGACTCCAGCCGCTGTCCGGCGGCGGGGCGGCGGCGTGGGCGGTGGTGGTGACGGCCAGGGCGGGGAGGGTGACGAGGGCGGACAGGGCAGCCAGGATTCGTCGTCGCACGGTGGCTCCTCGGGGGCGGTGCTCTGTGAGAGCGCTCTCACGAGCCACTCGACAGTGTCGACGCCGCGCCCGCAACGGTCAAGACGCAAATCGCAGCGGCGGGGTGTGCCGGTGTATCCCCCGATGTTGTCGAGCCGTCCGCCCACGGGCGGACGGCTCGATTCCCTCCGACGTTCTGCCGATGGCGCCGGTCGCGTCACACCACTTTCAGGTGGGCCGCGATGGCGGCGGCGATGCCGGCTTGTACGTCCGGATCCTTCATCGCGGCGAGCACGGCGGCGTTGACCTGCTCCTGGGTGGGTCGGTCCACGGTCGGCGCGGACGGGTGCTGCCCGTCCAGCGACTTTTCAATCTTGTCCAGCCTCGCGGCGAGCGCGTCGACCTTCGCCGGCAGGGGTGCGAGGACGTAGCGCAGGTACGAGACCGGGGTCCAGGTCGGGTTCTTGTCCGGGTGCGGCTCGATGCCGGGCGGTGCCGGAATGCCGTCGAAGTTCCAGACATCGGCCGGTTCCATGTCTCCTCCGTTGATGAGGGCGCGGAACTCCTCGGTGGTTCCGCGGAAGGCGTTGAAGTCGCAGTGCGAGCCGCTGTACGGCTGGGCGTCGGTGTACTGCCACACCACCGGCGCCATTCCGCCGTACGGCGTCCAGCCGGGTCCGGTGTCGCTGTACGTGGTGTAGTTCGACGACACCAAGCCGAGGCCGAGCCGCGCCAGCGGCGTCAGGTCGGGTGATCCCATGTGGTCCGACCAGTACCAACGGGGCAGGTACACCAGATTGCAGATGCCGCCGCGGGCGCGCAACCCGGAGACGAAGTCGACGATGTCCGGTACCGTCAGCGGTCCGTTGTAGCCGGAGTTGTTCGGCATGTCCTCGGCGTCGACCATCACCGGGACGCGCCCGACGTGCGAGAAGCAGAACGCCGCCTGGCTCGCGCCGTCGCCGTGGTTGAGCCAGTGGTACCCGCCGAAGACCGCGGACACGGCGGCTGCCTGCCGCTGGAGGATCGGGTAGCCCCGGTCGAGGAACAGGGTGCCGTGAGTGGCTTTGGCGAGGACGGCGACGGTTCCAGGTTGGACGGTCACGCCACGATCAAGGTCGTAGTGCGACAGGTCCGGGTAGAAGATGGTCACCGCTCCGGTCTCCCCTCAGCTGGCGGTCCACGCCGTGGACCGCGAACCCCAACCGGAAACCGTAGTGCGCTGACGAGCGGATCGCTGTCGTCATTGAGGCAGTCACGGCGACGACGCCGGGGGAACGCCCCCGGCGTCGTCGCCGTGACGCCGCCGCCGGTCGGGTGGACCGGCGACGGCGTCAGGGTCGGGGTACCGCGACCGCCAGCAGTTCCTGCCGGTGCCGCACGTACGAGTACAGCCGGCAGACCGCCTCGAACGCCGGCTCCGGCAGCTTCGCGAACTTGTCCAGCCCCCGCATCAGGGTGTGCCGCAGCACCTTCATCTGTACGGGCTGGTACCCGGCTTCGTCGAGCAGGTTGCCGAGGTTGAGCGGGGACCACGTGTACAGGTGCCGGTTGATGTCGTTCGGATCCCACTGGCGCTGGGCGCGGAAGTCGTCGATGGGGAGTACCAGGACCAGCTTGCCCTCCGGCTTGATCTTGGGCTTGAGCTGGCGCAGCGCGTCGTACGGGGCGGCGATGTGCTCGAGCACGTGGTTGGAGATCACGACGTCGGCGATACCGTCGGGCACCTCCGCCAGGCTCTTGTACGCCTCGATGCCGTACTGCTCGACGGCGGACGCGCGGGCGACGTCGTTGAGTTCGACGCCGATGCGTCGCGCGCAGTTCAGCCCAGCGATCAGGGCGCCGCCCGCGCAGCCGAAGTCGATCACTGTGTCGGTGGGGCGGATGTGCGGGGCGAACCGCTGGATCTTGATCCGGGTCTTGATCTCGATGTTCGAGTTCTGCCAGGCGAAATACCGGGCGTCGTAGTGGTCGGACGCTCCGTACGTCGGGGCTGCCGGCTTCTCACCATCGACGTCACGCTGGGTCGACGTCTCGGTCACGTAATCTCCTCCGGGGGTCAGAGGGCCCGCTGGGGGAACTCGCGGGGCTGACGAAGGTCGTGGGGCGGTGAATCGGCCAAGGGTAGCGAACACCGGCGATCGCGGTGCCGTCCGGCCGACTACCGATCCGTGCATTCAACTGTGTTCCGGGGCGCTGGGCAATGCCGTGGCGGCGACAGAATTCGACGGTATGCCCCACCCGGCGGGAACCGCCGTCGCGACCGGTTCCGCCCAGCGTGAACGCGACGGGTCGGTGTCGCAGCCGCGGGCGCTGCACGCACAGGTGGCAGCGGGTATCGCCGCGGCGCCGCCGGTACGCGTCGACCGCGAGGTGCGCGACGGGGACGTCCTCGACTTCGCCGGCGGCGCTCAGGTGATCGGGACGCCGGGGCACACCGACGGCAGCATCGCGGTGTACCTGCCCCGCCACCGCGTGCTGTTCACCGGAG
Source organism: Micromonosporaceae bacterium (assembly GCA_036378155.1). Taxonomy (GTDB): domain Bacteria; phylum Actinomycetota; class Actinomycetes; order Mycobacteriales; family Micromonosporaceae; genus DASUXA01. The sequence continues at coordinate 76,239 of DASUXA010000080.1, read as the reverse complement.
ATATCGCCGCCGAACACGGCGGGCAGGTGATGCCGGGCGTGTTCAACCTCGACCGGGCGCTGGTGGCGCGGTCCTTCGCCCGGCTCGCCGAATTCGACGTCGACGTGGTCTGCTTCGGACACGGGCAGCCGCTCGTCGGGGGCGGATCGGAGCGGCTGCGTTCGGTCGCCGCGACGCTGGGCGTCGGCGACCGCTAGCCGAGCGCGGCGAACGCGGCTGGCACTCAGCCCGCCACCGGGTTGGCGTGTACGAGCTGCTGCACCCGCATGGGCAGGCGCTTCACCGGGGAGCCGTCGATCGACACCACCCACGAGTACAGGTCGGGCTTGTCGAACCGCAGACCGTCGACGGTCATCGCGAGCGCGACGACCTGCTCGTCGCCGGCTGGGAGCAGGGGCGGGCGACCCACGTTGAACTGCCCGCCGAGTTCGTAGACGGGCTCCGTGGTGGTCCGGTCCGGTCCGGGTCGTACCCCGATCGGGACCCGTCCGCCGTCCTGGTGTTGCAGGTACACCGTGACGGTGTGCATCTGGTTGGTCGCGATGTACGGCACGTGAATGATCATGCCGATAGCGAGCCGTGGATGAGTCGCCGGGAACGACTGAGCGTAGATGGTGTTCCACCCCATCCCCAGCGCGTAGATCTTGCCCTGTACCGCCTCGGCGGAATCGGCGAGAAACGCATCCACCTGCATGATGGTCATACCTCGATCTGGTGTGGGCTCGGCTCGTGGTCATACACTACGCGAACTGTGGTCATACGCACAAGGATCGATGCTGGTCAGATCAGGAGGCACCGATGGAGTCGGACGGCGACGTGACAGCGCGGAACCGGGCGCGGGACGACGCGTCGGCGCGCGGTAGGGGACGCTCGTCGTCGCGGCGGCTCGCGGTCATGATCTCGGTACGGTTCGGTGCGGACGAGGCCGACCTGGTGCGCGCCGCCGCGGCGAACGCCGGGCAGTCGGTGTCCAATTTCCTCCGCGCCGCGGCGCTGCGCCGAGCCGGTGCGCCGGATGCGGCGGTCGCTGCGCCGTCGGGCACGTTCACACCGCCCGCGACCACCTTCACCCGGGGCGGTCCGGCGATGTCCGTGGCGAGCGACGGCAGCTTCATCGCTGGCGATCCTCGGCTGACCGCGTAGGCTCAGGTCCTGACCAGGCGGTTTTTCGGCGTCCCGCGTCCACCCCGCGCGGTAGCACACGCAGCCCCGCGATCCCTGCCGCGGCGGTTCGGCTCGGGCGCCATCCGGGTACCGACGGCTAGGATGCGTGCGGACGCACTCGCCGACCGAGCGGCCTAAGGAGGGCGAGGTGGACCGGCAACAACAACAGCTAGCTGCCGCCTCGGACGTCCTGGGCCGGCTGCGCATGGTGGTGTTGGCCCTGACCCGGTCGCCGCACGCGCCCGACATCCCGGACCTGATCGTCAGCCAGGCGGTCGCGGCTGCCGGCGGGTACGGCGGGGTGCTCGGCGTCGTCCGGGGCGACCGGATCGAGATCATCGGTCACCGGGGCTACCCGCCGGAGGTGCGGGCACGATTCGACCCGCTCGTCATCGGTCCCCACCTGCCGCTCACCGACGCGGTCCTGACGCGCGAGGCGATCTGGCTGCCGTCCGGTGAGGACGCCGGCATCCGGTACCCGCAGATGAGCTCGAACGGCACGCCGCGCGCGACGGTGTCGCTGCCCCTGATGATCGGCGAGGAGCCGATCGGCGTACTCGGGGTGAGCTTCGACGACCTGCACGTCTCGGACCGCATCGAGCGGCTGTTCCTGCTGTCCCTGGCGGATATCTGCGCGCTCGCGCTACGCGACTGGGAAACCGGTCGCGACGGCTCGGAACGCGCCCAGTTGCTGACGCTGCTTCAGACCCTGGTGCGGGAGGCTCCGCTCGGGTTCGCGTTCTTCGACCGCGACATCCGGTACCAGATGGTCAACGAGGCGCTCGCGGAGATCAACGGGGTACAGGTGGAGGACCACATCGGTCGGCATCTGACCGAGGTGGTTCCCGACGTGGGCGCGCGCGCCGTGCCCCTGCTCAGACAGGTACTGGAGACCGGCGAACCGGTGCGCGGCGTCGAGATCTCCGGGGAGACCCCCGCCCAGCCGGGTGTGCTGCGCACCTGGGTGCAGAACTACTACCGGGTACAGGCGGACTCGTGCGACGTCCTCGGCGTCGGCGCGCTGGTGTCCGAGGTGACCGAGCAGCGGCGCGGCGAACGCCGGCTGAGGCAGTTGATCGACGCGCTGTACTCGTTCGTCGGGCTGTGCACCCCGGACGGCGTCCTGGTCGAGGCGAACCGCGCCGCCCTGCACATGGGCGGGTTGGCGCCCGAGGAGGTGCTGGGCCGCCCGCTGTGGCAGACGTACTGGTGGTCCTGGGACGCCACGGTCAGCGAGCAGTTACGGGCGAGTTTCGAGCGGGGCAGGCGCGGCGAGGCGTCCCGGTACGACGTGGACATCCGGATCGCCGACGACCAGTTCGCCACCATCGACTTCCAGCTGGTACCGGTTGTCGAAGCCGGGCGGGTGGTCGCGCTCGTACCGTCCGGCATCGACATCACCGAGCGACGCCGCTCGGTGGAGTGGACGTCCGCCCTCGCCCACCTCGGGCGCCAGCTCAACGCGTCGATGGTCACCCGCGACGTGGAGCTGTGCGTCACCGAGCTGGTCGCGCCCGCCCTGGGCGCGGCGTACACGGCGGTCGGTCTCGTCGACCGGTCGCCGGGCGGCACGGTACGACTGGTCCGGTCCCGCCACGCGCCGCCGGAGCTGACGAACGGATGCCGCAGCGCGCCGCTCGACGCCTCGCTGGACCTGTGCGAGGCGATTCGCACCAGGCGGATGGTGATCCGCGGTGACGAGGCGAGCGGCGCGGCTCGACCGCTCGCCGACGACGCCGTCGGCGCCGGGCTGGTCTGTGCCGCGACGACGCCGCTGAGCAGCGGTTCCGGTGACCCGGTCGGAGCGCTCACCGTGGCGTGGACCCGACCGGTCCAGTTCACCGAGGAACTGCTGGCGCGGCTGCAGACCGTCGCGGAGATGTGCGCGCAGGGCATCGACCGCGCGCGGCTCGCCGAGGCGCGCACCGCGGACGCGCGTCGCGCGCAGCAGCTGTCCGCCCTGTCCCAGCAGCTGGCGAGCGCCACCACGACCAGCGAGGTGTGCGCCGTGCTGGCGGACCAGATGCCCGGCGTGACCGGGGTCGCGTCCGCCGCCATCGTCCTGCTCGTCCACGAGACCGGCGAACTGGTCCTGCAGCACGACCCGCTGCGCGGCGGACGGTACGGGCCGCGACCGCGCGGCCCGTACACGCTGGCCGACCCGGTGCCGGTCGCGGATGCCGCGCGCACCGGGCATCCCGTGTACGTCGCGAGCCCGGACGAGATGCGCCGGCGGTACCCGAGGGTGGCGGCGGACTTCGCCGCGGCGGGTCTGCACGCCGCCGCTGCGCTGCCGTTGCGTACCAGTTCCGACGAGGTGATCGGCGCACTGGGCGTGGTGTGGGACGCACCCGTGACGTTCGACTCGACGATTCTCGCGACCTTGGCGACCGCCGCCGAGCTGTGCGGTCAGACGCTGGAGCGGGCTCAGCTGTACGAGGCTGAGCATGCCCTGGTCGAAGGGTTGCAGCGGCGACTGCTGCGGGACATGCCGGCGGTACCGGGGCTCGACACGCACGCCATCTACCGACCGGCTGACCCGACCATCGGCATGGGCGGCGACTTCTACGGCGGTCTGAGCCTGGACGACTGGCGACTCGCGCTCATCGTCGGCGACATCACCGGGCACGGCGTGACCGCCGCCGCCGACATGGCTGAGCTGCGCACCCTGCTGTCGGCGCTGCTGTCCACCGGTACCCCGCTCGTGGAGATCTTCGATCGCGCCGAGTCCGCGCTGCACCTGACGGACAGCACCCTCGCGTTCGCCACCGCGGTCGTGGCGATCTGCGACACGAGCGACGACACCGTCGAGTACCTGCACGCCGGGCACCCGCCGCTGCTGCTGCGCCGCCCCGACGGGGAGGTGGTGATCGTGGACGACGGGCGTCGACCGCTCATCGGTCTTCCGGTGGGCGGCACGCGTACCGGTCGCGTGCCGTTCCCGCCGGGCACGGTTCTGGTCGCGTACACCGACGGACTCGTCGAGCGTCGCGACGAGGCGGTGGACCTCGGGATCGGTCGCCTCGTCGACGCGCTGGCGACCGCCTCGGGCGACGCCGAGCAGATCGCCCGGACGCTGCTCGACCGCTGCCGCAGCGGCGCCGGTGATTTCGACGACGTCGCCGTGGTGGTGATCCGACGCGAGGCGGCGTGACGCGCGGTCGCGGTCGAAGGCTTAGCGTGTTGGGGCGCGGGTAGCGCATTGTTCAGCCGCAAATGGGAGAGACCATGAGCCTTGAACGCCCAGTCGCACCTGATCCGTACGATCTTCTGCCGAAGGTCCCGTCGTTCACGCTGACCAGCGACGACATGCGAGACGGCGAGCCGATGGACGCCGCGTACGCACACCCCGGCTGCGGCGGTCGCAACGAGTCGCCGCACCTGTCGTGGTCCGGCTTTCCCGAGGAGACCCGCGGATTCGTGGTCACCTGCCTCGACCCCGACGCGCCGACCGGCAGCGGGTTCTGGCACTGGGTGGTGGTGAACCTTCCCGCCTCGGTGACCGAGTTGCCGCACAACGCCGGTACCGACGACAGCATGCTGCCGCAGGGCGCGTTCTCGGTGCGCAACGACTACAGCGAGCGCGGCTGGGGCGGCTGCGCACCGCCGCCCGGCGACCGTCCGCACCGGTACGTGTTCGCCGTCCACGCGATCGACGTCGACCACCTCGACGTGACGCCCGACTCGACCCCCGCGTACGTGGCGTTCAACCTCGCGTTCCACACCCTGGCCCGGGCCACCCTCCGCCCCACGTACCAGGTCTGACACCGTCCCGTCGGGGTGCTCCGCGATGCCGATCCACCGGCTCGGGCTGGTCGTCCACCACGGACGAGCAGAGGCGCGGGCGGTCGCCCGGTCCGTCTGGGAATGGGCGTCGGCGCACGGAGTACCCGCGGCGGAGATGGACGTCTGGTTCGACTCGCGCCGGCCGCGGCGCAGCTCGGTCGACGAGGCAGCCGCGGCCGGTCACCCCGACCTGATCGTCACGATCGGCGGAGACGGTACGTTCCTGCGGGGTGTGCGACTGGCTGCCGCGTCGGACGCCGCCGTCCTGGGCGTCAACGTCGGTCGGCTGGGCTTCCTCACCTCGGTGGTACCGGCCGAGGTGGACCCGGCGCTCGACGCGGTGCATGCCGGTCGCGCCGAGGTCGAGACGCGCACCACGTTGACCTTGCGCGCGTCCCGCGCGTTCGACCTGCCCGCCGGCGTCGACACCTGGCTGCGGTACGGGCGGGGACCGGCGTTGCCCCCGCCCCGCCCCCGCGAGACCGGCGTCGAGGAGGTCGGCTGGGGCGTGCCGCTGCGGGTCGTCGCGATGAACGACGTGGTCTTCGAGAAGCTGGCGCGCGACCGGCAGGCCAGCATCGGCGTGTACCTGGAAGGCAACCTCTTCGCGTCGTACTCGGCGGACGCCCTCATCGTGGCGACGCCCACCGGTTCCACCGCGTACAGCTTCGCCGCGGGCGGACCGGTGCTGTCGCCGCGCCTGAACGGCATGGTGTTCACGCCGGTCGCGCCGCACATGGCGTTCGACCGCAGCCTGGTGCTCGCCGGTGACGAGGTGGTCGCGGTCCGGGTGCTGGAACGCTCGGGGCAGGTCGCGGTCAGCGTGGACGGGCAGTTGCGCGGCGTCCTCGACCCGGGCGACTGGGTGGCGGTGTACCCGGCGCCCTGGCGGGCGCGGTTGGTGCGGCTGCACCCGTCGGATTTCTACGCGCGGCTGAAGTCCCGGTTCGGGCTCGCCGACGCGCCCGCCGCGCTCGCCGACGGGCGACCGCCGTTGACGTACCGCCCGGACAGCCCGCCGCCGACGGACTTGGACGATCTGCATCTGCCCTGGGTACACGGGCACCGGTGAGCTTCGCCGCCGCGGACGTGTCGAGGTAGACCAGGGGCGCGGGACGCTCACGCCGGTGTAAGGAGCGTTCGACGTGTCGATCGTCACGCGAAACTCGTTTGCCGCTGGTCACCGCGATTACGAATGCTTGTACGGGGCAAGCAACAGCCAGAAGCGGGGGGACTGGCGGTGTCGCGACCGGACGACGAGTACGTCGAACTCGGCCGGCAGTTCGCGCTCTTCCTGCGTCGCGCCGAACGGTTCTATGCCGCACTGCGCGACGAGCGGGACGGGCTGGACCTGGACCGGGCGGCATACCTGCTGCTCGGGCGGCTGGTGAGGCGCGGTCCGGTACGTCTGTCCGCGCTCGCCGAGGACGTCTGCGTGGACGCGTCCACGATCAGTCGCCAGGTCGCCGCGCTCGAGGCGGCGGGGCTGGCGACACGTACCACCGATCCGGCGGACCGCAGGGCGAGCCTGATCGAGGCGACCGGTACCGGGCACCAGGTGTTCGACCGGAACCGGCAGCGCTGGCTGAGCGCTGTCGAGCAGTTGGTCGCCGACTGGACACCCGCCGAGCGGAGCCAGTTCGTGGCGCTGCTGCGGCGGATCAACGACACGTTGGGCGGCCGGCAGGCCGGCCGGGGGGATGGGACCAGCCAATGACGACGACCACCGTCGACCACGCGCGACCCGCGCTCGGTCACCGGCAGATCATCCTGCTGATGAGCGGTCTGATGACCGGGATGCTGCTCGCCGCGCTCGACCAGACCATCGTCGGTACCGCGCTGCCGACGATCGTCGGAAAGCTGGGCGGCATCAACCACTACTCGTGGGTGGTCACCGCCTATCTGCTGGCGTCCACCGCGTCGACGCCGCTGTACGGCAAGATCTCCGACCTGTACGGGCGGCGACCGGTGCTGCTGTTCGCGATCGGTACGTTCCTGGTCGGGTCGCTGCTCGCGGGCGCCTCGCAGAACATGACCGAGCTGGTCGTCTTCCGGGGCATCCAGGGCCTCGGCGCGGGCGGTCTGATGACGCTCGCCTTCACGATCATCTCCGACGTGGTCGCGCCCCGCGACCGTGGTCGGTACCAGGGCCTGTTCGGCGCGGTGTTCGGGCTGTCGAGCGTGGCGGGACCGCTGGTCGGCGGGTACTTCGCCGAGCACGACTGGCGGTGGATCTTCTACGTCAACGTGCCGCTGGGCATCCTCGCGATCGTGGTGAGCTACCGGGTGCTGCGGCTGGTACCGCACGTGCGGCGCGACCACCGCATCGACTACCTGGGCGCGGCGCTGCTGGTCGCGTCCGTGGTGTGCCTGCTGCTGGCGCTGTCGTGGGGCGGCAAGGACTACGCGTGGACCTCGTCGGCGATCGTGGGGCTGTTCGCCGCGTTCGTGGCGCTCGCGGCGGTGTTCATGGCTGTCGAGCGGCGCGCCAGCGAGCCGATCCTGCCGCTGCGGCTGTTCCGGTCCCGGACCTTCTCGATCGCCAACGCGGCGTCGTTCGTGCTCGGGTTCGCGATGTTCGGCGCGATCATCTACGTGCCGCTGTACCTGCAGATCGTCAAGGGCGCCTCGCCCACCGAGTCCGGCCTGCTGATGCTCCCGATGATGATCGGCATCATCGTCACGTCGATCGTGTCCGGACGGGCGATCAGCAGGATCGGGCGGTACAAGTGGTTCACCGTCGCCGGTACCGCGATCATGGCGACGGGGCTGGTGCTGTTCACCCGCCTGCAGGTGGACACCCCGCTCTGGCAGGCGTTCGTGTACATGCTGGTCATCGGCATCGGTTTGGGCCTGACGATGCAGCCGCTGGTGCTCGCGGTACAGAACGGGTTGTCGTCGCGGGACATGGGCGCGGGTACCTCCACGGCGACGTTCGTCCGCTCGCTCGGCGGTTCGGTGGGCGTGGCGGCGCTCGGCGCGGTGCTGACCAACCGGTTGGCGACCGAACTCGCGCCGCTGGTCGCCGCGGCGGTCCGCGCGCTGCCGCCGGCGCTGCAGCGGCAGTTCGCCGCCGCCGGTACCGGGGGTATCTCGATCAACGAGCCGGCTCGCATCCTGGCTCTGCCCGGACCGCTCAAGGCGGCGGTACAGCAGGGTTTCGTCAACACCCTGCACCCGATCTTCCTGACCGCCGGGCTGGTGTCGGTCGTCGCCGTGGTGCTGTGTCTCGCGCTGCCCAACCGGGAACTGCGCGGCGCCGCCCCGGCGGCGCCTGGACGTGACGGGCTGACGAAGTCGTCCGACGGGGACGCCGCCGCCGAAATGGAGGCGCAGACCGCCTCGATGCTCTGACGATCGCGGCGCACCCGGCAGGGCGGGTCGGCTCCGCCGACCCGCCGTGCCGGCGGACCACGCGTGCCGCCGGGTCGCGAGTCGTGCCGTGCCGCGGTCGCCCCCGCGCTCGCCCGCCGGCGGGCGAGCGCCGCCGGGCGCGTTCCGGCGTGAATATTTGCGCCTCGGCTGGTCAGACGACTACCACAGTGTGACGACGGCCACTAACGTGTGATCATGCGCAGCACCATGATGGACCTGCCGCTGCAGATCTCGCGGCTTCTCGACCACGGCAGCACCTTCCACGGTGACGCCGAGGTGGCGACCTGGACCGGCGACGACGTGCGCCGGATGACGTACGCCGAGGTGGGTCGGCAGGCTGCCCGGCTCGCCCACGCGTTGCGGGACGATCTCGGAGTCACCGGGGACCAGCGGGTCGCCACGTTCATGTGGAACAACGCCGAACATCTGGTGGCGTACTTCGCCGTGCCGAGCATGGGCGCGGTGCTGCACACCTTGAACATCCGGCTGTACCCGGAGCAGGTCGCGTACATCGCGAACCACGCCGAGGACAAGGTCGTGATCGTGGACTCGACGTTGATCCCGCTGCTGGTGAAATGCCTGCCGCAGATGAGCACCGTCGAACACGTGGTGGTCGTGGGCGGTGGCGACCCGGCGCCGCTGACCGAGGTCGCCGACGTCCAGGTGTACCACTGGGACGAGCTGCTCAAGGACCGCCCCGACCGGTACGAGTGGCCGGTGGTCGACGAGCGCGACGCGGCAGCCCTGTGCTACACGTCCGGCACGACGGGCAACCCGAAGGGCGTGGCGTACTCGCACCGCTCGATCTGGCTGCACTCGATGGAGATCTGCATGGCCGAGACCTTCGGCCTGTCGCCGACCACCCGCGAACTGGTCATCGTGCCGATGTTCCACGCGATGGCGTGGGGGCTGCCGTACGCCGCGTTCATGGCCGGCGCCTCGCTGCTCATGCCGGACCGCTTCCTGCAGGCCGCGCCGATCGCCGCGATGATCGAGCAGGAACGACCGAACCTGGCCGGTGCGGTACCGACGATCTGGAACGATCTGCTGGCGCACCTCGACAGCCATCCGACGGACATTTCGTCGCTGAAGGAGGCGGTGGTGGGCGGATCGGCGGCACCGCCTGCCCTGCAGCACGCCTTCTGGGAGCGGTACGGCATCCGGATCGTGCACGCCTGGGGCATGACCGAAATGTCGCCGCTCGGCTCGGTGGCGCGTCCGCCGGCACGGGTCTCCGAGGAGGAGGCGTGGGCGTACCGGTACACCCAGGGTCGGCTGCCCGCCTCCGTCGAGGGTCGCATCGTCGGTCCGATGGGCGAGGTGATGCCGAACGACGGCAAGTCGGTCGGCGAGTTGGAGGTACGCGGACCGTGGATCACCGCGCGGTACATCGGTGAGGACCGCCCCGACCCGGACAAGTTCCACGACGGCTGGCTGCGTACCGGCGACGTCGGCACCCTGTCCGCCGACGGGTACCTGACCCTGACCGACCGCGCCAAGGACGTGATCAAGTCGGGTGGTGAGTGGATCTCCTCGGTCGAGTTGGAGAACCACCTGATGGCGCACCCGGCGGTGCTCGAAGCGGCGGTGGTCGGGGTACCGGACACCAAATGGGACGAGCGACCGCTGGCGACCGTGGTCGTCAAGCCGGGCGCGAACGTCACCGTGGAGGAGTTGCGCGACTTCCTCGCCGACCGGGTCGCCCGCTGGCAGGTGCCCGAGCGTTGGGCGTTCATCGAGGCGGTACCGCGTACCAGCGTCGGCAAGTTCGACAAGAAGGTGCTCCGCTCGCAGTACGCCGACGGCGCGCTCGACGTGCGGGAACTCGACTAGTTCTGCCTCGCGACCGCGGTCTCGCCGGGTCGGTCGGGGGTCGGTCGCGCCGCTCCGAGGCGGTCAAGCTTGATCCTCTCCGCGACGCGACCGACCCCCGACCTTCGGTCCGCAGCACGGCCCCGCGTCACGCGCCGGCTCGCGAACACGCAACCCGCCCTCGCCGGTTGCTCGCTTCAGGGGGCGGGGACGCGGGGGCCGCGGCGGCAGAGGGGGGCGAGGAGGTCGCCGTAGTCGTCGACGCGGGCGAGCACCTCGGTCGCGTCGATCTGGCGTACCTCGCCCGCCTCGACCTCGTCCCAGGTGAGCGGGGCCGAGGCGGTGGGTGTCGGCTGGGCGCGCAGCGAGTACGGCGCGACCGTGGTTTTCGCCGCGCTGTTCTGGCTCCAGTCGATGAACACCTTGCCGGGGCGCAGATTCTTCGCCATCCGCGACACGACGAGCCTCGGATGGGCGCGTTCGAGCTGTTCGGCGACCCGGCGGGCGTACGCCGAGGTCTGCTCGGACGATTGGGTGCCGGCGACCGCGCACATCAGTTGCATGCCCTTCTTGCCGGACGTCTTCGGCAGCGGGTTCAGTCCGTCCTCGGCGAGCCGTTCCCGCAGCAGCAACGCGACCTCGGCGCATTCGGCGAGACCGGCGGGCGGTCCGGGATCGAGGTCGACGACCAGCAGATCCGGTCCGGACGAGTCGACCTTCCACTGCGGTACGTGCAGTTCCAGGGCGGCGAGGTTAGCCAGCCAGACCAGCGTCGCGAGGTCGTCGACGACGATGTAGTCGACGACGTCGCGACCGGACGACGAGCCCGGCGAGGCGATGCTCGCCAGCCGCACCCAGTCGGGTCGGCTGACCGGGGCGTTCTTCTCGAAGAAGCCGGGCGCCTTGACGCCGTTCGGGTACCGGATCCGGGTCAGCGGTCGGTCGGCGAGGTGCGGCAGGAGCACCGGGGCGATCCGGGTGTAGTAGTCGATGACTTCGCTCTTGGTGAAGCCGACCTCGGGGTACAGCACCTTGTCCAGATTGGACAGTTCGATCTCGCGGTCGTCGACCCGTACCTGGATCCGGTCACGCTTCATCGCTCACCTCCTCCGGGCGCTTGTCGGGGCGCAGCCGGACGAAGCGCGGAAAGCGCAGTCGCTGGTCGGGCGTGCGCTGCCCGTACCGGATCTCCACCACCACCTCCGGTCGCACCCAGGTCGCGTCGCGGGAATCCTCGCGGGGCAGGACGGTCGCGAACGGCGAACGGTCGATCACCCGCGGGCGCAGTTCGGCGAGCAACGCGCGTTCGGCGGCGGCTGAGATGCCGCCGCCGACCCGGCCGCGGAACGCCAGGCCGTGGGGTTGCGGTACCCCGATGAGCAGGGCGCCAACCGTGCGCGCTCCGGGCCGGAAGCCGCCGACCACGAAATCGCCGGTGACGTCGTGCTTCACCTTGATCCAGTCCGGGGAGCGCACACCGGGGCGGTACGGGCTGGTCAGGCGCTTGGCGACGACACCTTCCGCGCCGAATTCGCGGGACGCGGCCATGGTGGCGGGGCCGTCGTCGAAGACCGGAGGTACCAGCCAGCGGTCGCCGGTCAGCCCGAGGCTCTCCAGTGCCTGCCGGCGTTTCGCGTACGGCTGTCCGGTCAGGTCCGTGCCGTCGAGGGCGAGCACGTCGAAGACGACGTACGTGACCGGGCGGGCAGCCGCCAACCGGGTCGCCTTCGCCGCGTCCCGCACATGCATCCGCTCGGCGAGCAGCGCGAACGACGCGTGCCCGGCGGGGTCCAGCAGGACGATTTCGCCGTCGAGTACCGCGTCCCGCCCGATGGTCGTGCCGAGCGACCGCAGTTCGGGGTACGCCACCGTGATCTCCGCGCCGCTGCGGGCATACAGCCGCGTGCCGCCGGGACCGGCGGCGGCGATCGCGCGTACCCCGTCCCATTTCAGTTCGAATCCCCAACCGGTACCGGCGGGCAGCACACCCGTGGTGGCGAGCATAGGACGGATCGGCACATATCCACGGTAAGGCGGGGTCGAACGCGTCGCGCAGTAGTCGATCCGATGCGATGCTGGCCGTACCGACTCAAGGGGGAAGCGTCATGCGGTCGATCTGGAAAGGGGCCGTCTCGTTCGGCCTTGTCTCGATCGCGGTGAAGCTGTATTCGGCGACAGAGGAAAAGGACATCCGGTTCCATCAGGTACACCGGGCTGACGGCGGTCGGATCAGGTACAAGCGGGTGTGCTCCGTCGACGGGCAGGAGGTGAGCTACGACGAGATCGCGAAGGGGTACGACCTGGGCGGCGGCGAAACCGTGATCCTCGACGACGAGGACTTCGAGGGTCTGCCGCTGAGCACCTCGCGCGCGATCGACGTGCTGGAGTTCGTACCGGCTGAGCAGGTCGACCCGATCCTCTACTCGAAGGCGTACTACCTCGAGCCGGAAAGCGCCTCGACCAAACCGTACGTGCTGCTGCGCGACGCGCTCGGCGACTCCGACCGGGTCGCGATCGTCAAGGTCGCCCTGCGTCAACGCGAGCAGCTCGCGACCCTTCGGGTACGCGACGACGTGCTGGTGCTGGAAACCATGCTGTGGCCCGACGAGGTGCGTACCCCCGACTTCGGCTTCCTCGACGACCACATCGAGGTTCGTCCGGCTGAGCTGGCGATGGCGTCGTCGCTGATCGATTCGATGGCCGGTGACTTCGAGCCGGAGCAGTACACCGACAACTACCGGGCGGCGCTGCAGGAGGTCATCGACGCGAAGATCGAGGGTCGCGAGGTGGTGTCCCCGGTCGAGGAGGCGCCGGCTCCGGCTGGTGCCGTCGACCTGATGGCGGCGCTGCGCGCGTCGGTGGACCGCGCTCGTTCGGCGCGGGGCGAGGCCCCGGCCGCGCCCGAGCGGAAGGCGGCGTCGAAGAAGACCGCGAAAGCGGCTTCCCCAAAGGCAGGGTCCACGAAGACCGCCCCGGCGAAGGCGGCGAAGAAGACCGCCGCGAAGAAGACCGCGAAGAAGGCGGCTGGTGGCACCGGATCGAAGGCGAGCAAAGCGCGCAAATCGGCTTGATCGCCCGGTCCGGCGGGCATGGTCCTGCTGAGGTGTACAACGCCGGTGGTGTGCGTACACCTCAGACCGTGTGAACGTCCTGGGATGCTGACCTCGCTGGAGATGTACGCACACCACGAGCGGTGTCGACCTCAACCGGCACACCTCTGGGCGAGCAAGTGTGGGCGAGCAAGTGTGGGCGAGCGGGCCGGTCCCGTACACCGTTGTCCACAGGCGTGCGCCTGCCGCTCGCGCGGCACCGAGCGATCCGGGCAGGATGAGCCGCGTGACGGGTCAGCTTGCCGAGGAAGTCGGCCGACTGGTGCGCCTGGAGCGGGAGCGGCTGGGTCTCACGCAGCGCGCGCTGGCGGACCGGATCGGCACGTCCCAGCAGTGTGTGTCCCGGTTCGAGGCGGGCCACGGCCGGGCGACCCTCGCCACCGCCGAGCGGCTGCTCGCCGCGCTCGGCCAGCAGGCCCGCGTCGACACCGAGCCGCTCGGCGCGGACCTTGACGCCGTCATCGACCAGGTGGGGCCGGTGACCGACGAGGGCCGGGCGGAGCTGGCGGCGTTCTACGGATACACGCTCAATCGGCTAAGCGTGGTGCCGCACGTGATCGACGGCGAACTCGCCGCGTACCTCCAGGGCGTCCCGGTCCGGGTGACCCGCCTCGACCTCGTGGTTGCGAAAGCCGATCTCGACCGGCTCGCGGACTGGGCGCTGTCGTATCCGGGTCTGACCCGGTGGGTCGAGCGCTGGCGGGACTTCGGCGGGCCGGACGTCGACCCGCGCAGCTCAGGGCCGCTGCGCTGGCGCAGCGGGCACGGCGAGATCCGGGTGAGCCTGGCGACCGAGCCGCTGGTCGCGGTGCCGATCGCGGTCGGCGGGCGCACCCTGCGGGTACGACCCCTCGCCGAGATCGAGCGGAGCGACCCGCAGGTGGCGCGACTGCTGCGCCGGCTCCGCGCCCGTCGCGGTTGACGAGTTAGTTATCAGCCACTAACTTGGTAGGCGTGAGTCCTGCCGGTACCCCACGGATGAGCGCCGCCGAGCGTCGGCGAGCGGTCCTGCGTGCCGCGCAGATCGAGTTCGGCGCCAACGGGTACGCGGGGACCAGCACCGAGGCGATCGCGCGTCGGGTGGGCGTGTCCCAGCCGTACCTGTTCCGGCTGTTCGCGAGCAAGAAGGCGCTGTTCCTGTCTACGATCGACGACTGCTTCGACCGTCTGGAGCGGATGTTCGACGAGGCTGCCGGCGACCTCACGGGAGAGGAGGCGTTGCAGGCGATGGGGCGCGCCTACAACGCCCAACTGGACCAGCGCGAGCTGCTGCAACTGCAACTGCAGATGTGGGCGAGCGCCTGTCATGACGAGGAGGTACGCAACGCGGCCCGTCGCCGGATGGCGCGCCTGTGGCGGCAGGTCGAACGGATCAGCGGCGCCGACGACCACCGCGTGATGATGTTCATGGCAAGCGGCATGCTGCTCAACATCTTCGCCGCGATGGAACTGCCCCGGATCAAGGAGCAACTAGGGGAGGCGCTGACCGGGCTCGGCGGCGGTACCGACGCCTGACGCGCCCGCTCCTTTTTGTTGCGCGCCGAAGTTAGTGACTAATCACTATTAGGGGATGTGATGAAGCGAATTGCATGGACCATCCTGGTCACGGGCGTCGCCGTGTTCATGGTGTCCATGGACAACCTGGTGGTCACCAACGCGCTCCCCGTCATCCGGGTCGACCTCGGCACCGGCCTGGAGGGCCTGGAGTGGACCGTCAACGCGTACACCCTGAGCTTCGCGGTCTTTCTGCTCACCGGCGCGGCGCTCGGCGACCGGTACGGTCGGCGCCGGCTGATGGCGATCGGGCTCGGGATCTTCACCGCGGCCTCGGCCGCCGCGGCGCTGTCGCCGGACATCGGCACCCTGGTCGTCGCCCGCGCCGTGCAGGGGCTCGGCGGCGCCATCGTCACCCCGCTGACGCTCACCCTGCTCGCCGACGCGGTACCGCCCGCGCGACGCGGATCCGCGTTCGGGCTGTGGGGCGCGATGAGCGGCGTCGGCGTCGCGCTCGGACCGGTGATCGGCGGCGCGGTCGTCGAACAAGGCTCGTGGCAGTGGATCTTCTGGATCAACGTACCGATCGGACTGCTGCTCCTGCCCATGATCGCGCTCGTCCGGGAGAGTCGGGGCGGCGCCGGGCGGCTCGACCCGCTCGGTGTCCTGCTCGCCACCGCCGGGCTGTTCGGCATCGTGTTCGGCCTGGTACGCGGCAACGGGCACGGCTGGACCAGCACCCAGGTGCTGGGCTCGTTGATCGTCGGCAGCCTGCTCACCCTGCTGTTCGTGGTCTGGCAGACCCGCGCCCGGTACCCGATGGTCCCCCTGGGGCTGTTCCGGGGCGGTACCTCCGGACGCGGGTTCAGCCTCACCAACCTCGTCGGACTGCTGATGGCGTTCGGCATGTTCGGCGCGGTGTTCCTCGCCGCCCAGTTCCTGCAGACCGTCCAGGGGTACTCACCGTTCGCGGCGGGACTGCGCACGTTGCCGTGGACCGCGATGCCGGCGCTGTCCGCCCCGGTCGCCGGGCTGCTCACCGACCGGATCGGGGCGCGCCGCATCGTTGCCGCCGGGCTGTTCCTGCAGGCGGTCGCCATCGCCTGGCTCGCCGCCGTGTCGACCCCGACGCTGTCGTACCCGCGCCTGATCCCGCCGTTCGTCCTCGCCGGGCTCGGCATGGGACTGTACTTCGCGCCGATCGCCCGGCTGGCGCTGGGCTTCGCGCCGCGCGCGCTGGAAGGGGTCGCGTCCGGTACCTCGAACGCCCTGCGTCAACTCGGAACCGTACTGGGCGTCGCAGTCCTCGGATCGATCTTCGCAGCCCGCGGCGGGTACCACTCCGGGCAGGCGTTCGTCGACGGGATGCGCGCCGCCCAGACCGTCGGCGCTGCCGTGCTCGCGGTCGCGGCGCTGCTCGCCCTGGCGATCCCGGAACGCCGTCCGCAGGCGGTGCCCGCCGGGGAGTCGGCGATCGCCCACGATCCCGCCGCGACCCCGACCGAGGCGGTGGTCGGGCAGATCGGGTAGCGCGGTCACCGGGCCGGCCCGACCCACCGAGGACGGGTCCGGCCCGGTAGACCGGCGGGTTACGGGGCATACCGTGACCATGACAGCCCGACCGATCCGACGCGTGTCCAGTGTGGATGTGCAGTGGGGCGAACTCGGCGAGCGGTCCAGGGCGACGATCGCCGACCGCTGGCAGCGGGTGCGGGGAAGCCTGCTGCTCGCGGTACAGGCGGGCGTCGCCGCGGGCCTCGCCTGGCTGGTCGCGCACGACCTGATCGGGCACCGGACCCCGTTCTTCGCACCGATCGCCGCGGTGATCGTGCTGGGCGTCTCGGTCGGGCAGCGGCTGCGGCGAGCCGTCGAACTCGTCGTCGGCGTGGCGCTGGGCATCCTGGTCGGCGACGGGATCATCGCGGCGATCGGTACCGGACCCTGGCAGATCACCGTGTGCGTCACGCTCGCCATGCTGGTCGCGGTGTTCCTCGGCGGCAGCGCGATCGTGGTCGGCCAGGCGTCGTCCTCGGCGGTACTGGTCGCGACGCTCGCGCCACCGACCCACGGCATCTACTACAGCCGCTTCCTCGACGCCCTGGTCGGCGGGATCGTCGGGGTCGCGGTCCTGATGCTGCTGCTGCCGCTGAACCCGTTCACCCACGTACGCCGGGCCGCCGCCCCCGTGCTCGGGGTGCTCATCGAGGCGCTGTACGCACTCGCCGACGCGCTCGGAGCCCGCGACCTCGAACGCGCCGACGCGGTACTCGCCCGGCTGCGCGGCACCGACCGGCAGATCGCCCAGTTCCACACCGCGCTGTCCACCGGTCGCGAGGTCGCCACGCTGGCACCCGTGCGCTGGCGGGCGCGCGCCCCGCTCGCGCAGTACCTCGACGCCGCCGTGCACGTCGACCGCGCCGTACGCAACGCCCGCGTGCTCGCGCGCCGGGTGTGGGCCGCGATCGCCGATCAGGAACCGGTACCCGAGGAACTGCCGGTCGCCATTCGTACCCTCGGCGACTGCGTGGATGAGCTGCGCCGCCAACTGGGCAGCGGCGACCGTCCGGAACACGCCCGCGAGCGTGCCGTCGAGGCGGTCCGTCAGGCGGCTACCGCGTACCGCGAAGGCGTCGAGTTCTCCGGCATGGTCGCCGTCGGGCAGGTCCGCGCCATCGCGACCGACCTGCTGCGCGCCGCCGGTCTGGAGGACCGGGCGGCGGGGCGGCTGGTGCGGCACACCTTCAACGCCGACCGGACCGGATCTCCCCTAGGCTGGCGCCATGACGCTGCCGAGCGGTGAGCTGCCGTACCAGACGCCGGGGCCGGTGGTCGCCCCGCCGCCGCCCCCGCGCCGCTTCGAATGGCGTCGCGCCGCGTGGCTCGGCGGGCTCGTCGCGTTCATCGCGCTGTGCGGCATCGGCATCCTCACCTACGTCGGGTACAACATCGGTCCGGTCGCCCTCGCCGTCGGCTTCGTCGCGGCGATCATCCCGGTCCCGGTCCTGGTGATCAGCTTCCTGTGGCTGGACCGGTACGAACCGGAACCCGTCAAGTACCTGCTGTTCTGCTTCGCCTGGGGCGCGTTCGTCGCGACCAGCGTGGCGCTCGCGGTGAACACCGGCGGGGCGTGGCTGTTCCGGCATGTGGGGTTGCCCGACGCGCTGGTCGCCGTGGTGGTGGCGCCGGTGATCGAGGAGTCGATGAAGGCGGCGGGGCCGATCCTGCTGTTCTGGCGGCGCCGCGAGGCGGTCTCCGGCGTGGTGGACGGCATCGTCTACTGTGGGCTGTCCGCCACCGGGTTCGCGATGGTGGAGAACATCCTTTACCTGGGCGGATACGGGTACGCCGCGAACGCCGACAAGGGCGGCGTGGCACAGGCGGTCGCCGCCGTGATCGCCATCTTCATCGGGCGGATCGTGCTGTCCGGGTTCGCCCACCCGCTGTTCACCTCGATGACCGGCATCGGGCTGGGAGTCGCCGCGCGTACCGGCGACCGCTGGGTGCGCCGGCTCGCCCCGGTCGCCGGGCTGCTCACCGCGATGCTGCTGCACAGCTCGTGGAACCTGATGGCGACCGTCGCCAACGAGGCGAATCAGCCCCTGGTGCTGCTGTACGGGTACTTCTCGGTGATGATGCCGATCTTCTTCGGCATGGTCGGCTTCGCGATCTGGCTGCGCGGGTACGAGGCGCGGCTGACCCAGCGGGTGCTGCCGGTGTACGTGCGCGCGGGGTGGCTCTCGCCGCCCGAGGTCGCCTCGCTGGCGACGGTCGGGCGGCGGTTGTCCGCGCGCCGGTGGGCGCGCCGGGTCGCCGGGGAGCCGGGCGCCGGCGCGATGCGGGGGTACCAGTTCACCGCCACCCAACTCGCGTTGCTGCGCGACGCGATGCAGCGCGGCAGCGCCCGGCTGACCCCGCAGTCCGCGCAGCAGGAGGAGCGCCGGCTACTCGACGCGATCACCGCGTACCGGGCGGTGTACACCGGGCGCGACCCGCTCGCGCCGCAGGCGCTCTGGGACGGCTCGCGGTACCTGCTGCGGTTCCCCGACGGTCAGGTGCGCGAATGGCAACCACCCGCGCAGCCGGTGGTACCGGTGCCGTTGGTGCTCGCCCCGGCATCCGGGGGCACACCCCCGCCGTACTGACACCGAGCGCCCCGACCAGCCCCGGCTACAGGTAGAGCCCGGTCCCGTCGGTCTCCACCCGGTGCGCGGCGACCGCGTGCACGTCGCGTTCGCGCAGCAGGATGTACTCCTGACCCTGCAACTCGACCTCGGAACGGTCCTCGGGGTCGAACAGCACCCGGTCCCCGGTGACGATCGAGCGCACGTGGGGGCCGACGCCGACGGCGGTAGCCCAGGACAGTCGGCGCCCGACCGAGGCGGTCGCCGGGATCACGATGCCCGCCGCCGAGCGCCGCTCACCCTCGTTGCCCTCGAGACGGACGAGTACCCGGTCGTGCAGCAGGCGGATCGGCAGGCCCTGATCGGTGGTTCGTGTGGCGGTCACGACGCAGACCGTACATCCTGTGCGACGCGCCGGCGTCAGCCGCTCGCCGCGACGCGGAACCGACGCACGTCGGCACGCCGGTACCGCGGGGCGGCGGCACGACGAGTGCGATCACGTGCGGTGGTGACAGAGGTCGGTACGGTTAAAGACATCAACGGCCGAGGGGGTGCCTTCGTGGGCAGGCTGGACCAGGTGCGCGAGGGCATCCGGCGCGCGTACGAGGCCGGTCGCGCGTCGGTGCGTGCCAGCGTCGTCGAGGACGACGCGGTCGCGGCCCCCAACCCGGATCACGGCGGTGTCGGGCACGGCGCGGAGCGCGCAGGTGTGCGGCACGACGCGGACCACACGGTTGTGCCGCACGACGCGGACCACACGGTCGTGGCGCACGACGCGGACGCCGGGACGGACCGGACCGACCGGGTGGTCGAGGACCGGATCGACGGGCATACCCCGTCGAGCCAGTTGCGCGCGGCGGACGAAGACCTGATCCCCCGCGAACTGCGCATCGCCGCCGCCTGGTCGTGGCGGCTGCTGCTGGTGGTCACCGCCGCGGTCGCGGTGATCTGGGTGGTCGGCAAGCTCAAGCTGGTGATGATTCCGTTGGCGATCGCGCTGCTGCTGGCGGCGTTGCTGTCGCCCGCAGTCGGCTGGCTGCGCACCCGCGCCCGGGTGAAGCCCTCCCTCGCGACCGCGCTCGTCCTGATCGCCGGGATCGCCGCGGTAGCCGGCACCCTGACCCTGGTCATCAACGAGTTCGTCAACGGCATGCCGGACCTGTCGCGCAACGCCGAGAACGGCATCCGGCAGATCCAGAACTGGTTCCGGCGCGGTCCGCTGCACCTGTCCGACCGCCAACTCAGCGGCGCGCTCGACGCGGCGCAGAATTGGCTGAACACGCACCGCGAGGCGCTCACCTCCGGGGCGCTGACCACGGCGACCACGGTTGTCGAGGTGCTCGCGGCGATGTTCCTGGTGCTGTTCTCGACGTTCTTCTTCCTCCGCGACGGTCGCAAGATCTGGTACTTCCTGGTGAGCCTGCTGCCCGCGCGTGCCCGCGCGCCGATCGCCAGCGCAGGTGAGGCGGGTTGGGGGACGCTGGTCGCGTACGTGCGTGCGACCGTGCTGGTCGCTTTCATCGACGCGGTCGGTATCGGCATCGCGTTGCTGATCCTGCGGGTCGAGTTCGCCTTTCCGCTGGCGGCGCTGGTGTTCCTCGGCGCGTTCGTACCGATCGTCGGCGCCACCCTGTCCGGTACCGTCGCGGTGCTGGTCGCCCTGGTCACCCGTGGTCCGGTCACCGCGCTGCTGGTGATCGCCGCGGTCATCGCGGTACAGCAGCTCGAAGGGCACCTGCTCCAGCCGTTGATCATGGGTCGGGCGGTCGCGATCCACCCGCTCGCGGTGATCGTCGCGATCGCCACCGGCAGCATCCTCGCCGGGATCATCGGCGCGCTGGTCGCGGTACCGATCGTCGCGGTGCTCAACACCGGCGTGCGGCACCTCGCGTCGCGGCGGCGCGACAAACCCGACCCACCGCCCCGACGAACCGTCACCATCGAGGACTAACCGGGCGGCTGCCCCGCCACCGGCGCGCCCGCGTCCTTGGCCGCGACAGGCGGTCAGCTGCCGGCGGCGAGGCGGCTGAGCACCCCCGCCACGACGTCGGGCTTCGTGGTGTACCAGAACGGCGGCAGCGAGCGGCGCATGAACGCGCCGTACCCGCGCGCCGTCTCCAGCCGCGAGTCGAGCACCGCCACGACACCCCGGTCGGTGGCCGACCGGATGAGCCGACCGACGCCCTGGGCGAGCCGTACCGCCGCGATCGGCACGCTGACCGACGCGAACCCCGACCCGCCGGCGGCGTCGACGGCGGCGGCGCGCGCCGCGGCGAGCGGCTCGTCGGGTCGGGGGAACGGCAGCCGGTCGATGACCACCAGTTGGCAGGCGTCACCTGGTACGTCCACGCCCTGCCACAGCGACATGACGCCGAACAGGCAGCTCGCCCGGTCGTCGCGGAACCGGCGGACCAGCAGGGGCAGCGCCTCGTCGCCCTGCAGGAGCACGGTGAGCCCGGTCCGGGCGCGTACCACCTCGGCTGCCCGCTGCGCGGCGCGGCGCGACGAAAACAGTCCGAGGGTGCGTCCGCCCAATGCTTCGACCAGGCGTACCAACTCGTCGGCGGCGGCGTCGGACAGCCCCGACTGGGTCGGGCGGGGCAGATGCGCGGCGACGTACAGCACGCCCTGCTTCTCGTACCGGAACGGGGAGCCGACGTCCAGCGAGCGCCACGCCGGTCCCTCGCCGCCTTCGCCGTCGGCGGGCAGTCCGAGGGAACGGGCGACGGTGTCGAAGCGACCGCCCAGCGCCAAGGTCGCCGACGTCGCGACCACCACGCGGTCGGCGTACAGGCGGTTGGCGAGCGTACCGGCGACGGACAGCGGGGCGACCACGACGGCGCGCCGCCGGTCGTCCCGTTCGATCCACGCCACGTCGTGATCGGCGGCGGCGAGCAGCCGTTGCGCGGTCGCCGACAGTTCGGTCAGCACGCCCTTGGCCTGCTGTTTGCGCACCGGGTCGGGATCGTCGGCCTTGATGTCGCCGATCCGGTCGAGCGCCCGCCGGGTCGCCGCGTCCAGCAGCGTGCAGGCTTCCGCCAACGGCTGGGGCAGCCCGGTGGTGAGCCGTCCCGGTGCCGCCTCCGCCAGCCCGACGGCGAGCCCGTCGCCGGCCTCCTGCAGCGCCTCGAACGTCTCCGGATCGAGCAGGCTGCGCGCTCGGCGGGCGGCGCGGTCGACCGCGTCCGGGGTCAGCTCCGCCTGTTCGGCGCTGGACACCCGGTCGGCGAGCTCGTGCGCCTCGTCGATGATGAGCAGCTTGTGCGGGGGCATGATGTTCCGCTCGGACAGCATGTCCACGGCGAGCAGGCTGTGGTTGGTGACCACGATGTCCGCCTCGCGGGCGCGGGCGCGCGACGCCTCGGCGAAGCATTCCGCGCCGTACGGGCAGCGCGCCGCCCCGACGCACTCCCGCGACGGCATCGACGCCATGCGCCACGCCTGGTCGTCCACGCCGGGATCGAGTTCGTCGCGGTCGCCCGTCTCGGTCTCCATCGCCCAGTCGCGCAGTCGCTGGATCTGCTTGCCCAGCCGACCCGCTTCGCCGAGCCACTTCGTCCGTCCCTGGACGTCCGCGTCGAACAGCGTGTCGCCCGGTTCGTCCTCGCTGGTGTTCTCCAGTCGCGCCAGGCACAGATAGTGGTGACGCCCCTTGAGCACGGCGAACGTGGGTCGCCGACCTAGCAGCGGCTCGACCGCCTCCACCAGGCGGGGCAGGTCGTGGTCGACGAGCTGGGACTGCAGGGCGAGAGTCGCGGTGGAGATCACCACCGGGCCGTCGACCAGCAACGCCGGCACCAGGTAAGCCAGCGACTTTCCGGTGCCGGTGCCGGCTTGTACCAGCAGATGCTCGCCGGTGCGCACCGCCTCGGCGACCGCCGCGGCCATCCGCTGCTGCCCGGGGCGTGGCGCGCCGCCGGGAATCCCGCCGACCGCGGCGGACAGCAGGTGGTCGACGGTGGGGCGGGTGCGGGCGGGGGCGATGCTCACGTCGCGACGGTACCCGCCCCGGCTGACGACGCGCCGCGACGTCCACACCCGGCGCGCCGGGGTGTCCGCCGCGCGGCGGGTGGCGCGTTCCCGGTTCCGGTCCGACGCGATCCCGGGCGGTACTGTGCGGACATGACTGGCGGCGAGCCCGAGGGCAGCGAAACCGTCTGGGTGCGCTACTTCAAGTACGACGGCACACCGCACCGCAGCTACCCGGCGCGCCTCGTGGCGCGCCGACCGGAGGGCAGTTGGCTGCTGGTCGCCGCCGGTACGGTCGCCACGCTCGCCGGCGGCGACGCGGTCCGCGAGGAGGCGTACACGCTGCTCGTACCCAGCGACGCGTGGTGGACGGCGATGTTCAACGCGGCGCCGCGCCGGACCGAGGTGTACTGCGACATCACCACACCGGCGATCTGGGGCGAGGGAGAGGTGTCGTTGGTGGACCTCGACCTCGACGTGCGGCGTCGCCGTACCGGTGAGATCGAGCTTCTCGACGAGGACGAGTTCGCCGAGCACCGGGCGCGTTACGGGTACCCGGATCAGGTGGTGGCGCAGGCGCGCGCGGCGGCGCACTGGCTGGTCGGGGCGCTGGGCGACGGTACCGAGCCGTTCGCGTCCGCGTACCGCCCGTGGCTGGACGCCGCGATCGCGGCGGAACCGGCGCGCTGAGGTCCGCACTGGGCGTGCGCCAGGTGAACCGCTCGACGGGCGGTCCGCGCCGACCTGGGCCATCATCTGACCATGGATCTGCGCGACGTGCTGCGGTTGCCGCCGGGCGCGCCAGTGGACCTGTCCGCGATCGATGCCGGCTCGACACCCGGGCTGCCGGACGACCGGAAGGTACGCGAGCACCCGAAGCGGTGGGCGCGCGCCGATCTGGCGGCGGTCGCCGAGGACCTCGCCTCGTTGCAGGAGCGGCTGTACGCGACGGCGAAGGTCGGCGCCGGTGACCGCCGGTTGCTCATGGTCCTGCAGGCGATGGACTGCGGCGGCAAGGACGGCACGATCAAGAAGGTCGCCGGTGTGATGAATCCCGAGGGGCTGCGCGTCGTGGCGTTCGGCACACCGACGCCGGAAGAGTTGTCGCACGACTTCCTGTGGCGGATCCGGCGCGCGCTGCCCGAGAAGGGGTACATCGGCGTCTTCAACCGCTCGCACTACGAGGACGTGCTGATCGCCCGGGTGCACAACCTGGTACCCGAGCGGGTCTGGCAGCACCGGTACGCCCGGATCAACGAGTTCGAACGGGAACTGGTCGACAGCGGTTGCGTGCTGCTCAAGATCATGCTGCACATCTCGTACCAGGAACAGCGCCGTCGACTGCTCGCCCGGCTGGACGATCCGACCAAGCACTGGAAGTACAACCCCGCCGACATCGACGAGCGCGCGTACTGGTCGGACTACCAGACCGCGTACGCGGACGCGCTGAGTCGCTGCGGTACCGACGTCGCACCCTGGTTCGTGGTGCCCGCCGACCACAAGTGGTACCGCAATTGGGCGGTGTCGCACCTGCTCCGGGCGACGCTGGCGGATCTCGGATTGCGGTACCCACCGGCCGAGTTCGACGTCGAGGTGGAGCGGGCGCGACTGCTCGGCGACGCGCGGCCGGGGGCCCCGGCGGGGTCGCGGCGCGCCGAAGACGAACAAGCCGAACATGAACACCAGGTGAACGTCCGATGAATGCGAGAAAGACTCGGGCGGGCCGGCGAAACGCCTGATGAGCGGCCCCCTAACATTCCCACCGGCCCGCAGCCCACCCTTCCGACCGAGCGAGGCGAGGACCCGCCGTGCGTATCTCTCTGCGACCCAGTGACAACGCGTTCTATGAGTTCTTCATCCGGGCGGCGCAAAACCTGGTGCGCGGTACCGACCTGCTGACCGAACTCGCCCTGCCCGGGGCGGACGTCCAGTCGATCAGCGAGCGCCTGATCGAGGTCGAGCACGACAGCGACGCGATCACCCACGAGTTGTTCAACAAGATCAACTCCTCGTTCATCACCCCGTTCGATCGCGAGGACATCTACCGGCTCGCCAGCAACCTCGACGACGTGATGGACCACCTGGAAGCGGTCGGGAGCCTGGTGTACCTGTACGGGCTGACCAGCCTGCCCACCCTGCCCAGGGAGATGCACGAGATCGTCGACGTGCTGGGCCAGCAGGCGAAACTGGTCGCCTCGGCGATGACCCAGCTCAAGGTCATGAGCGACCTGCGCGACTACTGGGTGGAGACCAACCGGCTGGAGAACGAGGGCGACCGGGCGTACCGGATGCTGCTGGTCCGCATGTTCTCCGGCGAGTACGACGCGCTGACCGTGCTCAAGATGAAGGAAGTCGCCGACGAACTGGAGGCGGCCTGCGACGCGTTCGAACACGTCGCGAACACCGTCGAGACGATCGCGGTCAAGGAGTCCTGACTTCGTGAGCGCGATACTTCTCGCCACCGTCGTGGTCATCGTGGTCGCGATGGTGTTCAACTACACCAACGGGTTCCACGACGCGGCGAACGCGATCGCGACCTCGGTGTCCACCCGGGCACTCACCCCGCGCATCGGGCTCGCCATGGCCGCCCTCGGCAACCTCGTCGGCTCGTTCTTCGGCGCCAAGGTCGCCAGTACCGTCGGCAAGGGCGTGGTCACCCTGCCCAACGGTCTGACCAGCCTCGGCGTGGTCCTCGCCGCGCTCATGGGCGCGATCGCGTGGAACCTCATCACCTGGTACTTCGGTATCCCGTCGTCGTCGTCGCACGCGCTCATCGGCGGTCTGGTCGGTGCCACGCTCGCTTACGGCGGAATCGTCGAATGGCAGGGCATCTGGCAGAAGGTCGTCATCCCGATGGTGGTGTCGCCGGTCGTCGGTCTGATCCTCGGGTACCTGGTGATGCTCGGCGTGCTGTGGGGCTTCCGGAAACTCAATCCGGGCAGCCTGAACCGGGGTTTCCGGCACGCGCAGACCGTCTCGGCGTTCGCCATGTCGGTCGGGCACGGCATGCAGGACGCCGCGAAGACCATGGGCATCGTCGTGCTGGCGCTGACCGTGGGCGGGTACCACCAGGGCAACAAGATCCCGACCTGGGTGTACTTCCTGACCGCGGCGGTGATCGCGCTGGGCACCTACAGCGGCGGCTGGCGGATCATCCGTACCCTCGGGCGTCGCGTCATCCACCTGGGGCCGCCGCAGGGCTTCTCCGCCGAGGCAAGCGCGTCCGCCGTGCTGTACGCGGCGGCGCAGTTCGGACTGCCGATCTCGACCACCCATACGATCACCTCGGCGATCATGGGGGTCGGCGCGACCAAGCGGCTGTCCGCGGTGCGCTGGGGCGTCGCCGGCAACATCGTGCTCGCCTGGGTCCTGACCCTGCCCGCCGCCGCCCTGGTCGCGGCGCTCTCCTACCTGGTGATCCACCCGCTGTTCACGTGACGAAGGCGGCAGGTGAGCCCGCCGCGACCAGCACGTACCCTCGGAGCGTGGACGCGTACCTGATTGACGCCGCACGGACGCCGTTCGGTCGCCACCGCGGCGGACTCGCCGGCATCCGTACCGACGACCTGGCTGCCCTGCCCATCGCCGAACTGGTGCGACGCATCCCGAGCCTCGACCCGGCCGCGATCGACGACGTGATCCTCGGCGACACCAACGGCGCGGGCGAGGACAACCGCAACGTCGCGCGGATGGCTGCCCTGCTGGCGGGGCTCCCCGAGCATGTACCCGGCGTGACCGTGAACCGGCTGTGCGCCTCCGGCGGCGAGGCGATCGTGCAGGCCGCGCGCGCTATCCGGGCCGGGGACGCGGAACTGATGATCGCCGGCGGCGTGGAGAGCATGACCCGTGCGCCGTTCGTCCTGCCCAAG
Organism: Micromonosporaceae bacterium; assembly: GCA_036378155.1. Classification (GTDB taxonomy): domain Bacteria; phylum Actinomycetota; class Actinomycetes; order Mycobacteriales; family Micromonosporaceae; genus DASUXA01. Next base: position 49,539 of record DASUXA010000080.1, on the reverse strand, counting down.
CCGGACGTGCCGTACCCCGCCCAGGCGCAACTGTGGCCCACCCAGGTCGGCTGGCGGATGGTCAACCCGAAGTTCCCGGACCGGTGGACCCGGTCGCTCGGCGCGTGCGCCGAGGCGGTGGCGCACGACCTCGGGATCGACCGCAACGAGCAGGACGACTGGGCGCTGCGCTCACACCACCTCGCCGCGGCCGCCTGGGACGCGGGGCTGCACGACGACTACATCGTCAAGCTGGACGGCATCAGCCGGGACGAGTCGATCCGACCGGACACCTCGCTGGAGAAGTTGGCGGCGTTGAAGCCGGCGTTCACGAAGAACGGTACGGTCACCGCCGGCAACTCGTCGCCCATCAACGACGGCGCGATCGCCACGCTGGTCGGATCGCCGACGATGGTGCAGGTGCTGGAGGCGGTACCGCTCGGTCGCGTGGTCGCCTCGGCCACGGTCGCGGTCTCGCCCGAGTTGTTCTCCATCGCGCCGGTCGGCGCCGTCCGCAAGGTGCTTACCCGCGCCGGGTTGTCGTTCGAGGACATCGCGGTGTGGGAGATCAACGAGGCGTTCGCCGCGATGGTGCTGTCCTGCCTGCACGAACTGCCCGAGATCCCTCGGGAGCTGGTCAACCCGAACGGCGGCGCGATCGCCATCGGCCACCCGCTCGGCGCGTCGGCGCCGCGCGTCATCGTCGACACCTGCCGCGAACTGCACCGTCGCGGTGGTGGGTACGGAGTCGCCGCGGCGTGCATCGGAGTCGGTCAGGGCATGGCGATGGTGCTGCATGTTGACGACTGAGCTGCCGGCGGCGCTGGTCGAGCACGCGAGGCGGTTCTACACCCAGGGCGGCGCCCCCGCCGCCCCGCGCCGTGCCGCCACCGTGCTCCTGCTGCGCGAGGCGGGAACGACCGCCGAGTCGTTCGAGGTGTACGCGATCCGGCGCGCCGCGACCATGGCGTTCGCCGCCGGGATGTACGCCTTCCCGGGCGGTGGCGTGGACCCCCGCGACGAGGGCGCCGCGCTGCGCTGGACCGGTCCCAGCCCGGAGATCTGGGGCGAGCGGCTGGGCGTACCGCCCGCCGAGGCGCAGGCGGTCGTCTGCGCCGCCGTACGCGAGGTGTTCGAGGAGTCCGGCGTACTGCTCGCCGGACCGGACGAGGCGACCGTGGTCCGCGACGTGTCCACCGCCGAGTGGGAGACGACCAGAGCCGCCCTGGCCGCTCACGAGACCAACTTCGCCGAGGTACTCAGTGAACGTGGGCTGACGCTGCGCGCCGACCTGCTCGCCCCGTGGGGGCGCTGGCTCACTCCCGAGTTCGAGCCGCGCCGGTACGACACCTGGTTCTTCCTGGCTCGGCTGCCGGAAGGTCAACACACCCGGCGCGTCGGCGACGAAGCGGACCACGCCGCGTGGCTGTGCCCCGACCGGGCAGGCGAACTGCCGATGCTGCCGCCGACCCGGATCACCCTGGTCGAGCTGTCCCGGTACCGGTCGATCGACGCCGCGATGGGCGCCCGGCGGGACGCCCGTACCGTGGTCATGCCGCGCGTCGACCTCGCCACCGGACACCTGGTCATCGACCTGCCCGGCGGCGATCCCCGCGAGCCCGTCGACGTGGCGCGGTAGCGCCCCGCGCGCCGGTCGGCGGACGTCGCGAGGCAGCGCCCGGGCGTCGGTCAGCCGAACCTGCCGGCGATGTAGTCCTCGGTCTTCTTCACCCTCGGACTGGAAAAGATCCGGCTGGTCTCGTCGTACTCGACGAGCCGACCCGGCTCCCCGGTCGAGTCGATCGCGAAGAACGCGGTCCGGTCCGACACCCGCGCCGCCTGCTGCATGTTGTGCGTCACGATGACGATCGTGTAGTCGCCGCGCAGCTCGCCGATCAGGTCCTCGACGGCGCGCGTGGAGATCGGGTCGAGCGCGGAACACGGCTCGTCCATCAGCAGCACCTCCGGCTCGACCGCGATCGCGCGGGCGATGCACAGCCGCTGCTGCTGCCCACCGGACAGGCTGCCGCCCGGCCGGTTCAGCCGGGTACTCACCTCGGTCCACAGATTCGCCCGGCGCAGCGCCCGCTCGCACGCGTCGTCCAGGGTCGACCTGCCGCGCACCCCGGCGAGCCGCAACCCGGCGACCACGTTGTCGTACACCGACATCGTCGGGAACGGGTTCGGACGCTGGAACACCATGCCGATCATCCGGCGTACCGCGGTGACGTCGACATCCCGGTCATAGATGTTCTGCTCGTCGACGGTCAGCCGACCCTCGACCCGCGCGCCCGGCACCACCTCGTGCATCCGGTTGATGGTGCGCAGGAACGTCGACTTGCCGCAGCCGGACGGGCCGATCAGGGCGGTCACCGTCTTCGGCTCGATCGTCATGCTGATCGAGTCGATCGCCTTGAACGAGCCGTAGAACGCCGAGACGCCGAACGCGTCGATCCGTTTCGCCATGGTCGGTTCCTCACCTGTCATCGGGGCAGCCTGGTGCGGCGGGACAGCAGTTTCGCCGCGACGGTCAGCGCGAGGACCAGCGCGACCAGGGTCAACGCGGCGGTCCAAGCGCGCGGCGGGCCGTACTTCGAGGCAAGTCCCGCCTGGTCGTAGATGAACAGCGACAGCGACGCCTGACTGTCCCGGAAGGGATTGAAGTTGATCGCCGGATTGCCGCCGGCGACCAGCAGTACCGGCGCGGTTTCTCCGGCCGCGCGGGCGATCGCCAGCATCACCCCGGTGACGATGCCGCCCCGCGCGGCGGGCAGGACCACCCGCGCGACCGTCTTCCACTTCGCGATCCCGAGCGCGTACGCGCCCTCGCGCAGCGTCGCCGGTACCAGCCGCAGCATCTCCTCGGTGGACCGGGTGACCGTAGGCAGCATGAGCACGGACAGCGCGAGCGCGGCGGCGAACCCGGAGTACCCGGGGCGACCGTCGTTGATCACCGGGGTGACGACGAGCACCCAGAACGCGAGGACGAACAGTCCCGCCACGATGGACGGCACGCCGGTCATCACGTCCACCACGAACTGGATCGCCCTCGCCAGCCCGCCCCGGCCGTACTCGACGACATAGACGGCGGCGGCGACACCCAGCGGTACGGTGATCATCACCGCGATACCGACCTGCTCGACGGTGCCCACGATCGCGTGGTACGCGCCGCCGGCGCTGTCGAACGCCGTGATGTTGCGCATCGAGTGGCTGAAGAACGTGCCGTCCAACCGGGACACGCCCCTGGCGACCAGGGTCGCCGCCACAGACACCAGCGGCAGCAGGGCAAGCGTGAACGCCGAGTACACCAGCGCCGTGGCGACCCGGTCGCGGGCGGAGCGGGCACCCTCCACGAGGCGCGAGGCGGTACCCAGCCCGGTCAGGAACAGCGCCACGGCGACGACCGTGGTGAGCGCCCAGCCGCCGCCGAGCAGCCCGCCGAGGCGTACCGCGAGCACCGCGACCGTGGCGGCGAGCGCCGCGACCAGCGCCGGCGACCAGGACGGCAGCCGCCGGGGGCGCAGGTCCCGCCGAGGGACGACGGTTCCGGTCACCGTGGTCATCCCGCGCTCCCGACGAACTCGCGGCGGCGGTACACGACGATCCGTGCCGTCACGTTGACCGCCAACGTGATCGCGAACAGCACCAGCCCGGACGCGATCAGCGCGCTGCGCCCGGTCGCGTTCGCCTCGCCGAACTGGTTGGCGATGTTCGCGGCGATCGAGTTGCCGCCGTTGCCGATCAGATCCGCCGAGATGGTGAAGGTGTTGCCGAGGACCAGCGCCAGGGCGATGGTCTCGCCCAGCGCCCGACCCAGTCCCAACATGATCGCGGCGAGCACACCGGGTCGGGCGTACGGCAGGACCGCTGTGCGCACCATCTCCCACCTGGTCGCGCCGAGCGCCAGAGCGGCTTCCCGACTCGTCGCCGGGGTCTGTACGAACACCTCGCGGGACAGCGCCGTGACGATCGGCAACACCATGATCGCCAGCACGATCGAGCCGAGCAGCACCGACTTGCCGTACGGACCTCCGCTGCCGAAGATCGGCAGCGAGCCGAGGTGGGCGTGCAGCCACGCGGACAGGTCCCGTACCGGTCCGACCAGGTAGTCGCGACCCCACAGCCCGAACACGATGCTGGGTACCGCCGCCAGCAGGTCGACCACGAACGCCAAGGCGCCCGCCAGCCGGCGGGGCGCGTAGTGCGACAGGCACAAGGCGATGCCCAACGCCACCGGTACCGCCATCAGCAGCGCCACCGTCGAGGTCAGCAGAGTGCCCACGGCCAGCGCCGCGATGCCGAACCGGGGCGCGGTCGGGTCGTTCGGGTACCAGACCCGCTCGGTGAAGAAGTTCGCGCGGTCGGCGCGCAGCGCCGGGACCGCCTGGACGACCAGGAAGAGCGCGATCGCGACGATGATCGCCAGTACGGTCATCCCCGCGCCCGTGCTCAGGGCACGGAACACCGGTTCGGCGCCGGAGCGCCGACGCAGCGGCAGCGCGCCGCCGCCACCGAGAGGGGGACTCTCCGCGGCGGAGCGGACCGCCTGGTCGTCTCTGTCGTCGCGGACCTTGACCGGGTACGTCACCTGGGCCATCGTCTGCTTCTCCCGTCGGGTTCGGATCAGCCGAGGCTGGACACGGTCGACGCGACCGTGGTCCGGACGGTGTCCGGCAGCGGGGCGTACCCGAACCTGGTCACCGCCTGCTGCCCCGCCGCACTCGAGGCGTACGTGAGGAACGACTTCAGCAGCGGCAGCTTGCCGGCGTCGTTGCCCTTCGAGCAGACGATCTCGTACGTGACCAGCACGATCGGGTACGCGCCGGGCGCCTTGGTGGTGTAGTCGATCGACAGCTTCAGGTCGTCGCCGGTACCGGTCCGCTTCGCGCTGGCGATGGTCTTGCCCGCCGAGTCGCCGCTCAGCGCCGCGTACTCCCCGGCACCGTTGTGGATCTTCGCCACGTTGAGGTTGTCGACCTGCGCGAACGACCACTCGACGTAGCCGATCGAGCCGGTGGTCTTCGACACCGCCGCGCTGACCCCGTCGCTGCCCTTTTCAGCCTGGCCGCCGGGCGCCTTCCACGCGGTGTCGTGGCCGTACGTCCAGTCGTTCGGCGCGGCAGCGGCGAGGTATTTCGTGAAGTTGTCGGTGGTGCCCGACGCCTCGGCGCGGTGTACGGCGAGGATCGGGGTCGACGGCAGGGCGGCGTCCGGGTTGTCCGCCTTGATCGCCGGGTCGTCCCACTTGGTGATCTTCCCGGAGAAGATCTTCGCGAGGGTGGCGGGCTTGAACCGCAGATCCTTGGCGCCGTCGACGTTGGTGACCACGGCGATCGGGCCCACCACCATGGGCAGGTGGATCGCCTGCCCGCCCGCGCAGCGCGCGTTCGCCCTGGGCAGGTCGGCGTCTTTGACAGGGGAGTCGGAACCGGCGAAGTCGGCGGTACCGCCGATGAAGGCCTGCTGCCCCGCGCCCGAGCCGGTGCCCTGGTAGTTGATCTGCGCACCGGAGCAGCGGGACTGGTAGTCCTTGATCCACTGGTTCATCGCGTTCAGTTGCGCCGTCGAGCCCTGCGCGGTCAGCGACCCGCCGACGCAGTCGATGCCGGCACCGCCGGTCGCGCCCGCGGCGACCGGCGGGTTGTTGTCCGATCCGCACGCGGCGAGCGCCAGCGACGCGGCGACCGCGACGCCAACCACCATTCCGTGCCGCTTGAGGTTCACGAGCCGTCCCTTCGGGCAGGGGTACCGGCCGCCGGCCGTCCGGCGGCAGAGTCGGTACGCACCCAATGACCGGGACGTTAGGAGCTCGAGGTAGCCGCGATCCGGGTCGCGCGTGAACGCCGGATGAACTGCGCGTGACAGGCGGTGCCTGAGGCTGCGAGCACGGGGCGACTCATCGTCTCGGCCACCTCGGGTATGCCTTCGGACCTGTACCACGGCAGTGAGGTACGCACATCACCACGGTGGTAGAGATCAAGCGATCCACCCGCCCGAGCGCGGCACCCGAGTCGTACTCACCGGTCAGTGTCGACGCGGCGGCGGAAGTTCACGTCCGTCGACCAGCGGGCGAACCCGACCGACCGGTACAGCGCGATCGCCCGTCGGTTCGACTCGTCGACGTACAGCATCACCTGGTCGAGCCCGCGTCCCCGCAGGTACCGCAGTCCAGCCAGGGCGAGAGCCTTGCCGAGCCCGAGCCCCGCGCCGGCGGGGTCCACGCCCAGCACGTACACCTCGCCGATCGGTTCATGCTGGTGCCTCGGCACACCCGGCGGCATCGCGTCCGGGTGCTGGTGGCCCTCCCCGTGCACCTTGGTCCAGTGGAACCCGAGCAGCGCGCCGTCCGCCTCGCGCTCGGCGAGCAGGAACCCGGCCGGGTCGAACCACGGCTCAGCCATGCGTACCCGCAGGTCCCGCATGGTCCACCGGCCCTGCTCCGGATGGTCGCCGAACGCCCGGGCGTTGGTCGCCAGCCACGCCTGTTCGTCGCGACCCGGTCGGAACGACCGGATGACCACCCCGTCCGGGATGTGCGGGGCGGGTACGTCGGCGAACAGCGAGCGGCGCATCTGCCACAGCACCCGGTGCCGTTCGAAGCCGAGCGACAGCGCCAGCGCGGTCGCCGACGGGTGGTCGCCGTGCGCCCACAGCCGCAGCCGTCCACTCGGGTCGCGTTCCGCCGCCGCGTCCTGCGCCGCCAGCACGAGCGCGCGCCCGAAGCCGCGCCGCCGGTACATCGGGTGCACCACCAGCTCCGCGCTCGGTCCTTCCACCTGGTCGGTGGTGTCGACGTGCGCGTACCCCACCAGGCGCTCGCCGTCGCGCAGCAGCAGGTGTACCGCCGGCTGCTCGCCCCCGTGTCGCAGGTGCAGCACGACGTGCTCGGACAGCGGGTACGCCCCGTCCGCGTCGCCGGCCGCCTGGGCGAGCGCGAGGACCTCGGCGACCTCGCCGGGTGACAGGTGCGCGGCGCGGCGTACGGAGGGCGGTGCCGTGGTCACCTGGCTACGGTAGCCCGGCCAAGGTCACGGTGGTCACGGTCGGACCGGTGATCCCCGTCGTACCGCCGTCGGCGCGCCCTCCGGCTCGGCGACGGAACGCGGCGGCGGTACCGCGAACTTGTACCCCACCTGTCGCACCGTCCCGATCATCGACTCGTACTCCGAGCCCAGCTTGGCGCGCAGCCGTCGGACGTGCACGTCCACGGTGCGGGTACCGCCGAAGTAGTCGTACCCCCACACCTCGCGCAGCAGCTGATCACGGGTGAACACCCGACCGGGGTGCTGGGCGAGGAACTTGAGCAGCTCGAACTCCTTGTACGTGAGGTCGAGCGGGTGCCCCTTCAGCTTCGCCGCGTACGTGGCGGTGTCGATGGTCAACTCGCCGGCTCGGATCAGCCCGCTGTCCTTGGCAGCCTCCGCGCCGTTGCGCCCGGTCGCCAGCCGTATCCGCGCCTCGACCTCCGCCGGACCGGCGGTGGTCAGGACGATGTCGTCGACGCCCCAGTCGGCGGCGATGGCGACCAGTCCGCTTTCGGTCGTCACGACCAGCAGCGGCGCGGTCAGACCGGTGGCGCTCAGCAGCCGACAGGTGGCGCGGGCGTCGGCGAGCGCGGTCCGCGCGTCGACCAGGACAAGGTCGGGGCTGGGCCCCGCGACCAGGGCGCGGACGTCGCGCGGTGCGGTGCGTACGGCGTGGGGGAGCAGATCGAGCGCGGGGAGGATGGCACCAGGGTCGGCGGCACCGGTGAGCAGCAGGATGTCCACACGTCACCTCCGTCTGGGGCGGCGCTCACCGCGTCGCGGGGCCGAGAGCGGCTCCGCGAGGTCCGGCGTCGCTGACGGGCGGGTGACCCGAGGATATCCGACTCCCGGCGGCGGTTCGGTGGTCACCGCGCCGGTCTGGCACGATCGAGCCGTGTCCCCCACCACGCCAGGCCACGACCCGCGCGACGACCGCGACCGGCGGGAGCGCGCCGCTGCCCGACGGGGCCGGCGCGACCGCGTCGAGGATTCCGACCCGTACGGCTGGTCCACCGTCCAGCCGGGCATGCCGCCCGGTCCCGGTCGTGGTCCCGCCGGACCCGTGTCGGGTCCACCGCACGACCCCGCTGCCCCGGTGTCCGGCGCGTCCGGGGGTCGGACGCGGCGGCGCGGTGTCGACGACGAGGCGACGGCGCGCCCGCCCCGCTCGGGGAGGCGTCCCACCAGGGGCGACGAGCCGCCGGTACGTCGGCTGCTGTCAATCGCCATCGCGGGTCTCGCCGGGCTGCTGACCGTCGGGCTGGTCCTCGGCGCGCAGACCGCGCACGGCTCGTACGCGTTCGTGGTGTTCGGCGTGCAGTTGCTGTTCGTGCTCGCCTGGACGATGGCGGTACGCCCACCGGGTCCGCGGGTGGTCGCCGCTGTCGGTCTGTTCACCGCCGCGGTCGGGGACATCGCGGCGGTGTGGCCCCGGCATCCGTCGCTCGCGCCGGTCGCCGGGGTGGTCGCGGCCGGGTTCGTGGTGGGCGTGCTCGGTCAGTTGGCGAGGCGCGGCAACCGGGCCGAGGTGACCGAGTCCCTGGGCAGCACGCTGGTCGTGGTGGTCGGTGTGGCGGCCTTCGCGGCATTGATCGTTTTGAGTCGGCACCCGTTGGGTACCCAGGCGACCGTGGCCTGCCTCGCCGCCGCCGGTACCGCCATCGTGGTGGCCCGGCTGGGCGACGTGGTGGTCCCCTCACCGCGTACCGCGCCGCAGGTTCCCCGCGGCGCGATCGGTGTGGTGGCGGGCGCCATGGCCGGTACCGCCGCAGCCGCGGCGGTCGGCTCGGCGCTGGTCGGGCTGAGCCCGCAGAACAGCGCGATCGCCGGGTTGGTGACCGCGCTGGCGGCGGTGATCAGCGACCTCGCTGCCGCGTACGGTGAGGCGGGTCGTCGGCTGGCCGGCGAACCGCCGACCTTCTGGATGGCCCGGCACATGCTGGGACCGCTGGGCGCGTTCGCGTTGGCGGCTCCGGTGGCGTACACGTTGAGCGTGCTCGTACTGGTGAAGAACCTCGGCTGAGGAGGGTGGCGTGGGACGGGGTCGCAAGATCGGCGTATCCCTGGCGGTACTCGTCGTCGTGCTGGTCGGGCTGCTGGTCGCGGTCGACCGGGTCGCGGCGTACGCGGCTGAGCGGACCGTGGCGCGGCAGGCGAAGCAGGAACTCGCCGCGAGGCAGATCACCACGCCGAACGAGCCGGATGTGACCGTCGCCGGTTTCCCGTTCCTCACCCAGGTCGCACGCGACCGGTACGACAAGATCACGATCAAGCTCCGGGACGTGACCGCCGATCAGGTGACCGTGCCGCGCCTGGACGTCGTCGCCACCGGCGTCCACGCGAACGCCCGTGACCTCATCGCCAACCACGGCGGTCAGGTCACCGCCGACCACGTCACCGGAAACGCGGTGCTCGACTGGCAGTCCGTGAAGCAGCTGATCAAGTTGTCCGGGCTGAACGCGTCGCGGATGGACGTCACCGCCGACAAGGACGGGCAGGTCACCCTGAAGGCGCCGGTGACGCTCGCCGGGTTCGACACGACCCTGGTCGCCACGGGCAGGTTGCAGGCGTCCGCCGGTACCGTCCAAGTCAAGATCAGTGACGTGTCGACCGAGGGCGGCAATCTTCCCTCGCTCGCCCGGACCTTCCTGAACAACTACAAGCAGGCACTGTCGGTCAAGGTCCCGCTGCCGCGCCTGCCGTACCAGCTGAAGGTGCAGCAGGCGACCGCGACGCCGGACGGCTTGGTGATCACGGCGGCGGCGGACCACGTGCCGATCTCCAACGGCTGACCCGCCCGGCGAGACAACTACGGTCGCCGATTCGGCCGTGCCGTCGCCGGTACCGGCGATGCTAGGCTGCATCGCATGGGGACGCTGCTCACCAAGCGGCGCGCGGTCGACCTGTGCCGCGTGGCCACCTGCCTGTGTCGCCCCGTCTTCTGACGGCGGCGCCTTCGGCGTACCCCCTGATCTGTATGCGCTGACCAGCAGGAGCGGCGCTGCCGTCGTCGTCACCGCGAACCCGATCGGGTCCCGCGCGGGTGTGTCGGACGGCTCGCCGCGCGGCGACTCCACCCAATCTCACAGGGAGTTCATGTATGAGTCGCGACTCAGTACTCGTCTCAGCCGACTGGGCCGAGAAGAACCTCGGCGCCTCCGGAATCGTCTTCGTCGAGGTCGACGAGGACACCACGGCGTATGACAACGGCCACATTCCGGGTGCCGTGAAGCTGGACTGGCGGCAGGACCTGCAGGACCCGGTCCGCCGTGACTTCGTCAACAAGGAACAGTTCGAGAAGCTGCTGTCCGAGCGCGGGATCGGCAACGACGACACGGTCGTGCTGTACGGCGGCAACAACAACTGGTTCGCCGCCTACGCGTACTGGTATTTCAAGCTGTACGGCCACCGCGACGTGCGACTGCTCGACGGCGGTCGCAAGAAGTGGGAGCTGGACAACCGTCCGCTCACCAAGGAGCCGGTGTCCCGGGAGCGCGCACAGTACGTGGCGCAGGAGCAGAACCGGTCGATCCGGGCGTTCCGTGACGACGTGGTGAACGCGATCGGTCGGGAAAACCTCGTCGACGTGCGGTCGCCCGACGAGTACGCCGGTCGTCTGCTCGCGCCCGCCCACCTGCCGCAGGAGCAGGCGCAGCGCGCCGGGCACATCCCGACCGCGGTGAACGTGCCGTGGAGCAAGGCGGCGAACGAGGACGGCACCTTCAAGTCCGACGACGAACTGCGCAGCCTGTTCGAGGCCGCCGGGCTCGACGAGGGCAAGTCGACCATCGCGTACTGCCGGATCGGCGAGCGCTCCTCGCACACCTGGTTCGTGCTGCACGAGCTGCTCGGACACCAGGACGTCAAGAACTACGACGGATCGTGGACCGAGTACGGGTCGCTGGTCGGCGTGCCGGTGGCTCTCGGTGACGAGCCGGGCGAGGGGTGACCGGATGACCGTCAACATTTCCGGCTGCGGCGGGCCCGACCAGGCCGCCCCGATCCCGGCGAGCGTGGACGTGGAGAAGGAGACCGTGATCACCGGGGTGGTCCGGTCGGGCACCGGCGACCCGGTTTCCGGGGCGTACGTCCGGCTGCTCGACGTGACCGGTGAGTTCACCGCCGAGGTGGTGACCTCGCCGGCGGGGCACTTCCGGTTCTTCGCGGCACCCGGTCAGTGGACTCTGCGCGCGCTGTCGCGCCTGGGCAACGGCGACGCGACGGTACGCGTCGACCGGGGCATCAACGAGGTGGCTGTGTCGGTCGCCGGCTGACCTGTCGGGTATCGGGCGCCCTCCCGCCGCGGCGCGGCGGGAGGGCGCCGCGCGCTGTAACGCGCGTGGTTCCCGGCTTTCGCCGAGCGGCGACTGGTCCCCGGTCGCGAGGCGTGCGGGTGGTCCCCGGTCGGGGACCGGGTACTGCCACGATGGGCAGCGTGACGACGCACGGCAGTACCCCGTTCGCCGCGCCCCCGCACGGCGCGGGGCCGATCCAGCCCATTCCGCCGACCGGCGTCCCCGGTCGGTTTCCCGGTCGGCGTGGGCGTTGGCTGATCGCCCTGGTCCTTGCCTGGGCAGTGGTGGTCGCGGTGGTCGGGTACGTCAGTTCCCGGCACGACAAGCCGACCGTGCGCGAACAGACCACGATCGCGTCCGCGCAGCCGACCGTGGACCGGGCGGCGGGCGCGGTCGCCGCCGCCGGTGCCGGGGCGGTCGTCGCGGTTTCCGGGTACGACAAGGTGTCCGACTGCGATCTGACAGCGGTGCGGCGCGGCGCCTGGTACCACCGCCTGGTGAGTTTCGTCACGCGCCCCGGTGACGAGGGCGCGCTGCTCGACCGGATCGGCAGCGCGCTGCCGCACTCGTACCGGGCGCGGGTGACCCGCGGCGGGTCGGGGGTACCGACGCTCAGCGCGGACGCCGGGAACTTCGTCGGGCTGTCCGGCACCGTGCCGGGACCGGGCGAGGTGCGCGTGGAGATCGGTACCGGCTGCCGACCCCTGGGCGACCTCCGGACGCCCGGCGCGGGGCAGCCGCGTCCGGACGAGCGTGCCGAGGCGGAGCGGGTGCTCGCGGCGGTGCCGGTACCGGTCGGGTCGTGGCAGGTCACCGAGGTGCCGTGCGGTACCGGTACCGGCACGCTGCGCACCGCCGAGGCGGTGGGCAGCGGAGCGCCGCCGTCGGTGCCGCTGGGCGACGTGGTACACCCGCCCGCCGGCGCGACCGGTGCGGTGACCGCGCCTGGTCTGATGGCGTACCGGTCGGGCGCGCTCGCGACCCTGGTACGCGCCGACGCCACGAGCGTGACGGTCAGCATCACCAGCGGCTGCGGTACCGGCTGAGGTCAGTACACCAGCGCCTGCGCATCCGGCGCGGTGACCTCCTCGACGAACGCGGCTGCCCCCGCGATGCGTACCCCCGGCAGCACGTCCGTGTCGGTGATGCCCCGTCGGGCCGCGCACTGGGTACACGCGGTGACCGTGCCGCCCGCCAGTACCGCGGCGAGCAGGTCGGACAGCGGCGCGGAATGCGGCAGGTCGAACTCCTGCGCCCGACCGGGCAGGGCGAACCAGGTCGACTCGCCGGTGAGCCACAGCGACACCGGTACCCCGGCGGACACCGCGGTCGCTGCCACGGTGAACGCCTGCGCGCAGCGCTCGGGCGCGTCGGAGCCGGCGGTCGCTTTGACGACGAGGGTACGAGTCATGGCGGCAGCATAGGATCACCTGCATGGTGACGGAGTTCGGGTTCGTCAGCCTGCTGGTGGCCGGCTTCGGCGGACTCGCCGGCGGTCTGGTCTACCTGGCGGTACGGGTGTCGAGGGGGAACTGGTGAGCGAGTCTGTCCGACCGCCGTGGCTCGACGCCCCGCCGGTCGAGCCGTATCCGTTCGAGGAGACGCACGACCTGCGCACCGGACCTGACCTGCACCCGGCTCTGCTCGGGCTGCTGCCGTACGTCGGGGTCTGGCGCGGGCGCGGCACCGGGGGATACCCGACGATCGACGACTTCGAGTTCGCCCAGGAGGTGCGGTTCAGCCACGACGGGCGACCGTTCCTGCACTACGAGTCGCGCGCCTGGCTGATCAACCCGGACGGCACCCCGATCCGCCCGGCGTTCCGCGAGGTGGGCTGGTGGCGACCGGTGATGAAGGACGATCGACCCAGCGACGAGCTGGAGGTGCTGCTGTCCAGCCCGACCGGGATCGTCGAGGTGTACGTGGGTCGGGTCGACGGCACCCGCGTCGAAATCATCACCGACGCGGTGCTGCGCACGGCGACCGCGAAGGAGGTCAACGCCGGGCAGCGGTTGTACGGGATCGTCGAGGGCGCGCTGCTGTACGCGCAGGAGATGGCGGCGGTCGGACAGCCGATGTCGCCGCACCTGTCGGCGAAGCTGACCCGCGTCGGCGGCTGATCAGCCGCCGACGGCGGGCTGCAGTCTTCCGAGCTGCCGTTGTTCTAGAATCGCACACATGAAGGCAATCGACGGTGAGTCGATAGGTCGGCGGATAGCGGAGGCGCGCGCCCGTCGTGGCCTGACGCAGGCTGATCTCGCGTCGGCCACCTCCCTCGACCGGTCCGCGATCGCGAAGATCGAGAACGGTCTGCGGCGGATCTCCGCGCTGGAGTTGGCCCGGATCGCGAGTGTCGTGGGCGAGCGAATCGAGTGGTTCGTCATGGAAACGCCGCCGGCCATCGTCTCCCACCGGAACGTTGCCGAACCGGGGGCGGAGAGTTCGACGATAGACCGATCGGTCGAACGCGTCGCATGGAATGTTGAATTCGTTGCCGAGCATGACGAACGCCTGGGCATGCGCTCGCCGGCGGTTCTCGCCAAGCCATGTAATTCTGCAGACGCAGAGCGATCTGCCGTTGAGGCCAGGCGCATACTACGGTTGAATTCTGTCGAGCCCCTTTTCGACATCAGCGGTCGCGCCGCAGAAATTGGACTGCTCATCTTCTCGCTCGATCTCGGTGTCGAGGCCGCGGATGCCGCGCTGATCCACCTCAGAAACGGCGGAGTTGCAGTCGTGAACGGCCATTTACACGTTGGTCGTCGGCGGCTCGCCGCTGCCCACGAACTAGGCCATTACCTTTTCGCCGAGGAATACGCGGTCGACTGGCGGGTGTCAGACCGAGATGACGACGACGCCTGGGAATCGCGTCTCGACCGCTTCGCGCGCGCCGTCCTGTTGCCGACGCGTGGGTTGCGTGAGTCATGGGACGGCCTGCGCAGTGGCGGAGACGATCTCCGGACAACCTGCGTAAAACTGGCGAGCCGCTTCCGGGTTGACATGTCGACGCTGGCGCGGCGCTTGGTCGAGCTCGGCATGATCTCTCAGACCGACGCTCAGGCCGTTCGTGCTATGAGAACCACACGAGCGGACATCGTCGAGTTCAATCTCGTGGTCAACGACGAGCTCGCGGCACCGTGCCTGCCACGTGCCTACGAGGCGGCCGTGGTGCGGCTGTATCGACAGGAGGTCATATCCGCGGCTCGCGCGACTGATCTGCTCTTCGAACTGTGGGACGACCAGGACCTTCCAGATCTGCCGACTCTGCCGGAGAGCGCGGTATGGAACCTGGTCTGAACGACGAGCCCGCCGCAGAGATACTCATCTTCGACACCAGTCCGCTGACACATTTCGCGCGGCAGAATTGGCTGGGTGTGTTGAAGCCGTTGTTGGTTGCAGGCCGGCCTTGGTACCCGATGTCGTCGTCGACGAACTACAGCAGATCGCGGCGAGGGACAGCCGTGTGGCGGCGGTCCTCCACGCGGACTGGATCCAGCGTCGGGAACTGAACAGCAGTAGTGAAATCGCCGCGTTCGCAAAATTCTCTGCGCTGCTTGTGAAAGGAGATCGAAACCGGGGCGAGGCAGGCGTACTGGCACTGGCATCAACGGTGGGTGGTGTCGCGGTGATCGACGACGGCGCCGGTAGGAGAGCCGCGCAGAGGAATGGGATCGCCTTGAAACCGACGCTGGCGTTGCTGTGCGAGGCGGTCAGGCAGGGCCTATTGACCGCCAGGCTTGTCAGCCTGTTGGTGGACGACCTGCTGGCGAGCGAATACAGACTGCCGTTTCCGCCGGGCGGGTTCGAGAAGTGGGCAGTTGAGAACGGGCTCTTCCCGCCGGGCTGAAGCCCGGTGCTAACGCGTTTCGGTGACCACCCAGGCGAGGTACCCCGGGTCGCCGCCGACCACCTCGGTCGCGATGATCTCAGGCTGGTCGTAGCTGTGCCGCTCCCTGATATGCGAGGTCAGCGCGGGCGCGACCTCGGCGGTCGTCTTGAAAGTCACCACCCACTCGGTGGCGGTCTCCACCGTGCCCTGCCACCGGTAGGTGCTCGTGATCGGCCCGCTGACCTGCGCGCATGCGGCGAGCCGGGCGTGTACCGCCGACTCGGCGAGCGCCTTCGCCGCCGGTTCGGCGTCCACGGTCGTGGCGACCTGCCAGACCCGGCTCATCGCGGATGCCCCACCAGGTCGGCGAGGCGGTCGGTGACCGGCGACGGGCCGAGCGCCTTACCGTCCAGCGAGCGGACCTCGGCGAGTCCCCGTACCGAGGACGCCAGCCACACGCCGTCCGCGGCGACCAGGTCGTCGACGGTGACGAGTCGCTCGTCGGTACCGAGCCCGACCGAGTCGGCGTGGTCGAGCAGGTGACGGGCGGTGGTACCGGCGAGGATGCCGGTCGCCTCGGCGGGCACCGTACACAACGTGTCGCGGACCAGCCAGAGCAGCGTCGACGTCGGTGCTTCCAGGGCGTACCCGTCGGCGGACAGCCACAGCACGTCGTCCGCGCCCTGCGACGTCGCCCACCGCTGGGATGCCATGTTCACCGCGTACGACAGCGTCTTCGCCCCGCCGAGCAGCCACGGCGCGGCGGGGCGGGCGGTGGCGGCGACACCCAGAGTGGCGGTGATCACCCGGACGCCGTCGCGTCGCGCACGGCGGGTGGTCGCGGCGACCGGCGTGACCGTGGCGAACACGGTCGGCGTCCCACCAGACTCGGGACCCCGCGTGCACACCAGTCGGAGCGCGGCTTCGACGTCCGCAGGCCAGCCGGCGAGCGCCTGCTCGGCGAGGTCGATCAGCGCCTCGCGGGGCGGCAGCGCGATGTCGAGGCGGCTCGCCGAGCGGACCATCCGGGCAAGGTGCTCGTCGAGCAGCCACGGACGCCCGTCGCGCACGTGCACGGTCTCGAAGATCCCGTCGCCGCGCACCACCCCGAGGTCGTCGGCGCGCAGCACCAGGCTGTCCGGCTGTACCACACCTCTGCCGAGTACGGCGACAACACGCTGATCGGTCACGGCGGCGAGCCTACCTGTCCGGATACCATCGCTCACGTGTCCGATGCGTCGCTCGCCGAGGTGCTGCGGGCGCGGGGGCTGAGGCTGACCGCGCAGCGGCAACTCGTCCTCGAAGCGGTGCACAGGCTGGGCCACGCCACGCCGGACCAGGTCCACGCCGAGGTCGCGAAGGTCGCCTCCGGGGTCAACATCACGACGGTGTACCGGACCCTCGAACTGCTCGAGGAGTTGGGGCTGGTCACCCACGCCCACCTGTCGCACGGCGCGCCGACGTACCACGCGGTCGGCGAGGATCAGCACGCCCATCTGGTGTGCCGGCGTTGCGGTGGGGTAGGCGAGGTCGCGTCGGCGACGTTGACGCCGATGGCGGAGACCATTCGGACCGAACACGGATTTCTGATCGACCTGGCGCATGTCGCACTCTTCGGGGTGTGCGCGCAGTGCGGAGCCAAGGATGAGTGACCTGTCCGCCCGTGCGATCGCGGTCGCCGACCTCGACCCGGGCTCGCCGGACGCGGGTGTACCGGCACACTTCGGCGATCCGATGCGCGAACAGCGCATCCTGGCGACCGAGGTGGGACTGGTCGACCGGTCGCACCGGGGTGTGCTCGCGGTCGCCGGTGAGGACCGGCTCACCTGGTTGCACAGCCTGACCACGCAACACCTGTCCGATTTGGCGCCCGGCGAAGGCACCGAAACCCTGGTGTTGTCTCCGCACGGTCACGTCGAGTACCACGCCGTGGTCGCCGACGACGGGGTGACGACGTGGCTGGACGTCGAGCCGGGTACCGCGGCGTCGCTGCTGGAGTTCCTGACCCGGATGCGGTTCCTGATGCGGGTCGAACCGGTCGACGTGACCGCCGACTGGGCGCTGCTGTCCCTGGTCGGGCCGCACACCGACGAGGCGTTGGCGCGGCTGGGCGTGTCCGCCCCCGGTGAGCCGGTCGTCCAGCCGGTACCACCGGCCAAGTTCGCGTCGGCGAGCGTGGCGGCACGGCCGAGCACCGTGTACCCGGTGGTCTCCCTGCCTGGCGGGGGATGGGTGCGGCGGATGTCGTACGGCGCGGATCTGCTGGTGCCTCGCGACTCGGTCGGGAAGCTCGTGGAGGCTCTGGCGGTACCGCCGGTCGGGATCTGGGCGTTCGAGGCGCTGCGGGTCGAGCACCGTCGACCCCGGCTGGGCTTCGAGACCGACCACCGCACCCTGCCGGCTGAGGTGGGCTGGCTTGTCGACGCGGTACACCTGGACAAGGGCTGCTACCGGGGTCAGGAAACGGTCGCGCGGGTGCACAACCTCGGTCGCCCGCCGCGCAAGCTGGTGCTGCTGCACCTGGACGGCGTGACCACGGACGAGCCGCCGGCACCGGGCACCCCGGTGAGCCTCGCGGAGGGTCGCCGGGTCGGCTTCGTCGGTACCGCTGTGCGTCACCACGAACTGGGCATGATCGCCCTGGCCGTGGTGAAGCAGAACACGTCGGCTGACGCGGCGTTGCGGGTCGGCGCGTCGAGCGCCGCGATCGACCCTGCGTGAGCGCGGTCGAGCCGCGATCGACCCTGCGTGAGCGCGGTCGAGCGCCGCGATGGATCCGGCGTGAGCGCCGACCAGGCGTGAGTCAGGCGGTCGCGGGCGCGAGTTCCTCGACTCGGCGTACCTGCCCGAGCGGCGACAGCCGCACGACCACCGCCGCGACGCTGAGCAGCACCATCAGCATCACGATGGTCAGCCGCGCGGTGGCGACCGAGGCGACCGCGCCGGCGGTGAGCGCGCCCACCGGCAGCGCGCCGCGACTGAACAGCCGGATCGACGCCCCGGCGCGGCCGAGCAGTTCCGGCGGGGTACAGATCTGGACGGCGCTGCGGGCGCACACGTTGTGCACGGCGACCCCGGCGGACAGCAGCGCCGCGCCCACGAAGTACCAGATGAGCCGGCTGCCCGCCCCGGTGAGCGGGATCAGCAGTCCGGCGACCGCGCCGAGTAGCGGGGTGGCGATGATGATCACGGCGTTGCCGTACCGGTCGGCGATCCGCCCGGCGAGCAGCGCGCCGATCAGCCCGCCGACGGACGCGATGCCGAACATCAGCCCGACCAGTCCGCCCGGCAGCCCGACCTCGCGTACCAGGAACACCACGAGCACCGCGTTGTAGCCGCCGAGCGCGAAGTTGGCGATCGCGCCGCCGAGCGCCAGGGTGCGCGGGAGCGGGTGGGTGAGCACGTACCGGACGCCTTGGCGCAGCTCCCTCGCGAAGCCGGACTCCTCGGGCGCGGCGGTGACCTGTTCGACCGACCGGATGCGGATCAAGGTGAGCGCGGACACCACGAAGCTGGCGACGTCGGTGAGCAGCGCGACCGGAGCGCCGAGCAGTTGGACGAGGAGTCCGCCGAGTCCCGGTCCGCCGACCATCGCGACCGACGCGCTCGCCTGCATCTTGCCGTTCGCATCCACCAGGCGCTCACGGCTCGCGATCGCCGGCAGGTACACCGGGTACGCCACGTCGAACAGCACGGTCAGTAGTCCGGTGACCAGGGCAACGACGACCAGGTGCGGGATGGTGAGCAGGTGCGCCGCCCAGGCTGCCGGTACGGTCGCCAGCGCCAGCGCCCGACCGAGATCCGCCAGGATCAGCAGCGGTCGTCGGCGTACCCGGTCCACCCACACCCCGGCGGGCAGACCGATGACCAGCCAGGCAGCCCACGACGCGGCGGTGAGCACGCCGACCTCGAACGCGCCGGCTCGCAGGGTGACCACGGCGACCAGCGGCAACGCGATCACGGTCACCTGCGAGCCGATCTCGCTGACGGTCTGTCCGCTCCACAGGAGCATGAAGTTCCTGTCGCGCCACAAACCCCCGTCGGCCATGGCGGCAGACGGTATCGGTTCTGGTCCGGCACCAGCAAGAGGGGGACGAATGCGTACCCCGTGATCATCGCCTGCTGAGGGATTGCCAGGTCACCGCGCCGACGTGGCAGGATCGCCGCATGACCACAGGTACGTTGATCACGGTCGCGCCGACCGGCGCGGAGTCGAGCAAGGCTGACGTACCGGCGCTGCCGGTGACTCTGGACGAGCTGGTCGCCACGGCTCGCGAGTGCGAGGCGCTGGGCGCCGCCGTGATCCACGTACACATCCGGGACGACGACGCGCAGCCCACGCTGGACCTGGGCCGGCTGCGCGCCACCGTGGCGGCGCTGCGCGAGCAGACGAACCTGATCGTCCAGCTTTCCTCGGGCGGGGCGGTGACCGATCCGGAGTCCGACCGGTTGCGGGTGCTCGACGCGGAGCCGGACATGGCGTCCTGCACGATGGGTACCGTCAACTTCGGCGACGACGTGTTCATGAACCGCTGGCAGTTCATCGTCGAGCTGCACAGCCGGATGCAGGAGCGGGGCGTCGTACCGGAGTACGAGATCTTCGACCTCGGTCACCTGACCTCGTTGCAGCGCCTGCTCGACCGGTACGGGCTGCCCGTCGGCGGTCACGTGCACGTCGACTTCGTGATGGGGGTGCCGGGCGGCATGCCGGGCACCGTCGAAGCCCTGGTCGCGTGCCGTCAGGCGCTGCGCGACCTGCCGGACGGCACCACGTTCTCGGCGACCGGCATCGGACGTACCACCATCCCGGTCCTGCTCGCCTCGCTGTCCGCCGGCGGTCACCTGCGGGTCGGGATGGAGGACACCGTCACGTACGCCAAGGGTCAGCCGGTCGAGTCGAACATGCAGTTGGTCGCGCGGGCGGTCGGCTTCGCCCGTCTCGCCCAGCGGCCGCCGATCGCCGCGGACGAGGCCCGCGAACTGCTCGGCATACCGAAGCGCTAGCGTCTGACCTCGTGATTTCTGTGTACCAGGGCGGGGAGCCGCTCGCTCAGGTGGTGCGTTCCGGATTCGTCGAGGGGTACCACCGCGGTTCGGTGGTGGTACTGGACGCGACCGGCGGCACGGTCGCCCAGGCGGGCGACGTCACCAGCCCGGTGTTTCCGCGCTCGTCGAACAAGCCGATGCAGGCTGTCGGGATGCTGCGGTCCGGGCTGGACCTCGCCGATCCGGCGGATCTCGCGCTGGTTTCGGCGAGTCACTCGGGCGAGCCGTTCCACATCGATCGGGTGCGTAAGCTGCTCGCCTCGGCGGGTCTGTCGGAGGACGATCTGCGTTGTGCTGAGGACCTGCCGTTGTCCGAGTCGGCGCGGGCGGCGGTACTGCGCGCGGGCGGCGGCAAGGCGCGCATCCTGATGAACTGTTCCGGCAAGCACACCGGGATGCTGGTGACCTGTGTCGCTGCCGGATGGCCGATCGACGACTACCGGTCGCCCGAGCATCCGTTGCAGGTACGGCTGCGTGCGGCGGTCGAGGATGTGTCCGGCGAGCGGGTGTCGGCGGTCGGGGTGGACGGCTGTGGCGCGCCGGTACTGGCGATTTCGCTGCGTGCCCTGGCGACCGCGTTCCTGCGGCTGGTGTCTGCTGCGCCCGGTACCGACGAGCGGGCGGTGGCGGACGCGATGCGCGCCCATCCGGAGCTGGTGTCCGGTACCGGGGCGGACGATGCCCGGCTGATGCGGGGCGTGGCGGGTCTGCTGTCGAAGGGCGGGGCGGAAGGCGTGCTGGCGGTCGCGGTACCGGGGGTCGGGGCGGTCGCGATCAAGATCGACGACGGTGCGGCGCGGGCTCGGCTGCCGGTTCTCGTGTCGGCGCTGCGTCGGCTGGGCGTACACGCTCCGGTGCTGGACGAGGTCGCGGAGTTCCCGATGCTCGGCGGCGGGGTACCGGTCGGGGCGGTGCGCGCTATCTGGTAGCCGACAGGTTACGGTGAGTTTTGTCACGCTAACTCGCGCTAGCGAACTGCTTGCTACTGCTAGCACGCGAGGTAGCGTGGGGGTCGTGGACGGACCCAAGGAACTGCCTCGCGACATCGGCGAGTTCATTCGCGACCTGCGGCGCAACGCGCGCATCTCGCTGCGTCAGCTCGCCCAGCAGGCCGGGGTCAGCAACCCGTACCTCAGCCAGGTCGAGCGCGGGTTGCGCAAGCCGAGCGCCGAGGTGCTCCAGCAGTTGGCCAGCGCGTTGCGGGTGTCGACGCCCGTGATGTACCTGCGTGCCGGGCTGCTGGACGCCAAGGAAGGCCAAGGCGTCCTCGCCGCGATCGCGGGGGACCCCGATCTGACCATGGCGCAGAAGCAGTCGCTCAGCCAGATCTACGAGACGTTCCGCCGGGAGAACCTGCGCAACGCACCGGAGACCCCGACTGAACCGGCGGAGCCGACCGACTCGACCAGGTCGGCGGAGCCGACCGAGCCGACGACGTCGGCGGAGCCGACCGAACGGACAGCGTCGGCGGAGCCGATCGAGCCGACGACCCCGGCGGAGCCGATCGAGCCCGGCGCGCGCCGGATCAAGGTCGAGGTCGACCGGCCGGAACAGGACCAGCAGACGACAGCGCAGCCGGACCCAGCCGCCGAGGGTGATGTGGCACCGGTAGCGACATCCGAGGAGGAGCAACGATGACCACCACCGAGACCAACCGCCGTATCCCGGGCCCGCTGTACGCCGCCGCCGGCGCCGGCGACCTCGTGTACCAGCAGCTCCGCAAGCTGCCGACCAAGGTCGTGGAGCTGCGCGAGCGGGCGGACACCGACCTCAAGGTCGACGTCGACAAGGTGCGCGACCGGGCTACCGACGCCGCCCAGCGCAACCTCGCCGCGCTGCTCACCACCGCGCAGGCGGTTCAGGAGCGGGCTGCCGCCGTGTACACCGAGCTCGTCGCCCGCGGCGAGCGGGTGGTACGGGGCGCCGAGGCGGAAGCTGCCGACACGGCGCTGACCGTGGCAACTGAGCTCGAAGCCGCGGCGAACGAGCCCGCCGAGGTCGAGGCGAAGACGCCGGAGACCACCCCGGCGACGCCCGACGTGACCGCCCCTGTCGAGGTCGAGGGCAGCCTGGAAACGAAGCCGGTGAAGCGGAACCGTCCGTCGGCCCGCAAGTGAACGAGTGAGAGCGCAGGGCCGCCGCGCCAGCGGCGGCCCTGCAGCGTCTGGGTATGCCGAGGCCAGCGGCGGCCCGTCCCACGCCGGTACGACACCCGGGGCGTTTCCCGCCCCGCGCGTGGGCACGATCCCGTCGAGCCGCCTAAGCTCAACCTATGGCCACGGTCGCCGCGCCCATCTTCTACACGTACGTCCTGAACTATCTTGACCGGGCGCTGCTGTACGCGTCGCTGGTCATCGAGGTGTACGCGTTCGTCAACTGCCTCACCCAGCGCGCTGACGCGTTTCCCGCGATCGGCACGTTGCCGAAGGGCGCGTGGCTCGCCATCACCGGCGGCGCCACCCTGCTGACCCTGCTGTTCGTGTTCCCGACCAGTCTGCTCGGGCTGATCGGGCTCGCCGCGGCGGCGGTGTACCTGCTCGACGTCCGTCCCGCCCTGCGCGACGCGGTCGACGGGCATGGTCCCTGGTGACGTCGCGATGCTGACCGGCGCGGCAGCGGCAGAGCGGATGGTGGAGGCACGGCGGTGAGGGACTTCCGGTGGCCGCCGCCGCCCGGCGGCGGCCCCGAGACGTTCCGGCCGCTGCCCAGGGCTCCGCGCTCGGGTCGCCCGGTACTGCCGCAGCCGCCCACGCATCTGGTCGCCACTCCGCACGGGGTGGCGCTGGAGTGTCTGACCACCGGCGTCGGCGAACCGGTCACGGTGTTCGCGCACGGTCTGGGCAACGGCATCGCCGAGACGCGACCGCTGGGCAGTTCGGTCACCGGTACCAAGGTCTTCTTCCAGTTCCGGGGGCACGGGCGCTCCGACGCGCCACCCGGTCCGTGGACGTACCAGGATCTCGCGCGCGACCTGCGGGCGGTCGCCGACCTGTCCGGGGCGCGCCGCGCCCTCGGAGTCAGCCTCGGCGCGGGCGCGTTGTGCCGGCTGCTGAGCCAGAGCCCCGCCCGGTTCGAGCGGGTGGTGTTCTTCCTGCCTGCGGTACTCGACACGCCGCGCGCCGCGCCCGCACGGCAGCGCCTCGCCGCGCTGTTGACCGCGCTGGACACCGGCGAGGCGGCGGCGGTTGCCGAGGTCGTGGAACTCGACCTGCCGCCGTCGGTGCGGCAGACCCCGGCGGGTTGGGCGTACCTGCGCCAGCGCATCGACCAGTTGCTCCGCGACGGGCTCGCGCCGGGTCTCGCCACGCTGCCCGATCAGGTCGCCGTCGACGACCGCGGGGCGCTCGCCGAGGTGACCGCCGAGGCTCTGGTGATCGCCTGCGTCGGTGACGACCTGCACCCTGTCGACGTCGCCGAACGGCTCGCCGCCGCGCTGCCCAGGGCGATGCTGCACGTGTACGACCAGCCGGGAGTGCTGTGGACGGCGCGCGCCGACGTACGGGCCCGGATCTCCGACTTCCTCAACGGGTAGGTTGGTCGGCATGGGCGTGACGCACCACGGCCGGACGTACCGGCTGGACCTCGCCGACCCGACCCTGCGCGAATGGGAGTGCGTGGTCCTCGACTCCGACCCCGAGCAGGGGATCGTGCTCGACCGTTCGGCGTTCTACCCAGGCGGCGGCGGTCAGCCGCCGGACCACGGCGTGCTGCTCTGGCAGGGGGTACAGACCCGGATCGTGGGCACCCGCAAGGGCGACGATCTGTATCTGATCCCCGCCGAGGGCGACCCGCTGCCGCCGGTCGGTACCGCCGTGACGGGCGCGGTGGAGGACGAGCGCCGCACGCTGCTGATGCGTACCCACTCCGGTCTGCACGTGCTGTGCGGCGTGGTGTTCCGCGACTTCGGCGCGCTGGTCACCGGGGGCAACATGGAGCCCGGCGAGGCTCGGATGGACTTCAACCTTCCCGAGGTGCCGTCCGATTTCAAGACCCGCCTCGAGGAGCTGGTCAACTCGGAGGTGGCGGCGGACCGGAAGGTCGCGGTCCGGGTGCTGCCCCGCGACGAGGCTCTGGCGCTGCCGGACATCATCCGTACCCAGTCCAACCTGATCCCGGCAAACGAGCAGGAGATCCGGATCGTCGACATCGTCGGGCTGGACGTCCAGGCGGACGGCGGTACGCACGTCGCGTCGACCAGCCAGATCGGCCGGGTACAGGTGGTCAAGGTGGAGAGCAAGGGCAGGGCGAACCGCAGGGTACGGCTGCGGCTGTCGACCTGACCCGCCCGGCGCTCCCCCGGGCGGCGCTACAGGCACAGGTACCGCGTGACCGCCTCTTCGATTCTCGCCAGGTCCGTGCGGTCGAGGTAGTACACCGGGTCGCCGTGGACGCGCCTGACGTCGATGGTGCGGATCTGGTCGACGAGGAACAAAGTCGTCCGCCCGGCGACCTCGATCGCGGGGCGGAACACCGCCGGCTGGGCGCTGCTCGATGCCGGTACGACGGTGGCGACGTTCCAGGGCATGAAGCTGGGGCTCAGGACGACCCCGAGCCAGTGGCGGGGTTGCCGCTGACCTGGTGGGGCGTGGTCGAGGTCGACGCGGTACACGGCGCCACGGATCACTGTGCGCCCCACTGCGCGGACAGGTCCTCGCCGGCCAGGCGTTCGGCGTCGGCGCGGGCACGCACCAGCCACACCTCGCGTTCCAGCAGGCGCAGCGCCCGGCGGATGACATCGCTGGTGCGCTCGCCTTCCCGCATCGCCTCGCGAATGATCCTCTCGTCCTCTTCGTTGGGGCGGAAGCCGATGGTCGTCGCCATGTCGCCGACACTAGGTCGTGCGTCGAACCTGTGTCACGCAATTGTTCAACAACCCACTCCGTCGCGTCGATTCGACGGCGGTCATTCTACAGCGCGGACTCCCTTCGCGTGGTACATCGGCGTGCATGTCACCAGAGTCGATGCCGTCTGACCAGCGAGATTGCCGCTCCCTGCTAATTAGCGTCGATCCGGTCTTTCACTGACCGGCTTCTGATGGTAGCTTTCCCATCCTGTCCGCTGTGGGCCGTCCACAGCGGATCCGTGGTCCGGGTCCTGGGGAGGCAACTTTGACCACGCTCACTCGACGGCGGCTTCTTGCTGCCCTGACCGGCGCCGCCGGTCTCACGATCGCCGGGTGCTCGTCGTCCGGCAGAACCACGAAAGTGGCGTCGACTGGTCCCAAGAGAGATGTCACGGCACTCACCGCGTTCGGCAGTTTCGGCCGTGAAAGCTTTTTCTGGGTCGCCAAGGAAAGGGGTTTCTTCGACGCTGAGGGCCTCAACGTCACCATTCAGCCGGGTGCCGCCGGTGACAGCAACACCAAGCTGCTCACCGCGGGGAAGGCCCAGTTCGCCGAGGTCGACTACACGGGCGCGCTCATCCGTGCCGCCAACGACCAGAGCGATGTGAAGATCCTCGCCGCGCTCACCCAGACCACGCTCATCGCGATGATGTCGGTCGAGGGTCGGGGTATCTCGGCACCCCGGGACCTGGCGGGTAAGACACTCGCGGTGGCTACCGGGTCCGTACCGAAAACGCTCTTTCCCGCGTACGCGCAACTGGCAGGGTTCGACGCCGGGTCGGTGCACTGGCTGGAAACTACCCCGCAACAATTGCCTGCTCTCCTCGCATCCGGAAAGGTCGACGCGATCGGACAGTTCGTCGTCGGCGCGCCGGCGATCAGAGCCGCGACGCACAAGGAGCCGGTGCTCCTGCCGTACAGCAAGTACGTCACCGACCTGTACGGCAATGTGCTTGTCGCGACGAACGATCTGATTCAGAAGGACCCCGATCTCGTCAAGCGATTCACCCGGGCGCTGCTCAACGGGCTGCAATACGCCGTCGATCACCCGGACGAGGCGGGTCGCATTCTGCATTCCGCGGTGGCGACGCAGAATCCCGACGTCGCCGCCGCCGAGGTTCGCCTGCTGGGCCCGTACGTCAGCGCCGACCTGAACGGTCGACCCGTCGGCAGCCTGGAGACGTCGAAGGTGGTCCGCAGTTTCGCGATTCTGCGAGGTGTCGGGCTGGTGAACACCGCGCTTCCACCCGACCAGGTCGTGTATTTCGACGCCGTATCCGCCGCCCGTTGACGGCGCATTCCCTGGAGGCACAGTGACCGTCACCGTCGAGCCCGTCGAGGGCCGACCGTATCCGCTCGACAACGACAATCGGACGGCGGGAGAGCAGCACAACGGTCTCGCCACGCTGCTGAACCCATTCACCACGCAACGCATCCGGTCCCTGGTCGGCGACCTCACCGGCAAGACCTGCCTCGAGGTCGGCGCCGGCGGCGGAAGCGTCGCCGTGTGGCTCGCCGAGCAGGTCGGCCCGGCGGGCACGGTCGTCGCGACCGACCTGAAGCCGGCGCGGATCCCGCAGCACGACCGACTCGAGGTGGTGCGGCACGACCTCACCTGCGAGGACATCCCCGGCGGGCCGTACGACCTGATCCACGCCCGCCTGGTGCTCAACCACCTGCCGCCGCGCGACGAGATCCTGCGCCGCCTGGTCGGGGCGCTGGCGCCCGGCGGAGTCCTGGTCAACGAGGACTGGGCCGCCGACCAGGTCGACCAGGTCGTAGTCGCGGCGCCCACGCCCGAGGCGGCCGCGTTGTACACGCTGTACCAGCGGACGGTCGGCGCGAAGGTGTTCGCCGCCGCCGGTACCGACCGCTCCTGGGCGCGCCGCGTGCACGTCGCGATGCTCGACGAGGGACTCGTCAACGTGTCGACGGTGGTACACGCGAGTTACTGGCAGGGCGGCGACACGGGCGGGCGGATGCTCGCCGCGAACATCCACCAGCTGCGGCCGCGACTGATCGCCGCCGGCATGACGTCCGAGCAGCTCGACGAGTTGCTGGCGCTGCTGGACGACCCACGGTTGGTCATACACGGCTTCCCGCTGTACTCGACCGCCGGTTGGCGACCGGCTGCCTGACCCGGGGGACGGGGAGCGAACGGGGACCCGGCGGGGTCCCCGTTCGCCGTCCACAGCCGGAGCGCGCTGTCGGCTCCGGCTCACTAGGCTCGCGATCGTGGATACCCGAGTCGATGCCGCGATCCGGCCGCCCCGCGACTTCGCCGTGGGCGCCGGGCTGCTGCTGCGCGGATTGCGGGCGTACGCCGGCAGCGGTGGACTGGTCCTGCTCGGCGTGATCCCCGCGATCCTCTCGTTCCTCGTGCTGCTCGTCGGGTTCGGCACGCTGGTGTATTTCGTCGGCGACGTGGCGGCCCTGGCGACCTGGTTCGCCGACGACTGGGCGGCGTCCGCCCGTTCGCTGATCCGGCTGGTTGCCGGCATCGCCATCCTCGGCGCGGCGGGGTACCTCTCGATCCTGATCTTCACCGCGCTCACCCTCGCGCTCGGCGACCCGTTCTACGAGAAGATCGCCGAGCGGGTCGAGGACCAGTTCGGCGGTGTACCGAACGCTGTCGATCTGCCCTGGTACCGCGAGATCGCTCGCAGCGTCGGCGAGAGCGTTCGGCTGCTGGCGGTCTCGGCGAGCGTCGGCGTGCTGCTGTTCGTCGCCGGCTTCCTGCCGGCGGTCGGGCAGACCGTGGTACCGGTGATCGGCGCGGTGATCGGCGGCTGGTTCCTCGCCGTCGAGCTGACCGGGGTGCCGTTCGCGCGGCGCGGCATCGGGCTGCGTGAGCGAAGGCGACTGCTGCGCGGTCGGCGGTGGCTCAGCCTCGGGTTCGGGGTATCGGTGTTCGTGTGTTTCCTGATCCCGCTGGGGGCGGTGGTCGTGATGCCGGCGGCGGTCGTCGGCGCGACGTTGCTGTCGCGCCGCGTGCTCGGACTGCCGATCGACACCGCACCGGCACCCGGCGCGGCGGTACCCGTCCCGGAGGTGTCCCGTGGAGATCACGTTCGTCGAGGGTGACATCACCGCCCAGCAGGTCGACGCGATCGTCAACGCCGCCAACTCCTCGCTGCTCGGGGGCGGCGGCGTTGACGGGGCGATCCACCGCAAGGGCGGGCCGGAGATCCTCGCCGAGTGCCGCGCCCTGCGCGCCTCGCGGTACGGCGACGGTCTGCCGACCGGCGAGGCGGTGGCGACCACCGCGGGTCGCCTGCCCGCCCGCTGGGTGATCCACACCGTCGGACCGACCTGGGCGAAGACCATCGACAAGTCGCACCTGCTGCGCGCCTGCTACACCAGCTCGCTGCGGGTCGCCGACGAACTGTCCGCCGAGACGGTCGCGTTTCCGCTGATCTCAGCTGGGATCTACGGCTGGCCGCCGGACGACGCGGTACGCCAGGCGTTGACCGCGATGCGGTCGGCGACCGCCGGAGCGGTACGCGAAGCCCGGCTCGTGCTGTACGGCGAGCGGACGTACGACCTCGCGCTCCGGGTCCGCGCCGCGCTCGACGTCTGAGCAGCCCGCCGCCCGAGCGACCGGTCCGGCGACCGGGTCAGCCGGTCCGCAGGCATTCCAGCAGCCCGGCGTCGCCGACGATCTGCAGTACGTCGAAACCGACCCGTCCCATCAGAGCCAGTTGCAGATCGCTCGCGGTACCGGCGGCCCGCACCTTCTCGCCGTGGTCGGGGCTGTCCAGCAGCGTGTCGGTGTCCAGCAGGGCGACCCCCTCGCCCCGCAGCCGGACGAACCATTCGTGCTCGATGTCGGTGGCGCGCAGGTGGACCATCCCCACCCGGTTCGACGGGCCCTTGCGCCGACCCGCCGGCAGCCAACTGTCCAGCAGTTCCGCGACCCCGTCCGCGGCGAGCTTCGCCTCGATCGGTTCCGCCTGTCCCCGCGCCATCTGCGCGTCCCAGCGGTGTACCGAGGTTTCGTGCGCCATCCGGCGGTGCCAGAACCCGGCGACCTTCGCCTGCGGCGCCCAGTTCCACGCGGGCAGACCGGGGTCGAGCGTGTCCAGCAGTCGCAGCAGGTCGGCGTACTGCCCGTCCCACCACGCCAGCAGTTCACCGGGCTCGCTGGGCGTCGGCAGCAGGGTGTACGGCTCGGGTCGGCTGCCCGTGCCCCGCGCCGCGTGCGTGGCCACCCAGGCGTACACGGAACCCAGGTGCGCGACCAGTTCGGCGATGGTCCACGGTGGGCAGGACGGCACCGGGGCGTCGAGCGCCTCGTCAAGACCCACCGCTGTCCGGAACGCGGCGCCCTCGGCCCGCAGCGCCCCGAGCCAGAACTCCTTGCCAAGGTGCATCCGTGTCATCGTGCCCTCCCGGGCCGGTTCCGCCCTCTTCAGCCTAGGGTGAACGCGTGTCCGACGTCAGCCACCCTCTGGCCGCTTACACCACGCTGCGGCTCGGAGGCCCCGCCGCTCGCCTCGTCGAGATCGTCGATCACCGGGAAATCCCCCGAATCGTACGGGATTCCGCCGGTCCGATCTGGTTGATCGCCGGGGGGAGCAACGTGGTCGTCGATGACGCGGGGCTGCCGGGTACGGTTCTGCTCCTTCGTACCCGTGGGTCGCGTTCGGTAACCGTCGATGCCGACGAGGTCGCTCTCACCGTGGCGGCGGGCGAGCCGTGGGACGACGTGGTACTGCGCGCGGTCGAGGAGAACCTGTCCGGAATCGAGTGCCTGTCCGGCATTCCCGGCTCGGCGGGCGCCACCCCGATCCAGAACGTCGGGGCGTACGGCCAGGAGGTCGCGGAGACGATCACCGCCGTCACCGTGTACGACCGGGAGCGCGACGAGACCGTCACGATGACCGCCGCGCACTGCGGTTTCGGGTACCGCAGCAGCGTGTTCAAGCACCGCGACCGGTGGATCGTGCTGGACGTGACGTTCCGGCTGCGCCGGTCGCCGCTGTCCGCGCCGGTGCGGTACGCGGAACTCGCGCGGACGCTC
The DNA here is from genome assembly GCA_036378155.1 of Micromonosporaceae bacterium. Taxonomy (GTDB): domain Bacteria; phylum Actinomycetota; class Actinomycetes; order Mycobacteriales; family Micromonosporaceae; genus DASUXA01. The sequence continues at coordinate 19,499 of DASUXA010000080.1, read as the reverse complement.
GGGGTACCGGTCGGGCAGCGGGTACCGCTCGCCGAGGCGCGCGCCGCCGTGCTGGGACTGCGCGCCGGCAAGGGCATGGTGCTCGACGCCGACGACCACGACACCTGGTCCGCGGGCTCGTTCTTCACCAACCCGGTACTCGACGCCACCGCCTTCGCCGCGCTCCGCGAACGCGCCGCCGACCTGGGCGAACCACCCGCCTGGGCGGGGGCGGACGGGTCGGTGAAGACCAGCGCCGCCTGGCTCATCGAACGAGCCGGCTTCACCAAGGGGTACGGGCGCGACGGAGTCGCCATCTCCACCCGGCACACCCTGGCGCTGACCAACCGCGGTACCGGTACCACTGCCGCGCTGCTCGACCTCGCCCGCGAGATCCGCGACGGGGTACGCAAGCGGTTCGACGTCGACCTGCGTCCGGAGCCGGTCCTGCTGGGCTGCGAACTGTAGCGCTCAGCGCACCCGGTACACCTTGTGCTGGGCCGCCTGGGCGAGCGGTCGTACCACCAGCCGGTCGATGTTGACGTGGTGCGGACGAGTGGCGCACCACGCCACGCAGTCCGCGATGTCCTCGGCGACCAGCGGATTCGGCACCCCCGCGTACACCGCCTCGGCAGCCTCGGTGTCGCCGTGGTACCGGATCAGCGAGAACTCCTCGGTCTTCACCATGCCCGGGTCGATTTCGATCACTCGTACCGGTCGCCCGCACAGCTCCAGCCGCAGCGTCTCGGCGACGGCGGTCTCCGCGTGCTTGGCGGCCGTGTACCCGCCGCCGCCCTCGTACACGACCAGCCCCGCAGTGGAGCTCATCACCACGACGGTGCCCGCGCCGGACGCCTCGAGCGCCGGCAGCAGCGCCTTGGTCACCCGTACCGTGCCCAGCACGTTCACGTCGTACATGCGCCGCCACTCGGACAGGTCGGCACGCTCCACCGGGTCGACGCCGAACGCCCCGCCCGCGTTGTTCACCAGCAGCGTCAGTTCGCCGTCCAGACCGGCGACCGTGTCGGCGAGGGCGGCGACGTCCCGATCGCTGGTGATGTCCGCCTGCACCGCGTACCCGGTGCCACCGGCGGCTTCGATGTGCTGGACGAGTTCCGTCAACCGGTCGGCGCGACGGGCGACGGCGACCACATGGAACCCCTCGGCGCCCAGCCGGCGCGCGGTAGCAGCGCCGATCCCGCTGGACGCGCCGGTGACGACGGCGAGACGAATGGACATGGCCCCGATCCTGCCAGCTTCCGCGCCGGTTGCGGGGTCGAGGTCGGCGTCGCGGGGGTCGGGGCCGACGCGTGCTCCGGGCGATCAGGCTTGATCCCTTCGCGCGCGTCGGCCCCGACCCTCTGGCGTCCGTCGGCGCCGGGCGACACCCCTGGTTGTCGCTCGGGGGGTCGGTGCCTTCGGGTGGGCGGGTGCGATCTGCGTCACGGTAAGGGGCGATCTGGGGCGCGACCTGCGTCACGCGTACGGGCGAGGGTAAGGACCGGGAGGGAAGATGCCAGGCGTGCCCGTGGTTGACGAGCGTGGTGTCGGCAACATTAGTCGATCTTGGCGAGGAGCGGACGTGGCGCGACTGGGAACGCTGCACGGATCTCGATGTCCCCTACCGCGCCGCGTCGTGACACTGTCGGTGCACACCTCGCCGCTCGACCAACCGGGCACCGGTGACGCCGGCGGCATGAACGTGTACATCGTCGAGGTGGCCCGACGGCTCGCCCAGGCCGGCGTCGAGGTCGAGATCTTCACCCGCGCGACCTCCAGCGAACTGCCGCCCACCGTCGAGATGGCGCCCGGTGTACACGTCCGGCACGTGATCTCGGGCCCGTTCGAGGGCTTGTCGAAGGAGGAGCTGCCGGCGCAGCTGTGCGCCTTCACCAACGGCGTACTGCGCGCCGAGGCTGCCCGCCCGCCCGGCTACTACGACCTGGTCCACTCGCACTACTGGCTGTCCGGGCAGGTCGGCTGGCTGGCGAAGGAACGCTGGGGGGTGCCGCTGGTACACAGCGCGCACACCCTCGCCAAGGTCAAGAACCTGCGACTGGCGGAGGGGGACAACCCGGAACCCAAGGCGCGGGTGATTGGCGAGGAACAGGTGGTCGCCGAAGCCGACCGGTTGGTCGCGAACACCCCGACCGAGGCGCGCGAGCTGATCGACCTGTACGGGGCGGCGACCGAGCAGGTCGCGGTGGTCGAGCCCGGGGTCGACCTGGACCGGTTCACGCCACCCGCCCCGCGCCGGGAACGCGCCGCCCGCCTCGCCGCGCGTCGCCGGCTGGACCTTCCCGAAGACGGGTACACGGTCGCGTTCGTCGGGCGCATCCAGCCGCTGAAAGGACCGGACGTGCTGGTCCGGGCCGCCGCGCGGATCCGGGCGATCGCGCCGGACGTGGCCGCGAAGCTGACGGTCGCGATCGTGGGCGGCAACAGCGGGCGCGGGCTCGACCTCGCCGGACTCGCCTCTTCGCTCGGCGTGAGCGACCTGGTCCGGTTCCTGCCGCCCCGCTCCGGGGCGGCGCTTGCCGACGTGTACCGGGCCGCGGACATCGTCGCCGTGCCCAGCCACAACGAGTCGTTCGGGCTGGTCGCGCTGGAGGCGCAGGCGTGCGGTACACCGGTCGTAGCCGCCGCGGTCGGCGGGCTGGTGACCGCGGTGCGCGACCGGGTCAGCGGACTGCTGGTCGACGGGCACCACCCGGACACCTGGGCGCGGGTGGTCGCGGACCTGCTCGCCGCGCCCAAGCTGCGCAGGGTACTGGCGACCGGCGCGGTGGACCACGCGCGGCAGTTCTCCTGGAGCCGCACGGCGGCGGGGCTGCTGGCGGTGTACCGGGAGGCGCTCGACGGGCACCGGGCCCGTGGCGGGCGGTGGGCTGGTCTGGAGGCGGCGTCGTGGTGACGACCGAGCAGGTGTGCCAGGTGATCCGGGACACGCTCGACGAGCGCGGGCTGGAGTGGGACCGCACCGGCGACTCGTCGTTCGTGGTGACGCTGCCCGGTACCCACAAGCTGAAGACGAACTGCAATCTGATCGTGGGCGAGCACGCCCTGCGGATCGAGGCGTTCGTGATGCGCCAGCCCGACGAGAACCGCGAGCAGTTGTGGGAGTGGCTGCTGCGTCGCAATGCGCGGATGTACGCGGTGGCGTTCTCGGTCGACACGGTCGGCGACGTGTACCTGGTCGGCAGGGTGCCGCTGCACGCGGTGACCGCCGACGAGATCGACCGCCTGCTGGGGTCGGTACTGACCTATGCCGACGAGAGCTTCGACACGATGTTGGAGATCGGCTTCGGTACCGCCATCCGCCGCGAGTGGGAGTGGCGGGTCAAGCGCGGCGAACCCCTGGACAACCTGCGCGCGTTCCGGCACATCGTGGAGCCGTCGGCGCAGTAGCCGTGGTCGCGCCGCCGAGCGCCGACGAGTCGACGGGGATCGACGCGGCGGTACCCCTCGGATGTCGCCCGCTCCGCTACGGTTCCCGACGTGTTCACTTCCACCGCGCCAGCCGCGACCGTCGACGGTGCCCGGTCTCGTCCGGCCGTGCCGCCGGTCGCCTGGTGGCCGGTCGGCACTGCGCTGGTCGCCACGCTCGTCGTGCTCACCGTGACCAGCTTCGGCTACGGATACCACCGCGACGAGCTGTACTTTCGGATGCTGCCGCCCGCCTGGGGCTATCTGGACCAGCCGCCGTTGACGCCGGTGCTGGCGAGGGTGGCGACCGGGCTGTTCGGCGACCACCTCTGGGCGGTGCGGGTTCCGGCGACGCTCTGCGCGGCGGGCGCCGTGCTGCTGGTCGCGCTGATCGCTCGTGAGCTCGGCGGTCGCGGCTGGGCGCAGGGCATCGCGGCGTTCGGGTTCGCGTCCGCCTCCGGCACGTTGATCTTCGGGCACATCCTGCTCACCGCCACTGTGGACCTGCTGCTGTGGTCCGCGGTGATCCTGTTCGCGGTCCGTGCCCTGCTGCGCGCCGAGCCGCGCTGGTGGCTGGCGGTGGGCGCGGCGGTCGGCGTGGCGCTGGACAACAAGGACCTGGTCGTGCTGTTGCTTCTCGGCCTGGCGGTCGGGCTGTTGCTGGTCGGGCCGCGCCGGGTGCTGACGTCGGGCTGGCTCTGGGCAGGAGTCGGGCTCGCCGTGCTGATCGGCGCGCCGAACCTGCTGTACCAGGCGACCCACGGGTGGCCGCAGGCGACGATGGCGGGGGCGATCGCCGTGCACAAGGGTCCCGACGCGCGCCCGATGGTCCTGCCGTTGCAGATCCTCCTGATCGGGCCGCCGCTGTTCGCCCTGGTCGTGGTCGGGTTCGTGGCGTTGCTGCGCCGCCCGACGTCGCGCGCGATCCGCGCGTTCGCCGTCGGGTACCTGGTCGTCGTCGTGGTCGTGCTGGTCACCGGTGGTCAGGGGTACTACCCGTACGGTCTGCTCGGGCTGCTGCTCGCCGCCGGGGCGGTACCGACCGAGCGGTGGTTGACCGGGCACGGGGGTCGCCGCGCGCTGCTGGTCGCCGCGATCGGGGTCAATGCCGCCGTGTCGACGGTCATCGCCCTGCCGGTGGTACCGCTGTCGGTGCTCGGCGACACGCCTGTGCCGGCGGTCAACCAGGCAGCTCGCGACCAGGTCGGCTGGCCGGTCTACGTCGGGCAGGTGGCAGCCGCGTACCGGGCGCTGCCGCCCGCCGACCGGGCGCACGCCGTCGTCCTCACCGCGAACTACGGCGAGGCGGGCGCGATCAGCAGGTACGGCGCGGGGCTCGGCCTGCCCGCCGTGTACAGCGGGCACAACCAGCTCTACGCGTACGGCCCGCCGCCGGCGGACACGACCGTGGTGGTGACGGTCGGGCTCCCGATGGCGGTGGTGCGCGACCGGTTCGGCGACTGCCAGGCGGTCGGTCGGCTCGACAACGGTGTCCGCGTGGACAACGAGGAGCAGGGTCGCCCGATCGCGATCTGTCGGAATCCCGTCGCTGCCTGGGCGCGGCTGTGGCCGTCGTTCAGGCACTTCGATTAACCGCGTCGGATACCCGTCTGTCGGCCGCTCACACTGTGATGATCAGGACACCCAATCAGGTTGTGGCAGGTCGCCGACCCCCGTAGCGTCTTGTGCAGCGCCAGCTCGGTAGCGGATCTGGGGGGATCGAGCCCGGACTGGCCATGGGGGTGGTGGCGGCGCCGAAGGGGGCTGGGGCCGAAGGTTCCAGATCGGTGCGGCACCTACGTCCGAACCAGGGTTCCGGTGCGACCTGTTCGCGCTGACGGGGCGTTGGTTCAGCCGGCGGCGAGCGCGGGCGACGCGAACGGGGGTGCGCGTCGCCCCTCGCCGCCGGACCGTATTGTCACCAGGCATGGCGGGACCGCTGGCGGGCGTGCGGGTCGTGGAGATGGCGGGCATCGGTCCGGCGCCGTTCGCCGGGATGATCCTCGCCGACCTGGGCGCCGACGTGGTCCGGGTGGACCGCGTCGAGGGCGGGCTGTCGCTGCCGGTACCCGAACCGGACCTGCTCTCGCGGGGCAAGCGTTCGATCCAGGTCGACCTGAAGCACCCCGACGGCGCGGCGGTGGTCCGCGCGCTGGTCGAGCGCGCCGACGTGTTCATCGAGGGGTACCGACCGGGCGTCGCCGAGCGGCTGGGCGTCGGACCGGACGCCCTGCTCGCCGCGAACCCCCGCCTGGTGTACGGGCGGATGACCGGCTGGGGTCAGGACGGTCCGCTCGCGTCCACTGCCGGGCACGACATCACCTACCTGGCGGTCACCGGGCTCCTGCACGCCATCGGTTCGCCGGACGGCGACCCGGTACCGCCGCTGAACCTGCTCGGCGACTTCGGCGGTGGCGGGGCGGTACTGGCGATCGGGGTGCTCGCGGCGCTGCTGCACGCCCGGCAGACCGGTACCGGTCAGGTCGTCGACGCGGCGATCGTCGACGGCGCGGCGCTGCTCGGCACCCTGGTGTTCGGCATGCTGCACGGCGGGGCGTGGACGGACCGGCGTGGGGCGAACCTGCTGGACGGGGCGGCGCCCTTCTACGGCACGTACCGCACCAGCGACGGTCGCCACGTCGCGGTCGGTCCCCTGGAGCCGCGGTTCTTCGCCGAGTTCGCCACCCGCCTCGGCGGGCTCGACGGGTTCGACCAGTACGACCCGGCGAACTGGCCCGCGTTGAAGCAGGCGATCGCGGCGCGGTTCGCGACCCGTACCCGTGACGAATGGGTCGCCGTGTTCGAGGGCAGCGACGCCTGCGTCGCGCCGGTGCTCTCGCTGGGCGAGGCGGCCGCCTCGCGCCACCCGCAGCTCGCCGCCCGGGACACCTTCGTGACGGTCGACGGCGTGGCGCAACCCGCGCCCGCCCCGCGGTTCTCGACGACGCGACCGGACCTGCCGGGGCGACCGCCGCACCTCGGTGAGCACACCCGCGAGGTGCTGACCGAGTGGGGCGTACCGGACCTGCCGAGGCTGTTCCGCGAAGGGGTTGTTACCGGCGGGTAGGTTCGGCGAGAATGCGGCGGTGGAGGCGTACATTTTCGACGCGGTCCGCACCCCGCGTGGGCGCGGCAAGCCGGCACGCGACGGCAAACCGGGCGGCTCGCTGTACGAAGTCAAGCCCGTCTCGCTGGTCGTCGGGCTGATCGACGCGGTACGGGAGCGCAACCCCGGACTCGACCCAGCCGCCATCGACGACGTGATCCTCGGCTGCGTCACCGCGATCGGGGATCAGGGCATGGACATCGCGCGTACCGCCGCGCTGCTGGCCGGTCTGCCCGACACCGTCGCCGGGCTGACCCTGAACCGGTTCTGCGGGTCCGGTCTGGAAGCGGTGAACACCGCCGCGCAGAAGGTACGCGCCGGCTGGGACGACCTGATCCTGGCGGGCGGCGTCGAGTCGATGTCGCGGGTACCGATGGGTTCGGACGGCGGCGCGTGGGCGTTGGACCCGGAGTCCAACTACGCGACCGGGTTCGTACCCCAGGGCGTGAGCGCGGACCTGCTCGCCACCGTCGAGGGCTTCGACCGGGAGACGGTCGACCGGTACGCCGCCCAGTCGCACACCCGCGCCGCCAAGGCGTGGGCGGACGGCGCGTTCGAGCGCTCCGTGGTACCGGTCGTCGACCGGGTCGGCCAGGTCATCCTCGATCGCGACGAGACGGTTCGCCCCGGTACCACAGTGGACACCCTCGCCGGGCTGGACCCGTCGTTCGGCGTGATGGGCGAGATGGCTGGGTTCGACGCGGTGGCGCTGCAGCGGTACCACTGGATCGAGCGGATCAACCACGTCCACACCGCGGGCAACTCCTCCGGAATCGTGGACGGCGCCTCCCTGGTGGTCGTCGGATCGCCGCAGGCGGGCGAGGCGGCGGGGTTGGCCCCACGTGCCCGCGTGGTCGCCGCGGTGGTGACCGGGTCGGAACCGACGATCATGCTCGCCGGTCCGGGTCCCGCCGCGCGCAAGGCGCTGGACAAGGCGGGGCTCGCGGTCACCGACATCGACCTGTTCGAGGTCAACGAGGCGTTCGCGGCGGTACCGCTGCGCTTCATGCGGGAGATGTCCCTGCCGGACGACGTGGTCAACGTCAACGGCGGGGCGATCGCCATGGGTCATCCGCTCGGCGCCACCGGCGCGATGCTGCTCGGCACGCTGCTGGACGAACTGGAGCGCCGCGACCAGCGGTACGGGCTCGCCACCTTGTGCGTGGGCGGCGGGATGGGCATCGCGACGATCATCGAGAGGCTGTCATGATCAGGTGGGAGCAGCGCGAAGACGGCATCGTGGTCCTCACCCTCGACGATCCGGCCCAGTCGGCGAACACCATCAACGCCCGGTACATCGAGGCGATGGGCGCGACGGTCGACCGGTTGCGCGCCGAGCGCGACACGATCACCGGCGTCGTCATCACCTCCGGCAAGCCGAACGGGTTCCTGCTCGGCATGGACCTCAAGGACTTCACCGCCGGCGCCGCCGGTCCGTTCGGCGACGGCGCGGCGGGCGGGGGCGGCGCCTCCGACGGCGCGGCGGGCGGGGGTGGCGCCGCCGGGAGCGCGACCGACGGCGCGAGCGGCGTCGGTGCGGGCGCGACCCGACCGATCAGCCGTCGGGTGTACGAACTGGCGGGCATCGTCAAGGACCAGTTCCGGCGGCTGGAGACGCTGGGTCGACCGGTGGTCGCCGCGATCAACGGAACCGCGTTGGGCGGCGGTTTCGAGGTACCGCTCGCCTGCCACCACCGGGTGGTGCTCGACTCGCCGTCGATCCGGCTCGGGCTGCCCGAGGTCACCCTGGGTCTGCTGCCCGGCGGGGGTGGCGTGACCCGCGTGGTACGCCTGCTGGGCGTCCAGGATGCGCTGACCAAGGTGCTGCTGCAGGGTCAGCGGCTGCGCCCGGCGCAGGCACTCGAGATCGGGCTGGTCGACGAACTCGCCACGACGCCGGAGGAGCTGATCGACAAGGCGGTCGCCTGGATCGCCGCGAATCCGCGTGCCGCGCAGCCCTGGGACCGGCCGGGGTACCGGCTGCCCGGCGGGCGTCCGACGGACAAGGCGATGGCGATGGCGCTGCCCGCGTTCCCCGCGACCCTGCGCAAGCAGCTCAAGGGAGCGCACTACCCGGCGCCGCACGCGATCCTGTGCGCCGCGGTCGAAGGCGCGCAGGTCGACATCGACACCGCGCTGCGCATCGAGGGACGCTGGTTCGCATCCCTGGTCGACACGCCGGTACAGCGCAACATGACCCAGGCGTTCTTCTTCGACCTGCAACACCTCAACCGGGGCGGCTCGCGCCCGGCGGCGGAGCCGTCGCGGGTGTCGAAGGTCGGTGTGATCGGCGCGGGGATGATGGGCTCGGGCATCGCGTACGCGTGTGCCCGGCGCGGCATCGACGTCGTCCTCGTCGACGTGTCGCTGACCGCCGCCGAGAAGGGTCGGGACTACTCGCGCAAACTGCTGGACAAGGCGGTCAGCCGGGGACGCTCCACTGCGGAGCGTCGCGACGCGACCCTCGCCCGGATCACGCCCACCGACCGGATCGACGACGTCGCCGGTTGCGACATGGTCATCGAGGCGGTCTTCGAGGATCTCGCGTTGAAGCACGAGACGTACCGGAAGCTCGCCGCCGTGCTCGACCCGGACGCGGTGATCGCCTCGAACACCTCGTCGCTGCCGATCACCAGTCTCGCCGAGGCGCTCGACCGCCCGGAGCGCTTCCTCGGTCTGCACTTCTTCTCGCCGGTCGACAAGATGCCCCTGGTCGAGATCATCCGGGGCAAGGCGACTTCGGACCAGACCCTGGCACGGGGGTACGACCTGGTCCGGCAGATCGACAAGACGCCGATCGTGGTCAACGACTCGCGTGGCTTCTTCACCAGCCGGGTCTTCGGCGCGTACATCCTGGAAGGGCTCGCCATGCTCGCCGAGGGCGTGCCGGCGGCCTCGGTCGAGCAGGCGGCTCTGCAAGCGGGGTACCCGGTGGGTCCGCTCGCCGTGGTGGACGAGGTGACCCTGACCTTGCCGCGCAAGCTGCGGGACGAGGCACGGCGGGCGGGGGTACGCACCCCGTCGCATCCGGGCGAGGCGGTGCTGGACGTGATGGTCGAGCGGTACCGGCGCACCGGCAAGGCGGCCGGTGCCGGGTTCTACGACTATCCGGGCGACGGCTCGCCGAAGCGGCTGTGGCCGGGGCTTGCCGAGGCGTTCGGCACGCCTTCCGGACCGCCTGCGGTACCCATGCGCGACCTGCGGGAACGGCTGCTCGTGGTGGAGGCGCTGGAGGCGGTCGCCTGCCTCGACGAGGGGGTGCTGGAGGCGGTACCGGACGGCAACATCGGCTCGATCTTCGGCATCGGCTTCCCGGCGTGGACCGGCGGCGTGCTCCAGTACGTCGACCAGTATCCGGGCGGTGTCGCCGGGTTCGTGGCGCGCGCCGAGGAGCTGGCGCAACGGTACGGCGAGCGGTTCCGCCCGTCCGCGACGCTGCGCGAGCGCGCCGAGCGGGGCGAGCCGATCCGCACCCGGTGAGGCAAGCGCCGGTAGCGCGACAAATCGCCCAGATCTGTCGGCGGGTTGGTCTGTCGGAGGGCTGGGCGAACCCCTCGCCCGGCATGCCTCGCGTCGGAACGGCGCGCGCACTGCGCCGTAGGCCGGGACGAGCCGCCCGATCGGACCGGCGCCGGCGGGTACGGCAGGATGGCGGTATGACCGTCCGTACCGTTGGGGCCCTGGTGCTGCTGCGCCACGGCGAGAGCGAGTGGAACGCGAAGAACCTGTTCACCGGCTGGGTCGACGTGGACCTGACCGCGAAAGGCGAGGCCGAGGCGCGCCGCGGCGGCGAACTGCTGCGCGAACACGACCTGCTGCCCGATGTCACCCATACGTCGGTACTGCGTCGCGCGATCCGCACCGCCGACCTGGCGCTGGACGCCGCCGACCGGCTCTGGGTTCCGGTCCGCCGCAGTTGGCGACTCAACGAGCGGCACTACGGGGCGCTGCAGGGCAAGAACAAGAAGCAGACCCTGGAGACGTACGGGGAGCAGCAGTTCATGCTGTGGCGCCGGTCGTACGACACCCCGCCCCCGCCGATCGCCGACGACGACGAGTGGTCGCAGGCGGGTGATCCCCGGTACGCCGTGTTGCCGCCCGAGCTGATGCCGCGCACCGAGTGCCTCGCCGACGTGGTCGCCCGGCTGCTGCCGTACTGGTACGACGCGATCGTGCCGGACCTGCTGGACGGGAAGACCGTCCTGGTGGCGGCACACGGCAACTCGCTGCGCGCCCTGGTCAAGCACCTCGACCAGGTCTCCGACGAGCAGATCGCGGGGCTGAACATCCCGACCGGCATTCCGTTGCGGTACGACCTGGACCCGGCGACCCTGCGTCCGTTGACGCCGGGCGGGGTGTACCTGGACCCCGAGGCGGCCAGGGAGGCGGCGGCAGCGGTGGCGAACCAGGGACGCTGACCCCGCGATCCGGGCGGCGCCGGTACTCCGGCGACCGCGACCCCGCGTCCCGTGCGGGGGGCGGCGGGGGCGCCGCCCCCCGCACGCGTCAGGGCGGTGCCCCCCGCTCGGCAGGTGAACAACTGCCGATGATTCGGTGAACACCCGGAGATCGCGCCCGTTTTGCCTGGTAGCGGACGATGGGACCGGGTGCGCGCGGCCTACCATTCGCAGCGTGGAGTGGGTGCTCGCCGCCGGGGTGTGCGCCGGCGTGGCGCTGGGCGTGGTCGCCGGCGCTCTGCTGGTCGGGTGGCTCACCCGTCGGTACCGCGCCCCGGATGACACCGCCCCGTTCACGCCGCTGCGTGACGCCGGTCGGCGCAGCCTCGACGTGCTGCGGGTCGGTGTCCTGGTGCTCGACGACCAGGACGCGGTACTGGTCGCCAACCCGGCTGCCCGCGAGATGGGGCTGATCCGCGCCGGTACCCCGCAGGACGGCGAGGGACCGGGCACGGTCGCCCACGGCGTGGTGCGCAGCCTGGCGAACCAGGCACGCCGCACCGGCGACCGCCGCGAGGTCGAACTCGAGCTGCCGCGCCGCGGTCGCGAGCCGCTGGGACTGCGGATCCGGGCGGTCGCCCTGGGCGACGGCGTGGTGAGCGTGGAGGCGGTGGACACCACCGAGTCGCATCGGGTGGCGCGGGTCCGGCGCGATTTCGTGGCGAACGTCAGTCACGAACTGAAGACCCCGGTCGGCGCGCTGCAGCTGCTCGCCGAGGCGCTGCTGGACGCCACCGCCGAGGACGGCGACGGACCGGGTGCGGACCCGGCGGCGGCGCGGCGGTTCGCCGAGCGCATCCAACACGAGTCGAACCGGCTGGGGCGTCTGGTCAGCGAGCTGATCGAGTTGTCCCGGCTGCAGGGCGGCGAGCCGTTGCCCGAACCCGAGGCGGTCTCCGTCGATCGCCTGATCGCCGAGGTCGTCGACCGCACCCGTACCGCCGCGGCGGCGAAGGGCATCGAGGTCGGGGTGACCGGCGAGCGGGGGCTGACCGTGTACGGCAACGAGGGTCAACTCGTGACGGCGCTGGGCAACCTGGTGGAGAACGCGATCGCGTACTCCCGCGATCCGGTCGACGGCGCGCCGCCGGGCCGGGTCGCGATCGGTACCCGTGCCTGCGACGAGGTGGTCGAACTTTCGGTCGCCGACCAGGGCATGGGGATCGACCCGAAGGACCGGGACCGCATCTTCGAACGGTTCTACCGGGCGGATCGGGCGCGGTCCCGCGCGACCGGCGGTACCGGGCTCGGACTGGCGATCGTGAAGCACATCGCGACGAACCACGGTGGGCAGGTGACCGTGACGTCAACGGTCGGTGTCGGGTCCACGTTCACGCTGCGGCTACCGACCCGGCCGCGCGACCTCCCGCCGCCCGACATGGCGCTCCCGGCGCCCGACGCCGATGATCTCGTCAGCCCGCCGGACGTCCCCGACCCGGTCAGCGGGCTGGACGTCGCCGACGCCGTCCGCCGGGCGGACGTTCCGCCGACATCAGCGAAAGGACCCTAAGTGCCGCGCGTGCTCGTCGTCGAGGACGAGGAGTCGTTCTCGGACGCCCTGTCGTACATGCTGCGTAAGGAGGGCTTCGAGGTATCGGTCGCGGCGACCGGTACCGCGGCGCTCACCGAGTTCGACCGTACCGGCGCCGACGTGGTGCTGCTCGACCTGATGCTGCCCGAGATGTCCGGTACCGAGGTGTGTCGTCAGCTGCGCGCCCGGTCGCATGTACCGATCATCATGGTCACCGCCCGCGACTCGGAGGTCGACAAGGTGGTCGGGCTGGAGATCGGCGCCGACGACTACGTCACGAAGCCGTTCTCGCCCCGCGAACTCGTCGCGCGGATCCGGGCGGTACTGCGGCGACGTGCCGCCGAGGCGACCGAGCCGGCGCTGCCGACGCTGGCGGCGGGACCGGTACGCATGGATGTCGAGCGGCACGTGGTGACCGTGGACGGCGAGCCGGTTCAGTTGCCGCTGAAGGAGTTCGAACTGCTGGAGATGCTGCTGCGCAACGCCGGTCGGGTACTGACCCGAGGCCAGTTGATCGATCGCGTGTGGGGTGCCGACTACGTCGGCGACACGAAGACGCTCGACGTCCACGTGAAGCGGCTGCGCTCCAAGATCGAACCGGAGCCGTCGTCGCCCCGGTACCTCGTCACGGTGCGCGGACTCGGGTACAAGTTCGAGCCCTGAGCGCGCCGGTGGGCGCCGTCCGGGCAGTTGCCGGGGTCAGCACGGGCACGCGAGCCCTGCCGGCATGCGGCGCGACGCCTTTACGCGGTGGTCGGATCGGCCGGGTGCGGCGCGACCACGCCCAGCTTCTCGCGTTCGGCGCACAGTTCGGCGAGCCGCTCGTACGCGGGGCGTCCGATCAGCGCGACCAGTTCCGGCTCGTACGAGCGGTACATCGGCTCCGAGCCGACGTGCGCCTCCGGCGACGACGTACACCACCAGTGCAGATCGTGTCCGCCCTCGCCCCAGCCGCGCCGGTCGAACTCGGTGAGCACGGTCAGCAGGATCTGCGAGTTGTCCGCCCGCCTGGTCCAGTCCTGGTCCCGTCGGATCGGCAGCTGCCAGCACACATCCGGCTTGTACGCCAGCGGATGCACCCCGTCGCGCAGCGCCTGGGCGTGCAGCGCGCAGCCCGCGCCGCCGGGAAAGTCGGGGTCGTTGAGGAACACGCACGGACCGTCCGGTCGGGTCGCGGTGCGCCGCGCCGGTTTCTTGCCGTCGATGGTGTCCATCTCGGTGTAGTGCTTGAAGCCTCGGCGGTAGTGCTGCCAGGTCTGCGGGGTGAGGTGCTTGGCGGCGGCGCGTACCCGCTTCTCGTCGTCGGAATCGGTGAAGAACGCGCCGTGCGAGCAGCACCCGTCGGCGGCGCGACCGGGCAGGATGCCGTGGCAGCCGCGCCCGAAGATGCATGCCCAGCGGGACAACAGCCAGGTCAGATCGGCGCGGACCAGGTGGTTGTCGTTGGCCGGGTCGTAGAACTCCACCCATTCGCGCGGGAAGTCGAGGCCCACTTCCTTGCTCGCCATCGCGCAAGCGTAAGCGCGTCAAGGGCGGTATGCACCCTTAACGGCACAGGGTGTGAACAATGCGGTGTGGCGTAGCGTGGCAGTCATGCGGCTGGGCGTGATCGACGTGGGGTCCAACACCGTGCACCTGCTCGTGGTCGACGCGCACCCCGGTGCGCACCCGTGGCCCGCGTACTCGGAGAAGACGGTGCTCCGACTCGCCGAGCGGATCGGCCCGGACGGCAGGCTGTCCCCGGACGGCGAGGCGGCGCTGATCGACGCGGTGGCGCAGGCGCGCGACGCCGCCGCACGGTTCCGGACGGAGGATCTGCTGGCGTTCGCGACCTCCGCGGTACGCGACGCGGAGAACTGCGCCGGGGTCCTGGGTCGGGTGCGCGCCGAGACCGGCGTGGACCTGCGCGTGCTGTCCGGCGAGAACGAGGCGCGACTGACGTTCCTGGCGGTACGCCGATGGTTCGGCTGGTCCGCCGGGCGGCTGCTGGTGCTGGACATCGGCGGCGGATCGCTGGAGCTCGCGGCCGGTATCGACGAGGAGCCGGACCAGGCGCTGTCCCTGCCGCTCGGAGCGGGGCGGCTGACCCGCGAGCGGCTCGACGGCGACCCACCCAGTGCCGCCTCGGTCGCGGCGCTGCGCGAGCACGTCGCGAAGAGCCTCGACGATTCGGTACGCGACCTGGAGAAACACGGGTTCGACCGGCCCGCCGCCACGTCGAAGACGTTCCGGACGCTGGCCCGGCTCGCCGGTGCCGCGCCCAGTTCCGCCGGGCTGCGCGAGCCCCGTCAGCTCACCCGTACCGGGCTGCACCAGGTGCTCGGGTTCATCCGGCACATCCCGTCGGGGGCGCTCGCGGAGATGGACGGGGTAAGCCCCAGCCGCGCGCACCAGTTGCTGGCGGGCGCGGTGGTCGCCGAGGCGGCGATGGAACGGCTGGGTATCGACCGTCTTGACATCTGCCCGTGGGCGCTGCGCGAAGGAGTCATCCTGCGCCGCCTGGACGTTCTCGAAGGCTGACCCGCCGGCACGTGGAAAGGCCGACCTCGAGGCGCGGGGCTACCCTGGCGGAGTGACAGATGTCCTCCTGTCGACCTCCTCGGTGTTTCCTGAGCCCACCTCCGCCGCCTTCGAGATGGCGGCAGCCCTCGGGTACGACGGCGTCGAAGTGATGGTGTGGACCGACGTGGTCAGCCAGGACGCGGCGGCGCTGCGGGGGCTGTCCCGGCACTACGGGGTACCGGTACGTTCGGTACACGCTCCGTGCCTGCTCGTCACGCAGCGGGTGTGGAGCGCCGACCCGTGGGAGCGGCTGCGCCGGTCGGCGGTCCTCGCCGAGTCGTTGGAGGCACCGGTCGTCGTCGTACACCCGCCGTTCTCGTGGCAGCGCGACTACGCCCGCGGGTTCGCCGACGGGCTGGCCGAACTCGCCCGCCGACACCCGTCGATCAGTTTCGCCGTGGAGAACATGTACCCGGTGCGCATGGCGGGTCGGTTGTTCGTGCCGTACTCGCCGGGCTGGGACCCCACCGATGTCGGGTACGACGCCTACACGCTGGACCTGTCGCACTGTGCCGCGGCTCGCAACGACGCCTTGGCGATGGCGGACGCGATGGGTTCCGCGCTGCGCCACATCCACCTCGGCGACGGCACCGGCGAGGGGCGCGACGAGCATTTGGTACCGGGTCGCGGGGGTCAACCCTGCGCCGATCTGCTGACGTCGCTGGCGGGGCGGGGCTTCGCCGGCTCGGTCGCGGTCGAGGTGTCGACCCGACGCGCGCCGAGCCGGGCGGAGCGGGAAGCCGACCTCGCCGAGTCGCTCGCGTTCGCCCGCGACCACCTCGGCAAACCGTCCACAGTCGACGTCTGAGCGGAGTTGTCCGGCGGGCGGCCGGATGCGTCGCGCAGGGGTCGAGCCTGATCGCCCGGAGCGACGCGCCGGCCCCACGCCTTCGACCGCCGCGGACTGCTCAGGTGCCGACCGTCGTCAGGTCGCTCGCGTCGGCGATCGGGGCGGCTGCCGCGGTACCGTCCTCGACCTGCGCCTTCTTCCGGGCGCGGTGCGCGGCGACGTGCGAGCGGGTCGCGCAGCGTTCGGAGCAGAACCGGCGGCAGCAGTTGGACGAGGTGTCCAGGTACACGTTGCCGCACCGGTCGTCGGCGCACACGCCGAAGCGGGCGCTGCCGTACTCGCACAGCCACACCGCCAGACCCCAGATCGCCCCGGACAGGTACTCCGCGCTGACGGACGCGCCCCGGCTGGTCACGTGCATGTGCCAGTCGCTCGCGTCGTGTCCGGAGATGCGCGGCTGCACCGGGAAGGATTCGAGGAGCGCGTTGAGGGCGTTGACCGCGTCCACGTCGCGGTGCGCCGAGCCGTGTTCGAAGACCTCGCGCAGCTTTTTCTGGACTCTCCGGAAGGAGGCCAGGTCCCGTTCGGTGACCTCGTTCGACATCCACTGTTCTGCGCCAAACAATTCGCGGAGGTCATCGAGGTCGTCCAAGGGCGCGTTGACGAGATCAACCGCTCGGTGGGCGTACGCGTCGAAGTTCACCAGTCAAAGGTAGACAATTTTTTGACCGGTAAGCGTTACTGTGCGCGCGGCACCTTACCTATTTTCCAGGGCCAGACGTCCCTAAGCCGGACAAATCGGTGTGCCGCGTCCTCCTCGTCTGGTCATCCGACGACGGCGTACGCCCGAACGGGTGACGTGCCGAGACCCTCGACCGGCAGCGGAGCGGCGTGGAACCGGAAACCGTCCGTAGGCAGTTCGTCCAGCGCACGCAGGTGCTCGACGATCGGGATGCCGGCGGCCAGCAGTACCGAGTGCGCCGGGCGCGCGCCGGCGGCAGCCGGGGACATGTCGTCAATGTTCACCGAATCGATACCGACCAGCGCCGGGCGTCGCTCGGCGAGCCACCGTGCCGCCTCGCCGGTCAGGTACGGGTGGTCGCGACCGTACCGCTCGGTGCCGAAGTGCCGGTCCCAGCCGGTGTGGATCAGGACAGCCCGCCCCGTCACGTCGTACGGCAGCAGCGCCTCCTGCCCGATCGCCCGATCCGCCGCCCCGGTCACCCGTACCACCAGCCCGTCCAGGTCGACGGTGCGGACCAGCGGCAGTCCCGCCAGGTCGACGCCGTCCGGGTACCGGTGGTACGGGGTGTCGAGGTAGGTGCCGGTGTTGCCGATCATGGAGATCCGGCCCATGTGGAACTCCGTGCCCGGCGCGTACCGCGACCGGGACTCCTCGCGGGTCAGGTGGTCGCCGATCTCGGGGCCGGGCAGTCCCGGCACGGTCGTCATCCCGTCGCGGATCACGTGGGTCAGGTCGACGACCCGGGCACGCGGTTGCTCCTCCACCGGCATACCGCCATCTTCGTGATCCACGCTCGGCGCCGGTACCCGTTTTTCGGCTCCGGACGGGCGACGGTCGGCACGAGGTACTGCCTGCCGGAGTCCGCTCACCGCTGGCGATACGCTCCCACCATGCTCCGATCGGTGATCCTCGCCGCCGCCCGGTCATCCCGGGTGGAGCGGCTCGTCGAAACGGCCCCGTACACCCGGGACGTCGTCCGCCGGTTCGTCGCCGGCACCGCCACCGACGACGCGTTGCGCGTGACCCGCGAGCTCGTCGACGCCGGTCTGAAGGTGTCCCTCGACTTCCTCGGCGAGGACACCACCACCCCCGAACAGGCGGTCGCGACCAGGGACGAATATCTGCGCCTGCTCAAGTCGCTCGCCGGAGCGGACCTGACCGGGTCGGCCGAGGTCAGCGTGAAGCTGTCCGCGCTCGGTCAGGTGTTCGACGACAAGGTCGCGTACGAGCACGCGCAGGCGATCTGTGCGGCGGCGGCCGACGCCGGCACCACGGTGACCCTGGACATGGAGGACCACACCACCACCGACTCGACGCTGGAGATCCTCTCCCGGCTGCGGGCACAATTCCCGGGCACCGGCGCGGTGCTGCAGGCGTACCTGCGCCGTACCGAGGCGGACTGCCGGGAACTGGCGGCGTCCGCCGGGCAGCGGGTCCGGCTGTGCAAGGGCGCGTACTCCGAGCCCGAGTCGGTCGCGTACCAGTCCCGGATCGAGGTCGACAAGTCGTACGTGCGCTGCCTGAACATCCTGATGTCCGGCGGGGGGTACCCGATGGTCGCCACGCACGACCCGCGACTGGTCGCGATCGCCATGGACCGGGCGAAGTGGTTCGACCGCGCCAACGACGAGTTCGAGTTCCAGATGCTGTACGGGGTGCGCCCGGACGAGCAGCGGCGGCTGGTCGACGAGGGGTACGCGGTGCGGGTGTACGTGCCGTACGGCACCCAGTGGTACGGGTACCTGATGCGCCGGCTCGCCGAGCGCCCGGCGAACCTCGCCTTCTTCGCCCGCGCCCTGACCTCCCGTCGCTGACCTCGGGTCGCTGGCCTTGCGCCGGTGACCTCCCGTCGCGACCTCGGAAGATCCCCCTGATCGTCTACCGGGAACACATCGCGCAGGTCACTCCCGTACCGGTACTGTGCTAGGAGAACGTGCGTTGTCCGACTGGCGCGGGGGGTTCCGCCGGGACGACGCCGGGAGGGGATGCCGGGGTACACGATGGCTGGATCGCGACAATCCGAGAGCAGGCTCGGGGAGGTCAGGTTCCTGACCGTCGCCGAGGTGGCGGAGCTGATGAGGGTGTCGAAGATGACCGTCTACCGACTGGTCCACTCGGGCGACCTCACGGCTGTCCGGGTCGGCCGGTCGTTCCGGGTTCCGGAGCATGCGGTACACACATATCTGCGGGAGGCGTTCCGCGAGTCCGCCTGACCCTCGCATGCCACTGGTCCGCCGCGCCGGTTACCCTGGTCGGGCATCTACGTTCCCGGCCGCGCGTTCGGCGACGGCTGGGCTGGTCGGACCTGATTCGAGGGGATAGACGTATGGGCTCGGTGGTCAAGAAGCGCCGCAAGCGTATGGCCAAGAAGAAGCACCGCAAGCTGCTGCGCAAGACCCGGGTTCAGCGTCGCCGCCTCGGTAAGTAGCCGCGGCCCGCAGCCGGATCACGCCGGACGGTGAGCCGGGGTACCGCGAGCCGTCCGGCAGACTGAGAGCCACCGACCGCGGGCCATCCAGTCGAGGGAAGCGCCATGCCATCGAAGGCTGCCGGTTCCAGCACGGTCCTCGTGACCGGGGTGGGCCGTTATCTCGGTGCGTTGGCTGCGGCGCGTCTGGCCGCCGACCCGGCGGTCGGACAGGTGATCGCGGTGGACACCACGCCGCCGCAGGGTGAGCCGGCAGCGCTGCTGTTCCAGGGCGCTGACACGGGCCAGGGCTCGAAGATCCGGTTTGTCCGGGCCGACATCCAGAACCCGCTGATCGCCAAAGTGATCGTCAGTTCCGGGGCGGAAACCGTGGTGCACATGGCGGTGCAGGTTTCGGCCGCCCGGTTCGCACGGTCGGCGACCAAGGAACTGAACGTCATCGGCACGATGCAACTGCTGGCCGCCTGCCAGAAGG
>DASUXA010000079.1:0-35831 GCA_036378155.1 Micromonosporaceae bacterium | reverse complement strand
TCGCCCGCGTCGCACCCGCCGTGGGCGTGCTCACCGCGTCGGCGGTCACCGGGCTCGCGGCGGTCGTCGCCGTGACCCGCCCCACGGTGAGCGTCCCGTTCCTACCACGCGGTCCGCTGGCGTTGTCGGTGGACGGGCTCGCCGCGCTGACCGCGCTCACAGTCGCCGCGGTGAGCCTGCTGGTGCTCGCCTACTCGACCGCGGACATCGACAGCAGCCAAGGGCGGTACTTCGGACTGATGCTGATCTTCGTGGCGGCGGTGCTGGTCACCGTGACCGCCGCGAGCCTGCCCGCGCTGCTGATGGCGTGGGAGGTGATGGGCGCGACCTCGTACGCGCTGATCGCCTTCCACTGGCGCGACGAGGCGACGGTCGCGGCGGGTACCACCGCCTTCGTCACCACCCGCCTCGGCGACCTCGGGCTGTACCTGGCGGCCGGTGCGACGCTCGCGGTCGGCGTCCCGTCGACGTACGACCGGCTGCCCGCCCTGCCGGGCCCGTGGCGGGACGTGGCGGCGGCGGGCGTGCTCGCCGCCGCCTTCGGCAAGGCGGCTCAGCTGCCGTTCTCGTTCTGGCTGTCGCGCGCGATGCTCGGACCCAGCCCGGTCAGCGCCCTGCTGCACTCGGCGGCGATGGTCGCGATGGGCGGGTACCTGCTGGTCCGACTGCACCCGCTGCTCGCCGCGACCGGCTGGGCGGTCGACGTCGCCGCCTGGGGCGGGGCGGCCACGGCGCTCGCCCTGGGGGTGGTCGCGGTCGCCCAGGACGACCTGAAGCAGCTGTTGGCGGCGTCGACCTGCGCCCAACTCGGGTACGTCGTGCTCGGCGGCGCCCTCGCCCCAGCCGGGGGAGCGGCGCACCTGGTCGCGCACGCGGCGACGAAGTCGCTGCTGTTCCTCGCCGCCGGGGCGTGGCTGACCGCGCTGGGTACCCGGCGACTGTCGGCGCTGCGCGGCGCGGGTCGCCGGTACCGGCTGGTGGGAGCCGTCTTCGCCGCCGGCGCGTTGGCGTTGGCGGGGGTACCGCCGCTGTCGCTGTGGGCGACCAAGGACGAGGTGCTCGCGGGGGCTCGGGAACGGTCGGTGGGGCTGTACGCGGTCGGGTTGGCGGGTGCGGTGTTGTCGGCGCTGTACTCCGGCAAGGCGCTGGGCATCGTGCTCCGACCGGCGACGGACAGCGCCATCCGCCACGGTGGCGCCGGGTACGACACGGAACGGGCGGGCACCCGCCGGGTACGTCCCGCCCAGGTCGCCCCGATGGTGGTGCTCGCCCTGGGCGCGGTCGGGCTCGGCGTGCTCGTGCTGCCCCCGCTGTCCGCGGTGCTCGACGCGGCGGTGGGCGGCGGTCCGCCGCCCACCGCCGCCGAGGTCGCGCTGTCCGGGGCGCTCGCGATCGGTGCGGTCGCCGTCGGCGTCGCGGTACCGGGTCGGCTCCCGGCGCCCCGCTGGGCGCTCGGCTGGCTCGGCTTGGGGCACGCCGCGCATACGGTCGTGGTCCGGCCGACGCTCACGGTCGCCCACGCCCTCGCCCGCTTCGACGACGCGATCCTCGACCGCGCGGTGACGGCGCTGCCGTCGGCGACCCGTCGCCTCGCCACGCGCCTCGCCGCCGTCGACGACCTGGACGTCGACGGACTGGTGCGAGCGGTAGCCCGGGGTGCGCGTCGGCTCGGCGCGCTCGCCCGCCGACCGCAGACCGGACTGGTCCACCAGTACTACGCCCAGGCGGTCGCGCTGCTCGGCGTCGCCGTGCTGCTCCTGGTACTGCTGACGAGGTGAGCATGGCGCTGACCCTGGTGATCTTCGTACCGCTGGTCGTGGCGGCGGTCCTGGTCGCCTGGCGGTCGCTGCCGCCGGTCGCGGCGCGCTGGACCTGGGTGGCCGTCAGCGCGCTGGACCTCGCCGCGGTGCTGGCGATGTGGGCCGACTACGCGCGCGGTCCCGGCACGGGAACCCGGATCGCGTTCGAGACGGACCGACCGTGGGTGCCCGGCGCGGGCACCGGGTACCACGTCGGCGTCGACGGGCTGTCGCTGCCGCTGCTCGCCCTGACCTGCGTGATCTTCCTCGCCTGCGCGGTGTACCCGCTGCCCGGCGGGCACCGTCCCCGGCAGTTCGCCGCGCTGTTCCTCGCCCTGCAGACCACCTGCCTCGGACTGTTCGCCTCGCTCGACCTGATCCTGTTCTTCGTCTTCTTCGACCTGTCCATCGTGGGCATGTACGCGGTGATCGTCGGCTGGGGGCACGGGGCGCAGGCGCGCCAGTCGGCGCTGAAGTTCTTCCTGTACACCTTCGTCGGCTCGCTCGCCCTGCTGGTCGGATTCATCGGGCTGTACGCCGCCGCCAGCCCGCACACCTTCGACCTGGTCGCCCTGACCCGGCGGCCGCCGCTGACCGGTCGAGGTACCGCCGGTGCCCTGGTCCTGCTGACGATCGGGATCGGGCTGGCGGTCAAGACCCCGACGTTTCCGTTCCACACCTGGCTGCCGCCCGCGCACACCGACGCGCCCGCGGCAGGCTCGGCGGTCCTCGCCGGCATCCTGCTCAAGATGGGCACGTACGGGTTCGTCCGGATCGCCATGCCGCTGCTGCCCGGCGCGTGGCGGCGGTACGCGCTGGTCTTCGTGGTCGTCGGCGTGGTGAGCGTGCTGTACGGGGCGCTGGTGGCGCTCGCCCAGACCAGTTTCAAACGGATGGTCGCCTACACCTCGGTCAACCACATGGGGTACATCCTGCTCGCGGTCGGCGCGGCGGGGCTGGTCGCGCACTCCGACGCGCAGGCGCGCGCGGTCGCGGTCACCGGGGCGGTGACGCAGATGGTCAGCCACGGGCTGATCACCGGCGCGCTGTTCCTGCTCGCCGGGGTGCTGTTCGACCGGGGCGGCACGTACGAGATGACCGCGTACGGCGGGCTCGCCGCCGACACCCCCCGGTTCGCGGCGCTGACCGCCATCGCCGCGTTCGCCAGCCTGGGGCTGCCCGGTTTCAGCGGCTTCATCGCCGAGTTCCAGGTGTTCGCGGGCAGTTTCGGGGCGGTACCGGCGGCGACCGCGATCGCCCTGCTCGGCATCCTGGTCACCGCCGGGCTGTTCCTGTGGGCACTGCACCGGCTGTTCCTCGGTCCCGCCCGGCACGGCTTGTCCGGCGCCGCCGACCTGACCGTGTCGGAGATCGTGGCGGTGCTGCCGCTGATCAGTCTCGCCCTGCTCATCGGCATCTTTCCCGGGGTGCTGCTCGACGTGGTCGAGCCCGCCGCCCGTACCGTCGTGGACCTGGTCGCCCGATGAACGAGGACCCGCTCGCCCTGCTGCCCGAGGCGGTGCTGCTCGCCGGGGCGGTCGCCACCCTGCTGGCGGGGGCGTTCCTGCCCCGTACCCGGCAGTGGCTCGCCAGGGTGCTCGCCGTGGCCGCGCTGGTCGGGACCGTGGCGGCAGCGGTCGTCGCCGCCGGCGGTCCGCACCGCACCGTGTACGGGCACAGCTACGCGCTCGACGCCGCGACGTCGACGGCACGGCTGCTGGTACCGGCAGCCGCGCTGCTCGTGGTCGCGATGGCGGTCGGGCGGGTCGCCGGCAGCGCCCGGGAGACCGAGTTCTACGTCCTGGTCCTGCTGTCCAGCCTCGGCGCGGTGGTGCTCGCTGGCGCGTCCGACCTGCTGCTGCTCGCCGTGGGCTATCTGCTCGCCTCGATCCCGTTGTACGGGCTGGCCGGCTGGGGACGCGACCGCCGGGGCGCGGAGGGCGCGCTCAAGCTGTACCTGCTGGGCGTGCTGCTCGGTATCGGCATGCTGGCCGGCGTCGCGGTGCTGTACGGCGTGGGCGGCGCCACGGACTACGACCGGTTGGCGGCGGGGCTGGACGGCGCACCGCCGGTGGCGGTCGCGGTCGGTGTCGTGGCGGTCCTGGGTGGACTGCTGTTCAAGATGGGCGCGGTACCGGCGCACTTCTGGGTGCCCGACGCCGTGCAGGGCGCGACCGTCCCGGCTGCCGCGGTGCTCACCACCATTCCGAAGATTGGCGGGCTGCTCGCCGCGTACCGGCTGCTGGTCGCGGTTCCCGACCGGGTCGTCGCGTGGCCGGTGCTGCTCGCGGTGGTCGCGGCGGTCACCATGACGCTGGGCAACTTCGCCGCGTTCGGGCAGTCCGATCCTGCCCGGCTGCTGGCGTACTCGACCATCAGCCAGGTCGGGTATCTGCTGATGGCGGTCGCTGTCGCCGGTCGCTCCGACCGGGCGCTGCCGGCGCTGCTGGTGTACCTGGTCGGGTACACCGTGACGAACCTCGGCGCGTTCGCCGTGCTTGCCGCCGAGCCGCGGAACAGTCTCGACGGGTACCGGGGTCTCGCGGCACGCCGACCGGGGCTGGCGGGTGCCCTCGTCGTCTGCCTGCTGGGTCTGGTCGGTACCCCGCCGACGGCGGTGTTCGCCGGCAAGTTGAGCGTGTTCGTGGTTGCCTGGGACGGCGGCATGGCGTGGCTGGTGGCGGTGGCAGCGGTCAACACGGTCGCCAGCTTGTTCTACTACCTGCGTTGGCTGGTACCGGCGTTCAGCGCCGAGCCTGGACCGCCCGGTCGGCTGCCGGCAGTTGCGCCGGCGCGCCGCTCGACCGGGTGGGTCGCGGTGGTCGGCGCCACGGCTGCGGTCGTCGTGGTCGTGGTCGCCGCGCCGCTGTACCAGGGTGTGCAGGACGTCCTCGTCCGATGACCGCTCGGCGGATCATGGGCGGACGCCGTACAGGCGCAGCACGCTGTCCCGGTACGCCGCGCCCGCCTCGCGCATGGTCATCCGTCCCGCCGCGACCTGCTGTCCGGCGGCGTGACCCAACGCGATCGTGGCGACCGCCAGCCACGGCGGCGGCATGCCCGGGTCGAACACCCGGTCGCGTCGACCCTTGTCGATCAGCTGGAGCAGGCTGGTGCTGATCGGCTCGTGCCGGTCGTGGTCGTCTCGCGGATTGCCGGCCAGGTTCGGGTTGAGCAGCACCGGGTACCGCTCGATCAGGCTCCAGGTGATGTCGAGCCAGTGCCGTAGCGCCTCGTCGGCGGGACGGGTGTCCAGGTCGCCGGCGTCGAACGCGGCGACCACCTCGACGGTGATCCGGTCGAGGATCGCGTCGTACAACGCCTGCCGGGTCGGATAGTGGGCGTAGATCGTCTGGCGTGCCACGCCCGCAGCGGTGGCGATCTCCTCCATGCTCGCCTCGGGTCGGCTGCCCAGTATCGCGATCGACGCGTCGAGGATCGCGGCGACGCTGCGGTCCGCGTCGGCGCGTCGGCGTCGTCGCCGCTGCGCCGAACTTTTTTGCTCAGACATGTTGTCAAGGTTAGGCGGCCCGATTATCTTGGACACGCTGTCAGAGTTAAGCGTGTTGCGCTCCAACGGGGGAGTGAGGTGGCGCCATGACGACAGGCGAACGTGTCGTTCCGGGTCGCGACATCGTCGCGTACCTGGCGAACTACCCACAGGAGGTCGCGTTCGGCACCGAGGAACCATCGGTGCTGTTCGACCTGTACCACACGCCGGACTTCGTGCACTGCAACGACGGGATACCGCTCGACCGGGAGCGCCTGCTCGCCCATGTCCGCCCCGCCCGCAAGAACGCGGCGAGCGTCGACGTCGACGTCCACGACGCGATGGTCGACGGCGACCGGGTCGCGGCGCGGTACACCCTGACCGCGGTCATGCGTCGCGGTCAGACGATCGCCACGGAGATCTACATGTTCGGGCGGATCGCGCCGGACGGGAGGTTGTGCCGCATCGACTCGGTCACCCGCACCCTGCCGTCCGGGGACTGACACCTGCGCCGCACGGTCGCCTGTCGCGTCGGTCGGAATCCGCCGAAGCGCCACGCGTCGGCTCGTCGGGTCGTAGGGTCGGTGGCAGGCGCGGCGTTCGCGTCGACGCCTTCCACCCCGGCAGCCCCGCCGTGTGACGACCAATCACCCGGAGGTTGCCATGTTTGTCCAGGTCATCGAAGGTCACGTACAGGACCCGCAGCGCGTGCGCGAGGGGCTCGACCAGTGGGTCCGCGACCTGTCCCCGTCCGCGCAGGGTTGGCTCGGTACCACCGCCGGCGTCACCGACGACGGCCAGTTCGTCGCGATGGCGTGCTTCGACTCGCCGGAGGCGGCACGTCGCAACAGCGACCGCCCGGAGCAGGGCCGGTGGTGGAACTCGATGAGCTCGAACTTCACCGGTGAGCCGGTGTTCCACGACTGCCCGGACTGTTTCTCAGCCGAGCGCGGGCAGTCGAACGCCCACTTCGTACAGGTCATCAAGGGCCACGTTCGCGATGCCGACCGGATACACGCCCTGTCCGACCAGGCCGAGCCGATGATCGCTCGCGAGCGCCCGGAAATCCTGGGCGACCTGGTCGCGCTGGACCCGAGTGGGGACTTCGTCGAGGCGGTCTACTTCACCGACGAGCCGTCGGCGCGCGAGGGCGAGCGCAAGCCGATGCCCGACGAGCTGAAGAAGCTGTTCGACGAGGAGATGTCGCTCACGGACGACATGAGCTACCTCGACCTTCGACAGGTGTGGCTGTACTCGCCCCGGCAGTGAGACGCCGGAGCGCGAGACGCCGGAGCGACCGATGAGCACGGACGACCGCGTCGACCGCGTGGCGACGCTGCTGCACGAGGCAGCCGAGACCCATCACCGCGTGTACCGGATCGTCGACGGGGACGACCCGGACTGGGCGTCGTGGTACGCCGACTGGCTGACGACGCTGTCCGAGCTGCCCGACCTGCTCGGCGGCGCGCCGGTACGCAGCGAGCTGGTGTACCTGCTGGTCGGGTTGGACAAGGAGTACACCGCCCACGGCGGCGACGGCTGGGAGACGTTCTACGCGCGACGGATCGTCGACCAGCTCAGCCGCGCTTGACTTCGCGCGCCGCCTGCCGCACAACCGGGACCTGGCGGACCTGACCTCGCGGTGTTCCTCGCCGGTACTCCGGAGATGGCCGCGTACCGCCGCGACCTGTTCTGGGCGCAGGAGTACGCGCGCCGCAACCGGGCCCGCATGCTGGGCCTGTTCCAGCGTGCGTTGCTGGACGTGCTGCCGCAGGCGGGCGTGCGGTTCGACGAGCCGATCTCGTGCCACCACAACTACGTGGCGGAGGAGGTGCACGACGGCGTCGCCGTCCTCGTGACGCGCAAGGGCGGGATGGTCCCCAGGTCGCCGGGGCCGGCGACCTGGGGACCATCCCGGGATCGATGGGTACCGGCAGTTACATCGTGCGTGGGCTGGGCAACGACGCGTCCTACTGCTCCGCCTCGCACGGGCGGGACGGCGGATGGTGGTGGCGCACCTCAAGCAGGTGCTCTGCGTGAAGGGCTGAGGCGGCTATGCCTCGGTTGCGCCCGGCGGAGCGGATTCCCGCTCCGCCGGGTCGGCGCTGCCGGGCTGCCGGGGCGGGCCGCCGTACCTGAGTTCCACGCAGCAACATCCGGGGCGGGGCGCGAGCCGGGGCTCGACGTCGTCGGCGCCGAATCCCGTCACGAGTCCGCTGATGAACGCGTGGTTCAGCCCGCAGACCAGTGCGGTGTGCCGGGCGGCGAGCGCGTGGAACGGGCAGTTGCGCAGGAGCACGCGGTGCTCGTCGTCCGGCTGGGGCTCGAAGCCGAGCCCGTCGAGCGCGCCCAGCACGTCGCTGCCGGCGTCGGCGAGCCGTGCGCCGATCTCCTGCCCCCGCTCGGTGGCGCGCCGCTGGGCGGCTTCGTCGGCGTGCGCGGGGTCGTCCGCGACCGCGTCGGCGAGGATGTCGGCGATCAGTTCGTACCGCCGCTCCGGGATCGTGATCGCGAGTCCGTCGTTCGCCGGTTCGTACACCTTGGGGGTCCGACCGCGTCCGCGCGGCTGGTCGGGCGGCGCCTCGTACCGGGCGCGCAGTAGTCCCGCGTCCTGCAGTTTGTCGAGGTGGAAGGCGGCCAGTCCGCGGGAGATCCCGATCGCGTCGGCGGCCTCCTCGCGGCTGACCGGGTGGTTCTGGTGCCGTACGTAGTCGTACAGCGCCCGGCGCGACGGGTCGGCTAGCGTGGCGACGAGGTCCCAGCGATCGTCCACGTCCCCAGAATATCACCAACGCAGACTATTGAAATTCTCCCGAGCCCCGTTCAGGATGAGGAATAGCAGGAACGTCGGTTGGCGAAATTGGGGTGGGCTGGCATGACCGTCACGCCGCTACGGGTCACACATCATCGGCAAGGCCCCGACCTGGTCGCGGCCGAACAGGCCGCCGCCGCGTTCCTGGCGGCCCTGGGTGTCGACTGCGACAGCGAGAGCCTCGCCGAGACGCCGGCCCGGATGGCCCGCGCGTACGCCGAACTGCTCACCCCGCGCGAGTTCAACCTGACCACGTTCGACAACGACGAGGGCTACGACGAGCTCGTCGTCGCCCGCGCGATCCCGTTGCGCTCGGTCTGCGAACATCACCTGCTGCCGTTCGTCGGCGTCGCGCACGTCGGGTACCTGCCCGGCGAACGCATCCTCGGGCTGTCGAAGCTCGCCCGCGTCGTCGAACTGTTCAGCCACGGCCTGCAGGTACAGGAACGCCTGACCCGGCAGGTCGCCGACTGGCTCACCACCCATCTGCGCCCGCGCGGCGTCGGCGTGGTCATCGAAGCCGAACACCTGTGCATGACGCTGCGCGGGGTACAGGCGGTCGGCGCCACGACGATCACCTCGACGCTGCTCGGCACCCTGCGCGAGGACGCGCGTTCCCGCGCCGAGTTCTTCGCCCTCACCGGCGTCGGCGCGCACGCCTGACCTATCGGGAGACCGTCATGACGGAGCATGGTCCATTCGTGATCGTCGGCGCGGGACTCGCCGGCGCCAAAGCCGCACAGACCCTGCGCGAGGAGGGCTTCGACGGCGACATCGTGCTGCTCGGCGACGAACCGGAGCGCCCGTACGAGCGACCGCCGCTGTCCAAGGGACTGCTGCTCGGTTCCGCCGAGCGGGACAGCGTGTACGTACACGACTCCGGCTGGTACGCCGAGCACCACGTCGACCTGCGCACCGGCGCCCGGGTGGTCGCCCTCGACCGGTCGGGGCGCACCGTCGACCTCGCCGACGGGCAGCGCGTCGGATACCGGAAGCTGCTGCTGGCGACGGGCTCGCGCCCGCGCGACCTGCCGGTACCCGGTGCCGACCTGGACGGCGTGCTGCGCCTGCGTACCCTCGCCGACAGCGACCGGATCAACCAGGCGCTGACCGACAGCGCGAACGTCGTGATCATCGGGGCGGGCTGGATCGGGCTGGAGATCGCCGCGGCCGCCCGCGGCCGCGGCGCGGCCGTGACCGTGGTCGAGGCGGCCCACCTGCCGCTCGCCCGGGTCCTCGGCGACGAGATCGCCACCGTCTTCGCCGACCTGCACCGCGACCACGGCGTCACCTTCCATTTCGGTACCCAGGTGCGCGAGGTGCGCGGCACCGGTCGCGTCTCCTCCGTGGTACTCGACGACGGCACGACGCTGCCCGCGGACGTGGTCGTCGTGGGCGTCGGCGCGCGGCCGAACGTGGAACTCGCCGAGCAGGCGGGGCTGACCGTCGGCAACGGAATCGTCGTCGACGCCGGTCTGCGTACCGGCGACCAGGACATCGTCGCCGCCGGGGACGTCGCCAACGTGGCGCACCCGCTGCTCGGCGGGTACATCCGGGTCGAGCACTGGGCCAACGCGTTGAACTCGGGTCCGGCCGCGGCGCGCGCGATGCTCGACCTTCCGGTCAGCTACGACCGGTTGCCGTACTTCTACACCGACCAGTACGACCTGGGCATGGAGTACACCGGTCACGCCCCGCTCGGCTCGTACGACCGCGTGGTGGTCCGGGGCGATCTCGCCAAGCGCGAGTTCATCGCGTTCTGGACCGGCGGCGGGCGGGTGCTCGCCGGAATGAACGTCAACATCTGGGACGTCACCGCGCCGATCGGCGAGCTGATCCGGTCGGGACGTCCCGTCGATCCGGACCGGCTCGCCGATCCGGACGTCCCGCTCGAGTCGCTGGTCGGATCGGACGGTCAGGACTAGGGCAGCGGTACCGGCGGCGACCGCCTCGCGGCACGCAGCCGCCCCGAATGTGTCGACCGTGGTGAGCGTCCCAGGACGCTCACCACGGTCGAGGACGACGTCAGTTCAGGAAGACGAGACCCCCGGAGCCCGTCGTCCCGGCCTGCTTGAACGACACGAACACCGGGCTGGGGCAGTACGGCGACGGCGACGAGATCAGGTCGAACGGCGCGTTGGTCACCGTGATCGAGTTGTCGGCGTTGGACCAGACTCCGTAGACGACGCTGTCGTGCGACTGGTAGGCGCACGTCACCGTCGTCCCGCCGACGCTCGGTTGGATGATGGTCCGCATCGGCCCGCTGCCGCCGTCGGTGTACGTGACCTTGCCGGGTGAGTCGACCGCGACCCGGTACGGCAGATCCACGAGGTACATGGTGTTGACGCCGGTCACTCCGGGCACTGTGGACGTGCAGGAACCGAGTTGCAGCCAGTTGAGCTTCATGGTCGCGGAGCCGGGCGCGACCGGGTTCGAGGTGACGGTGTACCCGTTGTAGACGTTGGTGCACGCGAATCCGTAGGTGCCCGTGGTCGTCGAGTACAGGGTTTCGGTGCCGGAGCTCTGCAACGAGCCGCCGATCGGGACCGGCGCGCCGCCGACACCTCCGAATGTCAGTACCGCCGGGGCGGCTGATGCCGTGCCGGTTGTCAGTGCCGTGAACAGTGCCGTCGCGGCGGCGGCGACAGCCAGTCGGTACCTGTGCATGGCGTTCCTCTCGTCGCTGCGATGGACGATCACGGTGCGCGTCGACGCGCACCGGATGGCTCCGGCGCGTCTCGCGCACCCGAGGGCTCCGGTGCGCGTCAACGGTGCGCCGGCTGGTTCCGGTGCGCGTCGACGCCGCGCCGAATGGCTCCGTTATAATCCAGGACGATCTATAGATAGCGTCGCGTGACGTCGATCCGACAGCGGGTGGAAATCGAGGGGCGCCGGGCCCAAGAAAAATCGATTAACATCGTTGCCAAAGCCAGGACGCGTCCTGATTGGAGGCGCGCGATGTCCGTTGCCCGCCCGCTCCGGCTGGTGCCGTCCCGCCCAGCCGTCCGCCTCGCATTCGCCGTACTCGCCGCGGCGACCCTGGCGAACCTGCCGACCCTCGCCCCGCCGGCGCACGCCGCCGCGGGCTGCACCTCGCCGGCCGACTGCCTGTCCAAGATGACCCTGGCGGAGAAGGCCGGACAGATGACCCAGGTCGCCAACACCTACCTCAAGAACAAGGCGGACATCACCACGTACGCGCTGGGCTCGGTGCTCAGCGGCGGCGGTGGCGGACCGAACGGCGCCGGCGGCACCGCCACCCAGTGGGCCGACATGGTCGACGACTTCCAGAGCTACGCGCTGAAGAGCAGGTTGGGCATCCCGCTGCTGTACGGCGTGGACGCCGTGCACGGGCACAACAACGTCCAGGGGGCGGTGCTGTTCCCGCACAACATCGGACTCGGCGCGAGCCGTGACGCCGCCCTGGTGCAACAGGTCGAGGACGTCACCCGGCAGGAGGTGCTGGGCACCGGCATCCGGTGGACGTTCGCGCCGTGCGTGTGCGTGCCGCGCGACGACCGCTGGGGCCGTACCTACGAGGGCTTCGGCGAGGACCCGTCGATCGTGTCCCCGCTGGCCCAGGCGGCGGTTCAGGGCTTCCAGGGTCCCTCGCTCGGACCGACCTCGGTGATGGCGACCGCGAAGCACTACATCGCGGACGGCGGCACGACCTACGGTACGGGCGACAGCGGGTACCTCATCGACCAGGGCGACGCCCGGATCAGCGAGACCGAACTGCGCGCGGTGCACCTGCCTCCGTATCAGAGCGCGGTGTCGGCGGGCGTCGGCTCGGTGATGGCGTCGTACAGCAGTTGGAACGGTGTCAAGGACCACGGCAACCAGTACCTGCTGACCAGCGTGCTCAAGGGTGAGCTCGGCTTCGCCGGGTTCGTGGTCAGCGACTGGGGCGGGGTGAAGCAACTGCCCGACGCGACGTACGCCGACCAGGTCGCGCACGCCGTCAACGCGGGCGTCGACATGATCATGGTGCCGGACGACTACGTCGGTACCATCAACGCGATCGTCGACGACGTCAACACCGGCAAGATCAGCCAGACCCGGATCGACGACGCCGTCACCCGGATCCTCACCGCGAAGTTCAGCCTGGACCTGTTCAACCACCCGTACGCCGACCGCTCCTACACCGCCCAGGTCGGCTCGGCCGCCCATCGCGACGTGGCACGCCAGGCGGTCCGCGAATCGCTGGTGCTGCTGAAGAACAGCGGCAACGTCCTGCCGCTGTCGAAGACGGGCAGCTACCGGATCGTGGTCGGTGGCAAGTCGGTCGACAACCTCGGGTACCAACTCGGCGGGTGGTCGATCACCTGGCAGGGCGGCAGCGGCGCGACGACCACCGGTACCACCTTCTGGCAGGCGCTGCAGCAGGCGACGGCGGGCACGAACATCACGCTGCAGAACGTCGGCACCCGTACGAAGGGGAAGTACTCCGGCGACGTCGGCATCTGGGTGGGCGGTGAGACCCCGTACGCCGAGGGACAGGGCGACTCGTCGACGCTGGCGTTCGGCAGCGACAACTCCAGCCAGCTGAGCGACCTGTGTTCGCACGTCACGACCTGCGTGGCGATCCTGTACTCCGGACGCCCGGTGGTCATCGGCGACCAGTTGCCGAAGGTCGACGCGTTCGTCGCGGCGTGGCTGCCCGGTACCGAGGCGGAAGGCATCACCGACGTGCTGTTCGGCGCCGGCTTCACCGGCAAGCTGCCGGTGACCTGGCCGAACGCGGTGAGCGACGAACCGGTCAACAACGGCGACGGCAAGGCTGCGCTGTTCCCGCTGGGTTACGGGTTGACGCCGTACTGATCGGGACTGCGGCGCCGGTACCGCCACGCGCCGTGTCCAACCGATCCGCGTAGGGTGGTCGCATCAGCCGCCATCCATGATGGATTAGGGTTGAGGCGACGCCACGGTCGGCGGTTGCCGACTCGCCTGGCGACTATGCGGGTTCGTCCGGCCACTTTCGGCGACGTCGTTACGGCCGGTACGGTATCGACACACGCGGTGGCGAGACCGCGATGTGGTGGAGGTTGCGACATGCCGGTTACCGGGCAGCGGGTCGTTCGCCGAGCCCTGGGCCGACGACTGACCCGCCTACGGATCGCGTGCGGCAAGAGCAGACGCGAGGTCGCCGACGCCAAGCTCGGCATTTCCGAACCCACGCTGCACCGGATCGAGACCGGTAAGGTCCCGGTCACGGTGGCGAACGTTCGCGCGTTGTGCTGGCTGTACGGCGCCGACCAGAGCATCACCGACGCGTTGGCGGAACTGGCGCTGGGCACGTCCCAGGAGGAGTGGTGGGACGCCAACCCGGTCATCCCCGACTGGTTCAAGCTCTACGTCGGGCTGGAGGCGAGCGCGACCCGGATCAGCGGGTACGACGGCGAGGTCATCCCCGGCGAGCTGCAGACCGAGCAGTACGCCCGGGCGGTCTTCATGGCTGAACAACCGGCGGACGTGGAATCCGTGGAGCGCCACGTCAAGCTGCGCATGCAGCGTCAGCATTCGCTGTTCCACCGCAAGCCGGCGCCCCGGCTGACCGCGGTGCTCGGCGAGGCGGTACTGGTCCGGCCGGTGGGCGGCGAGGCGGTGCTCAAGGCGCAGATCGACCACCTGAAGCGGGTCGCGCAGCGGGGCAGTGTCGAGATCAAGGTGCTGCCGTTCTCCGTCGGCGCCCACGCCGCGATGGCGGGGGCGTTCCGGATCCTCGACTTCGACGACCCGGAGGACCCTGACGTGGTGTACCTGGAATCCCACGCGGGCGCGCTGTACCTCGAGGAGACAGCCGAAGTCGACGAGTACCGCCGGGTCTTCGACCTGGTGTCGCAGGCGGCTGTACCGATCGAGCAGTACTGACGGGGATCGCATGCCGGATCTCAGCCGCGTGCCGTCGCGGGGGGTCGAGGGTGGGGACCGGACGTCGATGATCAGGAGGTCCCGGTACGACGACCAGAAGCCGGCGACCGCCGCGCGCATCTACGACTACGTTCTCGGCGGTATCCACAACTTTCCGGCGGACCGCGAAGCAGCCCGTAAGGTCGTCGAGCAGTTCCCCGACATTCCGGTGGGGGCGCGGGCGAACCGGGCGTTCCTCAGGCGTGCGGTGCGCTTCCTGACCGGGGTCGGGATTCGGCAGTTCCTCGACATCGGATCGGGCATCCCGACGCAGGGCAATGTCCACGAGATCGCGCAGCGGCAAGCGCCGCACGCGCGCCTGGTCTATGTCGACATCGATCCGGTCGCGGTCGCGGAAAGCCAGGACATCCTGGCGGGCAACGACGGCGCGACGGCGATTCGCGGCGACATGCGCGTCCCCGCGTCGGTGCTGGGTCATCCACGGGTACGTAAACTGCTCGACCTGTCCCAGCCGACCGCGCTGCTGCTCGGCGCGGTTCTGCATTTCGTACCGGACGACAGGCAGGCGCGCGACATCGTCGTCAGGTTCACCGCGGCGCTCGCATCGGGTAGCTACCTGGTCGCGTCCCACGCCGCGGTCGAGACGTTCGAGCACAGCGACGACAATCTTCGCGCTATGCAGGACGTGTACAAGACGGAGACGACGACGCCGAGCAGGCTTCGCAGCCGCGCCGAGACCGAGGGTCTGTTCGACGGGTTGGAGTTGGTCGATCCTGGCGTGGTGTGGCTGCCGCAGTGGCGTCCGGACGAGGATGAGCGTGATCCGTTGCTGGATGAGCCGCACGGCAGTTGCGCCTGGGCGGGCGTGGGTCGCAAGCCGTAACGGTCGGATTGGGGAGGATTTGATGAGCAACGGAGTGGTGTCCGGCGATCAGAAGCCGGCGACCGCGGCGCGCATCTACGACTACTTTCTCGGCGGTATCCACAACTTCCCGGCTGACCGGGAGGCGGGTCGGATCGTCGTCGAGCAGTTCCCGGATGTGCGGCGGTGGGCGCGGGCGAACCGTGCCTTCCTGGGGCGTGCGGTGCGGTTCCTGGTGTCGGCGGGGGTTCGCCAGTTCCTGGACATCGGTTCGGGCATCCCGACGCAGGGAAATGTGCACGAGATCGCGCAGGAGGCGGCTGCCGACGCCCGCGTGGTCTATGTGGACATCGATCCCGTGGCGGTGGCGGAGGGCCTGGACATTCTCGAGGGCAACGACAGCGCGACCGCCATCCGGGCGGACATGCGCGACCCGGGCTCGGTGCTGAACCATCCGCAGCTGCTCAAGTTGCTGGATCTGTCCCAGCCGACCGCGCTGCTGTTGGGCGCGGTGCTGCATTTCGTGCCCGACGACGCCGAAGCGTACGGGCTGCTCGCCGAACTGGTCGAGCCGCTCGCGCCGGGCAGCTACGTGGTGTTGTCGCATGCCGCCACGGAAAGCTTCGACAAACTCGACGACAACATGCGCACGGTGCAGGACGTGTACCGGCGGCGTACCTCGACGCCCGGCAAGACCCGCAGCCGCTCCGAGGTGGAAGCCTTCTTCAACGGCTGCGACCTGGTCGAGCCGGGCGTGGTGTGGTTGCCGCAGTGGCGCCCGGGCGAGGGCGAACGCGAACCGCTGCTCGATGAGCCGCACCGTAGTTACTCCTGGGCCGGCGTGGGTCGCAAGCGGTAGTGCTGATTGGTGGGCGTCGATGAGCAACGGCATGTCGAGCAGCAGTCAGAAGCCGGCGACCGCCGCGCGGATGTACGACTATTTCCTCGGCGGTATCCACAACTTTCCGGCGGACCGCGAAGCGGCCCGTAAGGTCGTCGACCAGTTCCCGGACATTCCCGTCGGCGCGCGTGCGAACCGGGCGTTTCTGCGCCGTGCGGTGCGGTTCCTGACCGACGCCGGCATCCGCCAGTTCCTCGACCTCGGCTCCGGTATCCCGACCCAGGGCAATGTGCACGAGATCGCGCAGCGGCAGGCGCCGGACGCGCGGATCGTCTACGTCGACATCGACCCGGTCGCGGTGGCGGAGAGTCTGGACATTCTCGCCGGCAACGGCGGCGCGACGGCGATCCGTGCCGATCTGCGCGACCCGGCTTCGGTGCTGAACCATCCGCAGGTGCTCAAGTTGCTGGATCTGTCCCAGCCGACCGCGCTGCTGATGGGCGCCGTTCTGCACTTCGTACCCGACGACGCGCAGGCGCACGACGTGGTCACCGCATTCGGGACCGCGCTCGCGCCGGGCGGCTATTTCGTGGCGTCGCATATCGCGCTGGAGAGCACCACCGACCGCGACGAGAGCGTGCGTACCGCTCGCGACGTCTACAGACGACAGACGACGACGGAGGTCAGGCCGCGCAGCCGCGACGAGTTCGAGGCGTTCTTCGACGCGTTCGACCTGGTCGAGCCCGGCGTGGTGTGGTTGCCGCAGTGGCGTCCCGACGAGGGTGGGCGTGATCCGCTGCTCAGCGAGCCGGCGCGTAGCCACCTGTGGTGCGGCGTGGGTCGCAAACCGTAGCGGGGGAGTGGTGGGGAAACGATGACGACCGGTGTGCCGGGCAGCGATCAGAAGCCGGCGACCGCCGCGCGGATGTACGACTATTTCCTGGGCGGTATCCACAACTTCGCCGCCGATCGGGAGGCGGCGCGGAAGGTGGTCGCGCAGTTCCCGGACATTCCGGTCGGCGCCAGGGCGAATCGCGCGTTCCTGCGGCGTGCCGTGCGCTTTCTCGCCGGGGTCGGCATCCGCCAGTTCCTGGACATCGGGTCCGGCATTCCGACTCAGGGGAATGTGCATGAGATCGCGCAGGAGGCGGCGGGCGACGCGCGCGTGGTGTACGTGGACATCGATCCGGTGGCGGTCGCCGAGAGTTTGGACATCCTCGCCGGCAACGAGCAGGCGACGGCGATCCGGGCGGACATGCGCGATCCGGGCGCGGTGCTGACCCATCCGCGATTGGTCAAGCTGCTGGATCTGTCCGAGCCGACGGCGTTGCTGATGGGCGCGGTCCTGCATTTCGTACCGGACGACGCCCAGGCGCACTCCATTCGCGCCGAGTTCCTGAATTCGCTCGCGTCGGGCAGCTATCTGCTCGTCACGCACGCCGCCTCGGAGAGCTTCGAGAACCGCGACGACGCGATGAGTACCGCCGTGGAGGTGTACAAGCGACAGACGACCACCCCGGGCAAGGTGCGCAGTCGTGCCGAGATGCTGGCGTTCTTCGACGGTCTCGAGTTGGTCGAGCCGGGAGTGGTATGGGTACCGCAATGGCGACCCGATCCGCAGGAGCGCGATCCTCTGCTGAGGGAGCCGCACCGCAGTTGCGTGTGGGGCGGGGTGGCTCGTAAGCCGTAGCCCCGACCCTGGGTGCCTGTGTCGCATGTCCGGCTGCGCCGCCCGCTTCCGCGGGCGGCGCAGCCGCTATCCGGGGTCCGACAGGCGCCCCGCTGATCGGCGGGTCAGCCGCTCAGCAGGCCGTCGAACTCGCCCTTCTTGGCGCCGTCGAGGAAGGCGTCCCACTCGGCGACCGTGAACCGGACGGTACCGGCCTCGGGGCTCTTGCTGTTGCGGACCTCGATCAGACCGGCGTGCCGTCGCGCCTCGACACAGTTTCCACCGTTGCCGGTCGACTTGCTCGCCTTGATCCAGTTCGTGTCGCTGCTCATCCCTACTCCTCGCAGGTGTGGCGTCTTCTCTGGTCACGTTGAAGATCCCCCGCTAGCTGTCGCTGTACCGCACGGCATGCCACGGTCTCAGCAGCCTCGCCCGTAGGGCGTGCCGGGCACTCGGGTACCCGGTCGCCTGGCCGCCGCCACCCATACGTTGAGACGTGGGTCACGTCTCTCGCACATGATTTTGCCGATCCGGCTTTGGTGACGCTGGGTAGCCAAACGATGCCTCGTGTCGGGAAGAGGCCCCCTCCTGCGGACCATGACCAGCGCTTCCCACCCCCTTTCCGGAGCTGCTTCTTTCACCACGAAATTTGAGGTACGTAGCGTAACTGAAACTCGTCGCCGTGCATGTGATCGGGGCGCAAACTTGTCGCCGTGAAATCTTGCAGCGGATGATCGACCGCTGTCATGCTTACCGATACCGGGGACGGCCCCGCTGCCACGCTCCACCCCACGTCAGACCGCATGGAACGCCGCAGCCACGAAGGACTGGCCATGGATACCCTTAGCTTCCCAGCTGCCGAGGCAGGTGCCGCGACGCGGGTCAGCGACGGGGTCGACGAGCTGGCGCGGCTGCGGGCGACGGTGGCGTGGTTGGAGGCTGAACGCGAGACTCTGCGGTGGGCGCTCGGCCACGACGAGCTGACCGGGCTCGCCAACCGCCGGTTGCTGTACAGTCTCGCGCCGACGATCCTGGGCACCGGTCAACCGACTGTCGTCGTCGTCCTCGACCTCAACGGCTTCAAACCCATCAACGACACCTTCGGCCACGGGACCGGCGACAAGGTGCTGTGCGTCGTCGCCGAGCGGCTCGCGTCGTGGGCGGGACAGAACCTGGTCGCCCGGCTCGGCGGTGACGAGTTCGCCGCGGTGTTCAGCAGCCCGAAGCGCGACGTCGGTGAGTTGTGGTGGCGACCGGTCGTCGCCGCGCTGTCGTCCGCCATCGCCGAGCCCATGGCGGTCGCGGGGCGCTGCCTGACCGTGACCGCGTCCGTCGGGGTGGCACCTGCCCACGGCGATGTCTGCATCGACGAGTTGCTGCACCGCGCCGACATGGCGATGTACCAGGCGAAGGCGACCGGCTCCGGGCACGTCGCGTTGACCGCCGACGCCGCCGGGCCGATCGGTCAGTATCCCCGGTGGCGGCGGCGCGACCGGCAGCTCGGCAACGCCCGGCGCGCCCGGGCGGCGACCCCGATCGGACCCGGTCGCCAGGGCATGCATTCCCCAGCCGATCCCGTGGTGATCGAGCTTCCGCTGTCGTCCGGGCTGATCCCGCGCCAACCTCGCCAGGCGCCGTCCTGCTGACGCCCCTCAGACGCCCGGGCCCGTGAGCGACTCGAATCGCTCGCGGGCCCGGTGCATCCACCCTTGGGATCGGATCACGGTCCGACGGTCATGGTTCCCCAGAGGTTGGGTTGGGCGAAGCGGGTGAGGTGGGACCAGTCGTAGGGGATGGCTTGTCCGCTGGTGTCGCTGTCGTTGTTGGCGACGTCGAGTCCGATCTGGTCGCCGGTGGTGGGTGTGGGGCCCATGGAGTTCCAGGGTAGGGCGATTTCGACGGTGTAGCCGGTGGTGGTGCGGGTGACGGCGGTTTGGGCGTTGGCGGTCCAGGTGCGGTCCCAGCCGCTGCCGGTGCCGGTTTCGTCGGTGAGGGCTCCGTCGGTGTTGACGAGGAGGTGGTAGACGGTGTTGGTGGGTGCGGTGGGGTTGGTGTCGTATCGGTCGATCATGAGTTCGACGCTGTCGCCGTCCCATAGTTCGCCGTCGCGTCCGGTTTCGTTGACGTTGATGGTGTTGTCGGTGACGGTGTAGGCGGCGTAGAGGTTGGTGTTGTCCCAGGCGAGGCGTACCTGGGTGGTGTTGTTGTTGGCGCCGTTGAGCACGATGGCGGGCAGGTCGGCGTACTCGCCGAGCTGACCGTCCACCGTGACCGGACCGGTCAACGCGTTCGCCGTGTACCGCAACTGGCTGGTCGCGGGCGGCGGCGTGGTGGTACCGGTGATCCAGTCCGCCAGCTGCTTGCGCGCCGGGTCGATCGCGGCGTCCGTCGCACCGGCGTCGTGCGTCGACGGGTACACCTGCTTCGCCAGGTTGTACGCGTCGGTCGCGTGCCCGTGCTGCCCCGCCAGCCGCAGGTACTCGTAGTCCTGGTAGCCGTCGCGCATCAACTTCATCCGCAGCGACTCCAGCGGAATCGGGGTGCTGCCGCCGATCCGGTCGGTGGTGCCCGGGTACAGCAGGTTGCCGTCGCCGTGCCCGCCGAACGCGAACTGGTTGGTCCACGCCGTGGTCATCGTGTACGTGGTGTCCCAGTACAGCTCGCCGGTCGCGTTGTACGTGTAGTCCAGCCAGCCCATCGCCCGGTTCTGCCCGGCTGCCGTGTCGACCGTGTAGTCCATCCACGGGTGCTGGTAGTACGCGTCGGTCTCGCCGGCGCCGCCGCACCCGGAGACGTCGCACGAGGTGTACAGCCAGACCTGC
Source organism: Micromonosporaceae bacterium (assembly GCA_036378155.1). GTDB lineage: Bacteria > Actinomycetota > Actinomycetes > Mycobacteriales > Micromonosporaceae > DASUXA01. The sequence goes on along the minus strand of DASUXA010000079.1, from coordinate 15,665 downwards.
TTGCCGGAGTTCGTCAGGAACGAGTCGTACTTGTGGTGCTGGTCGCCGGCGAACGCGGTACCGGACAGCCCGTCCATCTGGTCGACCACCGGCACCAGGTCGTCGGTGATCGAGTACGACGGGTCGTACGTGTCCACCTCGCCGATGTTCCCGGTGATCACGTTCGGCAGCCCCGGCCAGGTGCTCTTGTACCCGCTGACCCGCGACCGGCAGGCGCTCCACTTCGACGAGTCGTTGCCCATCTCGTCACAGCCGTGGTCGTACGTCAGCGCCACGCCGGAGAACCCGTCCGACTGGGCGAGCGACTTCCACTGCGACAGGTACCCGGTGTCGACGGAGACGGTGGTCAGCCGCGCCCCGGACAGCCGGGTCGGCGCCGTGCCGTTGATCAACGGGAGCATGTACTGGTTGAAGAAGCCGACCTCGGTCGAGTTGACCGGCGGCTGGAACTGCATGTTCGCGATGGTGAACCGGTCGTCCAGGGCGAGCCGCGCCACGTCGTAGTTCGCCTGCCAGGCACGCTGCTCGTCGGCGTAGCTGTTCCAGGGGTTGCACGACGACCCGTACAGCGCGTCGCAGGCGGTACGCCAGTCGAGCTGGAACAGCGTCTTCAGCGACGAGGTGGACGGCAGGGTGAAGTCGCGCACGTCGAGGTGGACGGGCACACTCGCCTGACCGCCGCCGCTGTTGGTCACGGTGATCGTCCCGTCGTACCCGCCGGCCGCCTGGTTCGCCGGAATCAGGATGTCGATCCAGGCGACCCGGCTGTTGCCCGCCGGCACGTTCACCGGGAACGCGTTGCGCTGCTCGTGGTACAGCGCGTCCACCGTCGGGATGAGGATGTCGGGCCAGGCGCCGACGGCACGACCGCCTGCCGAGGGCTGGCTGGTGGTGTAGTACGCCTCGCGGTAGATCGTGACGGCGCTGTTCGGAATCGTGCCGCCCGGTCCGGTCAGGGCGTTGCCCGTGGTCACCGATACCCCGCTCTGACCGCCGCTGCCGCCCGGCAGCACGATCTGGAACGACACGAACTCGTTACGGGCGCCCATGAGCTGCGCCCCCGACGAACCGCTGACCGAGCCCTGGCTCGCCATCACCTTCTGGGTGGGACCGACGACCACGTACGCGGGCGCTGTCGCCGCCGCCGCCGGGGTAGCGGCGAGAGCCACGGACAGCAGCAACCCGGCGGATGCCGCGGCGGCGAGGACCCGGCGACGCCTGCGCGCGGCGGTATCGCCGGGTACGGGTGGGGTGGGGGATGCCATGTCACCACTTCCGATCGACGTAGATCACTGAATGGTGACTGGAGCGTAAGCCGGGGGCGGGCGGTCCGCCACGCGACGGCGTGACCCGGTCGCGGCGCGCTGTACATCGAGGCGGCTGTACGACGTGCTGCCGGCGACGGCACCCGGTCGCCGGTGGTCTACGGGTTGCTGCCGGTGCCGGTGCCGGTGGCGGTCCAGGCGGGCGCGGGTCGCGACTCGACCCGGTGGTCGAGGATCGCGCGGTGCAGCGTGGCGAGTTGCGGAGCGGGTTCGATGCCCAGCTGCTCGCGGATCGTCTTGCGCGCGTCCGCATACGCGGCCAGGGCGCCCGCGACATCGCCCGACCGGTACAACGCCAGCATCAGCTGGCCCCAGGCGCGCTCGCGCAGCGGGTGATGGGCGAGCAGCGCGCTGATCCCGGCGAGGACGCGGGCGTGGTCGCCGAGGGCCAGACGCGCGTCGACCAGGTCTTCCATCGCGTTGAGTCGCTCGTTGGTGAGCGCCGCGAAGTGCGGGTCGAGGCTGGTGCCGGTGGGCAGACCGTGACCGGCGGGTCCCCGCCACAGGCGCAGCGCCTCCTCGATCGCCTGTACCGACCGGTCGGCGTCGCCGGCTCGCAGCGCGGACCTGCCGTTCTCGACCAGCGTCCGGAACACGTCGACGTCGGCTTCGCCGGGCTTGACGGTCAGCTTGTACGCGCCGCTGCGCGACGTCAGGCGGTCGGCGACCGCGCGTCGTAGTCCGTGCGCGTACGTGCGCAGGTTCGCCACCGCCGAGCGGGGCGGGGGACCGGACCACACCGCTTCGATGAGCCGGCTCAGTGGTACCAGGCGGTTCGGCTCGAACACGAGCGCCGCGAGCAGGGCCCTCGCCTTCGCCGGGCCGAACGGCACGGGGTCGCCGGACCGAGTCAGTTCCACCGTCCCCAACAGCCGGAAACCGAGCGACATCCCGTCCTCCCCGTCGGCAGGTATCGCTGCGCCACGGGGTGGCGCACCGCCAACGTAGTGGAGCTCCGTCGATCCGGACAAGCGATTATGAGGCGGATCGCTCGGGACACAGCGGTGTATGTCGGCATGTATATGCGTTGTATCTCGCCCCCATACAGTGCGGACTGTCGATGTCTGTCCTGGGGAGTGGTCATGGGGTATGCCCGTCGTCTGCTGATCGGTTTCCTCGGCATCGTGGTCGGGCTGTCGGTCGTCACCGGCGTCGCGCTCCGCCCGCAGGGGTCGCCATTCGCGATCGGGCAGGGGTGGCGGACCGGTCTGACGAAGGCGTTGTCCGATCTGGTGGGCGGCGCCCGTCCGGCTCCGGAGACCGCCGGGCATATCAGCCTCGCGCGGAACCAGCATCCGCCGACCGGGCAGCCGCGCAAGCCCGCGACCCGCGTGAAGGAGCTGACCGACCGGCGGACCGCGACGACCCGCGTGTTCCAGATGTCCGACGGTCGGCTGCAGGCGGAGGTGTCGGCGACGCCGCGGTTCTACCGCGACAGCTCCGGGCGGTGGCAGCCGATCGACACCACCGTCAAGCCGGACCGCACGGCAGGCTACGCGTTCGCGAACGTGAGCAACACGTTCACCAGCCGATTCGGGGTGTCGGCCGACCAGTTGGTGCGCTTCGAACTCGCGGGGCGGACGGTGAGCATGGGCATCGCCGGCACGGTCGGTCGGCTGAGCCCCACGGTCAGCAAGGACACCGTGACCTACGCCGGGCTCGCGTCCGGGCTGGACGTGTCGTACCAGGTGACCACGCAGGCGTTGAAGGAGCGGTTGGTGCTGCGGGACGCGTCGGCGCCCTCGTCGTTGACGTTCACTCTGGACGCCGGTGACCTGAGGGTGTCGCAGCGCAAGGACGGGGCGATCGAGTTCCGGTCCCCGGAGGACGACCGGGTGCTGCTGGTGATGCCGGCGCCGTTCATGACGGATAGTCACGAGGACGCCGCCTCGCCGTACGGGTACTCGTTCACTCGCAAGGTGACCCAGACGCTGCACCCGGCGCGGGACGGCGCGTTCACGATCGACGTGGACGCGGACCGTGGCTGGCTGACCGACCCGCATCGGGTGTACCCGGTGACGATCGACCCCACCATCAAGATCCAGCCGACGGTGTCCCAGTCGCAGGACGCGATGATCATCAGCGACGACCCGACCGGCAACTACGACGGCAACTGGCGGCTGTCGGTGGGTACCACGAACACCGGCGTCGCCCGCAGCCTGGTGAAGTTCGACCTGTCCACGATCCCGGCGAACACCACGATCGACTCGGCGTCGTTGCAGATGTACTTCGACCAGGACTTCGTCACCAGTTCGTACGACGTGCCGATGGAGGCGCGGCAGGTCACCGCCGCGTGGGACCAGTCGACCGTCACCTGGAGCAGCATCAACACGGCGATGGGTACCGGCGCGGCGACGGTGGTGACCGTGGACGACACCGATTCCGCGAAGATCGCGATGAAGGGGTCGTGGCCGGCGTCGGGCAGCACGCTGACCCAGTACGGCATCGACAAGACCTACCGCTACAACAAGGACGACGTGGCGGGCGACACGTTCACCTGGGTGCCGGATGTGCCCGAGGACGGCACCTACACCGTGGACGCGCACTATGTGACCGCCTCGGACCGGTCCACCGCCGCGTCGTACACGGTGTACTACAACGGGGGCTCGAAGAACACCAAGGTCGACCAGCAGGTGCCGGGCAACGCGGACTGGGCGACCCTGGGCACGTACGGCTTCCTCGCCGGTACCAGCCAGAAGGTGGTGCTGGACGACTCGACCGCGTCGAGCAGCGTCGCGGTGATCGCCGACGCGATCCGGCTGACCAAGGCGGGCGCGGTGAAGAAGGCGGACGAGGCGAACGTCTGGCACTCGTACCCGGTGACCAACCTGGTGCAGTCGTGGCTGAACGGCACCGCGAACTACGGGTTCATGCTCAAGGCGTCCGACGAGGCGACGCTCGGGCACGGCGGTCCGCGGTACGAGGCGTCCGAGTACGCCTACAACGGCGAGAACGAGAACAGCCCGAAGCTGATCGTCAACTACGGCAAGCCCGGCGTGACGCTGGACGCGCCCACCACGATCTACGACACCGGCGCGGCGCTGCACTGGTCGGCGTACACGGGTAGCGACATCGTCGAATACCAGGTGCACCGGTCGATCTACCAGACGTTCACCCCGTCGGCGTCGACGCTGGTCGCGCCCGTGGACAAGAGCCGCACCTCGTTCACCGACACCACCGCCACCCCGACCCCGGTGGATTCCACCGACCCGTTCGGGCAGGTCTACTACTACATGGTCGTGGTCAAGACCAGCGACGGCACGCTGATCCCGTCGCCCACCCAGATCGTCGCGCTGCCGCGCGCCGGGCGGGTGGAACAGGTGCTGCAGGGCAGCGCGCCCGACACCACCCTGTCGTCGGCACAGCCGACGACCAACCAGAACGTCCTCGCCGGGCACCCCTGGCTGATGGTCGGCAACAGTTCCAGCACCTACGGCACCACCCGCGCGGTGGTGAAGTTCGACACCACGTCGATCCCGACCGACGCGAAGGTGCTGGACGCGTACGTCACGCTCTGGGAATCCACGATGGTCAGCACGAACAACCCGGGTACGGCGAGCTATGAGATGCACGCGCTGACCCGCGACTTCGACCAGTCGACGGCGACCTGGAACAGCGCAGCCGCCGGTACCGCCTGGAGCACGGCGGGCGGCGACTACGACGCGACCGTCTCGGACAGCCTCACGTCGCTCACCAACGACCCCGCGCGGCGCAGTTGGGGCGTGACGTCGGCGGCGCAGGGATGGGTCGCCGACCCGAGCAGCAACCACGGTGTCCTGGTGAAGCTCGCCGACGAGGCGGGTCCCGCGGAGCGGACGATCTTCCTGTCCAGCGAGGCTGCCGAGCCGCAGCTCCGGCCGAAGCTGGTGGTGACCTACACCCAGCCGATCGCCGAGCGCACCTACTACGCGCCGACCACCCAGTCGATCCGGATGATCCCCGGCGACCAGTACACCATCCCCGTCACGATCAACAATCCGACGTCGGGCACCTGGTCGGCGGCGGACTGGGAGTTGTCGTACCACTGGGCGCTGCCCGACGGTACGGACGTGACGACCGGCGGGAACCAGATGTTCACGCCGCTGCCGTCCGACGTCGCGCCCGGCGTGGCGGTGGACGTGAACGCGACGGTGAAGACGCCGATCAACAGCGACTCGGGGAACAAGCGCACCGAGTACGTGCTGAAGTGGGAGTTGCACAACAAGACCACCGGCGCGTGGCTGTCGAGTACCGGCATCGGCACGTTGGACCAGCCGGTGGTGGTGGAGGATCCGACCTCCGACCAGCTCGGGATGGAGAAGTTCTACCAGTACTCGACGGTGCCCACCGGGGCTGGCGGTACCGCCCTGGTCAACGGGCACGCCGGGAACGTAGCGTGGGGGTACAACGCGTTCAGCAACCCCGGTCGCGGACTGTCCACCTCGGTGCGGATCACGTACAACAGCCTGGACACCACCGATTCGTCGATGGGCTACGGCTGGTCGCTGTCCGCGTCGACGCTGTCCCGGTTGGGGTCGCCGTTGCGGTTCCACCCGCCGGGGCAGGACTGGCCGACCGAGGTACGGCTGACCGACGGCGACGGCACCACGCACGTGTTCTCGCTGAACAAGCACAACTCGACGGACACGTCGCTGTGGGACTACGACCACCCGGCGGGGGTGCACCTGTACCTGCAGAAGAACAGCGGTGCCGGAGACCCGAGTCGGGCGTGGGTGATGACCGCGCCGGACCGCACCCAGTTCTTCTTCGACTCCGACGGCTACCCGTCGGCGGTGGTGGACCACACCGGCAACAACACCCAGACGTTCACCTACGCCTCGCGTAAGTCGAACAACGAGCCGATCAAGTTCCTGCAGTACATCACCGACCCGTCCGGACGTCGGACGCTGAACCTGACGTACTACGCCAAGGGCGACAGCTACTCGTACATCGACGACGCCGGCAACCTGGTCAACGACAGCAACCTGACCAACCCGAAGATCATCGACCAGGTCAAGTCGATCACCGATGTGGGCGGGCGGACCATCACGTTCACGTACACCACCAAGGGTCTGATGGCCCGGATGGTGGACGGCGCGGGCACGTCGATCGCGAAGACGTTCAATTTCGCGTACGACATGACGCAGGGCAACAAGAACGTCAAGCTGGTCAAGGTCACCGACCCGCGCGGCAACTCGACGAGCCTGGCGTACTACGACCCGCCGGCGGACCCGCAGTTCCACTGGTGGGTCGACACCATCACCAGCCGGATCGGCGGGGTGTCCACCTTCGCCTACACCGACCCGGACGGCACCTCAGGCTCCACCATCCAGACCGCGGTCACCGACCCGGAGAACCACACGTCGACCTACACCACCGACGGGTACGGGCGACCCACCTCGATGGTCAACGCGCTGAACCAGACCACCAGCCTCGGGTGGGACGCGGACAACAACGTCACCCAACTCACCGAGGACAACGGCGCGATCACCAGGTACACCTACGACGCGAACACCGGCTACCCGTTGACCGTCCAGGACGCCGAAGCGGTCAAGAACGGCTGGCCGGCGACCCGGATGACCTACGCCACGGGGTTGAACGGGCACATCGCGGACCTCGCCACCAAGACCAGCCCCGAGGGGCGGCAGTGGGCGTTCGGGTACGACCCGGTCGGCAACCTCACCTCGGTCACCGACCCGGACGGCACCGCGACCAGCACCGCCGGCGACTACACCACCACCTACACCTACGACAGCTACGGGCAGGTGCAGACCGCCACCGACGCCAACGGTCACACCACCAGGTACTCGAACTTCGACTCCAACGGGTACCCGCAGACCACCACGGACGCGCTGAACCACGACACGAACACGGCGTACGACACCTGGGGTCACGTCACGTCGGTCACCGACCCGCTCGGCAAGACCTCGACGTACAGCTACGACATCTTCGGTCGACCGCTCGACCGGAAGGTACCCAAGGACCAGGCGAACGGCGTCTACATCGTCACGCCGGCGCCGGTGTACGACGCCAACGACAACGTCACCACGTCGACCGCGCCCAACGGAGCGGTACGCACCTACACCTTCGACGAGAACGACCGCATGATCTCGGCGACCGAGCCGAAACACGCCAGCGGCGATCCCGACCGGGTCACCACGTACACCTACGACAAGGTCGGTAACGTGCTGCGACGCACCGACCCACTCGGCACGCTGACCACCGACGACCCGAACGACCACAGCACCAGCTACGGGTACGACGCGATCTACGAGCTCACCTCGGTGACCGACGCCAAGGGCGGCGTGACCACCTACTCGTACGACAACGTCGGCAACATGGTGCGTCTGGTCGACCCGCGTAAGAACGCCACCGCCGACACCTCGGACTACACCGAGACCTTCGGCTACGACGCCGCGCACCGGCGTACCACCGTGACCGACGCGACCGGCAAGACCGCGACCAAGGAGTACGACAAGGACGGTCTCGTGATCGCCCAGACCGACCGGGCGGGCAACCGGACGACGATCAGCTACGACGCTCGCGGCAAGCAGATCGAGGTGAAGGTGCCCCGTCGCGACACCGGCGGCGGAGTGCTCGAGTACGCCGTCACGAAGTACGAGTACGACCAGGTCGGCAACCGGACGAAGGTGATCTCGCCGCGCGGCACCGCGACCTCGACCGCCGACGACTTCACGCAGACGACGGTGTACGACGAACTCAACCGCGTCGCCGAGCAGGACTCGGCGTACGACGCGGGCGACTCGCGCTACAACACGCCGGACAAGACGTTCCGCAGCTACGACGCCGCGGGACACCTGGTCAAGGTCAGCGCACCGCCGTCGAACGGGCAGACGGTACGCAACGACACCACGTACACCTACTTCGACAACGGATGGATCGCGACGAGCACCGATCCGTGGGACATCGTGACCAGCTACGACTACGACGAACTGGGCGACCAGACGCTGCGCAAGGTGAGCGCCGCGGACGGCTCCACGAGCCGCACCCAGACCTGGAGCTTCTACCCGGACGGCAAGCTGTCCGCGCGTACCGACTCCGGGGTGCCGGTCGGTCTGACCGTGGTCGTGGTCGACAACAGCGACACCCAGAACGTCGCCGCCACCGGTACCTGGAGCAGGTCCTCGACGCAGACCGGGTACTACGGGTACGACTACGCCAGCCACGCGGCGGGCGCCGGGAGCGAGTCCTTCACCTGGACGCTCAACGTCACCCAGGCGGGCACGTACCAGGTGTACGTGCGTTACCCGCAGGGCACGGCGACGAACGCCGGCTACACCATCACGTCCAGCGGTGGCGCGAGTACCACCAGGACCGTCGACCAGACCCGCAACGCCGGCACCTGGGTGAGCCTCGGCAGCTACAGCTTCGACGAGGGGAACAGCCAGACGATCAGGCTGACGGACGCCGCGAACGGCACCGTCAACGCCGACGCGGTCAAGCTGGTCCGGGACAACTCCGGCGACGTCGACAACGAACAGAAGGACTACACGTACGGCTACGACGCCGAGGACAACATGACCAGCATCCACGACAACAGTTCCGGGGCGCTGGTCGACGACTATGCCGTTGCGTACGACACGCTGGACCAGGTCGCCCGCGTCACGGAGAGCAGGTCCGGTACCACCAAGCACACCACGACGTTCAGCTACGACGAGAACGGCAACGTGACCGGGCGGACCCACGACAGCGAGGTCGACACGTACACGTACGACGTGCTGGACCTGTTGTCCAAGGTCAGCAACGCCACCTCGGCGTCCGATCCCAACCCGAAGGTGACCACGTACACGTACACGCCTGTCGGGCAGACCGCGCACGAGACCAAAGCCAACGGCAACACCGTCGACTACGAGTACTTCCTGGACGGCGCGCTGCGTCACCAGATCGAGAAGAAGTCGGACGGGACCGTGGTGTCCGAGCACACCTACGCCTACGACCTGAACGACAACCGCACGAGCGACACGAGCAAGGTGATGAACGCCGACGACCACTCGGCGTACATCAACCGGGTCGCGACCTACACCTACACGCCGCGCGACCAGGTGGCGACCGTGACCAGGACCGACCCCGGCAACGGAAGCCAGGTCGGCAGCGAATCGTACGTCTACGACGCGAACAGCAACGTGGTGTCGCAGACGGTCGACGGCACGACCACCACCTCGACGTACGACCGCAACCGGCTGCTGTCCGCGACCCGTGGCGGGGTGGTGTCCAGCTACAACTACGACCCGTACGGACGCCTCGACACGGTCACCGCCGCCGGTCAGATCGTCGACCGGTTCGTCTACGACGGATTCGACCGGGTCGTGGAGGAGCGGACCCAGTCCACGACGACGGACAAGACGTACGACCCGCTCGACCGGACCGCGACCAAGACCGAGCACGCCGGCACGTCGAACGCGAAGACCACGACCTACGCGTACCTCGGCCTGACCGACCAGCTCCTCAACGAGTCGTCCGGTGGCAAGACCACCAGGACGTACCGGTACTCGCCGTTCGGCGACCGGTTGTCGCAGACCAAGACGAACTCCGACGGCACCACGGAGGACGCCTACTACGGATACAACGGGCACGACGACGTTGAAACGCTGACCGACTCGTCCGGCGCGACGAAGTCGACCTACGGGTACACCGCGTACGGCAGCGACGACTCGACGTCGTTCACCGGGGTGGACAAGCCGGACCCGCAGGATCCCACGAAGGAGACGTACAACCCGTACCGGTTCAACGCGAAGCGGTGGGACTCCGCGACCGGCGACTACGACATGGGCTTCCGCGACTACGACCCGCATCTGAACCGGTTCCTGACCCGGGATGCGTACAACGGCGCCCTGGCGGACATGCACCTCGCCGCGGACCCGTGGACCGGTAACCGGTACTCCTTCGCGGGCGGCAACCCGGTCACCGGCATCGAGCTGGACGGACACGACGTTCGGCACGACGCCGCGTTGCTGGCGACCGCGGCGGAGATCGAGTCCTGGGCGATGGCGACCGGGACCAACGGGTACGTGACGACCGACGTCGGGCCGGGCGGGCACACCGCGAACAAGATTCCCGGCGGTGCCAGCGACGGCAGCGGCGGACCGGGATACGCCGACATCATCTTCTGGGGCGACGACGTCGTGTACATCTGGGAGATCAAGCCGAACACGGAGTACGGGCGGACCAAGGGCCCCGGTCAGCTCCAGCGGTACATCCAGAAGTTGCAGGAGGATCTCGCCAAGAAGGGCGACCACCGCAAGGTGATGGCCGGTCCGGCGATGCCCAGGGTCGGCAACGTGCCGACGCCGACCGGTCCGATCGACGTCTGGTCGAAGGGCCCGGGGATGCGGTACTACGGCTCCTCGAGGAACAAGCCGACCCAGCCGACACCGACGCCGGTACCCGTGCCGGTTCCGGTTCCGGTGCCGCAGCCGCAGACCCAGTCGCAACCGTCGGACGACGGGTTCCACATGCCGGGCTGGGTGGCGCCGGTCGGTGGCGGCGCGCTCATCGTGGGCGGGCTGTTGCTGGGCGGCGGCACCCTCGTGGAGGACTTTTTCAGCGGTGGCGCGGGGATCGCGGACGACCCGATCTCGTTCGCGGGCGCGGGCAGCATGATCAGGAGCGGCTGGGGTTTGTTGTTCGGCTGACCCTGCCCGTTGTCCGGCTGATCGCTGCCGGTCCCGGTGTCCGCACGGCACCGGGACCGGCGCCTATCCTGGGCGGCGGACCCGTGGTCTTTGTCGGATTCTGTCCATCGCGGGAGGTGTGGGTTGATCGACCCGTACGACGACGCGTCCGATCGCGTGTTGAGCGCGCGGGTAAGCCTGGACCCGGTCGACCCGTCCCGCGTAGCGCGGACCTGCCGCGCCTGGCTGCAGCGCGGCTGGGAGGACCTGCTCGTCGAGTTGTCAACCGCGGTGGCGGCGCGGGAGCCGGGGGTGAAGGCGACCGTCACGGCGTGCCGAACCGAGCGTGATCCACTGCGCGGCACCCGGTACACCCCCGCCCGGTTCGCCTCGACACTGGACCTGATCGGCGAGCGGCCGCTCGTCGCGCAGGTCGACGTGTACACAGAGGAATCGCACCGGGCGTATGGATGCGCCACGCTCACCGCCACCAGGGTGGTGGACGACAACGCGTGGGTACGGCTGGAGATCGCCGCCGACCTGGGCGACGCGTTCGATCCCGACACCGGGTACGACCGCTGGGTGGACTTCATGACCGAAGTGCTGTCCGACGCCGACCCGGCGTACGGGGAAATCACCACGGTGCGGGGCGACGGGTTGAACACGGAACTGGATCTGGCGCTGCGCCGCCTCGACCGCGACTCCATCGAGCAGAGCCGCCGGGTGCTACGTGGGTACGCGTGGGTGACGGTGGTGCCTCAGGAACTGGTCGAGCGGCTGGGCGGGGTCGCGGCGATCGAGGGCACCGGCGCGGTGACGCAGGTGCGGCCGCTCGCCTCGGGCGGCGTCCTGTTGCGGGCGACACCAAGCCCGGAGGAGTACGACGACGCGGCGATGGATCGGCTGTTCCGGCTGTTGGCGCCGGTCCTTCCGGTGGGCGAGCCGCGCACTCTGCCCGGCTGGCCGACCCGCCACCAGGTGGTGTACGTGGACGCCGCCACGGTCGTCGACCGGTGATCCGCCTCGACGTCCGCCGTCGCCGGTCGATTCTGGTCGCCGTCCTCGCCGTGGCGGTGCTGGCGATCGCGGGGTACGGGGCGGCGCTGCTCGCCACGGGGCGCCCGGACGTACCAGTGACCGGGCTGCTGGCGAGCAGCCCGACCTCGGGTGCCGACGACGAGCAGTGGCGGCCCCCGGCCGACACGGACCCGGACCTGCAGAACGGGACGAACGACACGGTCGAACGGGTGTGGCGGCGCGACGGCGGTCCGAGCGTGCGGGAGGCGGTGTTCCGGTACGGCAACCCGCTGGCCGCGCGCGAGTCCTACATCTTCTCCGCGCCCCGGTTCAACGACCACTACGACGAGGCGATCCCGGCGAAGGACGCGTACCGCAGCCCAGCGGCGGATCGCGGTGCGGTCGTCTGCGGCCGGGGCAGCCCGGACAGGTGCGACATCTGGGAGTACCGCGCGCAGTACGGCCAGTACCTGCTCAGGGTGACGTACTACGGGTACGGCGACCCGATCGACACCGCGCATTTCGTCCGGTACGTCGCGACGATCGACGGGTACGTCGCGAGCCGACTGGGCCGGTGACTCACCGCGACCCGGTCTGCAGCCCGCGTACGTAGGCAGCCTGACCGACGTGCTGGAGGTCGTCGCCGGCGACGCTGACCAGTCGGACGCCGAGCGTGACCGGCGGGTCCCAGCGCCGGTCGACGATCCGGTCGAGGTCCTGCGGGCTGATCCGGCGCAGCAGGTCGCGGGTGCGTGCGGCGACGGCGTCGTAGTACTCGACGAGCACCTGGTCGCTTTCCGGGGTCACCGCGGCGACCTGGGCGGGCGTGTGCCCGTACCCGGTGTCGTTCGGGTCGGCCGCCAGTCCGAACCGCCGCGCCCAGTCGCCGGATGCCCATACCTGGTCCTCGCCGAGCAGCTCCGACACGTGGTGGTCGTGAATCCGGGTGAGGTGCCAGACCAGCCAGCCGACTGTGTTGGCGCCCGGCGTGGGCGCCCAGTTCAGCTGTTCCGGGGTCAGACCCGAGACCGCACCACGCACGAGGTCGGGCAGTCGGTCGAACATTTCGGTCAGTAGATCGCTCACGTCCACGGGGCGCGCCTTTCGGTACGAGGTCGGACGCCCTGATCATCGCGCCGGGGGCGGCGGTTCGGCGGGCAAAGTCGCGAACGCCGCCTACAGCAGTGCCGTGAGCAGCACTTCCGGCAGGCGTCCGGGTTTTGTCGAGTTCGGCCGCCGCATCTGGCTAGGGCCGCAGCCCGCTGATGAACAGCGCGACCAGTTGCCGACCGACTTCCTCGCGCGACAGTGGGCCCTCCTCTCGGAACCAGGTGTGCGTGTTGCCCAGGGCGCTGAGGAAGGCGTGGGTGATGACGGTGGCGGAGATGTCGTCGCGCACGACGCCGCGCCGTTGCCCCTGGCAGACCAGGTCGCGGAACAGGTCGTGGTACTGCCGCCGCTCCCGCCGAATCACCAGTGCCTGGTCGCCGTCGAGCAGATGCGTGGACCGCGCCCACACGGTCAGTTCGGCGGCGTGCGCGGCGGTGTGTTCCACCACGTCGCGGGCGGCGGCGTGCAGCCGTTCCTCGACCGATCCGCCGCCCCACGCGATCGCGCGCAGCCGCTCGGTCTGTTCGGCGAGCAACTCGCGGTAGATGCTGTTCAGCAGTTCCGCCTTGGAGCCGAACCAGTGGTACAGCGCGCCCTTGGTGACGTGTGCCGCCTCGACGATCTCCTGAACGCTGGTCGCCTCGTACCCCTGCCGGGCGAACAGGTCCGTCGCTGCGGCGACGATGCGCTGCCGAGCGGAACCGCGCGGGGTGCGGGACCGCAGCGGTACCACGTTGTCGGTACGGCCCACGTCGGCGGTGCTGCTCGCGTTGCCGGTCCTACTGGTGTCTCCGGTCCTGCTGGTGTCGCCGGTCCTGCCGGCGTTGCCGAGGGGCCGCATGTCACCACCCCCACCTGGTCGGGGATCTCGCACCGCGCCGCGCGGTTCGTGCCGGTCGGTAGTGTCGCCGGGACGATGAACATACCGCCTGGTCGGTATGTGGTCCAGCAGGCAAACGGGAGCGGCGGTCGGGCTGGCGCGCGCCGGCTTCCCGGACGCGTCGGGTCCCACAACGCGCAGGGCGACCTTGAACGATGCGGGGGCCACGACCAGCGCGTGCTCGTCCGGCAACGCCGGCCCGCACGAAGCCGAGCCGATGCCGTGGTGATCGAGGGAACCATTCCACCCGGTCGAGATGGTCGGGTGGCGACAGGCGCAGTCCGAGCCGGGGCAGCGGACACGGCCAGTCGCCGTCCACCGCGACGTCGACGCGCAGCCCCGGGTGCGTCCGAACGCGGCGCGGCTCGCGGCGCGCCGGCTCCGTACCCCGGTGAAACGTCTTCGTGATACCGGTGCGGCACCGCGACCAGGAATACTCAGGCGAGCCGGCCCGCTCCGGGGGCGGGAACCGCGGTGAACCATTCAGGTGCGGCGAAACCGTGTCGGGCGAAGGCGTCGGCGACCGCGTCGGCTACGTGATCGACGCTGTCCGCGTCGACCAGGGCGAGAACGCAGCCGCCGAAGCCGCCACCGGTCATCCGGGCGCCGAGCGCGCCCGCGTCGACCGCCGAGGCGACGGCGGTGTCGAGCTCGGCGCAGCTCACCTCGTAGTCGTCCCGCAGCGAGGCGTGCGATCCCCCGAGCAGGGTGCCGAGCGCCGCCCAGTCGCGGTCCCGTAGCGCGTCCACGGCGGCCAGCACCCGCTCGTTCTCGCGCACGACGTGCCGGGCCCGACGGCAGAGCTCGTCGGGCAGGCCGTCCAGACGGCGGTCGAGGCCGTCGGCAGGGACCTCGCGCAGCGACCGGACGCCGAGCCGGTGCGCCGCCTCGGCGCAGGCGGCTCGCCGGTCGGCGTACGACCCGTCGCCGAGCGCGTGGTGCACCCGGGTGTCCACCACCAGCAGGGCCAGCCCGTCGTCCGAGGGGTCGAGCGGGACGTGCTCGCTCTCCAGGCTGCGGGTGTCGAGGAAGAGGGCGTGGCCGGTGGTGCAGCCCAGGGAGGCCAGCTGGTCCATCAGGCCGGTCGGTGCGCCGACGAAGTCGTTCTCGGCCCGCTGGGTGAGCAGCGCGAGCTCCCGGGTGCCGAGGCCGAGCCGGTAGATGTCGTTGACGGCCAGGGCGACCCCGCACTCGAGCGCGTGCGACGAGGAGAGCCCTCCGCCCAAGGGCACCCGGCCGTCCACCAGCAGGTCCAGGCCGCCGACGTCGTGCCCGGCCTCGCGCGCCGCCCAGACGACTCCGGCGACGTAGGAGCCCCACCCGTCCGGCGTGCCCGGCGCGAGGTCCGAGACGGGCACGGCCAGGTCGCCGGCCGGCTGCTGGGCCGACCGCATGCGCAGGACCCCGTCGTCGCGCGGCGCGGCGGCGACCCGGGTGCGGGCCCCGCTCGCGAAGGGCAGCACGAAGCCGTCGTTGTAGTCGGTGTGCTCGCCGATCAGGTTGACCCGCCCGGGCGCCGACCACAGCCCGGCGGGCTCGGAGCGGTACGTGGTCCGGAAGTCGTCGACGCTCACGCGTTGCCGCCCGTGCCGCCCGTGCCGCCCGTGCCACCCGTGCTTGCCGCCGCGCGCAGGCGGTCGGCGATCTGCTCGGGGGTCACGTCGTTGACCCAGACGCACATGCCGGACTCGGAGCCGGCCAGGTACTTGAGCTTGTGCTCGG
>DASUXA010000078.1:0-29990 GCA_036378155.1 Micromonosporaceae bacterium | reverse complement strand
CGCGGTCTTCTCCGGCGCTCTGAAATACGCCGTTGAGCTGCGGCTACTGGAAGCGCACCCGTTGTCGATGGTGAGCTGGACCGCACCGAAAACGGCAGATGAGGTCGACCGGCGAGCAGTGGTCAACCCCGACCAGGCGCGAGCGCTACTCGCCGAGGTCGAGCGCACCAAACCCGAGCTGGAAGCGTTCTTCGGCTGCATGTACTACGCCGCCCTGCGCCCGGAAGAGGTACTCCACCTACGCGAAGACGAGTACGAGCGGCCCGCTCGGCGCGGCCAGTGGGGCGTACTACACCTGACCGGTTCGACGGTGGCCGTCGGTCGGGATTGGGGCGACGGGGACAGCGCGACCGAAGATCGAGGGCTGAAACACCGGGCGAACACGGCCACGCGGGATGTGCCGGTACCGCCGCCGCTCGTTCGGCTACTCGATCGCCACATTGAGAAGTACCCGCCCGGATCGAACGGCAAGTTGTTCGTCACCCGGCGCGGCCCCGGCGGTCGATATGTGCCCACCGCTGGCCAACCGATCCCGAACAACGCCTACGGGAAGGCTTGGCGGAACGCGCGGGCAAAGGTGCTCACGCCTGCTCAGCAGCGCTCGCCGCTGGCGCGGCGTCCGTACGACCTGCGGCACGCTGCCGTGTCGCTCTGGCTCAACGCCGGGGTACCGGCTACTCAGGTCGCGGAGTGGGCCGGGCACAGCGTGCATGTGCTCATGCGGGTTTACGCGAAGTGCGTCTACGGCCAGGAGGAAGCCGCCCGCCGCCGGATAGAGACAGCGCTCGGCGTTTCCTCGGCCGTTGGTGACACGTCGTTGCCCGACGACGAATCCACTACCGCAACGGCAATTGGCCACTCCGCCTGACGGACACCCCCGGCCGCCCGGCGATCTCGGTGACACGTATGTGACACAGCCAGCGAGATCGAGTCGGTTGGAGTGGGACTGAGCGGGACTCACGAACAAGGCCCCTGACCGGCATTCGTGCTGGTCAGGGGCCTTGTTGTGCTGGTGTGGCGGGTGAAGGATTCGAACCTTCGAAGGCATAGCCGACGGTTTTACAGACCGCTCCCATTGGCCGCTCGGGCAACCCGCCTGGGTTCCACCGTCGCGTGGGGCGACGGCAGCGTCAGCAAGGATAGCGGTACCCCCCGCCCCGTTGCCAAACGGGTATGGGCAACCCGGCGCGGGGCGGCTGTGGCAGGCTGAACAGACATATCTCGCACGCAGGAGCAGGACGTGGCGAACCCTTCCTTCGACATCGTCAGCAAGGTCGACCGGCAGGAGGTCGACAACGCGCTCAACCAGACCGCGAAGGAGCTGTCCACCAGGTTCGACTTCCGGGGTACCGGCGCGCAGATCACCTGGTCCGGGGACAACGCGGTGTCGCTGCAGGCGGAGACCGAGGACCGGGTACGCGCGGCTCTGGAGGTCTTCAAGGAGAAGCTGGTCAAGCGGCAGATCTCGCTGAAGTCGCTGGACGCCGGGGAGCCGAAGGCGTCGGGTCGGACGTACCGGATCGAATGCAAGATCATCCAGGGGATCGACAGCGACAAGGCGAAGGCGATCAGCAAGAAGATCCGCGACGACGGCCCCAAGGGGGTGCAGGCGCAGATCCAGGGTGACCAGTTGCGGGTGACCGGCAAGAAGAAGGACGACCTGCAGGCGGTGATCGCCATGCTGAAGCAGGAGGACTTCGGCGTGGCGTTGCAGTTCACCAACTACCGGTGACGGTCGCACGGGACCGATGAGTTCGCGCGCCGGCGCCGGTCAGTACCGGTGACGACGGACTCAACCAGGGAGAACCCGATGAGCAGCGACGGACTGACCACATGCCTGTGGTTCGACGGGCAGGCCGAGGAGGCCGCGAACTACTACACCTCGATCTTCAAGAACTCCTCGATCGGCGACATCGGTCGGTACACCGAAGCCGGTCCCGGCCCTGCCGGCAGTGTGCTGGCGGTCGAGTTCGAGCTCAACGGGCAGAAGTTCGTCGCGCTGAACGGCGGACCGGCGAACTGGACGTTCAACGAGGCGATCTCGTTTCAGATCTTCTGCGAGGACCAGGGCGAGGTCGACTACTACTGGAACCGGTTGTCCGACGGCGGGCAGGAAGTCGCCTGCGGCTGGGTGAAGGACCGGTACGGCGTGTCCTGGCAGGTCATCCCCAAGGGGCTGATGGAGCTGCTGGGCGACCCGGATCCGGAGAAGGCGACCCGCGCCACCCGGGCGATGCTGTCGATGACCAAGCTGGACATCGACCAGGTCCGCAAGGCGTACGCGGGCGACTAGGCAACCACCGCACCAGCCGCTCCAGCAGGTCGACGGGACGCACGCTGGGTACCCCACGGAATGCCGTGGCGAGGCGGGCGCGCCGCCGCCCGGTACTCCGGGCTCGGTGAGCGCCGGTAGCCCGCCCGCGCGGCGGGCTACCGGCGCAGCAGCCGCACGTACTCGCGCATCGCCGCGAGGGCGATCGCCCGGTCCGCGGCGATGACGGCGGGGTCGTCGGACACCGGTACCGGCGCGGTGCCGGCGACGACGCTGCCGACCGGCATGCCGGGCGTGGCGGCGAGCAGGTCCGTGTACGTGGAGACGTAGTGCCTGCCGAGCCGCACATGCACCAGACCGTCGGGGTCGGCGCACGACTCGTCGCCGAGGTGCGGATCAGTGGAGCCGCGCTGCGCTTTGCACCAGGTCATCAGCCGCGCCCCGGAGCCCTTCTCGTTGTAGAAGACGAGGTTGCCGGCACGCGGGCCGGCGACGGAATCCGCGGTAACCACGTAGCGGCACTGGCTGAGATCGTCGGCGTACCTATTGCTGGCGCCGCCGCTCGAACTCACCCTGCTCAGCCCGGCGTGCTCGACGGCGGGTGTCACCACCTTGACCATCTGGTCGGGCGTCAGCGGCGCGCACGCGTCGATCTCGATATCGGCGAAGCCGACCGGGGTGGGCGACGCGTCGGGTCGCGGCGTGGCGCGCGGCGTGCAGCCGGCGAGCAGCGCCAACGCGGAAGCGAGCCCGATCGCGATCAGGTCGCGCCTGGGTCGGACCTGTCCCGCCATCTGTCGTGCCTCCAGTCAGCCGCGACCTTCGGCGACGACCATACCGCCCGAACAAGGTCAGGGACGGGTAAGTCGGACATTAGCCGGGTCAGACCAGGGTCGCGCACTCGTCGGCGCGGCTGATCGAGCCGTTCGGCCAGGCGGCGACCACGGCAGCGCCGACCACCGCCGCAGCAGCCATCGCGAACGCCGACGGCGCGCCGAACTCGTCGACGATCATGCCCGCCAGCGCCGCGCCCGCCGAACTCGCCGCGACCGCGACAGTGACCGACCAGGTGTACGCCTCGTTCACCGCCGAACGCGGCGCGATCCGTCCGACCAGCGAGTTGAGTACGGTCAGCGTCGGCGCGATGGTCGCCCCGCCGACCACCAGCGCGATCCCCATCGCGGTCGGGTTCGGCATCACCACGAGTACCGCGAGGCTGACCGCGAACGCCGCGAGCAGCCAGGCGAGTCGACGGCTGAGCGACCGCTCCGAGGCACGCGTGCCGTACCAGAAGCCGGCGACCGCGCTGCCGATCGCCCAGACACCCAGCAGAATGCCGGCGGCACCGTCCGGGTCGTCGCGCACCGTCGCGGTCGCGAAGGCTGGTACCGCCACCCCGCAGGCACCGAACGCGACGCCGAGCCCCGCGCCGCACACCAACAGCGCGACGAAACCCGGCGCGCGCAACGGTCCCAGACCTCGCGTACGCGTGTGCTCCGGGTGCGGCTGGAAGCCGCGCATCACCGGGGCGCGAGCCACGACCAGAGTCCCCACCAGGGTCACCGCAGCCGACCCGAGGACCGCCAGGGCGGGCGAGGCGAACGCGAGGAACACCGCGACCAACAGCGGTCCGATGACGAACACCAACTCGAACAGCGACGTCTCGGCGGCCAGGGCGACACCGCGCAGATGCCCCCGACCCGACGACGGCTCGGTCAGCGCGTTCCAGGCGCCGCGTACCGCCGCCGTCAACGGCGGGAAGGTCGCTCCGGCCAGCGCCGCCGCCCCGGCGAGCAGCGGCACGTCGGTCGCGTGTCCGGTGGTCGCGACGAGGAGCAGCAGCACCAGCCCGATCGGGTGCGCCACCGCCGTGGTCAGCAGTACTGGGGACGGACCGATCCGGTCCGCGAGCCGCCCGGCGATCGGGTTCGCCGCCGCGCCCGCGATCGCGTACAGCGCCCCGGCCAGCGCAGCCGGCGCGTACTTCCCGGTGGCGTGCTGGATCAGCAGCAGCATCGCCAGCGGCGTCATGCCGATGCCGAGCCGGGCGCCGACGCCCACGACGAGCAGCGTCGGGGCACCCGGGATGCGCCACACCGCCAGGTACTGGCGCAGGGCGGTCACGGGTCCTCCCGAGGGGCACGGCGGTAACGAGCGGAACGGCAGAACGACCGTAACCGAAAGGGTCGGGGCGGGGCGGCTGGTTTTCGCTGTGAGGTGGGGTACAGGCGGCTAGCCCAGGCGCTGGACCGGTCCCGCGTTGTTCGCCATCTCCTCCAGCCGCGCGACACGCTGCTCCATCGGCGGGTGGGTGGAGAACAGATTGGCGAGTCCCTGCCCCCGGAACGGGTTGTCGATCATCAGGTGGGACACGCTCGTGAGTTGCCCCTCGGCCGGCAACGGCATGGCTCGGGTACCGTAGTGGATCTTCCGCAGCGCGCTGGCCAGAGCCAGCGGGTCGCCGCTCAGTTCCGCGCCCGACGCGTCCGCCTGGAACTCCCGGCTGCGGCTGATCGCGAGCTGGATGATCGTCGCCGCCAGCGGACCGAGAATCATCAGCATCAACGCGCCCAGCACACCGGGCCCGTCCTCGTCGTCCGACCGTCCGATCGGGATGAACCAGGCGAGGTTGGCGAGCATCGTGATGATACCGGCGAGGGCGCCGGCCACCGACGAGATCAGGATGTCCCGGTTGTACACGTGGGACAGCTCGTGCCCGAGCACGGCGCGCAGCTCGCGCGGCGTGATCATGCCCAGGATGCCCTGCGTCACACAGACCGCGGCGTGCTCCGGATTTCGTCCCGTGGCGAACGCGTTGGGCTGCTGGGTCGGGCTCACGTACAGCCGGGGCATCGGCTGACCCGCCCGGCTGGACAGCTCCCGGACCATCGCGTAGAGCTGCGGCATCTCATGCTCGGCGACCGGACGGGCGCCCATCGCCCGCAGCGCGATCTTGTCGGAGTAGAAGTACGAGACGCCGTTCATCGCCAACGAGATCACCAGGGCGATGAGCAGGCCGCCCCGCCCCCCGAACACCCAGCCGGCGAGCAGGATCAGGGACGTGAGCAGCCCGAGCAGGGCGGCGGTCTTCAGACCGTTCAGATGGCGGTGCACATGCGCTCCTCGGTAGGCGACTGCATCCGATGGAACAGCCGGTACCTGAATGATCTTCCCGAGTTGGCGCGGTCCGCCGCGTCGATCATCCCTGAGTTAACCCTGAGATCCTTCGCCCGTCGACGCGGCGAGGCACCTGTGACGATGTCGCGTGCCGACGGGTGACCTGGGCGGCTCGCCTCGCGAGCGAGGTCACGGCGTACGCGACGACTGACCGGGCGCGGAAAACCCACGAGGGTGACGGAAGATCCGCCACCCTCGTTGCTGGGAATGTCCACAGTGTACAGACGAACCCGGCTGTGAACAGCGCAGGGCTCGGTCAGCGCGCCGGGGTCGTCGGCGCGCCCCGCGCCGCCTTACGCGCGGCGGACGTCTCCTCCTTGGCCGGCTCGCCTAGCGGGTCGTGCGCTGGGGGCGGCGGTACCGACGGCATCCAGCCGCGCAACGCGTCCTTCTCGTGTACCAGGTCGCGGATGTCCTGCTCGGCGTACTCGAACTCCGGCGACCAGAACAGCGCGTCGAACGGGCACACCTCGACGCAGATCCCGCAGTACATGCACAGCGAGTAGTCGATCGCGAACCGGTCGAGGACGTTGCGCTGCCGGGGGCGCGACGCGCCCGGCACGATCACATCCTCCTTGTGCGAGTCGATGTAGATGCACCAGTCGGGGCACTCGCGGGCACACAACATGCACACCGTGCAGTTCTCCTCGAGCAGCGCGATCACGCCGCGCGAGCGGGCCGGGAGATCCGTCATGCCCCTATCCTGCCCTTCCGGCTCGGTCGCCCGACGCGCCCCACTCCCCGGGCGCCGGTACCCCCGGCGGGCGGACCGCCCGACGCCCGGTGCCCGGCTCCGACTCGCCCGGCTCCTTCGCACCCGGCCACGGCTTCGCCACCCGCGAGGCGAGGACGAACTCCTTGCGCAGCGGACGACCCTCGAAGCCGGGCGGCAGCAGCAGCGGCGCCAGATCCGGATGACCGGGGAAGTCGATGCCGAACATCTCGTGGGTTTCCCGCTCCGACCACGCGGCGCCGGGAAACACCCCGACCGCCGACGGCACGGCGGGCGCCTCGCGACCGGTACGGGTCCGCAGCAGCACACCGTGCCGGTACCGGGTGGACCACAGATGCGCCACGACCGCGAATCCGCCGGGCAGCTCGTCGACCGCGCTCAACCAGTCGAAGAAGTCGCACCCCAACTCCGGGTCGTCACGCGCGGCGCGCAGCGCCGCCGGCCACTGGTCCGTGGAGACGTCCACGACCGCCCGCGCCCACCGGCCGCCGCCGGACACTTCGGCTTCCGCCGCCCCGCCCAGTACCGCGACCAGCCGGGCACCCACCTCTTCCGGCGTCATGCCGGCATCGTAGGGCAGGATGTCGGGCATGCATCCGCTGGTCGAGGAGGCCGCCAGGAAGGCGGCGGTGGCGTGGGTGCTGCCGTCCGGGCAGGAACGGGCGTACCCGGTGTGGTGCCTGTGGGCCGGCGACGCGCTGTACGTGGTGAGCGGACCGGGCGAACAGCCCGCGCCGGGGCTGGGCGAAGCCGACAGCGCGCTGGTCTCGCTACGCGGCGATCACGGCGGGCGGATCGTCACCTGGCCCGCCGCCGTGTCCCGGGTGGAGCCGGACGGTGACGAGTGGACGGCGGTGGTACCGCAACTCGTCGCGAAGCGGCTGAATGCGACCGGTACCACCGACCAGGTCGCCGCGCGATGGGCGACCGAGTGCCTGGTGACCCGGCTGGCGCCGACCGGCGACCCGGTCGAGCAGGCGCACCCGGTCGAGCAGGCACACCCGGTCCGGTAGCGGTCAGCCGACGAACGGCGGTACCGCGATCTCGCCCCGCGCCACGTCGACCACCTGCCCGGTCACCGTCGCCAGGCTCGCCGCGCCGTCCTCCGCGGTGACCGTACACACCAACGTCGACGGGCGGTGCAACTCCGCGCCCTGGTGGATGGTGTACCGGGAGGTACCGTCGCCGGGCAGCAGCCCGGAGGCGACCAGCCACACGCCCAGCCCCAGCGCCGCCGAGCCGGTCGCGGGATCCTCCGGTACCCCCACGCCGGGGCAGAACACCCGTGCGTGCGCGGTACCGCCCGCCGCATCCCACGCGAACACGCTCACCTGCTCGATTCCGGCGGCGCGGGCCGCGACGGGATCACCCGCCGCCCTGCCCAGCGCCTCCGGTCGCACCGACAGGTACACGAACTCCAGCCCGCAGCCGGCGACCCTGGGCGCAGGACCGACGAAGTCCGCCTCGCCCAGCCCGACGCTCGCCAGCACCGGGGCAGGGTCGAGTTCCGGACCGACGCTCGGTACACCCCCGGTCAGCGTCGCCCGCGCGTGCGGGTACACCTGGATCGGCAGCAGCCCGGCGCCGCACTCCTGGATCACCTCGACCGGCTCGTCGCCGGCGTACCCGGCGCGGCGGGCGAACATGACCGCAGCGCCGACGCTCGGGTGCCCCGCGAACGGGAGCTCCTCCTCCGGCGTGAAGATCCGCGCGCGGTACGTCGCGCCGGGCTGCTCGGGCGGCAGCACGAAGACCGTCTCGGACAGATGGAACTCGCGAGCCAACGCCTGCATCTGGTCGGTACCCAGCGCCGTCGCGTCGAAGACCACCGCCAGCGGGTTGCCGGCGAACGGTCGGTCGGTGAAGACATCCACGATCTCGTACGGCAGGCTCTGCATGGCAACACCCTAGAGCCCTTTACGCTGTGTAGGTGACCACGGCGACCAGGGTGTATGTCGCCCGCCTGGCCGGTCTGCCGGTATTCGACCCGAACGGCGACCTGGTCGGGCGGGTCCGCGACGCCGTGGCGCGGCTGCGCCCCGGCAACCAGCCGCCCCGCGTGGTGGGCTTGATCGCCGAGATCCCGCTGCGTCGGCGGATCTTCCTGCCCATCGGGCGGGTCACCGCGATCGAGGCGGACGCTGTCGTGCTCGGTACCGGCACCCTCAACCTGCGCCGGTTCGAGAAGCGCCCCGGCGAACTCCTGGTCCTCGAGGAACTGCTGGACCGTCAGGTGACCGTCGTGGAGAACGGCCGGGCGGCGGCGGTGGTCGACGTGGCGATGGAGTCGGACCGGGCCGGCGAATGGTGGGTCAGCCGGCTCGCGGTACGGGAGAGCACCGGACGGCTGACCCGGCGCGGCCAACTGCACCAACTCGAGTGGGGCGAGGTACGCGGCCTGATCGGGGCGGCGGACCGGCGTGGCAACGCGAACCTGCTGGCGGTACTGGACAAGCTGCGCGCCGCCGACCTGGCGAACGCGTTGCAGGACCTGTCCGACACCAGGCGGGTCGAGGTCGCCGCCGCGCTCGACGACGAGCGCCTCGCCGACGTCCTCGAAGAACTGCCCGAACACGACCAGGTGGAGATCCTCGCCGCGCTGGACCCGGAGCGCGCCGCCGACGTGCTGTCCGAGATGGATCCGGACGACGCCGCCGACCTGCTCGCCGAACTGCCCAAGCGCGACCAGGACGTCCTGCTCGACCTGATGGAGCCCGACGAGGCGTCGCCGGTGCGGGCGCTGCTGGCGTACCAGCCGGGTACCGCGGGCGCGGTGATGACCTCCGAACCGATCGTGCTCACCCCGGACGCCACGGTCGCCGAGGCGTTGGCGCGGATCCGGGAACCACAACTGTCCCCGGCGATCGCCGCCCAGGTGTACGTGACGCGCGCGCCGATGGCGACGCCGACCGGCCGGTACCTCGGCGTGGTGCACTTCCAGCGGCTGCTCCGCGAGCCGCCCGCCGACCTGATCGGCGGCATCGTGGACAACGGGATCGACCCGCTCGCCCCGGAGACCCCGCTGTTCGAGATCACCCAGCGGATGGCGACGTACAACCTGGTCGCGATGCCGGTGGTGGACGCCAACGACCGACTGGTCGGCGCCGTCACCGTGGACGACGTCCTGGACCACCTGCTGCCCAGGGACTGGCGCGACCGCGACGCGGCAACCGTGGCGGCGCAGCGAGGTGCGCATGGCTGAACCGCGCCGGGAGAGCCGGCTCGACCAGCCACGCGAGCCGCACCGGGTGCGGTTGCCGAGGCTGACCGGCGAGACGTTCGGACACTTCGCCGAGGACTTCGCGCGGTTCATGGGTACCGCGCGGTTCATCGCGTACATGACGATCTTCGTCATCGTCTGGGTGACCCTGAACATCGTCGGCCTGTACGGATTCAAGTGGGACCCGTACCCGTTCATCCTGCTCAACCTGTTCTTCAGCACGCAGGCGTCGTACGCGGCGCCGCTGATCCTGCTCGCCCAGAACCGGCAGGCGGACCGCGACCGGTTGGCGATGGAGGAGGACCGGCGCCGCGCCGCCATGCAGAAGGCGGACACCGAGTACCTGTCGCGCGAGATCGCCGCGCTGCGCATCGCCATGGGCGAGGTGGTCACCCGCGACTTCCTGCGCTCGGAACTGTCCCGGCTGGCGGAGGAGATCGACACCGCCGCGGTCGAGCGGCGCAGGACCGAGCGCAAGGAGCGGCGCAAGGGCGGGCAGAAGGTCGGACGACGGGTCGGGGCGGACGGCTACGACGAGCCGTACGAGGAGTTCGACGACGAGTTCGAGGACGCCGTCGACCCGACCTCACCAGGTGCCGGGCAGTCGCCCGACAGCGGTACCGATACTCCAGGTCACACCCGACCGGTGAGCTGGGGAGGCGGTCCGCGCCGGACGTAGCATGGGGTCCATGTCAGCGCCTGCCACCACGATGGAGTCGGCGATCCACGCCGCGCTCGCCACCGTCAACGACCCCGAGATCCGCCGCCCCATCACCGACCTGGGCATGGTGCGCTCGGTCGCGGTCGACGGCGGCGCGGTGCGGGTGGAGATCCTGCTGACCGTCGCCGGCTGTCCGCTGCGGGACAAGCTGACGTCCGACATCACCGCGGCGGTCCGCGAGGTCGACGGGGTGACGAGCGTGGACGTCGCGTTCGGCGTGATGAGTGACGAGCAGCGGCGGGAACTGCAGACCCGGCTGCGCGGCGGGGCAGGCGTCGAACCGGTCGTTCCGTTCGCCCAGCCCGGCTCGCGTACCAGGGTGTTCGCGGTCGCCAGCGGCAAGGGCGGGGTCGGCAAGTCGAGCGTGACGGTGAACCTCGCCGCCGCGCTCGCCGCGCGCGGACTGTCCGTCGGCGTGATCGACGCGGACATCTACGGACACTCGGTGCCGCGCATGCTGGGCGCGGCGTCGCGCCCCACCCGCGTCGAAGACATGATCATGCCGCCGCAGTCGCACGGCGTGAAGGTGATCTCGATCGGGATGTTCACCCAGGGCAACGCCGCCGTGGTGTGGCGCGGCCCGATGCTGCACCGGGCGTTGCAGCAGTTCCTCGCCGACGTGTACTGGGGCGAGTTGGACGTCCTGCTGCTCGACCTGCCGCCGGGTACCGGCGACGTCGCGATCTCCCTCGCCCAGCTGCTGCCGAACGCCGAGATCCTGGTGGTCACCACGCCCCAGGCTGCCGCCGCCGAGGTCGCCGAGCGCGCCGGTTCCATCGCGTTGCAGACCCACCAGCGCCTCGTCGGCGTCGTGGAGAACATGTCCTGGCTGGAACTGCCCAGCGGCGAGCGGATGGAGATCTTCGGCTCGGGCGGCGGGCAGACCGTCGCCGACTCGCTCACCCGGCTGGTCGGCGCGTCGGTACCGCTGATCGGTCAGATCCCGCTCGACACGCGCGTCCGCGAGGCCGGCGACGCGGGTATCCCGATCGTGCTGGCGGAGCCGGACGCGCCCGCTGCGGCGGCGCTGCGCGGCGTGGCTGACCGGCTCGCGGTGCGGCGGGAGTCGCTCGCCGGCAAGCCGCTCGGGCTGTCGCCGGTACGTCGCTGACCCAGTCTCGGTCGCGTCCGTCCCGCGACGCCGGTTCGCGCAGCGACGGGCGGGCGGTTTGCCCGACGGGTGCCGACCGAGGTGTACACCGCTCGCGATGTGCGCACACCACGAGCGGTGTGAGCATCCCAGGATGGTCCCACCGCTGAACCCAGCGCGCGGGCGGATCCTCGACGAACGACGCGAGTACCCGCCTGATCAGGTCGCGTCGGCGTCGAACTCGTGCGCGGCCCGGGTGACCTGCTTCGGCGAGCCCGACCCGTCGACCGGCTTCTTCAGGTCCGCGGCGTCCGCGGCTCGCCGCACCTGCTTGCTCAACTCGGCGGCGTCGCTGCTGACCTCGCGGTACAGCTTCTCCACCGGAGCGCGCAGCGCGCGCTCGTCCTCCTCGCTGAGCAGGTGCTTGCGGATGAAGGTCTTCGGGTGCAGGTCCTCGACCTGAATCTCCGTGCCCAACTCGCGGCTGAGGTCCCCGGCGGCGTTGCTGGCGAGCTGCCGCAACTGGCGCACCATCCGCACCCCGTCGCTGATCGCCTTCGGCAGCTTGTCCGGACCGAAGATGAACAGCGCCAACAGGAGCAGGGCGACGACCTCCCAGCCGTTGATGTTCTCCAGCCCGAACACGCCGCCCCCTCCCAGGTCCCGAGTCGGCTTCTGACAGCGTACGCAGGGCAGACGGGTCAGCGGCAGAGGGCAGCCGCTACTTCGCGTCGGCGACCAGCCGTACCTCCGCCGCCCGGTTCGCGCCGCCGCGCTGGTAGTCGACGGTGACAGTGGCGCCCGGCGGGTACTTGCGGATCAGCGCGATCACGTCGCCGGGCTCCTCGACCGGCTGACCGTCGATGCGGAGCACGACGTCGCCTGCCTTGAGTCCGGCGCCCGCCGCCGGTCCGCCCGGTTCGACGCCGAGCAGCCGCACCCCGCCGTTGATGTTGCGGTACGCGGTGTCGAGTTGCGCGCCGAGCACGGTCCGCCGCGCCTTGCCGGTGTCGATGATGTCCTGCGCGATGCGCTTCGCCTGGTTGATCGGGATGGCGAAGGCGAGACCGATGTTGCCCGCCTCGTCGGAGTTGCTGGCGAGCGACTTGATCACCGCGTTCACGCCGATGACCCGCCCCGCGCTGTCCACCAACGGACCGCCGGAGTTGCCGTGGTTCACCGCCGCGTCGGTCTGGATCGCGGCGTAGTACCGGGTCGGACCGCCTTCCTCGCTGGCTTCCACCGGGCGGTTGAGGGCGCTGACGATCCCGGCGGTGACGGTGTTCGTCAGGGCGAGCGGCGAGCCGACCGCGATGACCGGGTCGCCGACCGCCAGGGCGTCGGAGTCGCCGAACTGTACCGGCGGCAGCCCGCTCCGGTCGACCTTGAGCACGCCGATGTCGGACTCCTCGTCGCGTCCGACGATCCTCGCGACCGCCGTGCTCGAGTCCCCGAACACCACCGTCGCGGTACCGGACGCACCCGAGATCACGTGGTCGTTGGTCACCACGTAGCCGTCGGCGGACACGATGAACCCGGAACCGAGGCTGTACCCGCTGGTGCTGCCCACCCGGACGGTGACGACGCTGGGTAGTACCCGGTGCACCGCCGCCGCCAACGAGTCGGGCGCGCGCTGCGCGAGCGCGGGTGCGCTGCCGCTCGCCCCGATCGGGGTCCGCCCGCCGGCGGTACCGGTACGGGTCGCGAACACGAATCCGAGCGTGCCGCCGAGCGCGCCGGCCAGCAGCGCGGTCACCACCGCCACCACGAAGACCAGCCCGAGGCGGTGCCGCGGCGGCGTCGTATCGACCTGCTCCAGCGGGGCCGCGTCGTCCGGTGCGGTCGCCGGCAGTTGGCGTACCACCACCGCGGGCGAACGCGGATCGCGCCAGGGATCGGTCAAGGCGTCCGACCACCACGGCGACGGCTGCCCAGGTCCGTCACCGCCCGCCTGTCGCCAGCCCGAAGCGTCGGTCACGATTGGCTGCACCTCTCCGTCCGGTCCGTCGCCATCCAGGATGGCACGAAGCGCCACACCCTACGCGGGACCTACGATCCTTACGCCCGTACCGCCGCCCGCAGGAGGTGCCCCATCACCACAACGCCACACCTCAGCGACCCGACCGGCGGCCCGTCGCGGGAGTACGCCGACACGTACGTGCCGGAGGACCCCGCGCACCGGGCAGCCCGGGCGCAGGCCCGCGAGATGGGATTGAACCCGATCCAACCCGCCGCCGGGGCGGTGCTGCGCATGCTCGCGGCGACCAGCAACGCGCGTGCCGTCGTGGAGATCGGCACCGGTACCGGAGTCAGCGGGCTCTGGCTGCTCGGCGGGCTGCGACCGGACGGCATCCTGACCACGATCGACGTCGAGGCGGAACATCAGCGCATCGCCCGGCGCGCCTTTCTCGACGCCGGGTACGCCCCGTCACGCACGCGACTGATCACCGGTCGCGCGCTGGAGGTGCTCCCCCGACTCGCCGACGGCGCCTACGACCTGGTGTTCGTGGACAGCCAGGTCGACGAGTACCCGGCGTGCGTCGAGTACGCCCACCGGCTGTTGCGCCCCGGCGGGCTGCTGATCCTGCACGGGGCGTTGGCGGGCGGCCGGGTCGGCGACCCGGCCGCCCGCGACACCGCGACCGTGATGCTGCGCGAGGTCATGAAGACGATCCGCGACGACGGCGGGTGGGTACCGGCGCTGCTGCCGGTCGGCGCCGGGCTGCTGTGCGCGGTCCGGCGCTGACCCGTACCGTCAGACGCCCACCGCTGTCGTGGCTGCCCTGCTGGGCAGCCCTTCCAGCCAGCGCAGCAGGGTACGCACGCCCCAGCCGGTCGCGCCCCTGGTCAGTTCGGCGTCGGCGCTGTCGCTCCACGCCGGAGCCGACATGTCCAGGTGCAGCCACCGGTCGCGGTACTCGCCGACGAATTCGCGTAGGAACAGCGCCGCCGTGATCGACCCCGCACCGCCCGCCTCGGCGGAATTGCCCACGTCGGCGACGTCGCTGGCGAAGTTGGCGACGTAGTCGTCGACCAGCGGCATCCGCCACACGTTCTCGCCGGCCGCCCGCGCCGCCGCCTCGATCGCCGTGGCGAGGTCGTCGTTCTCGCTGTACATCGCGGCGGTCCGCTTGCCCAGGGCGACGGCGTTCGCGCCGGTCAACGTGGCGAGATCGACGATCGCATCCGGGCGCAACCGGTGCCGGGCGTACGACAGGGCGTCCGCCAGCACCACCCGCCCCTCAGCGTCGGCGTTGAAGATCTCGCTGGTCGTCCCGCCGAAGTGCCGTACCACGTCGCCCGGACGGAACGCGCTGCCGGCGGGCATGTTCTCGGCGAGCGGGGTGAGCGTGGTGATCGCGACGGGCAGGCCGAGCCGGGCGGCGCCCAGCGTGGCGGCGAGCACGGCGGCGGCGCCGCCCATGTCCTTGCGCATGAGCTTCATGCCCTCGCGGGGTTTGATGCTCAGCCCGCCGGTGTCGAAGGTGATGCCCTTGCCGACCAGCACGATGTGGGTGGTCGCGCCGTCCGGACGCCAGGACAGCTCGACCAGGCGCGGGCCGCGTGCCGAGCCGCCGCCCACCGCGAGAATGCCGTTGAAGCCCTGCTCGGCGAGGGCGGTCGGGGCACGGACGTGGACGTCGAGACCGCCCAGGGCGGCGGTCCTGACCTCCTCCTCGACCCGCTCGGCGAGCCATGCCGGCGACTTCACGTCGCTGGGCATGTTGGTGAGGTCGCGAGCCAGGTGGGTCGCCGCCGCGACGACCTCGGCGGTACGCACGACGTCGGCGTACCGCCCCGGCTCGTCGACCGCGAGCACGACCTCGCGCAGCTTCGGAGCCGTGTCCGGGTCGTCGGCGCCGAGGCGGAACCGGTACGACCCGAGCAGCAGACCCTCGGCGACACCGCGTACCACGCCCGGCTCGCAACCGGTCGGAATGGCGACAGTCAGCGTCTCGTCGCGCCGGGCGGCGCGAGCCAGGGCGGCGCCGGCGGCGCGCCAGTTCGCCTCGGTACCGTCGCCGACGCCGACCAGCAGCAGTTTGCGCGGCGTCCGCAGCGGACGGGGCAGGGTATGGATCAGACCGGGGCGGCCGCGGTGGTCGACGTCGTCGAGGTACGCGGCGATTTCCGCTGGTTCGGGCAGCGGACCGGCGAGCGTCGCCGGCGGCCGACCATCCGGGCCGACCGGGAGGGCGAGCACCGCCGGTGCCGCCCACCCGGCCGTTACACGAAGGCTGAGCACACGATCACACTTCCGCCGTGGGCCGGGTAGAAGCCCACGAATAGCAGCTTGGATGGGCGCGACGAGGGAACCCGCGACGTCCGGTGGGGTGAGCGGGCGTCACGGGTCCCGCCGGCAGGGTCAGCCGACGGCCGCCTTCAGCGCGTCGCCCAGCGCACTCGCCTCGTCCGGGGTCATCTCGACGACCAGCCGGCCACCACCTTCGAGCGGAACGCGCATCACGATCCCGCGCCCCTCCTTGGTGACCTCAAGCGGACCGTCACCTGTCCGCGGCTTCATCGCCGCCATGTCGTCTCCCCTCAGACATTTGCGCACCCCGATATCGGGATACGCTCATTACGCCTACCTCACCAGGGCTGGTCACCCTCGTGTCTGTGCTGACAATGATTTTCCCTGATGAGCACCCCCAGACCCAAACCCACCCGGTCACCCTGTGACAGGATCTGGCGAACTCGACACATGACTGTCACAATGGGCGTCATTTCCGCCCGTCAGGCGAGTGCCGCGGCGAGCGGACAGAACGGGCATGCCGCGACTGCGCACAACGCGGAGGTGGCGTCGTCGCCGGGTACCGGAGAGAGGGGGTCTCCGCCCCACATGCAGGCTCGGTCGGCACTGTTCGACCTGTACGGCGACTATCTGCGGCCGCGTGGCGGCCGGGCTCCGGTCGCCGCGCTGGTCCGACTGCTCGCACCGCTGGGCGTCGCGCCGCCCGCGGTGCGTACCGCCGTGTCGCGCATGGTCCGGCAGGGCTGGCTGCATCCGCTCCGGTTGTCCACCGGTCCCGGGTACCTGCTCACCCCGAAGGCAGCCCGACGGCTGGACGAGGCAGCCAGCAGGATCTACCGGACCGGCGTGAACGACTGGGACGGGCACTTCGACCTCGTCGTGATCGACATGCCGACCTCGCGCGCGGCGCGAGCGCGACTCGCGGCGAACCTAAGCTTCCTCGGGTACGGGTCGATCGACGGGGACACCTGGATCGCCCCACGGGTGTCCGGCGAACTGGAAACCCTGCTCGCCGAGGCGGACGTGCGGTACGAACGATTCGAGGCGAGCCACGCGAACGGTACCGGCGGCGCGGTCGCGCTGGTGCGCCGCGCGTGGGACCTGACCGAGATCGGCCGGTCGTACCAGCAATTCATCGACGAACTTCGCCCGGTCGTCGCCTCGGTCACCGAGGACAGCACCGACGAGGACGCGTACGCGGCCCGGTTCCGACTGGTACACGCGTGGCGCACCTTCCTGTTCCGCGACCCGCAACTGCCCGCCGACCTGCTGCCCACCCCCTGGCCGGGCGTCGTCGCGGCGGAATTCTTCGACAAGCACGCGGCGCGACTGCGCCCGGCGGCCGACCGGTACGTGGACACCTGCCTCGACCTCGCCACCCGCGCACGCTGACCTCCGACGACCTCCACGAGCAAGGAAAGGCGCCGACCATGACGGATTCGCTCCTGCTGGACCGTGACGGCGGAGTGGTGACGGTGACCATGAACCGTCCGGACTCGCTCAATTCGCTCAACACGGACTTGAAGGAGGCGCTGCGCGACACGCTCGCCGAACTGGCGGCTGACCCGCAATGCCGAGCGGTCGTCCTGACCGGCGCCGGGCGCGCCTTCTGCGTCGGTCAGGACCTCCGCGAACACGTACAGAACCTGGAATCGCAGTCGGATGACCCGCTGCGTACCGTCCGCGAGCACTACAACCCGATCGCGTCCGGACTGGCAGGCATGCCGAAACCGGTCGTCGCGGCGGTACGCGGGATGGCCGCCGGCGCGGGAGCGGGGCTGGCGTTCCTCGCCGACTTCCGCATCGGCGGACCGTCGACGTCGTTTCTGATGGCGTTCGCGAACGTGGGTCTGGCCGCCGACACCGGGGCGTCCTGGTCGCTGACCCGGCTGGTCGGGCGCGCGAAGGCGATCGAGATGCTGATGCTGGCCGAGCCGGTACCGGCGACCGAAGCCGACCGCCTCGGGCTGCTGACCCGCCTGGTCGACGACGACGACCAGGTGTTGCCGACGGCTCAGGACCTGGCGCGGCGGCTGGCGGCCGGTCCGACCCTGGCGTACGCCCAGATCAAGCGGGAACTGGAGGTCGCCGAGGCAGGCGGGCTCGCCGACGCCCTGGCCGCGGAGGCGCACGCGCAGATGGTCTCCGGTCTCACCGAGGACCACCGCAACGCGACGGCGGCGTTCGTCGCCAAGCGCAAGCCGGTGTTCGAGGGCCGCTGACGGGGGCACTCGGCGGGTCGGCGGCTACTCGTCTTCCTCCGGGTCGAGGTTCGCCTGCTCGCCCAGCACGTACGCCTGCATCGCCAACTCGTCGTCCGCCGGCGAGACGAAGGCGGGCAGCTCACGCGGTCCAAGTTGGCGTACGTACGACCAGAACCTGCGGACCGCCTCGGCTGGTGACGGCGCCTCGATCGGCAGGTCGACGCTGACCAGCCAGGTCCGGTCCGGTACCACGGCGGCGCGCCGGGCGGCAGCCTCGATCGAGTGGTACGTGTCGGCGGCGACCGGTCCGACAACGACATCGTCGGCGGGCAGCGGGGTGTCGAACAGCCGCCGCTCGTACTCGACGGACACCCGGCCCGGCTGGGCGGCGGCGACCCGACCGAGCCCGAAGACGACCGGCGGTCGCCCCGGGGCGAGCAGGACGACCCGGTCGCCGACAATCAGGTCGCCGGGGTTCGGCAGGTCGAGGCGCTCGTTGTGGTACAGCCGCTCGATCGCGTACCGCTCCTCGGGAACCGTGACCACCCAGTGCCGCATGGCACCATCCCACCACGACCCGGCGTGCGTCTCGCGGCACCGGCTGGGAACCGCGCGCAGGGCGGGCGCGTGGCACCGCCGGGTCGATCGGACCCGGATCGCGAAGGCGTCAGCCGGTCAGCGCCACCCAGCAGCCCGCCAGGTGGTCGTCGACCATGCCGGTCGCCTGCATCAGCGCGTACGCCGTGGTCGGACCGACGAACCGGAAGCCGCGCCGACGCAACTCCTTGGCCATCGCGGTCGATTCGCGGGTGCTCGCCGGCACGTCGGCACGGGTGGCGGGACGACTGGCGCGGGGCGGCGGAGCGTACGACCAGAGCAGGGCGGAAAGCCCCTCCGGCAGGTCGAGCGCGGCGCGGGCGTTGACGATCGCCGCCTCGATCTTGGCGCGGTTGCGCACGATGCCCGGATCGGCAAGCAGCCGCGCCACGTCGTCCGAGTCGAACGCGGCGACACGTTCGATCACGAACCCGGCGAAGGCGGCGCGGAACGCCTCACGCTTGCGCAGGATCGTCAACCAGGACAGCCCGGACTGGAACGCTTCCAGGCTCATCCGCTCGAACAGTCCGTTGTCGTCGCGCACCGGCCGTCCCCACTCCTCGTCGTGGTACGGCAGGTAGTCGGGGCTGCTCATGCCCCAGTAACAGCGCAGACGACCGTCGGGTCCAGGTGCCAGATCCACGGCGCGAAGCGTACCCACCGGGTCCGTCAGTTCCGCCGCTCGCGCACGAGCGCCGGAATCCCCGGCGTGGGCACGACATTGCCCAGGTCATTGCCCATGTCCGCGAACGTGAATATGGTCCGCCCATGAAGGACCTGGAGACCGGCGACCCGGCACGCGTCGCCGAAGCCGCCTGACCACCGCCACGCGGCGAACGGTCACAGACGCCGACGCAGGAACAGGCGGGTCACGTACGGCACCTCGACCCGGTCGCCGACCCCGTGCCGGTCCAGCAGCGCGTACACCTCGGCGGTGAGCCGCTCCGCGCCGAGTTCGCGGACGACCGCGTGCGTCTTCGACGACGACATCGCCAGTCCCAGGAACTGCGCCCGGGTCAGTGTCCACGTCCAGGCGGTACCGCTGTCGTCCGGCTCACCCAGCCCGTCGACACGGGCCAGTTCGCCGGGAAAGTCGAACGCCCGGTAGTGCCGGCTGTACCCGTGGCCGTACCGCTCCAGCAGGTCTTCGTATCCGGCGAGCACCGCGCTCGCCGACCAGTCGCGATCGTTCTGCAGCAGGGCGAGTGCCCCGCCGGGGCGCAGCGCGCGTACCGCCTCGCGGTAGAAGCTCGGGCGGTCGAACCACTGCACCGCCTGCGCCGCGAGGACCAGCGACGCGGCGCCGTCCGCGACCGGAATCGATTCCGCTGTGCCTTCGCGGTACTCGACCGCGCCCTGCGCGGCACGCGCCTGGGCCAGCATCGCCACACCGGGTTCGACGCCGACGATCTCCGGTTCCGGTCCGAACGCGGCACGCAGCGCACGGGTGGAGATGCCGGTACCGGCGCCGACGTCGACCAACAGCGGGCGACCGGCAGTCGATCCGGCGCGGACGTACCCGACGAGGCGGGACATGACGGCTGGCGGATAGCCGGGGCGGTACCGCTGGTATCCCTCGGCGAGTTCGGCGAATGCCTGCGTGTCGCGGTTGATCGTGCCCTCCCGGAGTCCATCGAGCCGTCGCCCCGCCCGGGCGCGGTGCCGTCGCCCCGCCCGGACGCGGTGCCGTCGCGCTACGGCAGCGCTCCCGTCTCGACCAGCCGCGCGAACTTCCGCAGCGCGGCGGTGAGGCTGATCTTCGAGCCCGGCCACATCACCGGCCAGGCGAGCCGACCCGGTACCCCGCCCGGCAGGTGGAACCACTCGTGCCAGACGACCTGGGTGCGACCGCCGTCCATCGGCGTGCACCGCATCACCCCGGGTCCGCGCAGCAGGCTGCCGAAGTGCACCACGCGGACCTGGTACGGCGGGTCGACCTTCACCACCCGCATCACGTCACGCACCGAGGCGGGTCCGATCGAGGTGACCGCCTCGACGGTGCTGCCGGGTCCACCGTCGCCCTCGACGACCCGGACGCGGGTGAACGGGATCCACTCGCCCTGCCGCTCCCAGGCGAGGAACGCGGCGAACACCTTCTCGGCGGACGCGTTGACCACGGTGGTCGCGGTGACCTCGCCGGCGCCGGGTTGCGCCGGGTCGCTGGTACCGGCGGCACTCACCGGCGGGTCGACGAAGGCGCGCGCCATTCGTCCTCCTCGGGCATCGCCACGGCTGCCGGCTCCGCCGGCTCGTCGGTCACCGCGGTCTCGCCGCCGGTCCCCGCGTCCACGCTGGTCGCGTCGTCCGAGCGGGTGCCCTCGACCGCGTCGGCGACCGGCTCCGCGCCGACCTGCGCCGCCGTTTCGGGCGCCGCCTCGGCGGGCTCCGCTTCGCGCCCCGGCTCCGCTTCGGGTTCCGGTTCGGCGGTGACGGTCGGTCCCGGTTCCGCGCCGCTGCCCGCCGCCCGCTCGCGCGCCGCGCGCAGCGCTTCGGCGTCGTCGAGACGACCCTCGCGCAGCGCGGCGACCTCCGCTTCGAGGACCGCGATCAGTTCGGCCTTGTACCCGATGTCGTACCCGGCGCGGCGCAGCGCCCGATCCACCTGGTCCATCCGGTAGCCGCGTAACGCGGTGTCGAACCGGGTCGCGCTCAGATCCGCCTCGTCGAGCGGACGGTCGGTGGGCAGCGGTACCGCACGGGAATCCGGCTCGACCGGTTCCAGTCCCCGGTCACGCCCGGTGACCAGTACCGCCACGCCGAAGATCAGCCCACCGACGACCAGGGCGACGACGAGCAGGATCAACAACTGCGCCATGGGTCGATCGTGGCACGGGCCCGGTACCTGGGGCGACCCCGGTACCGTGACCGGTTCGTGCCGGGACGCTCCGGGTGCCGTGACCGGCGCGGCGACGATGATGGCGGGGTGAATGTGACACCAGGCGAGTTGCGCCTCGGGCGGCGTACCTTCGGGCCCGGCGATCTGGCGGTGATGGCGATCGTGAACCGCACCCCGGACTCGTTCTACGACAAGGGCGCGACGTTCGCGGCGGACGCCGCCCTGCGCGCGGTCGAGCGCGCGGTCGCCGACGGCGCCGACATCATCGACATCGGCGGCGTCAAGGCGGGTCCGGGCGCGACGGTGGACCGGGACGAGGAGATCCGCCGCGTGGTACCGATCATCGCGGCGGTCCGCGCGGAGTTCCCGGACGTGGTGATCTCGACGGACACCTGGCGCGCGGACGTGGGGCGGGAAGCCGTGGCGGCGGGTGCGGACCTGCTGAACGACACCTGGGGCGGGTGGGACCCGGGGCTGGCCGAGGTCGCCGCCGCGACCGGCGCGGGTCTGGTCTGCTCGCACGCCGGCGGGCTGCGCCCGCGTACCCGACCGCACCGGGTCGCCTACCGCGACGTGGTCGCCGACGTGATCGACACGGTCACCGGGCTCGCCGACCGCGCGGTACGGCTGGGGGTGCGCCGCGACGGGCTGCTCATCGACCCGGCCCACGACTTCGGCAAGAACACCAGGCATTCGCTGGAACTGAGCCGACGGCTGGACGAACTGGTGGCGACCGGCTGGCCGGTACTGGTGGCGCTGTCGAACAAGGACTTCGTCGGCGAAGCCCTGGACCTGCCGGTGGACCAGCGGTTGGAGGGCACGTACGCGGCGACGGCGGTCGCCGCGTGGCTGGGCGCGCGGGTGTTCCGCGCGCACCAGGTCCGGCAGACCCGGCGGGTACTGGACATGGTGTCGGCGATCCGGGGCGATCGACCGCCCCGGGTGGCGCGCCGGGGGCTCGCCTGACGCCACGTATCGGCGCTCGTCTGTGCCCAGTGATTTACACCACTGTTACCACCGTCACCCGGTCAGTCCACCAGTATTGGGGACTGCTCTGCGCCCTCGAGTGGCGACGTAGGCTTCGGGTGTAGGAAGAAGCGGGGCGACGACGACGTTGCATCCCCGCAACGGTCGTCCCCCCGAGGAGGTCCGCACGAATGGCCGAGTGCACCGAGGTCATCGGGAATACGACGCCGCCGGTCACGGCGGTACCTGGCGAAGCGAGGTGACGGCGTGACCAAGCAGGTCCGTCAACTGGATCGGGTGGTGATCCGTTTCGCGGGCGACTCCGGCGACGGTATGCAACTCACCGGCGACCGGTTCACCTCCGAAACCGCGCAGCTGGGCAACGACATCTCCACGCTACCCAACTTCCCGGCGGAGATCCGCGCCCCCGCCGGCACGCTGCCCGGCGTGTCGAGCTTCCAGGTCCACTTCGCCGAGTACGACATCCTCACCCCGGGCGACGCGCCGGACGTACTGGTCGCGATGAACCCGGCGGCGCTCAAGGCGAACCTGCGCGACCTGCCGCGCGGCGCGGCGATCATCGTGAATACTGACGAATTCACGAGTCGGAACCTCACCAAGGTCGGGTTCGCGGCGAATCCACTCGACGACGGGTCCCTCGCCGGGTACACGGTGCACCCGGTCGCGCTGACCTCGATGACCGTCAAGGCGCTCGAGGACTTCGACATCTCGAAGAAGGACGCCGAGCGCGCCAAGAACATGTTCGCGCTCGGGCTGCTCTCCTGGATGTACTCCCGGCCGTACGAGTCGACCCTGAGCTTCCTGCGCCGCAAGTTCGCCTCGCGACCGGAGCTCGCCGAGGCGAACATCGCCGCGTTCCGCGCCGGTTGGAACTTCGGCGAGACGACCGAGGACTTCGCGATCCGGTACGAGGTCAAGCCGGCTCGGATGCGACCGGGCACGTACCGCAACATCACCGGCAACACCGCGCTGGCGCTGGGCATCGTCGCCGCCGGGGTGCGCTCGGGGCTGCCCGTCTTCCTCGGTGCGTACCCGATCACGCCGGCCTCGGACATCCTGCACGAGCTGAGCAAGCACAAGAAGTTCGGCGTGACGACGATGCAGGCGGAGGACGAGATCGCCGCGGTCGCCGCCGCGGTCGGCGCGTCGTACGGCGGTGCCCTCGGCGTGACCACCACGTCCGGTCCGGGCGTGGCGCTCAAGGGCGAGACGATCTCGCTCGGCGTCGCCCTGGAACTGCCGCTGGTCGTGATCGACGTGCAGCGCGCCGGACCGTCGACCGGTATGCCGACCAAGACCGAGCAGGCGGACCTGAACATGGCGCTGTACGGCCGGCACGGCGAGGCGCCGGTCGCGGTGATCGCCGCGAAGTCGCCGACCGACTGCTTCTACGCGGCGATCGAGGCGGCCCGGATCGCGCTGACGTACCGGACGCCGGTGATCCTGCTGTCCGACGGATATCTCGCGAACGGGTCGGAACCGTGGGCGCTGCCGGAGGTGGACGACCTTCCGGACCTGCGGGTGCAGTTCGCGTCCGCGCCGAACGGACCGGACGGCAAATTCCTGCCGTACCTGCGCGACCCGGCAACGCTCGCCCGACCGTGGGCGATCCCCGGCACGCCGGGTCTGGAGCACCGCATCGGCGGTCTGGAGAAGGCCGACAAGACCGGGGACATCTCGTACGACCCCGCCAACCACGACCTGATGGTGCGCACCCGCGCCGCCCGGATCGACGCGATCCAGGTACCGGACCTCGAGGTCGACGACCCCGACGAGGCGCGCGTCCTGGTGCTCGGCTGGGGCTCGACGTACGGTCCGATCGGCGCGGCGTGCCGAGCGCTGCGCCAACGCGGTCTGCCGGTCGCCCAGGCGCACCTGCGGCACCTGAACCCGATGCCGCGCAACCTGGGTGACGTGCTCCGCCGGTACGACCGGGTGGTGATCCCGGAGATGAACCTCGGTCAACTGGCCGCGGTCATCCGGGCGCGGTACCTGGTCGATGCGATTTCCTACAACCAGGTCCGCGGCCTGCCGTTCACCGCCGCGGAACTGGAGTCGATGCTCGAAGAGGTTGTCAAGAATGCCTGAGCCCACCGCCGTCAAGCTCACCGCCAAGGACTTCAAGTCCGACCAGGAGGTCCGGTGGTGCCCGGGCTGCGGCGACTACGCGATCCTCGCGGCCGTCCAGTCGTTCCTGCCGGAACTCGGCATCCCGCGTGAACGCATCGTGTTCATCTCGGG
Organism: Micromonosporaceae bacterium; assembly: GCA_036378155.1. Classification (GTDB taxonomy): domain Bacteria; phylum Actinomycetota; class Actinomycetes; order Mycobacteriales; family Micromonosporaceae; genus DASUXA01. The sequence goes on along the minus strand of DASUXA010000078.1, from coordinate 5,657 downwards.
TATCGGCTGCTCGTCGCGGTTCCCGTACTACATGAACACGTACGGCGTGCACTCGATCCACGGCCGTGCGCCGGCGATCGCGACGGGACTGTCGGTGTCCCGCCCCGACCTGTCGGTCTTTGTGATCACCGGTGACGGCGACGCGCTGTCCATCGGCGGCAACCACCTGATCCACGCGCTGCGCCGCAACGTCAACCTGAAGATCCTGCTGTTCAACAACAAGATCTACGGGCTGACCAAGGGGCAGTACTCGCCGACGTCGGAGGTCGGCAAGATCACCAAGTCGACCCCGATGGGCTCGGCGGACTCCCCGTTCAACCCGCTGTCGCTGGCGCTCGGCGCGGAGGCGTCGTTCGTCGCCCGCACCATCGACTCCGACCGCAAGCACCTGACCTCGGTGCTGCGCGCCGCGTCCCAGCACACCGGGTCGGCGTTTGTGGAGATCTACCAGAACTGCAACATCTTCAACGACGGCGCGTTCGACCCGCTCAAGCAGCCGGACACCCGCGACGACTACCTGATCCGGCTGGAGCACGGGCAACCGGTGACGTTCGGCAAGGACGGCGAATGGGCGGTCGTGCAGGCGCCGGGCGGGTTCGGGCTGACGGTACGCGCCACCGCCGAGGTGGACCCGGCGCAGATCGTGGTACACGACGCCACGGTTCCCGAGCCGGCGTACGCGTTCGCGCTGTCCCGCCTCGCCGGTCCCGACCTGCGCCACACCCCGATCGGCGTGTTCCGCGACGTCAACCGCGACTCGTACGACAACGTGGTGCGCGGTCAGGTCGAGAAGGCGAAGGCGGGCGTCGACTCGCCGGAAAAGGCGCTCGCCTCGCTGCTGAACGCGGGCGACACCTGGACCATCCTGTAACGCCTCGCGTCGTTGGGGGTGCCGCCAGCGGAACCGCTGGCGGCACCCCCAACGAGTTGTCCGGGGCGCCTGGTTCAGCCGAGTTGGTCAGTCCGGTCGGTGGCGAGGATCAGCCGGTACGCGCTGACCCACTTCGAAGTGTCAGTGCGGATCATCTCCTGCGCCAGCAGCTCCCCGGTGGTCGGGTTGAAGATGAGCAGGACCTGCTCGGCATGCTCCCGGTCGTCGAAGGTTACCGCGACTCCCGCGCGACCGGCCCGGTCGACGACGTTGCCCCGCCAGACGAATCCCGGTACGCCCGCGAGCACCCGCAAAATGTCGGCCCGCGTCCGGCGCGGCACCACGTACCGCCCGTACACCATACTGATCTGCTTCGCCACGGCAGCGCCGCCGGAGCGCACATCGAGCACGTCGGCCAGCCCGGCAGTGTTGGACGGCAGCGGGGTGAGGTGGCCACGCGGAAGCGTCATCGTGAGGGGCTGTCCGATGGGCGCGCTCGTTCCCGGGTGGCTCTCCCAGTAGTCACGCGACGCCTGATCCGGGTACTGCGGCTCGAGCGCGGTTTGGATCTGGCGGCCGGCACCGTCGTCGGCCTGCCACACCTTGAAGTCCATTGTCTCGCCCACGACGTAGCGTCCGTCCGGGGACGACGTGATTGGCGATCCCCAATCCTTGTACTCGTGATACGCGTATCGGCCGGTCCTGCCGTCGTAGGGCGCGTCGCTGATTCTCGCGGCGAGGGCGTGTAGCTCGGCTTCAGCCGGGTGCGCATCGGTGGTGAACTGGTACGCCACCGGCACCAGCACCGAACCCGGCGCGGCTGGCCGCCGCGGCCCGGCGACCGGCGCGTGGTCCGCCCGCACTGGACCGAAGGTGTGGATGACCGCCGTGGCCCCGGCGGCTGCGGCGACCACGACTGCCGCCACCACCGCCAGCCGGCGTGCCGGTCGGGCGCGCCGGTGTCGGAGCGGCTCCGGGGCGGACTCGGCACGGACTATCAGGTCATGCGCCGAGAGCCGGGGCGGCGCTATGACTGCGTCCCGGGCGGGATCAGCCGGACCGAGGAGAGCGCGGGTTCGCTGTTCTCCAGACATTGAAGGTCGTCCTCTCATGATTGGGCGAGCGCCGGTTGTGCACCCGGCCCGACAGCCCGGCTCGACATGGCGGCGTTGAGGCGCTTGCGAGCGCGATGGAGGCGTACCGCCGCCGCTGTGCGGGTACACCCGAGAACCTGCGCGGTCTCGGCGACAGTGAGTTCCTCCCAGCCGACCAGGCGCAGAATCTCCTGGTCCAGATCGGACAGGGTGGACAGAGCGGCCCGAACATCGGTCACGCCGACCGTGGCGTCCGAACCCGGCGAACCCACGCCACTCATCACGTCCGCGTCGGCGAGCGGCTGGACGTCCGGCGCGGTACGCCGGGCCCGCCACTGGTTCGCCAACAGGCGCCGGGCCACCCCGTACAGCCAGGGCAGGCTGTGGTCCGGTACTTCGTGGCGCCGTCGCCAGGCGACGACGAACACTTCCTGGGCGAGTTCGGCGGATGCCTCCGCATCCGCGAGCCGACGCTGGCCGTACTTGACGATGTGCGGGTACTCGGCGACGTAGATCCGGCTGAACCAGTCCTCGTCGCGCTTTCCCGGTGGACCCATCCGAACTCCCGCGTGTCTAGGCGACTGTCACTCTGCTCTGTGTCGCCGAGAGCCCGGCGATTACCGACGAACAGAATTCGATCCGGTAAGCCCTTGCGCGCGGCCGGTCGAGCCGTGAAAGTTTCTTTCTGAGTACGCGAAGGAGCCGGAGCTTGTCGCCGCCGGCCGACCGGCTGACCCCGGCCAAGCCCCCGGACATCCCACCCCCTACCGGAGGGAATCGCATGACCCACCGACGCCGCCTTCGGGTGGCTCTGCTGGCCACCGCGCTGCTCGGCGCGCTCGCGATGGCCAACCCGGCGAGCGCCGAACCGATCGGTACCGACGACCCGAGCGATGTCGCCACGCTCGACACGACCGGCGCGGCAACCACCGACGCGACCGGTCCGGGCAGCGCCGCGCCCGGCGGACTGACCGTCGACCGGAACGGCTGCCCGGTCAACCCGGCGACACCCAAGCGGCAGCTGCGCGGGCTGTGGATCGCCAGCGTCGTCAACATCGACTGGCCGAGCCGCGAAGGGCTGGACGAGCAGACCCTCAAAGCCGAGTACGACGGCTGGCTCGACATGGCGCAGCGGCTCAACATGAACGCGGTGTTCGTGCAGATCCGACCGACCGCCGACGCGTTCTGGCCGTCGCCGTACGAGCCGTGGTCGGAGTTCCTGACCGGGGTGCGCGGCAAGGACCCCGGCTGGGACCCGCTGGGCTGGATGGTTGCCGAGACGCACAAGCGGAACATCGAGTTCCACGCCTGGTTCAACCCGTACCGGGTGAGCATGCCGGCGCCCAGCGGCGCCGGGGCGGACATCACCAAGCTGGCCCCGAACCACCCGGTGCGCCAGCACCCGGACTGGGCGGTCGCCTACCCGGTGAACGCGGCGGGCAGCCGGCTGTACTACAACCCGGGTATTCCGGACGTCCGGCACTTCGTCGAGGACGCGATGATGGACGCGGTGACGAAGTACGACATCGACGGCGTGCACTTCGACGACTACTTCTACCCGTACCCGGCGGCGCGGCAGGACTTCCCCGACGACGCGACGTTCGCCCGGTACGGCGCGGGCTTCACCGACAAGGGCGACTGGCGCCGGCACAACATCGACCTGCTCATCCAGGAGATGGACCAGCGTATCCACGCGGCGAAGCCGTGGGTGAAGTTCGGTGTCAGCCCGTTCGGCATCTGGCGCAACGCGTCGTCCGACCCGCTGGGTTCGGACACGCACGGCACCGAGTCGTACAACGCGAACTACGCCGACACGCGTACCTGGGTGAAGAACGAGTGGCTCGACTACGTCGTGCCGCAGGTGTACTGGAACATCGGGCTGCCCGTCGCCGACTACGCCAAGCTGGTGCCGTGGTGGTCGGACGTGGTCACCGGTACCCACGTGCAGCTCTACATCGGACAGGCGGACTACAAGGTGGCGGCGGCGGGTCAGCCGGCGGCATGGTTCGACCCGAACGAGCTGAGCCGGCACCTGACGTTCAACGAGCAGTACAACGTCTCCGGTGACGTGCACTTCAGCGCGGTACAGGTACGCGCCGACCGACTGAACTCGATCTCGATCCTGGCGGCGGACCACTACTCGAAGCCGGCGCTCATCCCGACGATGACCCAGCTTCCGGCGAAGCCGGTGAACTTCCCGGTGGTCACCGCCTCGGCTCGGAACGCCTCGGGGGCGGTCACGCTGACCTGGCACGACACCGCCCAGGGCACCGTCTACGGCGATGTCGCCTCGTACGTGGTGTACCGGTTCGACGGCACCTCCGGCGCGGACACGTGCGGCTTCGCCGACGCCGGTCACGTGGTGGCGACGCTGCGGCGGGTGGACGGACCGGATCAGTCCTGGGTGGACACCACCGCCGAGCCCGGCAAGTCGTACACGTACTACGTGACGGCGCTCGACAGGTTGTGGAACGAGAGCAACCCGAGCCCCGCACGGGTGGTCTCCTAACGTTCACGGCGGAGGGCCAGGGCGTGCGCCCTGGCCCTCCGCCGTGTCGTCTGCCGGAGTGCTCGGATCACCCGGGGCGGCGCGCTCCGCGCGTCGGACGCCCGACATGCCCGGGGTGCTCGCCACGCCGCGCAGACACCCGGTGACCAGTGCTGTCGGCACGCCCGATGCGCTGCGCACCGGCTCCGCCCGCCCCGAGCAGCAGCGCGCCCCGCTCAGCCAGTACCCGCGCCCGCAGGGCCGGATCACCTGAGCGACGGGCCCACGCCTCGGCACGCCGCCAGAACCGGGCCGCCGCGTCGTAGTCGCCCTCCAGCGCCGCGTACCGCGCGTGCGCCAGGTAGCCGATGCCCGCCTCGCCCGGCGGTACGTCCTCGCCGGTCACGGTGATCCGCTCGCCCAGCCGGTACAGCCAGGTCCGCGCCTCGCCCACCAGCCCGCGCTCACGCCACCACAGGTCCAGGGCGGTCACCAGCCGAAGCCCGCGGCGGCCGCTTCCTTCGGTCGCCGACCAGCGCAGCGCGGCGCGCACCTCCTCGGCGAGTGGATCGAGGGGGTACCCGGACGGCGCAGCGGGGCGTCCGTCCGCCTCGCCGGTCGCGGCTCGTACCGCGCGTAGGCACCAGGCGACGTGGCGGTCCCTGGCGGCGGACTGCTCGCCCCGGGCGACCAGGTGCGCGGCGGCGTACGCACGGACCGGTCCGAGCAGCCGGTAGGTCGAGCGGTCCCCAGTTGTCTCCGGCTGAACCAGCGACTTGTCGACGAGCACGGCGAGCGCGTCGAGCGGGTCCGAGCCGACCAGCCACTCGATCGCGCCCAGGTCGACGGGTCCGGCGAACACCGACAGCCAACGCAGCAGCCTCGCCGGGTCGGCGGCGAGCGTGCGGTACGACCAGTCCAGGGCAGCGCCGAGGCTGGCGTGTCGGCTCCCCGGTTCGCGCGAGGGCAGCGGTCGGGCGTCCGGAGCGCCCGACCCGCCTTCGCCCAGGGCGAGCGCCCCGCCCAGGGCGGTCAGGGGGTCGTCGAGTCGCGCGGCGAGCTCGGCTGGGGACAGTACCGCGAGCCGGGCAGCCGCCAGTTCCAGGGCGAGCGGAAGCCCGCCCAGCCGCTCGGCGATCCGGTCGAGATGCTCGGGTTCGGAGCCGGTCGGGCGGCGGGCGCCCCAGGCGGCCGCCGCCCGCCG
>DASUXA010000077.1:0-38164 GCA_036378155.1 Micromonosporaceae bacterium | reverse complement strand
GAACGGCAAGGGCCGGATCGACATGGAGCTCGTGGTGGAGCGGGGCCGGGGGTACGTCACCGCGGCGCAGAACAAGCAGCCCGGGCAGGAGATCGGCCGGATCCCGGTGGACTCGATCTACTCCCCGGTGCTCAAGGTGACCTACCGGGTCGAGGCGACCCGGGTCGAGCAGCGCACCGACTTCGACAAGCTCGTCGTCGACGTGGAGACCAAGGCGTCGATCACCCCGCGGACGGCGTTGGCCTCGGCCGGCTCCACCCTGGTCGAGCTGTTCGGCCTGGCCCGCGAGCTTGACGAGACCGCCGAGGGCATCGACATCGGCCCGTCGCCGCAGGACGCGCAGCTCGCTGCCGACCTGGCCCTGCCGATCGAGGAGCTGGACCTGACCGTCCGCTCGTACAACTGCCTGAAGCGGGAAGGCATCAACACGGTCGGCGAGCTCATCGGGCGCACCGAGGCCGACCTGCTCGACATCCGCAACTTCGGGCAGAAGTCGATCGACGAGGTGAAGATGAAGCTGGCCGGCATGGGCCTGGGCCTCAAGGACTCGGCGCCGACCTTCGACCCGACCCACGTCGTGGACACCTTCTCGGACGTGGACTACGACACCGACGACTACCGCGAGACCGAGCAGCTGTAGCGCTGCCTGCCCAGCGGCCGGTGGGCCGCCGGGAATACCTGTGAGGAGCCGGAAACAATGCCCACGCCCACCAAGGGTCCCCGCCTCGGCGGCAGCCCCGCGCACGAGCGGCTGATGCTGGCCAACCTGGCCACGTCGCTGTTCAAGCACGGAAAGATCACGACCACCGAGACGAAGGCCAAGCGGCTGCGCCCGCTCGCCGAGCGCCTCGTCACCTTCGCCAAGCGCGGTGACCTGCACTCGCGTCGCCGGGTGCTCACCGTGGTCCGGGACAAGGACGTGGTCTACACGCTGTTCGACGAGATCGCCCCGCGCTACGCGAACCGCAACGGCGGGTACACGCGGATCGTGAAGGCCGGCGTCCGCAAGGGCGACGCCGCGCCGATGGCGATCATCGAACTGGTCGAGGAGCTCGAGGTCGCGACGCCGACCAGGGCGAAGGCCGCGAAGGCGGCGGCGCGTCGTACCGAGCGGCAGGACGCGGTCGCCGCGCTGGCCGGCGAGGACGAGACCACGACGCCGGCCGCGACGAGCGAGCCTTCGGCGGAGCCCACCGGGTCCGCCGAGGCGGCGGCCGACAACGGGGCTGACGAGTCCTGACCGCTACGCCCGACCCGACCGGGCCCGGTGCTCCCGACCACGGGGGTACCGGGCCCGACCGCGTGCGGCTGCGGCTGGACGTGGCGTACGACGGTACCGACTTCTCCGGCTGGGCCGCCCAGCCCGGACGCCGTACCGTCGCCGGTGTTCTCGCCGACACCCTGACCCGCCTGTTCGGCGAGGTGGACGGGCTGACCGTCGCGGGACGTACCGACGCGGGCGTACACGCCACCGGCCAGGTGTGCCATCTGGACGTACCACCCGCGACCTGGGCCGACCTGCGCGGCACGCTGATCCGGCGGCTCGCCGGGCTGCTGCCGGCGGACGTCCGCGTGCGCGCGGTCGCCGAGGTACCGCCGACGTTCGACGCCCGCTTCTCGGCGCTGTCCCGCCGGTACGAGTACCGGGTGAGCGACGCGCCGTGGGGCGCCGAGCCGCTGCGTGCCCGCGACACGCTCGCCTGGCCGCGCCCGCTCGACCTGGACCGGCTGTCCGCGACGGCGGCGGGACTCATCGGCGAACACGACTTCGCGGCGTACTGCCGACGCAAGGAGCACGGCACGACGATCCGGGCGATCACCCGGCTGGACTGGCGCCGCGAACCCGACGGTGTCCTGGTCGCGACGGTACAGGCGGACGCGTTCTGTCAGGCGATGGTGCGAAGCCTGGTCGGTGCGATGCTCGCGGTCGGCGACGGTCGGCGTCCGGTGGACTGGCCGGCAGCCCTGCTCAGCCGTCAAGAGCGGGCGAACGAGGTCGTCGTCGCACCGGCACACGGTCTGACCCTGGTCGCCGTCGACTATCCGGACCAGCCGGCGCTGTTCGCGGCGCGCGCCGCGATCACCCGGCAGGTGAGGGCGTCGCTGACGCGGTGACCGGTACCGTCCGGTTCTCGATGACCGTGCCCAGCAGGTAGCTGGTGACCAGGTCGGCGATGATCTGACGTGTCGCTTGCTGGTCCGCCGAGCCGAACGTCTTGCCGTCGGCGCGCGCGATCACGCAGTACACCAGGAAATGCCCCCGCGTGTCCCAGCCCAGCTCGGTGGCGGACCGGGCGATGACGTCGGTACCGCTGCCCGCCGCGAACCCGGTGAAGCGGCCCTTCTTCGCGTCGATCGTCGGCTTGACCGCGTCGTGTACCTGTAACGCGGCGTCCTCGTCGCGCAGGTTGAACACACCCGCCGTGACGATGTACGCGCCGGTCGGCGACTTCATCGTGGCCCGGACGACCTGGGTGCAGCCGGCGTCGGCGAGCACCTTGACCAGTTGGTCGGTAGCGGCGCTCCTGCAGTCTTTCAGCAGTTGGGTCTTGACGACCTGGTACGGCTTCCGGTTCGGGTCGACCGGGATGGTCCGGGTCGGGAACACTTCCTTCTCGGTCAGCGGAGTCGGGTCCTTCGCCTGGCTCGAAATGTCCCGGGGGCTCGGCTCCGGGCTCTTGGCGGCGGTCCGACCCGCGCCCGCCGAGCCTTGGCGTTCGTCGACGAGCACGAAGTACGCCCCCGAGCCGCAGATCGCGATCAGCACCAGGACAGCCAGCACCGACAGCGCCACGGTCCAGCCCCGATGGCCGGGTGTCTTCGGCGGCTTGGCGGGACCGCGCGTACGGCGACCGGAGCCGTGACCGGACCGGCGGGACCGACGGCTGTCCGCCCGTCGGCTACGCGCGGGGTACTGACCGCTTGGGTATCCGGTGCTCGGATAACCGCCGCTCGGGTAGCCGGTCGTGCCGTCGCCCGTGTATCGGGGCTGGTCGGGCTGCGACCACCCGCCGGCCGGCGGCCGGTACCCGTGCGTCATGGCGGATAGGGTACCGAACCGCCGATCGGTGGACAGAGACCCTGGACGTCCGGTCGCACCCGACGTCCGTCGGACGAGGTGGACGGCGACCGGAGAGAATGACAGGGTGACCGCAGACCACTACTTCGCCGCCGAGCCCACCGCGCCGGAACGGGAGCGGGAGGTGGAGGTCGCCGTCGGCGGCCGTACGTACCACCTGGTCACCGGGAGCGGAGTGTTCTCCGCGACCCGGCTGGACCCCGGTACCGCCGTGCTGCTGCGCAAGGCGCCGCTGCCCGGTCCCCGCGGCGGCACCTACCTCGACCTCGGGTGCGGGTACGGACCGATCGCCTGCGCGCTGGCGAACACCTCGGGGGACGCCACGGTGTACGCGGTGGATGTCAACACCCGCGCCCTCGACCTGGTTCGACGCAACGCCGCCGCGAACCGGGTCGCCGGTCGGATCGTCGCGACCGGCCCCGACGACGTCGACGAGTCGGTCCGGTTCGACGAGATCTGGAGCAATCCGCCGATCCGCGTCGGCAAGAGCGAACTGCACGCGTTGCTGGGTCGCTGGCTGCCGCGCCTTGCCCCGGACGGTACGGGCTGGCTGGTCGTCGCCCGCAATCTGGGCGGCGACTCGCTGCAGAAGTGGCTGACCGAGCAGGGCTGGCAGGTGGAGCGGTTCGCCTCGCAGAAGGGGTACCGGGTGCTGCGGGTCAGCCGGTCCGACGAGGACGAGTGACGGTCGCGAGGCGCCGGCGGTGACGGTCGCGGGATAAATCCCGCGACAGCCCTGCCCCGCGCGGGCAGAATCGCGCGGCGTGGGGTACGTGGACGTCGCCGGCGTCGGTCATACGTTGCCGGACGGTCGCGTGCTGTTCGCCGACGTGTCGTTCCGGGTGGGTGAGGGCGCCAAGGTCGCACTGGTCGGACCGAACGGCGCGGGCAAGACGACGCTGCTCCGCATGGTCGCCGGTGACCTGCCGGTCCGCGAGGGCGTCATCTCCCGGTACGGCGGACTCGGCGTGATGCGCCAGTTCATCGGGATGATCGCCGACTCGACCACGCTGGCGGACCTTGCCCTGTCGTTATCCGCTCCGGCGCTGCGCGACGCGGGGCGCCGGCTCGCCGAAGCGGAACGCGCGCTGCGCGACGCCGAGGCGCGGGGGCGGCTGTCCGCCGCGGCGCAGCGGGCCCAGTTGGCGTACGCGGAAGCCCTCACCAGTTGGGGCGAGGTCGGCGGGTACGACGCCGAGGTCCTCTTCGACACCGCCTCGGTCGCCGCCCTGGACCTCGCCTGGGACGTGGCGCGCGAGCGCGGGGTGGCGACCCTGTCGGGCGGGGAACAGAAACGGTTCGCGCTGGAGTTGCTGCTGCGCGGCAGCGACGAGGTGCTGCTGCTCGACGAGCCCGACAACTTCCTGGACGTACCGGGCAAACGCTGGCTCGAGACGCGGCTGCGGGAGTCGGCGAAATCGGTGCTGTACGTGTCGCACGACCGTGAACTGCTGGCGAACACCGCCGGCCGGGTGGTCGCGGTGGAAGGCGGGTCGGCGTGGGTACACCCGGCAGGGTTCGCGTCCTGGCACGCGGCGCGAGTCGACCGGCACGAGCGACTCGAAGAGAACCGCCGCCGCTGGGACGAGCAACGCGAGAAACTGCGCCAGCAGATGCTGATGTACAAGCAGAAGGCGGCGTACAACTCGGACATGGCGTCGCGGTACCAGGCGGCGACCACCCGGCTGCGCAAGTTCGAGGAGGCGGGTCCGCCGCCGCTGCCCCCGAAGGAGCAGGACATCCGGGTACGGCTGACCGGCGGCCGGACCGGCAAGCGGGCCGTCGTCTGCGAACAGTTGGAACTGGACGGTCTGACCTACCCGTTCGACCTGGAGATCTGGTACGGCGACCGGGTCGCGGTCCTGGGCGCGAACGGTACCGGAAAATCACACTTCCTCCGGTTGCTCGCGCGCGGCGGCACCGACCCCGATCCGGCGTCGTCCCCGGTGGACGGTCGTACCCTCGCGCCCGTCGCGCACGCCGGGGTCGCCCGGCTGGGTGCCCGCGTGCGCCCCGGTCACTTCTCGCAGACCCACGACCGACCCGACCTGGTCGGTCGTGCCCTCGTGGACATCCTGTGGCGGGGCGACGAGCACCGCGACGGCATGGACCGGCACGCGGCGATGCGCGCGCTCAACCGGTACGACCTGGCGAGCCAGGGCGACCAGGAGTTCGGCACCCTGTCCGGTGGGCAGCAGGCGCGTTTTCTGGTCCTGCTGCTGGAACTGTCGGGCGCGACCCTGCTGCTGCTCGACGAGCCGACCGACAACCTCGACCTCGCCTCGGCGGAAGCGCTCGAGGAGGGGCTGCGGTCGTTCGCCGGTACCGTGCTCGCCGTCACCCACGACCGGTGGTTCGCCCGATCGTTCGACCGGTACCTGCTGTTCAATGGAGACGGCGAGGTGCTGGAGACCGCCGAACCGGTATGGGACGTGGCGTGACGGTCCCTGTGGCGTGACGGTCGCGAAGTCCGGCCGGGACCGGGCGACGCCCGGTGGAGCGTCCGCCTACTCGTCGGGGTCGCTCAGACCGAGCATGCCGCGACGCCGACCTCGGCGCGGTCGGTCCTCGGCAGGGTCGGCGTGTCGTGGCGCCGGTACCGCCCGGCGCTGGTCCGACCTGTCGTCGCTGCCCAGCGCGCGAACCCACTCGACGTAGTCCGACTCCTGAACGGGCTCGGCGTCGGCGGTGCCCCGCTTCCGGCGACCGCGCCGCGCGCCGGACTTCGCGCTCGGCTGGTCCGGTGAACCGGTCGCGTCGGCATCAGCCGCCGTCGTCGTACCCGGGTGCGTCGGCGGCGCTGCCGGCGCGGGCATCGCGTCCGGCGCGGTACGCGCGGACGGTACCGGCGCTTTCGACGCGGTCGGCGACGGCGCAACCGCCGGCTTCGGTTTCGCAGCCGGTACCGGCGTGGGTTTCGCAGCCTCGTCGACCGTCGGGTCGGCGCCCGGTCCGGTGCCCGTCGCCGACCCGACGTGTACGGCATGCGTCACCGGTGTGACCGGTCCGGCGTCGGTCGCCGGCGCGACGGGTTCGGCGTCCGTCGGCGCGGTCGAGCGGACCGGGCGGCGGGCGAACGCCACCACGACCGACACGAGCACCGCCAGCGGTACCGATACCAGCGCCGCGGTGTACGGGACCCGTTGCAGGTCGCCGCCGCCGGCGCCGGCGATCAGGTACGCGAACCCGAGCAGGAGCGGCCCCGCCGCGCCGCAGGTGGCGACCGTGACCTTCGGTCGCCCGGCCCAACGCGCGGTACCCGCCACAACGAGCGTGACCAGCACGACGACGCCCAGCATCAACGGGTACACCGCAGCGGCCTGCACCGAACGACCGTGACCGCCGAGCATCGCCAGGCGCGGTGCGACGACTGCGTCGCCCTTGCCGACGGACCACATCACGGACGCCAGCGCCGCCAGCCCGGACCAGGTCACGATCGCCGCGACGTCGGCGGCGACCGGCGCGACCGACACCACCGCCACCGCGGCGAGGACGCCGGGCACCAGCGCCACCAGCGCGACGATCCCGGCGGTCAAGCCGGGACTGGTCGGCGTGGGCGGATGCGCGAACCGTGCCGGCAGCCAGACGAGCGGCACGGTGACCGCGCCGCCCACCGCGGCGGCGAGCGACGCGATCACCCGCAGACCCATGCCGCGCGGGCGTCCGGCACGACGAACGACATCGACACCGATGACGGCACCCGCGACCACGGACACCGCCGAGATCCACGCCACCCAGGTGAGCTGCACCGCCCACAGGTCGGCGTGGGTACCGGTGAACTCCCGGTCCCAGCGCAGGATGCCCAGCCCGTACGCCACGCCGAGCTGGCCCGCCGCGGTCAGGAACGCCCCGGTGACGGCGGCGGCAGCAGCCCGGGCAGCGGTCGGTAGAACCATGGGCGTCAGCGTACGAGCGCGCTCGCCGCGCCGCGACCCGCTGAACCGTTAGGCACTCGTCAACCCGACCCGACGTCTCAATCCGACGGCGTCCGTCGAGCACCACGCCGCGACCCACCGGGGCGGGTCGGCGCTCACCCGGTCTGCACCTGGGGGAGCACCTCGCTCGCGATGAGGTCGAGATGGTCGAGGTAGTCGGGGTCGGTCACGTCGCCGATACGCAGGTACAGCCGGCTCGCGCCGATCTCGGCGTACGCGCCGAGCCGGTCGACGACCTCGGCGGGGCTGCCGGCGACGTGGTACTCCGAGGGCAGCGCCGACTTCTCGTACATGATGGCGCTGCGCCGGCGCACCTCCTCCTGGGTGCGTCCGCAGAACACCACGACCCCGGCGGAGTACCGCAGCGGGGCGCGACCGCTGTCCTCGCGACCGAGCCGGTCGCACGCCTCGCGTACCAGGTCGAAGTGCTTGCCGACCACGTCGGGCGACTGGAACGGCACGTTGTACTCGTCGGCGAAACGCGCGGCGAGTTCCGGGGTCCGCTTCGGACCGCGCCCGCCGACGATCACCGGCGGCCCCGGTCGCTGTACCGGCTTGGGCAGGGCGGGCGCGTCGACGAGCCGGTAGTGCTCGCCGTGGAAGCTGTACCGGTCGCCCGGCGGGGTCTTCCACAACCCGGTGACGATCTCGAGCTGCTCGGTCAGCCGGTCGAAGCGTTCGCTGACGCCGGGGAAGGGGATGCCGTACGAGACGTGTTCCCGCTCGTACCACCCGGCGCCGAGACCCAGCTCGACCCGCCCGCCGCTCATCTGGTCGACCTGCGCCACGCTGATCGCCAGCGCCGCGGGCAGCCGGAACGTCGCGGACGTGACCAGCGTGCCGAGCCGGATGCGGGAAGTCTGCAGCGCCAGACCGGCGAGGGTCAGCCACGCGTCGGTCGGACCGGGCAGCCGCTGCTCCTCGCCGAACGCCATGTAATGGTCGGCGCGGAAGAACCCTTCGAACCCGCCTTCCTCGACGCGCTGCGCGACGCGGGCCTGGTCATGGTACGTGGCGCCGCGATGCGGCTCGATGAAAATGAACAGGCGCATGCGCCGGACCTTTCTTCTTGACGACACCAAAACCGGACGGTCAGCGCACCGGTTCGGTGGTGGGCGCGTCCATCAGCAGCTCGTGCAGCTCCGCGCTCGCTTCGGCGACATCTTCCAGGTGCGCGTTGTGCCCGAGCGAACGTGGTCGCGGAATGTTGATGTCCAGCACCCGGCGGATCCGTCCGGGTCGTGGGCTGAGCACGACCACCCGGTCCGCGAGCAGCACCGCTTCCTCGATCGAGTGGGTGACCAGCACGATCGTGGCCCGGTGTTCCATGTGGATGCGCTGCAGTTCGACGGACAGCTCCTCGCGGGTGAGCGCGTCCAGCGCCGAGAACGGTTCGTCCATCAGCAGCACCCGCGGCTGCTGGATGAGCGCGCGGCAGAGGGCGACGCGCTGCTGCATCCCGCCGGACAACTCGTGCGGCAGGCGGTGGTGGAACTCCTCGAGTCCGACCAGCTTGAGCAGTTGGTGTGCGTGGTCGAGGTGTTCGGAACGACGCCAGCCCAGGAACTCGACCGGCAGCATCACGTTGTCGATGACCGACCGCCAGGGCAGCAGCGCCGGACGCTGGAACATCATCGCGATGTCCCGCCGCGGCTTCCTCACCTGCGTGCCGTCGACCAGTACCTGACCGCTGGTGGCGGGCAGCAGCCCGGCGATGAGCCGCAGCAGCGTGGACTTGCCGCAGCCGGAGCGCCCGACGATGGCGACGAACTCACCGGCTGCGACGTCGAGGTCGATGCCGCGCAGCGCCTCGACGGTTCCTGCCCGACCGGTGAAGGTCCGTGACACTCCGGTCAGCTCGATCATCAGCTACTTCTCCCCAGTACGGCGGTCCGTGCTCGGGCTCGGACCGCGGACAGGTTAGCTCCAATGCCGCACGTCGCGCACCTACCTGTGGGCACAGTCCTCAAGTGACGTTGCGGACCGAGGGACGTCTCCTGTAACAAGTCTGGGGTTCCGCTTAGGCTGTTGCCCGCACTGACGTGCCACCCCCCAGCGGCATCGCTGACAGCCCGATGTCGCCGCACCCACCCCCCTGGGAAGGAAAGTCTGAATGAGGTTCCCCCGTACCGCCGCCGTAGCGGCGCTGGCGGTCACGCTGGCGCTGGCCGGCTGCGGCAGCTCTGGTAGCTCAGACAAGAAGAACACAGGCGACGCCAACAAGCCCCTCGACAAGGTGCACTACGCGACCGGTTTCGGCATGTTCGGCCGTGAGGCGTACATCTACGTCGGCATCAAGAAGGGCTTCTTCAAGGACGCGGGCATCGACGTCGACGTCAAGCCGGGCGCCGGTACGAGCGAGACGACGAAGCTCGTCGCCGGTGGTCAGATCGACTTCGCGCCGGTGGACTTCACCGGTGAGCTGATCCTGCTGGGTAGCGGGAAGGCGACCGGCATCACCGCGCTCGCCGCGATCCACCAGCGCACCCTCGCCGGCGTCATGACCCTGGAGGGTCGGGGCATCAGCTCGCCCAAGGACCTCGAGGGCAAGACGTTCGGCGACTCGCCGAACTCGACTACCACGCTGATGTTCCCGACGTACGCGAAGCTGGCGAACATCGACCCGAACAAGGTGAAGATCGTCAACTTCACCCCGCCCCAGCTTCCCGCGATGCTCGCCGCCGGCAAGGTCGACGTCATCGGGCAGTTCGCGGTGGGCAAGCCGACCATCGAGAAGGCGGCCGGCGGCAAGAAGGCCGTGTTCCTGGCGTACAGCGACTACCTGACCGACCTGTACGGCAACGCGCTGGTCACCCGGTCGCAGATGGTGAAGGACAACCCGGACCTGGTGAAGCGGTTCATCGGCGCGCTGATGAAGTCGCTGCAGTGGAGCATCGACCACCCGGACGAGGCCGGCCAGATCCTGCACGAGTACCAGCCGCAGCAGGACCCGACGACCGCCGCCGCCGAGATGACGCTGATGGCGTCGTACGTGCGGTCCAGCTCCTCCGGTGTCCCGGTCGGCGCCTTCGACCAGCAGCGGGTTGCCCGTAGCATCGCGATCCTGCAGGCGGCGGGCGCGATCAAGCAGGGCCTGACCCCGGACCAGGTCGTCGACTTCGACCTGGCCCCGAAGGGCTGATCCACGCAATGGCGCGGTCCCGTCCGTCTCGTTGAGACGGACGGGACCGCGCTCGCATGAGGGAGGTACCCGTGTCCCGATCTTCTGCAGGCGTCGCGCGTGACCGGGCGTCGTCCGTGCTGCTGCCGGTCACCGGTACGGTTGCCACAGTCGCCGTCTGGTGGCTGGCGACCGCGCTGTTCCACATCCAGTCGTTTCTGCTGCCGTCGCCGCCCGACGTGGTCGACGCGTTCCTGCGGCTGCCGGACTACCTCGCCAAGCAGACCTGGGTGACGCTGGTCGAGGTCCTGGAAGGCTTCGGAGTCGCGGTGGTCGCCGGGCTGATCCTGGCGATCGCGATCGCCGCCTCGCGGGTCGTGTCCCGAGCCATCTACCCGCTGCTCGTCGGGCTCAACGCCATCCCGAAGCTCGCCCTCGCCCCGCTGCTGGTCGTCTGGCTCGGGTTCGACGCGACGCCCAAGATCGTGATGGTGGTACTGATCTGCTTCTTCCCGATCGTCATCTCCGCCGCGACCGGCTTGACCTCGACCCCCGCCGACCTCACCGAACTCGCCCGGGCGCTGGACGCCCGCCGCTGGCAGACGTTCAGGAAGATCCGCTTCCCGGCCGCGATGCCGCAGGTGTTCGTCGGACTGAAGGTCGCCGTCTCGCTGGCGGTGATCGGCGCGGTCATCGGCGAGTTCGCCGGCTCCTCCGACGGTTTGGGCTACGTCATCCAGTCCAGCGGCGCGTCCGGCGACACCGCGATCGCGTTCGCCGCGCTGGTCATTCTGTCCGTCCTGAGCGTGGTGCTGTTCTACCTGCTGGTCGGCCTGGAACGGCTGGTCGTACCGTGGGCGGGCGCCACCAGCGAGTGACTGTCGCGGACAACGAAAGCGGGCGCCCGGCCGAGGCCGGGCGCCCGCTTTCGCGTCACGTGGGCGTCAGCCGCCCAGTCGCCACCGCCCGTTGCGCGCGATGAGCGACGTCAACGCCTGGGGCATCAGCCCCGAGTGGTTGTCCGGAGTGATGCGGATCTGTCCGCTCAGACCATCGAACTGGGACGTCTCGAGTACGTCCTTCAGCCGTTCACGGTCCACGCCGCCGGTGACGACCACACCGTTGACGAGGAGCTGGACCGCGTCCGCGGCGAACGACGCGTACCCGTTGTACGCCCCGTACCGCGACGTGTAGTCCTCGAACCACTGCTTGCGGGCCGCCTTCGCCGGGGTGCTCGCCACCACGTCGTCGATCGCGAGGGTCTGGCTGAACACGAGCTTCGTACCCTCGGTCGCCTCGGCGGCGGGACCGGACAGGAACAGGTTGCCCGCGGCTGCCGCGTCGAAGTACAGCTTGCCCTTGTACCCGGCGCTGCGCGCCGCCTCGGCGATCGCGACCGCCTGGTTCGGGAACGCCCACACCACCATCGCGTCGATGTTCTTCGCCAGCAGCAGGTCGACCGCCTGGCTCACGTCGGTGTCGGTGGGCCGGATGGTGGTACTGGTCGCGATCTCCGGACCGGACGGCTTGCGCCAGCTCCTGGCCGACGAGTTGGCGGTGCCCTTGAGCTTGTCGATTTCCTGCGTCATCACCTCGCGCCCGGTCTTGCCGTACGCGTCGTCGGTGGTCAGCAGACCGATCTTGGTGACGTCGTCGTGCTGGATCTCACTGGCGAGCGCCGCGGCGCTGTCCGCCGCGTTCGGGGCGACCTTGAAGATGTACCGGCGGTCCTCGACGGGGGTGACGACGTCCGCCGGGGACAGCGAAATCGTCGGCACATGCCGGTCGTCGATGCGCTTCGCGGAGTACACGATGCATTCGGCGCACGCACCCGTGATGATCGCGCTGACGGACGGGTCGTTCGTGAAGTCGGTGATGTTGCCCGTCGAGAGGGTCCGGTCCGAACGGTTGTCGCGGACCTGCAGCTTGACCTTCCGGGAGCCCAGTACGCCCGAGGCGTTGATCTCGTCCACCTTCAGCCGCAGCGCGCGCTCGTACACCTGACCGATCGCGGCGTCCGCGCCGTTCAGTTCGAGATCCGCGGCGATCACGAGGTCGCGCGTGTCGCCGGTGGTGTCGCCGGCTGTCTGGCAGCCGGTGATCAACGTCAGCGACGTCGCGAGAAGCGCGGCCGCGACGGCACGGTTGAGCCTCAACTCGGTCCTCCTCGGTGAGCGACAAGAGGGGCCGCCAGCCCTAAATCCTCGGACGTGTCGGTGCCGGTCTCTTGTGGTCGATCGCCACCGGCTTCGACGGTTCTGGCTGGGTGGCGACACCACCTTGCCAATGGCCGTGCGTAGGGTCAAGCGACGATCTGCCTACCCGTGCGCCGATCGCGTGACGAATGGTAATCGTGGCGGGCACAGCCAGGTCGGCGCACCCGAGCCGGCGGCTGACGGCGCAGGTCAGCACGGCGATGACGGGCGATTCACAGGACCGGTGTCCACAATGCACAGCGCTTGGCGACTACCCTAGGCTTCCGTTGTCGCGTGGGACGTGATGAAATTGCGCGGCCCGACAGACCCTGCGCGGTTTCGTTCGGGGCGGGTCGAGTGCGGCCGGAACATCTGGACGGAGGCGATGACGTGAGCACGCCGAGCGGGACGATTCTGTCCGCACCCGGCAAATCCGCAGCTCCGCCAGGGCGGTCACGCATGTGGAGCCTGCGGGATGCGCGGATCCGCGCGAAGCTGTCGATGATCCTCGTCGTGCCGGTCGTCGCGATCGTGGCCTTGGCCGGGTTCCGTCTGGTCGACGCCCGCACCCGGGCGTCGGACGCGGCGACGGCAGCGTCGCTGGCGAGCTTCGCGGCGGACGTGTCGAGCCTGTCCCACCAGCTCCACCGTGAACGGATGGCGGCGGCGGAACTGCTCGCCAAGCCCGGCAAGTCCGACGCCTACAACAAGCAGGCGAAGGAAACCGACGCCGCCGTGGCGACGTACACCGCGCACCGTCAACGACTGGGTGACGTGCCGCCGGTGATCGCGGACCGGCTCAACCGGATCGACCAGCAGCTGAGCACGATCGACGACATCCGGCAGCGGGTGGTGGCGCAGCCGAGCGCCTCGATCGCCGAGGTGGTGCTCCGCTACGGCGTCATCGTGAGCGACCTGGTCGGATACACCCAGGACGTGAGCCAGGTCGCCACCGACCCGACGATCGCCAACGAGCTTCGCGCGACCGCCGCGTTCGGCAAGGCCAAGGCGGCAGCCGAGGACGAGCAGGCGGTCGCGTTCGCCGCGCTGGCATCCGGGCGCATCGACGAACGGCAGTACACCTCGTTCGTCGCCACCCTCACCAGCCAGCAGGAAGCGTTCCTCGCGTTCTCGCTGTCCGCGACGCCCGCGCAGAAGCAGATCGTGGACACCACGATCACCGGTGACGCCGTCGGCCTCGCCGACCGGATGGTCACCCAGGTGACCCGGTCCGTGGGTGCGCCGTCGGCACTGGTCAGCGCCGGCGACGTGGCCCAAGCCGTGGGCGCCGTGATCGACCTGATGCGCTGGGCTGAACAGTGGCTGGAAAACGAACTGGTCAAGGACGCCCAGGCGATCAAGACCGCGCAGGACCGGCAGTCGGTCGTCGAAGCCGCCGTCATCATCGTGGTGCTCACCATCGCCGTCCTGCTCGCCCTGCTCGTGGCGCGGACCATGGCGCGGTCGCTGGCCCGACTGCGGGAGGGCGCGCTCGCGGTGGCGAGCCGGGACCTGCCCGAAGCGGTCGCCCGACTACGCGACGCGCAGGACGTCAGTCAGACGACTCCCGAAGAGATCGCCGACCAGGTACGCGACCCGATCCAGCTGGACAGCCGTGACGAGATCGGCCAGGTGGCGGCGGCGTTCAACGTCGTCCACCGGGAGGCGGTCCGGATCGCGGCCGAGCAGGCCGCCCTGCGTACCAGCGTGTCGGCGATGTTCCTCAACCTGGCCCGCCGCTCGCAGAACCTGGTCGACCGGATGATCGGTGAACTCGACCAGATCGAGCGCGGTGAAGAGGACCCGAAGCGGCTGGCGCGACTGTTCCAGCTGGACCACCTCGCCACCCGAATGCGCCGGAACGACGAGAACCTGCTGGTCCTGGCGGGCGCCGACTCGAACCCGCCACGGCGCGAGGACGCGCTGCTCATCGACATCGTGCGCGCGGCGCAGTCCGAGGTCGAGCTGTACGACCGCATCGAGTTCGGCACCGTGGACCAGGACGTCGAGGTCCTTTCGCACGCCGTCAACGACGTGGTCCGGCTGCTCGCCGAGTTGTTCGACAACGCCACCCGGTTCTCGCCGCCGACCTCGACGGTGCTGGTCGACGGACGCCGGATCGGCGACTACGTGGTCGTCCAGATCGAGGACCGCGGTCTGGGGCTCGGCGTCGAGCAGATGGCGGCGCTGAACGCGCGCCTCGCCGCGCCGCCGACGGTCGACGTGTCCGCGTTCCGGATGATGGGTCTCGCCGTGGTCGCCCGGCTGGCGTCGCGGTACGGCATCAAGGTCGAACTGCGACCGAACCCGGACGGCGGGACTGTCGCGAACGTCACACTTCCGAACGGCATCCTCATCCTGCCGCGGGTCCGTGGTCGCGAGCCGGTCATCACACGTCCCCGCTCGCCGCTCGCGGTGGAGGGCGCCCCGGCGCTGCCGCCGCTTCCGTCGCGGCCGTCCACCCCACCGCCAGCCCCGGCGTATGCCCCGCCGCCGCCCGCACCGCAGTCGGCTCCGCCGAACTGGCCGATGCCGGCGAGCCCCGAACTGGTGCCGGCGCGCGCGGGGACCCTCGCCGACCACAGCTTCCAGACCCAGGCGCTCAACACGGTCGCGCAGACCAGCGCGCCGCCCCAGACCCGGACGGGCGACACCAGAGCGACCGGAGCCGCCGGGAACTGGGACGCTCCGACGACTACAGTCCGGACGAGCGAAGCAGCGACCGCGCGCCAACCGGGGCAGGTGGCCGACGACACCGCCGAACTGCCGATCTTCCGCGAGATGGAGGCGGTCTGGTTCCGCAGCCACGGCCGCTCGGCGACGGGCGGCTGGGCGCAGGTCAACGCGCCGGCAGCCCGCCCCGCCCCGCCCGCTCCCGCACCCGTCCCGGTGTCCGCCCCGCCTTCGGCTATGCCGGTACAGCCGGCTCCGCGGCCCGCGCCGGTTCCCGCCCCGCCGCCGATCCCCGAACAGCGGACGCCGGAGCGCAGCGCGGATTACGAGGAGACCTGGCGGACCCGCGCGGACGAAGGTTGGCGCGCCGCCTCCGCGGCCGCCCAGCCCACCACCGGCGGAACAACCCGGTCGGGCCTGCCCAAGCGGGTACCGTCCGCGCAGTTGGTGCCCGG
Organism: Micromonosporaceae bacterium; assembly: GCA_036378155.1. Taxonomy (GTDB): domain Bacteria; phylum Actinomycetota; class Actinomycetes; order Mycobacteriales; family Micromonosporaceae; genus DASUXA01. Next base: position 22,706 of record DASUXA010000077.1, on the reverse strand, counting down.
CGGTGTCGACTCGAAGGTGACGAAGAGCCGGACCCGCCGCAGCCCCGAGGAAGTGCGGGGTCTGCTCTCCGCGTACCACCGAGGCGTGCAGCGCGGGCGGTCCGGCGCGGAGGGATCACCGCCCATCGCTGAGCCTCCGGCTACCGAGGAGACGATCAGATGACCATGAGTACCGGCGCCATGCAGAACATGAGCTGGCTGCTGACCAATTTCGTGGACCACGTTCCCGGGATCGCGCATGCGGTCGCCATTTCAGCAGATGGTCTGCTCCTCGCGTCCTCGCGGGACCTGCCGCCGGACCGCGCCGAGCAGCTCGCGGCCATCGCCGCCGGAACGGTGAGCCTCACCGACGGCACCGCCAGGTACTTCAACGGCGGTCGAGTGCTGCAGACCATCGTCGAGATGGACAGCGGCTATCTGTTCCTGATGTCCATCAGTGACGGCTCGTCGCTGGCGGTACTCGCCGCGCGCAACTGTGACGTGGGCCAGGTGGGTTACGAAATGGCGCTGCTCGTCGAGCGGGTCGGTGCGGCACTCGTACCGCTGCCCCGACAAGCCGTGGCGCAGCAGCACTGACCAGGTGCACTGCCGGACCGAGTGGAGGAGGGGGTGAGGTTGCTGTGAGGTCGAACAACGATCCTCGGGGCGCTCTGGTGCGTCCGTACGCGGTGACCCGTGGGCGAACCGAACCCCGGCAGGACATCGCTATCGAAGCGGTACTGCTGACCAGCCCGCGCGGGCAGCAGGAAGCCGCCTTCTTCGGGCGGGACAAGCAGATCATCGCGAACCTCTGCGACGGTCGCGCGCAGTCACTCGCGGAGATCTCCGCCCATACCCAACTCCCGCTGGGCGTGGCTCGGGTCCTGGTCGGCGATATGGTCGCCGATGGGCTCCTCGCCCTGCACGAACCGCTGTTCGAACAGAACGACGACGACCGCATGGAACTGCTGGAAAGGGTGCTCAGTGGACTTCGCAGGCTCTGACGCGACCCGCCTGTCGCCCGCCGGCAGGATCACGTCGGCGAAGATCGTGATCGCCGGAGGCTTCGGCGTGGGTAAGACCACGATGGTCGGCGCGGTCTCCGAGATCACGCCGCTGACCACCGAGGCCGTGCTGACCGCGGCCGGGGTCGGCATCGACGATCCGTCAAAGGTACCGGGCAAGCAGACGACCACCGTGGCCATGGACTTTGGCCGGATCACGATGGCCGACGACCTGATCCTGTACCTGTTCGGTACGCCGGGTCAGACGCGTTTCTGGTTCATGTGGGACGAGTTGATCCGCGGTGCTCTGGGCGCCGCGGTACTCGTCGACACGCGCCGGATCACCGACAGCTTCGCTCCGATCGACTTCTTCGAGAACCGCCGGCTGCCGTACGTGGTCGGTGTCAACTGCTTCGACTCCGCGCCGAGGTACGCGATCGAGGAAGTGCGCGAAGCCTTGGCGATCGCGCCCGAGGTACCGCTGATCCTGTGCGACGCCCGCCAGCGCGAGTCGGTCAAGGAAGTGCTGATCACCGTGGTACAGCACGCGATGGCGACGCTGCGAGCGGAGCGCGCCCGCGCCGGCGTGCGCGTCTGATCCCGACCGGCTGCCTCACCGCCGCGACGGCACCGGTGGCACTTCGCTACCCGGTGTCGGGGCGTGGTCGTGGGTCAGCGGGTACCGGTGTCCCGCAGCCGTTGCACAGCGCGGGTACGCCACCGCGACCAGCGTGCCGGCGCGGTGGCGTTGTCGGCACGGGTGGTACCGCCGGCCGGCGCTCGCCCGCGCTCCGCGGAGCGCGAGTCGGTCCGCTGGTCCTGCGGGTGCTCCGGGCGGGCCGTCCGAAGCTCGAACCACACCGTCTTGGTGCAGGGTCCGCGCCGTACACCCCACGCCGTCGCCAACGCCTTGACCAGCTGCAACCCTCGGCCGTGCTCGGCGGTACGGTCCGGGTGGCGCGGGGTCGGCTGCCCCTTGCCGGCGTCCGTCACGCCGACCCGCACGCGGTGCTGGTCCCGGCTTCTTTCCACGGACACCTGGAAGCGCCCGCAGCCGTACAGCACGGCGTTGGTCACGAGTTCGGACGCGAGTAGCGCGGTGACCTGAACCAGATCGGGGGACAGGTCCGAGACGAAGCTCAGAACCCAATCCCGGGCCGCCGGCACCGACAGTCGCGACTGTTCGAACGTCCGGCTGGGGATGTCGTCCCCGCCGGAACCGGGTCGCCGGGCCAGCCCGAGGTCGACCATGTCAGGTGACCGCTCCGCGAGCCCGTTTGCGACGTTTGGACGGGTGCCCCGTCCGGCACGGCTCGGGGCGGCTTGCGACGACACTGTTCATCGGGCGGTGGGACCTCACGCGTCAATTTTCGGGGCTCGCATCTTCAGGTTCCGACATTCCACCACACGGGCGCCGGGCCCGCTGAACGGAGCACTCGACCCGCTACCAGCAGGTCACATGGTGGGCGATCCCGCGCCGGGCGCGGGTGACGCCGGTGGGTGATTCCTTGGCTGAGGCAGGTGACGCGGGTGGGTGGGCCCCCGCGGGAGGGCTGGGCGAGGTCACTTTGACCCTCGTGGCAGACAGCTTGTATTGTTGGCTGCTGTTGTGCGATAGCTAGGCGTCCCGGCTCGCCGGGTACGCGAAATTCCCTTGCGCGGCCCGCTGCGCGATCGCACTCAACGACCGACGACGAGACAAGGTAGACCTGTGCGTACGTACAGCCCGAAGCCGGGTGAGATCGAGCGTCAATGGCATGTGATCGACGCATCCGACGTCGTGCTGGGCCGCCTGGCGACCCACGCCGCCACGCTGCTGCGCGGCAAGCACAAGCCGACTTTCGCGCCGCACGTCGACACCGGCGACTTCGTGATCGTCATCAACGCCGGCAAGGTGGCGCTGACCGGAAACAAGCGACAGACCAAGGTCGCGTACCGGCACTCCGGTTACCCGGGCGGGCTCAAGCGCGTCGGGTACGAGGAGCTGCTGACCAAGCGCCCTGAGCGCGCGATCGAGCTGGCCGTCAAGGGCATGCTCCCGCACAACAAGCTCGGCCGGCAGCTGCTGAAGAAGCTGAAGGTGTACGCGGGTCCTGAGCACCCGCACGCGGCCCAGAAGCCACAGCCGTTCGAGATCAAGCAGATCGCGCAGTGAGCGCGGGCGAAGGAAGCAGCATGGAGAGCACCATCCCGACCCCGGCCGCGGTCGCGACGGCCGTGGAGACCCCGGCGACCCCTCACCGGGCGCGGGGCGACCGACCCATCCAGACCGTGGGTCGGCGCAAGGAAGCCATCGTCCGGGTGCGCCTGGTCCCCGGTACCGGCAAGTTCGTCCTGAACGGCCGCGACCTTGAGACGTACTTCCCGAGCAAGGTCCACCAGCAGGTCGTGCGGGAGCCGCTGCTGACCGCGAACAAGGCGGACACCGTCGACGTGATCGCCAACCTGCGGGGCGGCGGCATCACCGGCCAGGCCGGCGCGCTGCGGCTCGCGATCGCGCGTGCCCTGTGCGACAACGACCCCGACGACCGCCCGGCGCTGAAGAAGGCGGGCTTCCTCACCCGTGACGCGCGGGTGAAGGAGCGGAAGAAGTACGGTCTGAAGAAGGCCCGTAAGGCGCCGCAGTACTCGAAGCGCTGAACGTGCCCGCCTGACCTCGTGGCCGGGGGTACGCCCACTATCGTGGGCGACGCCCGGCCACTGGCTTTTTCCAGCCCCGGTGAAGAGAGGCGGCGCCATGGGGCGTTTGTTCGGTACCGACGGGGTACGGGGTCGCGCGAACGCGGACCTCACCCCCGAGTTGGCTCTCGCGGTGGCGGTAGCGGCCGCGCACACGCTCGCCGAGCGGGACACCTCGCACCGGCCGGTCGCCGTGGTCGGACGCGATCCGCGCGCATCCGGCGAGATGCTGTCCGCCGCGGTGATCGCGGGACTGGCCAGCGCGGGCGCGGACGTGCTCGACGCCGGCGTGCTGCCCACCCCGGCGATCGCGTACCTGGTCGGCGCGACCGGCGCCGATCTGGGTGTGATGTTGTCCGCGTCGCACAACCCGATGCCGGACAACGGGATCAAGCTGTTCGCCTCGGGCGGTCACAAACTGCCGGACGACGTCGAGGACGCGATCGAGTCGGCGACCACGAGTTCGGCGGCGTGGCGGCGACCGACCGGCGCGGCGATCGGTCGGGTCCGGCAGTTGGACGGCGCCGCCTCGATGTACGTCGACCATCTGGTCGCCACCGTTCCGCACCCGCTGGACGGGGTGCGCGTGGTCGTCGACTGCGCCAACGGGGCCGCGTCGGCGGTCGCCCGCGCCGCGTACGAGGCGGCGGGCGCCGAGGTCATCGCGATCCACGCCCAGCCCGACGGGCTGAACATCAACGACGGGTGCGGTTCGACGCATCTGGAACCGGTGAAGGCGGCTGTCCGCGAGTACGACGCCCATCTCGGTCTCGCCCACGACGGCGACGCGGACCGCTGCCTCGCCGTGACCGGCGACGGCGACGAGGTCGACGGCGACCAGATCATGGCGATGCTCGCCCTCGCCATGCGCGAGCGCGGCGAGCTGGCCCGGGACACGCTGGTCGCCACCGTGATGAGCAACCTCGGTCTGCGGCTCGCCATGCGGCGGCACGGCATCGAGATGCTGGAGACCCGGGTCGGCGACCGGTATGTGCTGGAGGCGCTGCGCGCGCACGGGTTGGCGCTCGGCGGCGAGCAGAGCGGGCACATCGTGATGCCCGCGCACGCTACCACCGGGGACGGGCTGCTCACCGGGCTGCACCTGATGGCGACGGTCGCGGCGGCGGGGGCGCCGCTCGCCGAGCTGGCGGCCGTGGTGACGAAGTTGCCGCAGGTGCTGTTGAACGTACCGGTCGCGGACCGGTCCGCTGGAGCCGCCGATCCGTCGGTGCTCGCGGAGGTGTCGGCCGCCGAGGCGGAACTCGGCGAGTCGGGTCGGGTGCTGCTGCGGCCGTCCGGTACCGAGCCGCTGGTGCGGGTGATGGTCGAAGCCGCGACCGTGGAGACGGCTACCGCCGTCGCGGAGCGGATCGCCGCGGCGGTACGCGCCGCCAGCCCGGCTGCCTGATCCGTCAGCCCGCTGATCGCGTCCCTGTCGTCGCTGGATCGGCGTCGGGTGCCGCCGGCAGCGTGGCGCTGCCGGTCGGTCGTCCGTTCCGGTCGGCGGGTGTGATCGGTTGCCGTTCGTGGCGGGGTACCCGATTGTATTGATAATGATCGAAACCGGCTGGTCGCCTCCGGTGCGGTCGCTGCCACTTTCGGAGTTCCGATCAAACCGTCTGCGCGAAAGGCACTCAAACAAACAGTGCGCGTGCGCGAAGTTGGGATAGGGTACCGGCCATGTGTGGGATCGTGGGCTACGCCGGGGACGAGCCGGCGCTGGGAACTGTGCTCGACGGGCTGCGCCGCCTGGAGTACCGCGGGTACGACTCCGCGGGTATCGCGGTCGTGGTCGACCACGGCCTGCTGACCGAGAAGCGGGCCGGCAAGCTGGCGAACCTCGAGAAGGCGCTGGCTGAGCGGATGGGTGACCACGACGGGTCAGCGCTCGCCGGGGCCACCACCGGCATCGGTCACACCCGCTGGGCCACCCACGGGGCGCCGAACGACCGCAACGCCCACCCGCACCTGTCGGCGGACGGGCAGGTCGCGGTCATCCACAACGGGATCATCGAGAACTTCGCCAAGCTGCGCGTCGACCTCGAGGCAGACGGGGTGGAATTCCGCAGCGACACCGACACCGAAACCGTCGCGCACCTGCTCGCGGCGGAACTCGCCGCGGTGCGGTCCCACGACGGCCACCTGCCGGGCGGCGCCCTCGCCGAAGCGATGCGCCGGGTGTGCCGCCGGCTGGAGGGCGCGTTCACGCTGCTCGCGGTGGACGCGTCGGAGCCCGGCATGGTGGTCGGCGCCCGCCGCAACTCGCCGCTGGTGGTTGGGCGCGGCGCGACGGGCAACTACCTCGCCAGTGACGTCGCCGCGTTCATCCAGCACACTCGCGACGCCGTCGAACTCGGCCAGGACCAGGTCGTCACGATCACCCGCGACTCCGTCGAGATCACCGACTTCGCCGGTCAACCGGTCGACGGGCGCGGCTACCACGTCGACTGGGACGCCTCCGCCGCCGAGAAGGGCGGCTACGACCACTTCATGCTCAAGGAGATCGCGGAACAGCCCCGGGCGGTGGCGGACACGCTGCGCGGGCGACTCACCGAGTCCGGCGAGATCGTCCTCGACGAGGTCCGGCTGAGCGACCAGGACCTGCGCGACGTCGACAAGGTGTTCATCATCGCCTGCGGTACCGCGTACCACGCGGGCATGGTCGCGAAGTACGCGATCGAGCACTGGACGCGCATCCCGTGCGAGGTGGAACTCGCCAGCGAGTTCCGGTACCGCGACCCGGTCCTGGACCGGTCCACCCTGGTCGTGGCGATCTCGCAGTCCGGCGAGACGATGGACACCCTGATGGCGTTGCGCCACGCGAAGGAGCAGAAGGCGCGGGTACTGGCGATCTGCAACACCAACGGATCGACCATTCCCCGCGAGTCCGACGCGGTGCTGTACACGCACGCCGGCCCCGAGGTCGCGGTCGCCTCCACCAAGGCGTTCCTCACCCAACTCGTCGCGTGCTACCTGGTCGGGCTGCACCTGGCACAGGTACGCGGGATCAAGTACGCCGACGAGGTCGCCGCCGTGGTGAACCAGTTGCAGGGCATGCCGTCGAAGGTCGACGCGGTACTGGAAACCATGGAACCCGTGCGCGAACTCGCCCGGCAGCTCGCCGACTCGCGATCGGTCCTGTTCATCGGACGGCACGTGGGCTTCCCGGTCGCGCTGGAGGGTGCGCTGAAGCTGAAGGAGCTGGCGTACATGCACGCCGAGGGCTTCGCCGCAGGCGAGTTGAAGCACGGACCGATCGCGCTGATCGACGAGGGCACCCCGGTCGTCTGCGTCGTACCGTCGCCCCTGGGTCGGGGCGTGCTGCACGACAAGGTGGTCTCCAACATCCAGGAGGTGCGCGCGCGGGGCGCGCGGACCGTGGTGATCGCCGAGGAGGGCGACGAGGCGGTCGTGCCGTACGCCGACCACCTGATCTACGTGCCGCGTACCCCGACGCTGCTGGCGCCCCTGGTCACCACGGTGCCGCTGCAGGTGCTCGCGTGCGAGATCGCGACGACCCGCGGGCACGACGTGGACCAGCCGCGCAACCTCGCCAAGTCGGTCACGGTCGAGTAGCGGCGTCACCGGACGTCTCCGTAGTCGCCGACGGCGATCTCGGAGATCGCGGTCAGTGAGCGGCTACCGGGGTCGAAGTACCCGTCGTGCGTGCCGATCGGGTCGGCTGCCCGCCCCGGATCGGTACTGAAGATCCGGGCGCCGAAGTCGGGGTCCGCGGGATTCGGGCCGTACCACAGGTCGCCGGCGGGAGCCCCGAGCAACGGGCGCAGCAGCGGATCGAGGTGCGGCGTGAACAGGTCGGTCGGCCGGACCGCCGCCTTGATCGCGTCGTGCCGGGCGAGACCCGCCCACACGTGACCGGGCGGGGCGTGCAGGTCGCGCGCCTCGTCGACGCCGATGCCCGGACTGCCCACCACGATCGCGTCGTCCAGGTCGAGTCCCCGGTCGCGCGCGGTGTAGCCGAGCACCACGCTGCCGTAGCTGTGCCCGAGGACCACGTTGTGCGAGCGGGCGCCGTCATGGGTGACCCGTAGTCCCTCCTGGAATCGGTGCAGGTCGGACTCCGCCTGCCGGGCGTACCCGGGGTACGCGGCGACGATCGCGTTGTCCGGAGCGTCGTACCCCAGCCAGAGCACCACCGACGTGGAGGGGTCGCGCGCACCGGCGGCGTCCGCCAGCCGCTGGGTCCGGCTGAGGCTGGTACCGATCGAGTTCAGAGCCGCCCCGGCGCCCGGTACGAACGTGAGCACGTTCGCCGCCCGGTCCGGGTCGCCCAGCGCGACCACCGCGCGACCGTCCCCGGTTGGGTCGAGGTCCAGCAGCCACGCCCTCGGTCGACCGTCACCGTTCAGCCTCGCGAGCAGCGTCTCCACCGCAGCCAGCCGTCGCCGTGTCGCGGGGTCGCGCGGGTCGCGAGCCAGCGCGTCGAGCAACCTGCGGTGCTCGCGGGCGAGACTCAGCCGGTTCGCCTGGTCGCGGGCGTCCGCCGGGACGCCGTCCAGCCGCCCGATCTCGGGCGACTCGCGGACCAGCCGGGACCGTTGCTCGGCGGTGAGCGAACGCCACCAGCGGGCGACCTGCGCCGGCGGGGCTCCACGCGGCGGTACCGCCAGCGGTCCGGCCCACCCGCCGGACCGCGACCGGGCAGCCGGAGCCGCGTCGCGAAGTCGTGCCTCCGTCCGGGAGTCGTACCGCTCCGCGTCGCCCAGCGCGCCACGGATCTGGTCGGCGATCCGGCGCGCCATCACCAGATCGCCCGCGTCGGGCCGCTCACCCGACCGGTCCAGCCCCACCGAGCCGTCGGCATGTACCGTGACCCGCCCGTACCCGGCGTCCCCGGTCGCGGTGAGCACGGCGCGCTGCGCCGCCACCACGCCGTCGGCGTGGTCGGTCAGGCTCTGGTCGATCCTCTCCAGCGCCGGGGCGGCGGCTTCCAGGGCGCCGCGTACCCGCGACAGGCGTGCCGCCGCGTTGCTCGCCGCGGGTCCCGACCAGGGCATCCGGGTGAGCAGCGAGGACAGATCGTCCGCCGTGGTCGTCGTCCGAGCGGCAACCGCCCGCCACGCCGCGGCTGCCTCGCGGAGGGCGTCGGTATCGGCGGCCGTCAGTTGCCGGTACGTCACCATGGGCCGCGACCCGGTCGTGTCGGAGGCGTCGTCGCGGCGGGTACCGGTCGCGACCGTGCTGCCTCGCCCAGCCGCTCCGCGGCGCGGTGGTCGGCGGCTTCGTACCCGTCGGCGACGGCGCGCAGCCGATCGCCGTGGGCGCGCAGTTCCCGCGCCGTGCCACTGAGCGCGTCGCGCCACGCGCACTCGGTCGCGCCCAGGGCTGCGCTGGTTGCCCAGCCGGGATTGCCGTCCACCGCCGCCCTGGTCGCGGCGCGTAACGGGAGCAGACCGGAGTCGAGTGCGTCGGCGAGCGCGTCGAGGCGGTCGGCGGCGCGGCGGAGATCGCTGGGGGAGACGTTGACCGGATCGGACACCGGTACAGCACACCCAATGCGCACCCATTCGGGCGACCGCTGTGGATCGTGCCGCCTCGACGGGGCGGGTCGGTGTCCACATCGGTTGCCGCGCAGCGCCGTTCTCGCCTAGGTTGCGCGGCCGGTTGGGATGCGCCGTCGTGGTTGCCCGACTCTGCCGGTCGGACCCTTATCGTGGTGGCGTGATCGTGGCTGTCGGCATCGACGTCGTGCTGGTCGATCGGTTCGCGCGGGCTTTGCAGCGCACGCCGCTGCTGGCGGAGCGGCTGTTCACGGGAGCGGAGCGGGTCACCTCGTCGGGCAATCCCCGCTCACCGGAGTCGCTCGCCGCCCGCTTCGCCGCGAAGGAGGCGGTGGCGAAGGCGCTCGGCGCGCCCACCGGGCTGCACTGGCACGACTGTGAAGTGGTCAGCGACCCGGACGGTAGACCGTGGCTGACGGTGTCCGGCACGGTCGCCGTCGCCGCCGCCACGCTCGGAGTGGACCGCTGGCACCTGTCGCTGTCCCACGACGGCGGGATCGCCTCGGCGATGGTCGTCGCGGAGCGGCTCACGGCGACGACGGAGGCGTCATGAGGCAGGCGTGGCGGGTGGCGGCGGTACGAGCCGCCGAGGACGCGTTGATGGCGACCCTGCCCGACGGAGCGTTGATGCGACGGGCCGCCGCCGGGCTGGCGCGCCGCTGCGCCGGGCTGCTCGTGGACCGTTTCGGCGGCGTGTACGGGCGACGCGTGCTGCTGCTGGTCGGATCCGGCAACAACGGCGGCGACGCGCTGTACGCCGGTGCGCTGCTGGCGGGGCGGGGCGCGGCGGTACACGCCCTGCTGCTCGCCCCGGACCGCGCTCACCAGGGCGGACTGGCGGCGCTGCGGGTCGCCGGTGGGGTGCCGGTCGACCGGGTACCGGTCGGAGCCGATCTGGTCGTGGACGGGATTCTCGGCATCGGCGGGCGGGGCGGGCTGCGACGGGACGCTGCCGAGGCGGTGGCGCGGGCGGTACGGGTACCGGCGAGCGACGGCGGTCGCCCGGTCGTCGTCGCCGTCGACCTGCCGTCCGGCGTCGACGCCGACACCGGGGCGGTACCCGGCGAGGCGGTACCCGCCGACGTCACAGTCACCTTCGGCTGTCTGAAGCCGGGTCTGCTGGTCGGGGCGGGCGCCCCGCTCGCCGGCTTCGTCGACCTCGTCGACATCGGGCTGCGACCGTGGCTGCGGCACGGCCCCGCGCTGCTGGTACCCGAGCGTGCCGACGTCGCGTCCTGGTGGCCGCGACCGGGAGCCGCGTCCGACAAGTACACCCGGGGCGTCGTCGGCGTGGCGACCGGATCGGCGCTGTACAGCGGCGCCGCCGTGCTGTCGGTGGCCGGGGCGTCCGCCGGGCCGGCGGGCATGGTCCGCTATGCGGGTACCGCCGACCGGTACGTGCGCATCGCGCACCCCTCGGTCGTGGTCAGCGACTCGGTCGCGCACGCGGGGAGGGTGCAGGCCTGGGTGTGCGGGTCCGGGCTCGGTACCGACGACCGGGCGATCGGCGAGGTCCGGGCGGTGCTGGCGGCACCGGTACCGGTGTGCTTGGACGCCGACGCGCTGACCCTGGTCGCGAACGGCGCACTCGCCGGCGACCTGCGCCGTCGTACCGCTCCCACGGTGGTCACCCCGCACGACCGGGAGTTCGCCCGGCTGGCCGGCGAGCCGCCGGGCGAGGACCGGGTCGAGTCAGCGTTGCGCCTCGCCGCCCAGTTGACCGTGACCGTGCTGCTCAAGGGCGACCGCACGGTCGTCGCCACGCCCGCCGGGCAAGCCTGGGTCAACCCGACGGGCACCGCCGTGCTCGCCACGGGCGGTACCGGCGACGTGCTCGCCGGGCTGCTCGGCTCGTTGCTCGCCGCCGGGCTGCCCCCGGAGCGCGCGGCGATCGCCGCCGCCTACGTCCACGGTCTCGCCGGCCGCGAGGCGGCCCGGCTCGGGCCGGTGACCGCCGCCGATGTCGCGGACGCGCTCCGCCCGGTGCTGGCGCGGCTGCTGGTCGGCGACGCGACCGACGGTGCCGGACGTGCCGGGTACCCCGGCGTTGTCCGGGGCGATCAGTAGGCTGTGCGCATGGCACAGGCCGAGATAGTGGTCGACCTCGACGCGGTCCGGCAGAACGTGGCGCGGCTGCGCTCGTCGACGACCGCCGAGGTGATGGCGGTGGTGAAGGCCGACGGGTACGGGCACGGCATGGTCCCGGCGGCGCGCGCCGCCCTGCTGGGCGGCGCGACCTGGCTCGGGGTGTGCACGCTCGACGAGGCGCTCGCCCTGCGCGCGGCGGGCATCACCGCTCCCGTGCTCGCCTGGCTGCTCGCTCCCGGGCTGCCGCTGCACCGCGGGGTGGCCGCCGACATCGACCTGTCCACCGGGTCGGTCGATCTCCTGCGCGAACTCGTCGCCGCGGCGCACGAGGCGCGGCGACCCGCCCGGGTCCATCTCAAGATCGACACTGGGTTGAACCGCGGCGGCGCCACGCCGCGCGACTGGCCGGCGCTGGTCGAGGCGGCGGCCAAGGCGCAGGCCGACGGCGACATCGAGGTGGTCGGCGTGTGGAGCCACTTCGCGTACGCCGACGCGCCCGGTCACCCGACCATCGACCGGCAGCTCGACGTGTTCCGCGAGGGTCTCGCGGTCGCCGAGTCGCTGGGCGTGACGCCCCGCTACCGGCACATCGCCAACTCCGCCGCCACGCTGACCCGACCCGACGCGCACTTCGACCTGGTGCGACCCGGCATCGCGGTGTACGGGCTGTCCCCGATCCCCGGTCAGGACTTCGGGCTGCGCCCCGCGATGACGGTCCGCGCCACGGTGACGCTGACCAAACGGGTACCGGCCGGCGAGGGCGTGTCGTACGGGCACACCTACACCACCCCCGCCGAGACCACGCTCGCCGTCGTCCCGATGGGGTACGGCGACGGCGTACCGCGTGCCGCGTCCAACGTCGGTCCGGTACGCCTCGCCGGTCGGGTCCGTACCATCGCCGGGCGGGTGTGCATGGACCAGATCGTGCTGGACTGCGGCGACGACGCGGTTGCCGCCGGAGACACCGCTGTTCTGTTCGGCCCCGGCGATCAGGGCGAGCCGACGGCCGACGACTGGGCTGCCGTGGTCGACACGATCAACTACGAGATCGTGACCCGCATCGGCGGGTCCAGGGTTAGCCGCACCTACCGCGGGGTAACCAGTGATGTGGCCGGTGGCTCGTGACCGGAGCGTCGCAGCCGGGCACGTCCGTGCGACGGTCGCGTCGGCGGTCCTCGATGGCAGGGATGGTGGTCGGTGTGGCGGCGGCGGGTGTCGCGGTCGGGGTGGCGGCTGAACGCCTCCTCTTCCGCCGCAACCGCGTCACGGTCGCCGATCCGTACGTCAACGAGCCGTTCGGCAGGCTGCCCTACGACGACGCGTTCACCGTGCCGTCCGTGCAGGACCTCGACCTGTACGTCGAGGTCGTCGAGCCGGTCGGCGGCGTCGACCTGGACCTCGACTTCGTGCCGCGCTCGGTGGTACCGGAGCCGGCTGCCGAACCGACCGTTGTCTTCGTGCACGGGTTCGCGCTCGACATGGGCACGTACCACTTCCAGCGCAAGGAGCTGACCCGGCGCGGCGACTACCGGATGGTCTTCTACGACCAGCCCGGTCACGGCCGGTCGGGGCGGCTCGACAGCGGCGAGTACACCCTCGACATGCTCGGTGAGGCGTTGAAGGACGTGCTCGAGGCGACCGCGCCGACCGGTCCGATCGTTCTCGTCGGTCACTCGATGGGCGGCATGACCGTGATGGCGCTCGCCGAGCAGCACCCCGAACTGTTCGGCGACCGCATCCAGGGCGTGGTGTTCCTGTCCACCTCGGCGGGACGGCTGGACGAGGTCACGTTCGGGCTGCCCGAGGTCGTGGCGCGGTTCCGCCGTCCGCTATTGCCGCTGATCGCGCAGGCGGGCAAGGTCACCGTGGCGGTACTCGACCGTGCCCGCGCCGCGTCAAGCGACCTGGCGTGGCTGCTCACCCGCAAGTACGGCTTCGGTTCCACCCACCCGAGCCCGTCGGTCGTCTCGTACGTCGAGCAGATGAACTCGAACACCCCGGTCGAGGTCATCGCCCGGTACCTTCGCGCCATCTACAGCCACGCCCGCTTCCCCGCCCTGGAAGCGCTCAAGCGGGTCGACGTGCTCACCATCTGCGGCGACAAGGACGCCCTCACCCCGCTCGAACACTCGGAGGCTATCTGCGAGGCCCTGCCCGAGGCCGAACTCGTCGTGGTGAAGGATGGCGGTCACGTGGCGCTCCTCGAACATCCCGAGGAGATCAACGCCGCGCTCCTCGACTTCCTGGAGCGGATCGCCTGATGACGAGCACTGGCTGGGCCGCGCTCGCGGCCCGGATCTCGGCGTGCCGGTCATGCCCCGAACTGGTCGCGTCCCGGCAGCACGTGGTGGTCGGTGATCCGCAGCCGGCCCCGGCCCGACTGGTGTTCGTGGGCGAGGCGCCCGGCGCCCAGGAGGACGCCGCGGGGCGGCCGTTCGTGGGCAAGGCAGGGCAGCTGCTCGACCAGTTGCTGACCGACGCCGGGCTGTCCCGCGCCGAGGTCGGCGTACTCAACGTGGTCAAGTGCCGCCCACCGGGCAACCGCACGCCGACCGCCGCCGAGGTGACCCGCTGCCGGCCGTACCTCGAAAGTCAACTCGACCTGCTCGCGCCGCGCCTCGTCGTGGCGCTCGGGCTCACCGCGGTGTGCTGGTTCCTCGGTCGGGGCACCAGGCTCGCCGCCGCGCGCGGACGGGTGCACCACGTCGGCGGTCGACGCGTGCTCGCCACGTACCACCCGTCCGCCGCGATCCGGTTCGGACCGAACGGCGCGCCGCTCGCCGCGCTGCGCGACGACCTGGCGCTCGCGGCCCGACTGGTCAACGGCGGCGACGACGCGTGGGACGAGACTTGCCAGGACGGCGAGCGCGGACCAAGGTCTTCCGGGTGACCATCACGCTGTCCACCCCTGACCAGACGCGACAGTTCGGCCGGCGTCTGGCGACCGTCCTCCGCGCCGGGGACCTGGTCGTCCTCAACGGTCCGTTGGGCGCCGGTAAGACCGCGCTGGCCCAGGGCATCGGCACCGGGCTGGGCGTGACCGGCGAGGTCACCTCGCCGACGTTCGTGATCGCCCGGGTACACCGACCCGACCCGACCCGGGGCGGGCGGATACCGCTCGTCCACGTCGACGCGTACCGGCTGGGCACGGTCGCCGACCCGCGCGCCGAGGTCGACGATCTCGACCTGGACGCCTCGGTCGACGATTCGGTCACCCTCGTCGAGTGGGGCGAGGGAATGGTCGAACAGTTGACCGACGCCCACCTGGAGGTACGGATCGACCGCCGGGACGACGAGTCGCGCGTCGTGGAACTCGTACCGCACGGCGGCGACTGGGCCGAGCGGATCGCGGCGCTCGGTTCGCACGCCGGCGGGGTCGGGAGCGTCCCCGGGCGCTGACGTTTGCGGGTCGGGGGGCGAGTACCCGCTCCGGGCCCGCTCCGGGCGGTCAGGCGTGATCCCTGCGCGGGGCACCCGCCCCCGACCCCGCCTGGCGCCGCACCGCTCTCGGCCCGTCGCCGTGGCCGCTCCTCCGCCAGCGGGCGCGTCAGGGCGGGCGGATAGGGTGCATACGTGCTCATCGTCGTACTCGATTCGGCCACTCCGGCGATCACCGCGGGCCTGGTCGACGTCGGTCCGGACCGGGTGACCGTCGTCGCCGAACAGGTCGCCGTCGACCCCCGCGCCCACGGCGAACTGCTCGCACCCGAGGTCGACGCGGTCCTGCGGGCCGGCGAGGCTCGACCCCGCGACCTGGCGGCGGTGGTCGCCGGTACCGGACCCGGACCGTTCACCGGGCTGCGGGTCGGGCTGGTCACCGCTGCCGCGCTCAGCCAGACGCTCGGCATCCCGGCGTACGGCGTGTGCTCGCTCGATGCCCTGGGGCTCGCCGCCGCGCGTGGCGGGGCCGAGGGCGAGGCGCTGGTCGCGACCGACGCTCGGCGCAAGGAGATCTACTGGGCGGTGTACCGGGACGGCAAGCGGCTCACCGAGCCCGCTGTCGGTCGCCCCGCCGACCTCGACCTTCCCGACGGGGTGGCGGTCGCGGTCGGTGACGGCGCGCTGCGCTACGCGGACGTGCTCGGGCTGCCGGTACGCGACGAGCCGAGGTACCCGCCGGTTGCCGCGCTCGCCGAGATGGCCGCCGACCGGGTGCGCGCGGGCGCGCCGGGCGAGCCGCTCACCCCGCTGTACCTGCGCCGCCCCGACGCCGCCCAACCCGGCGTGCGCAAACCGGTACTGCGGTGAAACTGGAACGTCTGCGCTGGTGGCACATTGAGGAGTTGCTGCCGGTCGAGGCGGAGCTCTTCGGTGCCGAGCGGTGGTCGGCGGCGATGTTCTGGAACGAGTTGGCAGCCGGGAACTACTACGTCGTCGCCGTGGACGACGACGGGCGGGTCGCCGGGTACGCCGGCCTCGCCGTCCATCCGCCCGACGAGGCGTGGGTGAACAACATCGCGGTACGCCCCGACCGGCAGCGCCGGGGTGTCGGGCGCGCCCTGTTGAGCGACCTGCTCGGCGAGGCGGCGCGGCGCGGCGCGCGCAAGGTCCTTCTCGAAGTCGCCGTCGACAACGGTCCGGCGCAGCGCCTGTACGACGAGTACGGCTTCGCCACGGTCGGCGTCCGACGTGGGTACTACCAGCCGAGCAACACCGACGCGCTGGTGATGATGCGCGCGCTCGACCCGTCGAGCGTGCCTGACACAATGGGTACCGATGACTGACGAACCTCTGGTGCTGGGCATCGAGACTTCCTGCGACGAGACCGGTATCGGCATCGTGCGCGGACACACCCTGCTCGCCGACGCGATCGCGTCGAGCGTGGACGAGCACGCCCGGTTCGGCGGCGTGGTACCGGAGGTGGCCAGCCGCGCCCACCTGGAAGCCATGCTGCCCACGATGCGCCGTGCCCTGGACGACGCTGGGGTGACGCTCGCCGACGTCGACGCCATCGCCGTCACCGCCGGTCCGGGACTGGCGGGCGCCCTGCTCGTCGGGGTTGCCGCCGCTAAGGGGTACGCGCTGGCCGCCGACAAGCCGATCTACGGCGTGAACCATCTCGCCGCGCACGTCGCGGTCGACACCCTGGAACACGGTGCGCTGCCCGAGCCGGCGATCGCGCTGCTGGTGTCCGGCGGGCACTCGTCCCTGCTGATGGTCGAGGACCTGGCGGGCCGGGTGACGCCGCTCGGCTCCACCATCGACGACGCTGCCGGGGAAGCCTTCGACAAGGTGGCGCGCCTGCTAGGGCTGCCGTTCCCGGGCGGGCCGCCGATCGACCGCGAAGCGAGGTCCGGCGATCCGGACGCGATCCGCTTCCCGCGCGGTCTGACCGCACCGCGCGACCAGGCGGAACACCGGTTCGACTTTTCCTTCTCCGGACTGAAGACCGCGGTCGCACGCTGGGTGGAGGCGCGGCAGCGCGCCGGTGAACCGGTACCGGTCGCCGACGTCGCCGCCTCGTTCCAGGAGGCGGTGTGTGACGTGCTGACCGCCAAGGCGGTCGACGCGTGCCGGGAGTTTGGGGTGGACACCCTGGTGATCGGCGGGGGAGTGGCGGCGAACTCGCGGATCCGGTCGCTGGCTGAGCAGCGGTGCGCGAAGTACGGGATCACGGTGCGCGTACCGCGACCCCGACTGTGTACCGACAACGGGGCGATGGTCGCGGCGCTCGGGTCGCATCTGGTCGCCGCCGGAGCCCCGGCGAGCCGGCTCGACCTGCCTGCCGACTCCGCGCTGCCGTTGACGACCGTCACGGTGTAACCTCGCCCGCTGTGATCGTGCGGATGTGGGAGGTGCGCGCCCACCCGGAGGGGTTCCTCGACCTCATGTCGTGGGTGTGCGACCGTGCGCTACCCGAGATCGAGGTCGATCCGCTGCACGTCAGCAGCGAGGTGTTCAGCTCGACCGATCATCGACTCGTGGTGATCTCGAAGTGGCGCAGCAACCCCCGTCCGCTCGCCGACCCGCCCCGGCATCTGGTCGCGCGCAAGCCGCACTCGTGGGACTTCACCCAGGTCGACCGGTAGGTCCGTGGGCGACGCGGTTCGCCGGGCGCGGACGGTCGACCCGCTCGGCGCGTCAAGCTTGGTCGCTTCGCCGGCCGACCGTCCGCGCCCTGACGGGAACTTGCGCCGACCCCGCCGGGGAGTCGCCCCGACGCTGGCGGTGGCCCACAGGTCGTGCGCTTCGCAGGGGTTACCGGGTGGCGATAGGGGCGAGGGTCGCGCGGGTCAGGTGAACCAGGTCGTGCGGGGCGAGTTCGACCTGTAAACCGCGTCGCCCGGCGGACACGAAGATCGTGTCGTGACCCGCGGCGCTTTCGTCCACCACGGTCGGCAGGCGTTTGCGCTGCCCGAGCGGGCTGATCCCGCCCCGGACGTACCCGGTTGTCCGCTCCGCCAGCACCGGGTCGGCGAGCGCCGCGCGCTTGCCGCCCAGGGCGGTCGCCAGCGCCTTCAGGTCGAGCGAGCCGCTGACCGGCACCACCGCGACCGCGAGCGCGTCGTCCACCTCGGCGATCAACGTCTTGAAGCAGCGCGCCGGGTCGACGCCCAGCGCGTCCGCGGCTTCCTCGCCGTACGACCGGGACCGTGGATCGTGCTGGTATCCGTGTACCCGATGGGCGACCTTCTGCTTCGCCAACAGCGCCGTCGCCGGTGTGCCCTGCCCCGCCACGGTTCCGGACCCTACCCGCCATTCCCGGCGCCCGGTCGTTCACCCGTACCGTGGGACCCCGGGCACCGCCACGACCATCTACATTGGGCGGCGTGTCGAACCAGGGCTTGATCGCCGCGCTGCCTGTACATCTGCGCTGGGTCGGTGTCACGGTCGCCACGCTCGCCGCGGTCGGCGTTCTCAGCGCTGCCGCCGAGGACTGGGGCGACCGCAGCGTCGCGCGCTGCACGCAGCCGACGGAGGTCGCCGCACAGGTCGCGGCGGACGAGCCGGAGGGTTGGCGGAACCGGGCGTTCGAGGCGGCCGGCTGCGAAGCCTGGCTGCGGCTGCACCGGCACGGCTGGTAGGGCGCCGCGGGCAGGGCAGCCCGCCCGCCCGCGACCGACAGGGGCAGCCCGCCCGCCCGCGATCGACGGGGCAGCTCACCCGCCCGCGACCGACGCCTCCATCCGCCGACGCGACGTCACCCCGCCGGCGTGAAGACCACGTCCACGATCGCGTGCGGCTGGCCCAGGTACTGGTTGGCGACCTGCAGTCGCAGCGTGTCGCCGGGCGCGTTGCGGAAGGTCAGGTACGACGACCCGGCGGCGCCGTCACCGGAGGCGAACTGCCAGTGCGTGTCCGGGTGCCCGGCGATACCGGCGAACGCGGCAGCCGCCTGGGAGTTGGTGAGTTGCCCGAGACGGGTCGTCTGTCCCGCCACCCAGGCGGCGATCGCCGCCTGCCCGTACCCCTGGGCGTCGCTCGGGTACCCGTCGGGGATCGCCGGGGCGGTGGGCGACGGCGTGGCGGTGGCGGACGCGCCGGGCGTGGCGGTACCGGTCGACGGCACCGGCGCGGACAGCGTGGGCGTCGCCGAGCCGGTACCGGAACCCGCCGGGGCACACCCGGCGACGGCGGCGACGGCGACGCCAGCGGCAAGCGCGAGCGCGCACAGATGTGGTACCGGGCTGCGATCCATGACGGCCTCCTTGTCGGGGCCGAGCGTAGAGATCGCGCCCGGGTTCGTCAGCCCTGGGTCGTCAGTCCGACTTTCTCCACCACGCAATCCGGACCTGGGTACAGCAGCGACTCGTGCCCGTCGGGGAAACGCACCAGGTAGGGCGGTGCGCCGTGCTCGCCTCGTACCTCGACGATCTCGCCGATCCGGTCCTTCACGCCCACGGCGTTGCTGTGCACGTGCAGTTTGTCTCCGACTCGTGCCTCCATGCCTCGACGATGCCGCAGCCGCCCGCCGCGTCGCAGCCGAACCGGTCAGGTACCGGCGGCTACGTCGAGCGGGTCGGCGAGCAGTCGCTCGAAGGCGAGTTCTGCCGCACCCAGCAGAGCCGCATCGTCGCCGAGCGCGGAGGTACGCAACCGGACGTGTTCCCGGCAGGCGGCCAGTCCCATCCGGTTGAGCCGGCTGCGCACCTGGGCGGCAGCCGCCAGGTACACCTCGCGCAGGCTCCCGCCGAACACCACCATCTCCGGGTTGAAGATGTTGACCAGGTTCGCCACCCCGAAGCCGAGCCAGTCGCCGACCTGTCGTACCGCCGCCTGCGCGCGGGCGTCGCCCCGGGACGCCGCGTCGATGACCGCGAGCACCTCGTCCCGACCGGTGGTGTCCCGTCCGGCTGCCCGTAGCAGCGCATGCTCGCCGATCTCGGTCTCCCAGCAGCCGCGCGACCCGCACGAGCACGGCTGCCCGTGCGGGTTCACGACCACGTGACCGACTTCGCCGCCGTACCCGCCGTGGCCGGTCACCCGCCGCCCGCCGGCGATGATCCCGGCGCCGACCCCGACATCGCCGTACAGGTAGATGACGTTGTCGCAGTCGGCGGCGACGCCCCGGGTGTGTTCGGCGAGCGCGCACAGGTCGGCGGTGTTGCCGACGACGAGCGGCTGTTCGCTGCCGAGCACCGCGCCCAGGGCGGCGCCCAGCGGTTCGTCCACCCAGCCGAGGTTCGGACCGAGCCGGACCAGCCCGTCGTCGCGCCGGACGATGCCCGCTACGGCGGCGCCGCTGCCGATGCACTGCGCCTGCGGCGGTACCTGCCGCTTGGCGCGCTCCACGAACCCGGCGAGCGGCGCGACCACCTCCTCCGGCGTGAACTCGCCGCGCGGACGTTCGGCGTCCCACCGGTCGAGGACCACCCCGCCCAGCCCGACCCGCGCGGCGGTGACCCGGTCCACGCCGATGCTGAACGCGTACACGTACACCCGGTCCGATTCCGGTTCCACCAGCAGCGACGGGCGGCCGGCGCGGCGGTGGTCGCGAGGTACCCGCTCGCTTACCAGCCCCGCGCCGGCCAAGTCGGCGGTGAGCGCGCCGATCGTGCTCCGGTTGAGCCCCATCCGGTTGGTCAGGTCGGCGCGCGACAGCGCACCGTGCACGTGCACGTAGCGCAGCAGCGCGCCGAGGTTGTACCGGCGGATCTCCTCCTGGCTGGGGCCGGCGCGCATGATCGGTCAGCTTCCCCCGTGTCCCTCGTCGTCTCAGCGCAGGCCGCTGGCGGCGGCCCGACGGCGGGACAGCGCGTCCACCCCTGCGGCGAGGAGCAGGACCAGCCCGGTCACCACGAACTTCACGTCCGCCTTGTACCCCATCAGACCCATGCCATTGTCGATCACGGCGACGACCGCGCCGCCGAGGACCGCGTCGAGCACCCGACCCTTGCCGCCGAACAGGCTGGTACCGCCGATGACCGCCGCGCCGACGGCGTACAGCAGCACGTCGCTGCCGCCGGTGCTCGGGTCGACGGAGTTGGCGCGCGAGGCGGCGACGATGCCGCCGATCGCCGCCATGGTCGAGGAGATCGCGAACGCGGACACCCGGATCCAGGAGACGTTGATGCCGGCGCGGCGCGCCGCCTCCCAGTTGCCGCCGACCGCGTAGATGTGCCGTCCGTACGCGGTACGACCGAGCACGAAGGTGAGCAGCACGAGCAGCACCGCCATCAGCGGTACCACGATCGGCATGCCGCGCAGCGAGTTGATCAGGGTGTTCCGGCTGCGTTCCAGGTTCAGCACGTACACCGCCACGCCGAGCAGGACGGTGAGCGCACCGACCCGGACCGTGATCAGCGACGCCGGCTCGGCGGGCAGCCCGCGCCGTACCCGGTTGCGTCGGCGCAGCAGCAGGGTCGCCAGGTACCCGCCGACCGCCACGACGAACAGCGCCCAGCCCAGCGCGGGCGGTACGTTGCGGTTGGCGATCGCCAACAGCGTGGGGTCCCGGATCGGGATGATCTGACCGCCGCTGACCAGGATCAGCGCCACGCCCTGGAAGGCGAGGAACGCGGCGAGCGTGACCACGAACGACGGGATGGCGAGCTTCGCCACCAGCAGCCCCAGCCCGGTACCGATCACGACACCGGTGACCAGGGCCGCCAGCACCGCCAGGTACCACGGCCAGTGCTGGTGGGTGAGCAGCACGGCGAGCACGGCCGCACAGACGCCGCTGGTGTACCCGGCGGACAGGTCGATCTCGCCCAGCAGCAGGACGAACACCAGACCCATGGCGATGATCGTGACCTGTGCGCCCTGGGTGAACAGGTTGGCGAAGTTGCCGGCGGTGAAGAACACCGGGCGCATGATCGAGAACACGGTGACGAGGACGACGAGACCGACCACCGCCGGCAGCGCGCCCATCTCGCCGCCCCGCAGGCGGCCCAGGTATTCCTTGGCGTACGGGGCGAGCGACCCGACGCCGCCGGCGGTCTTCGCCGGCTGCGCGGAGGTGACCGCGGTCATGGCAACCTACCTTCCTTCGCGGCTGCGGGGCTGCGCTGCGCCGCGCTCGTCGCGCTCACGCTGGGTCTCCGTTCTGGGTCGGGGCGTCGACCGACGCGCCGGTGCCGCCATGCGCGTCGACCGACGCGCCGGTGCCGCCATGCGCGACGGACTCGACGGCCGGCGCGCCGTCCTGTGCCGGTACGCCGGCTTCGACCGGCGCGACAGCCTCGCCGTCGCCGTTGCCGGTTTCCGGCGGTAGCCCGAGGTCCCCGCTACGCCCCGCGGTGATCAGTTCGACGACCTGGGCGTGGGTGACGTCGCTCGCGGCGACCTGCGCGACCATCCGGCCCAGATACAGCGCGGCGATCCGGTCGGAGACCGCGAAGACGTCGTTCATGTTGTGCGAGATCAGCACCACGGCGAGCCCCTTGTCCGCGAGTCGGCGGACGAGTTCGAGGACCTGGGCGGTCTGCGCCACGCCGAGCGCGGCGGTGGGCTCGTCGAGGATGACGACCTTGCTGTTCCACAGCACCGCCTTGGCGATCGCCACGGTCTGCCGCTGCCCGCCGGACAGGCTGGACACGTGCTGCCGGACCGAGGTCACCGTGCGTACCGACAGGCTGGCGAGGGTGTCGGCGGCGAGTTGCTCCATGGTCGGCTCGTCGAGGACCAGACCGGCGCGGCGTTCGCGGCCGAGGAACATGTTCTGGACGATGTCGAGGTTGTCGCAGAGAGCGAGGTCCTGGTAGACCACCTCGACGCCGAGGGCGGCCACGTCGCGCGGGTTGTGCACCTCGACCGGCTTGCCGTCGAAGAGGTACTCACCGCTGTCGCGGCCGTAGATGCCCGCGATGATCTTGACCAGGGTGGACTTGCCCGCACCATTGTCACCGACGAGTGCGGTGACCTGACCGGGGTAGACGGCGAAGTCGACGTCGTGCAGGACGTGCACCACGCCGAAGCTCTTGTTGACTCCGCGCAGCTCGAGCAGAGGTTCCATGGTCGTGCTCCGATCAGGACGAATTTGTTGTGGCGGACG
>DASUXA010000076.1:0-101965 GCA_036378155.1 Micromonosporaceae bacterium | reverse complement strand
TTTCGTCGCGCGGCCCGCGCCGGGGGCATCTCACCGGGTACGCACCGGGTGGGACCGGTGGCGGTAGCGGGTACGGGCCTGGGTCGGATGGTGGGCACGCCCGTCAGGGCGTACCTCCTGGCCGCGTCAGCGGCCTTGTTCGTGGATGCGTGAGGCAGCAACAGTCGAGCCCTTCATCAGCACAGCGGAAAGGGGCGTTTGCGGGTGTTTCGGGACGCGGGGTGAGCAGCGCAACCAGGTCGGGTTGATGTTGGAATCCGAGTGTCCATACGGGATGAGCAGCGAAAGCGCTACCGGATGGCCGCCACGGTCGGCGGGGTGACCAGCCGCGCCGGACCCGGTACGGACTCACCGCGTCGGCGGGTGGTCCGGGTGGGTCTGGCTGTGTACTCGGTGACCCGTACGGCCAGCCGGTGCAGCACGATCGCCAGCCACGGCGCGGGCCGTAGACCGGGCCGGCAGGGCAGCGGGCGGACCAGTAGTTGCGGCAGGGTGTCCGCCTTGGCGTTGTTGCACGGCAGGCACGCCAGTACCAGGTTCGGCAACCGCCAGCCCGGTATCAAAGACTGCGGAATGAAGTGATCCACCGTGGCCGGTGCCAGGTCCGGGAACGGGCGGCGGCAGTAGAAGCAGCAGGCACCATCACGCCCGGCCAACCGCTGCTTGATGCGGGCCATGCGCTCGGCGTTCGGCCGGTTCGTCATCACGCACCCGCCGACGGCACGTAGAACGCCGCCTCGGGCGCGGTGACCGGCAGTACTCGGCCCACCTCGTCCGCAGCGGCGGCCGGACCCACCTCGACCACACCGTTGGTGCAGCCGAGGCAGCCGAACCGTCGCAGTCCGGGCACACCGCCCACACCGACCGGGCGTGCTGCTCGACGCACAGCGGCGACTCGCACCACCGGGTGCCGCAGTACAGGCACACCTGCGCGAAGTTCAACCGCAACGGCTTGAACGCCGCCAGCTCAGCCGAGGCAGCAACCGGGCCGGTGTCGATACGCTTGACCTGCATCGTCGTAGTCCTTTCACCAGGCGGGTCGATGCACGGCCTCGGCGGGTGGCACCCCGCCGGGGCCTCTTCCTTGTGCGGTTCCTTGTGGTTTGTTGTTGGGTTGTACCAACGAATACTTAGTACCAGTCGCCCGATGCGAGCGTCAAGGGGTGTTGTTAGCCTGTTGGTACAAGTACCGCGAGGAAGTGAGGCGCAATGGCCCTCAACCCGGCCGACCCTAGGCCGCTCTACCAGCAGCTCGCCGCGATCCTGCGCGGCCAGATCGTCAGTGGCGAACTAGCGCCGGGCGACCGAGCACCTACCGAAGCCGACCTGGCGAAGCGGTACGCGACGAGCCGGAACACGGTGCGGCTCGCACTGGATGCCCTCCGGAACGAAGGCCTGATCGTGTCCCACCAGGGCCGGGGAAGCTTCGTCCGGGCACAGCCGCCGATGAGGTACTACGCGTCTCTCACTGGCTCGCGTCGCAAGCGGCTCGAAGCTGACCGGCGCTATGACACCTTCACTCAGCAGATCGCATCCCAGGGCAAGAGGGCACGTCAGGAGAGCACGGTCGCTGTCATCGCAGCAGCCGGCGAGATCGCCGACCACTTGCAGGTGCCACCCGGCACGGAAGTCGCGATGCGCCGCCGCGTCATATACGCGGACGATGAGCCCCTTCAGCTCGGGACCAGCTATTACCCGCTGGCCATCGTCGGCGAGAGCAAGATCATGGAACCGGCGGACATCCCAGAGGGAACCGACCAGGTCCTAGAAGACCTTGGACACATTTCGACACGGTACGAGGATGAGATCACGTGGCGGATGCCGTCGCTTGACGAGTCGACGGAACTACGGATGCTCCCCGGCACGCCAGTGGGCCGACTTCTCCGTACAAGCTTCGACCAGAAAGAGCGGCCGATCGAGGTGTACGAGGTGATCCTTCCCGCCGATCGGCATGTGCTCCTATACTCGGTGTCAGCTGAATGAACCTCGATCCGGTCGTCTTAGCCGGGCCGTCAGTGAGGCTCGAACCGCTGAGCCGGACACACGCGGCCGACCTGCTAACCGCGGCGAGCCATGACGAGGTCTGGACGTACCTAGACGAGCCAACCACACGGACCGTCGAAGACATGTGGAGAATGACCGATGAGGCGCTACATGAGCAGCAGGACGGCTCACGACTGCCGTTCGCAATCATCGAGTCGGCTACGTCGCGGGCAGTCGGGAGCGTCAGCTATATCAACATAAGCCACGCCCATAGAAGCCTAGAGATAGGCTGGGCGTGGCTCGCGCCGGACGTATGGGGCCAAGGGATATTTGGCGAGGCTGGCTACCTTCTTCTTCGCCACGCCTTAGAATACCTGGGGGCTGTGCGCGTCTCCTTTAAGGCGGACATCCGAAATTTGCAATCTCAGCGTGCCATCGTCAAGCTCGGCGCTACATGCGATGGCGTTTTCCGGAACCATCGGATTCTAAGTGATGGCCATAAGCGGGATAGCGTCTACTTCAGCGTTATAGACTCGGATTGGCCATCAGTACACGAACAGCTCAAGCACCGACTAGGCCGGTAAAGATCCCCGACCTTAGTGTCAGCTGTGCGTGGCGGCTCGACACGCCTTCCACACGTGAATCGTCTGATTGCCACGATCCTACGGGGACCCGCTCTAGTTCCCATCTGAACAAGACGGCCGGGTGAGATAGCCACTCACCCGGCCGTTCAAGTTAAAGCAGGTCCTGACGTCCCGTGTCGGAGGTAGACAAAGCCAGTATGGCTAGCGATTCCCCGGCCCATTTCGGAGCGCGTCTTCGATCCTAAGTCCGACGCCGACGAGCGCCATTAGAACAGGAACTATGAACGAGTAGGGCGAGGGCGAGGGCGTGAGGTTGACCGCAGCGGTACCCGCCACACCCACGACTACACCGGCGGTTCCTGCCACCTTTAGACCACTTGCCGCCACGTCAGGCCTCTCTCTCCTGTGTGTTTCTTAGCAGAAGCTTCCCCACCAGATGGTGACATACAGTGTTGCTGACACAGACGCGCCCGACGGGGAGTGAATTACCGACACCGCCGACACCCCTTCGTCTTGTTCAAACCCGTCGCAGCCGTTCCACTTAGCCCCGTATCCGATACTCCCGTTGAACGATGGCTGTTCGTTGTCGGCACAGAGATTTGCGCTCGCGGAGACGGTGACACCGTCGTAGGTGAGCGAGGGAGTGAAGGTTGTGCAACTGCCAGTACTCACTGTGCCCGTCGGGTTGTACTGGACTACCGTATTCCCGGACGGATAGTCATCTCGAACACGGAAGGCCTCCAGGCTGTTCCCCGTGTTAAACCCACTTTGATCGTTTGCCGTGCCGGAGATCTGGTCACCCAAGTACCAGTCGCCACCGTTCATCTGGATAATCTTCTGTACGACGCAGCCGTGCCCCCACGCATAGCCGCTGTCTCCAGTTGTGTCGACGCACCAACTGTCGTAGATGTCACCGGGAGCGTAACTGGGACCTACGGCGTGAACCTGGACGACATTGCTGGCCTCGCCGGGGGTGAACCCCGCCGCGAGTGCCTCATCGTAGGCGAGATAGCCGCCAGCGGTGTACGACGTCCGCTGCGCCAACATGGTCGTTCTGTCGATGTGCCGGGCAGTAACTGACACAGCTACCGAACCAGTCGGGTCGGCCGCGTGGGCGGCATCCACGTGGACAGTGAGGCCGGGCATCCCAGCGACCTTAACAGTGGCTTGTCCGACCGCCCACGACGCAACCCACGCGCCGTGGCCGATAGGTGCCTCACTGATGAGCACTGCGTCTGCCGTTCCGTCAATCTTGAACACCGCTGGCTGTGTTGTCGGAACAGCATACGCTGCTCCCGTCGCCGCGCTGATGACGACCATTGCGGCCGCTGCCACTGAGAGTATCCTGAGTTTGGCTTTCAAGGGTCCCTCCAAGGATTGGCTTGGAGCTATGGGGGGCTTGGTGCGGCCCTGCATCGAGCCCCCTCTTTTCCACGTTGTATAGACGACGATGAGATCAATATATCAGTGGTAGATCCGGCCGTAAAGGGATCTTCACATTTTCCTAAATAACCGCATATGCGAAAGATAGGGTAAAGCGGACGCGCATGTCGATGCGTCAATTCAACCCGAATGGCGCGTTCCAACCCAGGTCTCCCTGCCGCACAGGCGATCGGAAGGGCGAGGATAACGTACCTTTCTGGCATCAAGAGCCTCGACAACTAGCAAGAATGCATGGTCGTCTTTGATCTTCTCTGCGAGCCCTCTATAGAGGCTCAAGCCTCTGTCTCATCGCAATGCGAGGGCCGGCCTCGGGTAAGTCAGCGAACAGTCAGCGAACACCTCGGCTCTGCCGAGGCTCAGACTGCACCAGTGCTGCCCAGTGCCGAGTAGCTCGGCACCGATTGGTACCGGCTGATATCAGTTAAACGTCGAGATCGACTTTCGGGACGAAGAGGTCGTCGGTTTAAATCCGGCCACCCCGACCAGATATTCGAGCAGGTCAGGACCCCTCATGCGAGGGGTCCTTTCTGTTTCGGCCGATCGTCGGCGACGCCATGGGGCAGCGAAATGGCAGCAAAGGACGACACCGTGCGGCTCCCGCTCAATCGTCGAGGATTGTGATCATGTACCGTCCCATGATCCACTATGGCGGTGGAGCTGACGCCAGAGGAAGGCGACCTACTGGTGTCCGCGCTCGGCGCGGTAGGCGACATGGTCAGCCGGGGCGCTGGGCGAGGCGCTCGCCGGGTGGCCAGGTGGATGCGAGCCGACATCTTCGAGACCACGGTGGAACTGTGTCCGCCGTTGACAACGGCCGCCGACCTCGTCGCCCGGACCCTGGACAACCTGGGTACCCGGACCGCCGAGTTGCAAGCAATGATCGGCACCGGCGCCATGAACCTGAACCCCACCGTCGTCACGGTGACGCTGTCGGAGGATGCCGGGAAGGTTATCGCCACCGTCCGTGGCGTGGCCAAGGAGAGCCTGATCCGACAGCGGGCAGGCGAGAAGGCGGCTCGCCGGGTCGCGGAGCAGCTGACACATTCGTTTGCGGCACGAGGTCCGGAAGCGCATCCAGGTGCCGTGGAGTGGACGGACGACCTGAGTGTGCGCCTTGCTCGCGGAACATCGGTGCGCGCTCTGGTTTCGTACCTGCGGGCGGTTGAGGAGCAGGGGACGCGTCGTCGCGATGTCCTTGCCGTCTTGACCGAGCGGTTCGGGTTGCCGTTCGATGATGCCCGGCTGGCGATGGACCGGGTCGCGGGTGGCGTCGTACGTGCCGCGTCCGGCAACCCTGCCAACGAGCCGGACCCCGTCAAGGACCCCCTGGCGTGGACGTCCTACCGGCTCGAGCTCGGACTACCGGTCGACGATGATGCTCCTGGGCTGTCGCCGGACCAGCAGGCGTCTGCGCAGGCTCTGCTGGAGCGCGCGCGGCGCGGCCAGCCCACACGTGGCACCGAAGACGTCGCCGTGGCGCTCGAGGTCGCACGTGTGGCAGTCGCGTCCCAAGAGCCGGATCGGACGCGCTTTCACCTGCTTCTTGAAGCGGCGACGTCGCTATCGGTCGCCGCCGAAGCGTGCATCGCCCGGTTGGGGCAGCAGGCTTGTGCCCCGGAGGGTTCCCAGGAGTGGGTCGACGGTGTCGCCCTCGCCGCGGCTGCCCGCCAAGTCACCGCGACGTTTGCCGCCCAGCCCGACCCGGAACTCGAACAGCGTGGCCTCGCACTCGTGAGACGCATCGTCACCCGCCTGCTGGGCCAATGTCACGCCTTCGTCGGACGAGCGATGATCGAATTCGCTCGCTGCGCCCAGCGCAACGGCGATCCCGACCGTGCTGTCGCCAGTGCCGAGGCGGTGCTGGCTGACTTCGAGGTTCTGCTCGATCGGTTCGAGGTCGAAGCTCCATTTGACGAATACGTCATCGCCCTTGAGTACCTGCTGGCCGCCGTCGAACTCGTCACCGAGGTCAGAGGCGATTCCGCCGAGCTGACTGTTCTACACAACCGGACCAAGCACGCGCTTGACCGCTCGTTGACCGACTGAACCGGACCAGGTCGTCGAGGTCCGATTTCGCGGTATCCAGGGGAATTCCGAGGAGTGCGTCAGATTTCGCGGGAGCCGCATGTTCCGACACCGCGACCGCTTGACCGGGCAAAAGATATCGCCATGCCTGGATAGACTCCGCCTTTTCACCCCCTCCTTGGATCACGGGGGTCCACAAAGGAGATCGAGGCAGGCATGAGCAACAAGTCAGCCGCGAAAACGCGTGCCCTCACCGCGCTCGCCGCACTCGTCGGCGCCGCAGTCGGTGGGTTCGCGGCGGTACAGCCGGCAGCGGCCGGACACACCTACGACTACGCGCCGTGGGTCTCGGAACGGTACACGGACTCGCTCGACGTACAAGCCTCGCTCACGCCGAATCCACAGATCCCGCTGGGAGCCTGGCGTGACGCCGACGGCAAGCACCACATGTCGCGGGTGTACGCGACGTACGACCTCTCCGCGTTCGTGGGCAAGAAGGTGTTCACCGCGAATCTGTACGCCGACGAGTACGAGGCGACCGACTGCGTGGATCGGGACGTCGAAGTGTGGACGACCAGTCCGGCAACGAACCCGACCTGGGCTGACCCGCCTGCCGAGCAGACTCTGGTCGGTACGGTCGGTGGGTCGAAGTTGTGCCCCGGGTACATCGGCATGAACATGACCTCGGTGGTCCAGCAGGCGCTGGCGGCGGGCCGGACGACGGTGAGCGTCGAGTTGCGCGTCCCCGAAGACCGCGAAGGCGAGATCAAGCTGGGCCGGTGGCTTTCCGCGCAGTACGGGGTGAAGCTCACGGTCGACTACAACACGCTGCCCGAGGTACCGACTCGGCTCTACAACGGCGGGCTGCCCTGCGCCACCCAGGCGCCGTACCCGTATGTCGCAAGTCTGCGGCCCACGCTGGCGGCATTGTTCAAAGACGCCGACCCCAACGACGCGAACGACTTGACCGGTACGTTCGCGATCTGGCCCGCCGACAGCCCCGACCACCGCACGACCTTCGACGACACCAACACCCTCAGTAGCGGCTGGGTCAGCAGTGTTCAGGTCCCGGCCGGCGTGCTCGCCGGCGACACCACGTACGGCTGGCAGACGCGGGTCAGCGACGGCACGGACACCTCGGACTGGTCGCAGACCTGCTACTTCACCACGGACGCCACCGCGCCGGCACAGCCGCCCACAGTGACCTCGTCGAACTACCCCCGAGACGGCTACGTCAGCGGTGGGACCCCCGGGCACTTCACCTTCGCCTCGAACGGTGTCGACGACGTCGTCGGCTACCAGTACTCGTGGAACAACTATCCGGGCGTCATCTGCACGATGAGCTACATCGACGGAGTGTGGCAGGCGTCGGATCCGCTGAAGACACCGGGCGTCGTACCGGCAGACGGACTCGGGGGTTCCGCGACTCTGGACCTGTCGCCGCCCAGGCCCGGCCCGAACCGGCTGTACGTGCTGAGCATCGACCGCGCCTGCAACACCTCGTCGGTCGTCGAGTACGACGTGACGGTCGGGGACACGACGCCGACCATCCTGGTGTACAGCCAGCCGATGGTGGGCAAACCGTTCACGGTCAGCGTCCGACCCAACCCGGCGGTCACCTCGGTGGTCAGCTACCGGTACCAGATCAACTGGGGCGACACCCGGACGGTCGCGGCATCCGCCGACGGATCTGGCTCGGTCACCTTCACGCCGCAGTGCGCGTGCTCAGTCTCCGTCGAGATCAGTAGCGTCAGCGCCAACGGCTGGGTGAGCCCGCCCGCTCAGTACTACTACTCGATCATCAACGCTCCCGCGGTCAGCTCGGACGTGTACCCCGATTACGCCGCGACCTGGCAGAGCGGTGGTGGTATCGGGGTGACTAGCCACTTCACGTTCGCCTCGCCGGTCGCCGGAACGGTCGGCTACCAGTACTCCATCGACTGGGGCGACACGATCACGGTGCCTGCCGGCGTCGACGGCACGGCGACGATCGAGTGGACCCCGGACACCAGCGGTGTCCACGAGATCGAGGTCTGCGCGGTCGACGCGGACGGCGACCCGATCTCGGACGAGGGTTACTACGACTTCTACGTCACCGACCCGACGCCCTGACGCCATGCGGCGGGGGCGGGCACTGCCCGCCCCCGCCAAGCATCAACAGGAGCGCGCAGGCGACCGGCGCCGCGCGTCACCGGTACGTTGCTGGACGGCTCGACGTACGACGGGGCGGCGCTCGTCGGCAAGGTCTCGGTCGTCAACTTCTGGGCGTCCTGGTGCTCCGCTTGCCGGGTCGAGGCGGCGGAGATCGCGGACACGTACCGGGAATTCCGCAACAGTCAGGTCGCGTTCCTGGGCGTCAACTTCAGGGATTCGAGGGACGCCGCTGTCGCGTTCGCCCGCGCGTTCAAAATGGACTTTCCGAGCGTGTACGACCCGAAGGGCAAGGTCGCGCTGTCGTTTGTGGAGTTCGCTCCGGATCCGCAGCCCGCCACGTTGATCCTCGACCGGCAGGGCAACGTGGCGTCGATCTGCAACGGAACCATCCCGCGCGGCTCCCTGGCACCGAAGATCGACCAGGTGCTCGGCGAACGGTAGCGGGGCGGTCAGCCGGGATGGGCGGTGCACCCGGTGTACGGGACGTCGCCGAGGTCCGCGAATCCGCTCAGGTCCGCCGTATCGGCGTGTCCTTGCCGGGTGTACGTCAAGGTGAAGAGCACCGGAGCCGGCGCGGGACACGCGACGACCGGTCAGCCGAGCACTTCGGCGAGGAAGGTACGGGCGGCGGCGAACGAGCGCTGGTCGGCGACCGGATCGTAGGCGACACCGGGCGCAGCGCCGGGTACGGCGTGCTTGTGCGTGAAGCCGTGCATCGCTCGCCCGTACACGACGAGTTGCCAGTCGGCGCCGGCGCGATCCATCTCGTCGGCGAAGGCGGCGACCTGGCTCATCGGTACGTGCGGGTCGGCTGCGCCGTGGCAGACCAGGACCTTCGCGGTGACCGTGCCCGGTTCGGCGGGTGTGGAGGTGCTGAGAGTGCCGTGGATGCTCACGACAGCGGCGAGGTCCGCCCCGTACCGCGCCAGCGTCAGGGCCGCCATTCCCCCGAAGCAGAAGCCGACGGCAGCCGCCGGGGCGCTCACCTCGGGGCAGCGGGACAGCGCTGCCAGCCCAGCCTGCCCTCGGCGTACCAGGAAAGCCGGGTCGTCGCGCATCGCGGTCACGCACGCCAGCACCCGCTCGCGGTCGCCGGCGACACCCTCGCCGTACATGTCGCAGGCGAGCACCGCGTACCCGAGTTCGGCGTACCGGCGCGCCTGATCGCGGGCGTGCTCGTCGAGACCGGCACCGCCGTGAATGAGCAGGACCCCGGGGCGCGGACCAGGCTGGGACTCGTCCCGGTACAGCGCGCCGGTGAGTCGGGTGTCGAGGTCGGTGTACGAAACATCTCGGGTCACGACCCGTGGACGGGAAACGGCATGCGCAGAAGTTACCGTCGCCGCGACAGAATGACGTTCATCGGTCATGCGCGAAACGGTAACAGAAAGGATTAGCTATTTTTCGCACCGTACCATAAATAACTCAAATTGACAAGGCACCGACGATTCCAATGTGATTTCAAATGATTTCGGCGAACCATTCCGGTCGTTCTGTGGGCGCGCACACGCGACGGCTGGACGCGGGATATGTCGCCATGCGCGTACAGCCAGCGGTGCGGGCACCCAGAGATGCCCGCACCGCTGGCGCTGCGGACGCGCTACGCGCGCGACAGGCGACTGATGCCTTCCCGTACGTCGTCCGCGTTCATCACCGGACACATGTTGATCTTCGCCTTGAGCGCAGAGAAGAACGGCTCGGCGACCTGCGGCATCTGCGCCGGCTCACGCAGATCGAAGACGATGTACGCGGTCCGGTTACCGTCGTGGGTGGCGAAGTAGGCGGCTTCCGGCTGCAGCTGCTTGAGCGCGGTGTCCATCACCTCGGGCAGTTTCCCGTCCCGGATGCTCTGGCTCGCCGCCTCGCTGTCCATTTCGACTGTCATCAGTACCCGCATGGCAACCCCCCGTGTGAGTGGCGGCCGCCCCGACGGACGACCGCCGTCGACACCCCCAGTTTCCCGCGTCCGCCCAGCAGGTGCGGCGGTTCGCAGAAAGCGGCGGGTTACCGGCTACGGGCCCGACGGGCGCGTGCCGACGGAACCAGCCGGAGCAGCGCCATACCGGCGACGAAAAGAGTGACCCCGGCGACCAGCGACCAGCCGAGGCTGACACCGGTGACGGGCAGAGTGGCGGAGCAACCGGCGGCAGCCGCGGCACATCCACGTCCGTACATTGTTCAGAACCCTTCTGTTCAGGAATTGATCCACACGCGGTCGGTACCGCGCAGTGTCTGGACGAGCGCTCGCCAGTACGCGAAGGACCGGACCTGCTCGTAGCACCACTCGGGAAACAGGGCGGCAGCGGCGAGCAGCGAACGCCAACCGCGTCGGCGCACCGTGACGATCCGTTCCGCGGCGAACACGGCGGTCAGCGGGAGCCATCGCGGGTCCCACGGGACGGAACCGGCGACGATCCAGGTCCCGACCAGGACCGCCAGGTACAAGGGAATGACCAGCGAACTGACGTAGATGCCGAACTGGCGCACCCAGTTGCCGACGTTCCACCAGCGCACCCCGTACAGGCGCAGGCTGTCGAGCATCCCGCGCTGCCAGCGGACCCGCTGCAGCACAAGAGCCCGCACGTTGGGCATCGAGTCGGTGACCGCGTCGAAGCCCGGCGCGACGCGGGGGCGGTAGCCGAGGGCACGGATCGCGAAGGTCATCTCGATGTCCTCGGTCGCCGGGTCGCGGTGGTAGAACTCGGCGGGGTACCCGGGCAGGATGCCGAGGGCTCGGGCAGCGAGGACCTGCCGGACGACCGGCACCCGGAACAGAGTCGCCACCCCGGACAGCACCACGGCCCTGCCGCCCTTGCGCCACACCCACCGGGAGAACCGGGCGTACTCGTTGCCTTGCAGGATGTCCAGGAGCCGAGGTTGCCGATCCAACTGGTAGTCGGCGCACACGGCGCCGACGCCCCGGCGCCGCAGCGCGTGGACCGCCGCGGCGACCGCGCCGGGCGCGAGGATGCTGTCCGCGTCCGTGACCAGCAGCATGTCCCGGTCGTCGAGTTGCGGCAGCAGACGGTTGATCGCCCAGTTCAGAGCCCCGGCTTTCTTGTGCGGATTCGGACCGGGCATCTCCCACACCTCGGCACCGGCTGCGCGGGCGACCGCTGCGGTGTCGTCGGAGCAGTTGTTGGGTACCACGATCAGCCGGTCGACCGGCCGGGTCTGAGCGTGGAGGGCGTGGACGGTGTACGCGATCGTGGCAGCCTCGTTGTAGGCGGGCACGACCACGACCACCCGAGTGCGGCGGTACGTGGTCATCCGGCACCTGGCGGCGAGGTGTGGGGCATCTGGAGTTGTTCCGTTCCGGGTTGCGACAAGGGTGAGCGCCCCCCGACGTCGACCGGAGTGCGCTCAGACAAACGGCACGACCCCCGCCACGGTTACGCGTCGGATGTGACCTATAGCTGTCAGTGTCGCGTTACTCGGCCTCGGCGACCCGGTCGAGCGCCGGCATGTACGCGCGGTACGGGCCGACCGCGTCCCGGTACCGGCGCGCCAGGACCTCGCCCACCTGCGCCAGATGCGTCAGGTCGTGCGTCACCCACGTGGCGACGACCTGCCCGAGCGTGACCTCGCCGAACTCGGGGTGCAGTCCCCGGCGGCCCAGGTCGTCGGCGGTCAGTCGCAGCGACGCCAACTCGTCGAGGCACGCCTGCCGTCCGATGTGGAACCGCCGCAGAAGAGCAGCCATCGGCTCGCGTTCCCAGCCGAGCATCGCCTCCCGGTCGAACACGCCGAACGGCTGCTCGCCGCCGTGCTCGACGATCGTGCGGATGCGCGGCACCCAGTTCGTCGCGTCCGCGTTCACCAGATGCCCGACGATGTCGTACGCGCTCCACGTGCCCGGACCGTCAGTGCGGTGCAACCACTCCGGCGCCAGCCCGGTCAGCAGCCGGTCCAGGACGTCCGGCGTACGGGCGAGCATCGCGGTCGCCTCCGACAGGTCCATGCCGACATCGTACGGGCGCCCTCGTCGACCGCCGGGTCTCCGACTCGGGTACCCCTCCCGTGTGCCGTGCCTGACATAGTCGGCTGGGGCGACAGGAGGTCACATGGCACAACCATCCGCGGTCATCGTCGGGGCGGGGCTGGGCGGACTCACCGCCGCGCTGGCGCTCCACCGGGTCGGCTGGCACGTACAGGTGGTGGAACGCGCGCCGTCCCTCGAACCGGTAGGGGCGGCGATCAGCTTGTGGCCCAACGCGCTGCGGGCACTCGACGCGATCGGCGTCGGGGCGGGCGTACGCGCCCACGCGAGGCTCACCGGCGCCGGTGGAGTACGCCGACCGGACGGTCGCTGGCTCGCCCGCTCCGACATCACCAGCGCGGTGCTCCACCGGTACGGCGAGCCGCTGGTCATGCTGCGCCGGTCGGAACTCGTCGCGCTGCTGGTCGACGCGCTGCCGCCCGGTACGGTCGAGACCGGCACCACGGTGACCGGGCTGGCGTCGCCCGACGGACCCGTGACCCTCCGCACCGATCGCGGTGACCTCGGAGCCGACCTGGTGGTAGCCGCCGACGGCATCCGTTCCACGCTGCGTGCCGCGCTGTTCCCCGACCATCCGCGACCCCGGTACGTCGGCTACCAAGCCTGGCGGATGATCGTCCCGGCGGTCGACGACACCACGGGGGCGTTCGAGACCTGGGGGCGCGGCGGCGCGCGGTTCGCGGTGGTACCGATGGACGCGGATTTCTGGTACTGCTACGCGACGCTGGTGCTACCCGCCGGGCAGGCGGACCCCGACCCGGCGGCGGAACTCGTCGCGCGGTTCGGCACCTGGCACGCCCCGATCCCGGAGGTTCTCGCCCGGATCAAGCCCGGCTCGCTGCTGCGGCAGGACGTGGAGGAGCTCGGTACCGCACTGCCCACCATGCACGCGGGCAGGGTCGCGTTCGTCGGCGACGCGGCCCACGCGATGACGCCCGACCTGGGGCAGGGCGGCTGCATGGCGATCGAGGACGCCGTCGTGCTCGGCTCGACCCTGCGCGACGCGCCGGTACCCGAGGCACTGATCCGGTTCACCTCGTCGCGCCTGCCCCGCACGACCACGGTCGCCACCCGGTCGCGTCGCACCAGCCGGCTGTACGAGGCGCCGTATCCGGTGCAGATCCTCGCCGCGAGGCTGATGGCGCTGCTGCCAGACGCGGTGGCGGTACGCGGTCTCGACTCGATCGTCGGATGGCGTCCGCCGTCGCCGACCAGGTGACCGTCACCCGACGGTTCCGGGTCGAAGCCCTCGTGGTCGAGGAACAGCCTGGTACCGCTGCCTTCGGGCGCCAGTCGCCAGGTCACGGTGGTACCCCGCGGTCACGCGAGCCCGTAGGGTGGGTACCGGCTCGTAGATCAACAAGACGGGAACGGGCGTTATGCGGCAGTCGCACGACCAGGACATGTCCCACGCCGCTCGGCTCGCCAGGTTCGCGCGCGCCTCGACCGCCCTGGCGCTGCTCACCGACGCGCGCATCGTCGAACTCCTGGCCGGGGCCCGGATCGCCGGCTCGGGGATCGGCGGCACGTCCGCCGTACTCGACGTCGACGGCGTGCCCGTGTTCGCGAAACGGATCGCGCTCACCGACCTGGAACGCCGCCCCGAACACGTGATGTCCACCGCGAACCTGTTCGGGCTGCCCGCGTACTGCCAGTACGGAGTGGGCAGCCCCGGCTTCGGCGCGTGGCGTGAGGTCGCCGCGAACACCATGACCACGGAGTGGGTGGTCACCGGGCGAACAGAGGCGTTTCCGCTGATGTACCACTGGCGGATGGTGCCCGGCGCGCCACCGCTCGCCGAGGAGCACGCCGACATCGACGCCGCCGTCGCCTACTGGGGCGGCTCACCGACGGTCCGGGACCGGCTCACCGCGCTCGCCGCCGCGTCGACGAGCATCGTGCTGTTCCTCGAGTACATCCCGCAGAACCTGCTGGACTGGCTGCGCCTCCAGGCAGGGTCTGGGGAGACCGCGATCGCGTCGGCGAGCCGGATGGTGGAACAGCGGCTACGCGCCGACACGGAGTTCATGGCGGCGAACGGCTTGCTGCATTTCGATGCCCATTTCCGGAACATCCTGACCGACGGTACCCGCCTCTACTTCGCCGACCTGGGTCTCGCCACCTCGCCCCGGTTCGACCTGTGCGCCGACGAGGCGGACCTCGTCGCGCGCGCCGTCACGCACGACGTGTGCCACACCGTCACCCAACTGGTCAACTTCCTGGTCAGCACGGTGTGCGGGGTACCGGTACCGACCGACGGCGGTCCAGCCGAGCGCAACGCGTACATCCGGCGATGCGCCGACGGCGCCGAACCGGACGCGCCTGCCACGGTCGCGGCGATCATCAGCCGGTACGCCCCGGTCGCGACCGTCGTGAACGACTTCTACTGGGACCTGTTCGGCTCCAGCCGCGCCACCCCGTACCCCGCCGAACGGATCAACCAACTGATCGCCGGTATCCGGGGAACCACCCCGCGATACGAGCCCTGACCAGGACCGGCAAGGCTCCCCGCCTGACGACCGTCGCGACGTGTGTTGCCGCCGCCGGCTACGCCGGCGCCGGCAACCGGTAAGACGTATGTGCCGCCGCCGGCTACGCCGGCGCCGGCACGCTATCTAACCTCACGCGTCTTCGCGGTTCGGGTTCTCCAGCCGGAAGAAGTTGCTTTGCCGACCGTCGGAGGTTTCCTCCTGGTAGATGAAGTTCAACTGGCGCTCGTCGAAGGTGTCGAACCACTCGTCCCAGCTCACCTCCCGCAACCGACCGCCGCCGCCACGACCGGGGAAGTCGATGCGCAGCACGCCGAGGTGGTCCTCGTGTTCGGTGCCCTCGATGGTGGCCGGTACCCCACCGCGCTCGTCCGCCCACTGGCGGATCACGTCGTGGTTGGTGGTCACCAGGCTACGGCCGGCGCGATCCGGCTCCTCCTCCGGTGACGTGATCTCCTGCGCGTACTTCAAGCTCTTGGAACTGCTCTTGCCGCGACGTGCGCCGCCTTCGGAGTCGGCGCGCCCGCGCGCCGCCGCCTTGTGCCCGGAGCTGTCGCTGCCGCCGGACTTCTTCGCCTCGGACCTGCCACGGGACGACGTGTCGTCGGCTGATTTCTTGTACGCCTTCGCAACGGCCTTGACCAGCTCGTCCTTGCGCATCCCGGACGCGCCTGACACGCCCTGTTCCTTGGCTCGCTGCCGCAGTTCGTCGACCTTCAAGTCGGCGAGTTCGGTCTCGCTGAACCCCGGAGTGTCGGGTGTCTGGTTGCCGCGTTCGCGGCTGCGCGTCGCCATGTCTGCCTCCTCGTTCCAGCTCATGTCCGACTCCGCGGCCCTGCGTGCCGGCTGTTTCGAGGACTACCCCAGCAGGGCGCTACCAATCGCCCACCCTCATGGTCACGCGGCGTAGTCGCTTGTGACCGAGAAAACCGCACGTCGAAGGCGAGGTTTGGCGAACCGTCGAGGTGGGTATGGTCCCGCCGCACTCGCGACGCGTGTGCCGATCCGGCGTGACCCCTCATCCGCCGGACGTGGCTTGGACAGGGAGACGTAGATGAGCGACTCGTACGCGCCGGGTTGGGCCCCCGTCAACCCCGCGCCGCCGACCGGCCCGCAGGCTCCCACCCTGAACCCGGAGAGCGCCCTCGTCCGGGCCGCGATCGACCTGGTCCGCCAGCACCAGCCGGCCGACCACGGCCGGTGCGCCCGCTGCGACCTGGCCGCGCCGTGTCCCCCCTCGGTACATGCCCGGCAGGTCGTCCTGGCCGCCGGCCTCGACCCGAACAACCTGCCCGAGCCCGTCGTGGAGGAAACCCTCGAGCCGGTCGTCGAGGAGACCCGGTCGCCGCGCCCGAAGCGTACGTCCGGCAAGCGCAACCACCGGGTACGCGCGGAATCCGAGCAGGTCGCGCTCGCCAGCTGAGCACGATCCGCGCACCCGGGTACAAGGCTCCGCCCAGCTCGGCACCGCGTTGTGGCGTCTCCCGGTGTTCGCACTATTTGCGTCCTAATACCGATATGACGTGTTCACGGACAACGTCCGTGGCATGCTGCTCAACCTGCGTAAACACCGGATGACATCCGGGTTTCGAGAGGTAGCCTGGGGAGGCCGGCCGAAGGACGCCGGTCCACACCCCGCGCGGGCGATGCGCACATCGTCCCGAATTGGAGGCGCTGTGCCCCTCGAACACGTCCTCGACGACGTCGCCGTGGCGCTCCGCGAAGCTTCGGCTCCGTCGGACGCCTGTCGGCGCGCCGTCGATGCGTTCGCCCGGCACACGCCCGCACTCGTCGCGGCGCTCCTACGGGTTCGCGACCACCTGCGGTGTGTCGCCGCCACCGGCTCCTGGCAGGTGCTCTCGTCGCTGCCGACCAACGCGGGCGTAACCGGACGGGCGTACAGCGAAGGCCGCACCTCGGTCGTCACCCGGGTGGCCGAAGACCCCGACTACGTCCCGCTCGGCCCTCCGACCGTCGTGGAGATCTGCGCCCCGGTACCGGGCCCGGACGGAAAGCCGGTCGGAGCATTCAACGTCGAATGGACACACTGGGTGGATGTACCGACCTGGCAGGTCATCGTCGAGGAAGTCGCGGCGATGCTCGGCGACCGTGTCGCCGAGCTCGGCGGTCTGCCCACCGAGTCACGCACCGAACAGTTGCTGCGCCACGCGCTCGCGTTCACCGAGGCGACCAACGAGTACGAACTGCTGGTGCGGTCCCTGGACGCGGCGCGGGACGTGTCCGGGCTCGCCACACCGATCATCCTGATGGCCGAAGGCGGCGACATCCGGGCGTACATCGACGACCAGCGTCCCGACCGGCTGGCGGAGCGGGTCGCCGGAATAAGCCAGCGCGAACTCAAGCGGATGGTCGCGCGGGCGCGCGCCCACGGCGGCGGGTACTCGCTCGGCGACCCGGCGCGCCTGGACGACCAGGGCTGGGAGCTGCTCACCGGCACCGGCGTCCGGTCGATGATCTCGGTACCCATCGGCTCCCGGCGCGACCTGCGCGCCAACTCCGGCGGTCTGCTGCTGGTGCTCGACGAACAGCCGACGAAGATCGACGCCAGTACGGTGAACCTGATCCAGCTGCTCGCCGCCCAGGCGTGGACCTGCCTGGACCGGCTACGCACGCTGGACCGGCTGCACCGCCGCGCCACATCCGACCCGCTGACCGGGCTCGGGCATCTGCGTCCGTTCGAGCAACGGCTGGCGGGCACGCTGCCGGACGGTACCGCGCTGATCGCCATCGACGTGGACGGGTTCAAGCTGGTCAACGACACGTACGGGCACCAGGCGGGTGACCAGGCGTTGGTCAAGCTCGCCCGCGCTCTGCAAGCCGCGCTGCGCGCCGAGGACGAGCTGTACCGCATCGGTGGCGACGAGTTCGCCGCGATCGTCGACGTGGACCGCCCCGACGAGGCGGTCGCCATCGCCGAGCGGCTGGTCCACGCGGCTCGCCGGATCGGCCACACGATCAGCGTCGGCGTGGCGATCCAGCGCGCCGGCGACTCCGGCGCCGAGACCCTGCGCCGAGCGGACGAGGCGCTGTACGCGGCGAAACGCTGCGGTCGCGACAACGTCAAGCTGGCGAACGGTCTGGCGGACGTGCCGGTACCGGCGGCACCCTGACCGCTCGCGGCTCGCGCAGCACGCAGCCGGCAACCACACCTCGCTTGTCGGCGTTTCCGGCGCCCGTCCGGGCGCCGGAAAGTCAGTGCGTCAGTTCGGCAGCCAGCAGTTCGGCGATCTGCGCGGTGTTCAGCGCCGCGCCCTTGCGCAGGTTGTCGCCGGTGACGAACAGGTCGAGGGCGCGCGGGTCGTCCAGCGACCGGCGGATGCGCCCGACCCAGGACGGGTCGGTGCCGACCGCGTCGATCGGCATCGGGAACTCCCCCGCCGCCGGGTCGTCCACGAGGATCACGCCGGGAGCGTGCCGCAGCACCTCACGGGCGCCCTCGGCGTCCACCTCGGTACCGAACACCGCGTGCACGGCGACCGAGTGACCGGTCACCACCGGTACCCGTACGCAGGTCGCGGAGACCTTCAGATCAGGCAGTCCAAGGATCTTGCGCGACTCGTTGCGCATCTTCATCTCCTCGGACGACCAGCCCGCCTCCTTCAACGAGCCGGCCCACGGCACGACGTTCAGCGCGAGGGGGGCGGGGAACGGACCGAGATCGTCGCCGACCGCCTGGCGCACGTTGCCGGAACGGGAGCCGAGCACCCGGTCGCCGGCGACCTTGCCGATCTGGTCCAGCAGCACGTCGACGCCGGCCTTGCCCGCGCCGGAAACCGCCTGGTACGAGGCGAGGACCAGCTCACGCAGCCCGTACTCGCGGTGCAGCGGCGCGATCGCCACGATCATCGTCAGCGTGGTGCAGTTCGCGTTCGCGATGATCCGCTTCGGGCGGTTGCGCGCCTGCTCCGGGTTGATCTCCGGTACCACCAGCGGCACGTCCGGGTCCATCCGGAACGCGCCGGAGTTGTCGACCACGATCGCGCCGCGCTCTGCAGCGACGGGCGCCCACTGCGCGGAAACCTCGTCCGGTACGTCGAACATCGCGACGTCGACCCCGTCGAACGCCTCCGGCGCCAGAGCCTGGACGGTGAGTTCCTCGCCGCGCACGACGACGGTCCTGCCGGCGGACCGTGGCGAGGCGATCAGTCGGATCTCGCCCCACACGTTCTTGCGCGCCGACAGCAACTCGCACATCACCGTGCCGACCGCGCCGGTCGCGCCGACCACCGCGAGCGTGGGCAGGTCACCCATCTCTACCTCCCAGTCCCCGCGTAGACCACGGCGGTCTCGTCACCGCCCAGGTCGAACGCGTCGTGTACCGCGCGCACCGCGACGTCCAGGTCGCTGTCCCGGCAGACCACCGACACCCGGATCTCGGACGTCGAGATCATCTCGATGTTGACGCCCGCGTCGGCCAACGCCGCGAAGAACGTCGCCGCGACACCGGGGTGCGAACGCATGCCTGCCCCGATGAGCGACACCTTGCCGATGTGGTCGTCGTAGAGCAGGCCCCGGAAGCCTACCTTTTCCTGCACCTTCTGCAACGCGGCCATCGCTGTGGGTCCATCGCTCTTGGAGAGCGTGAACGACACGTCGGTGCGGCCGGTCCCCTCCGTCGACACGTTCTGCACAATCATGTCGATGTTGGTCTCCGCCGCCGCGACCGCCTCGAACAGCCGGGCGGCCTCGCCGGGCGAGTCCGGCACGCCGACGATGGTGATCTTCGCTTCGCTCCGGTCGTGCGCGACGCCGGTGATGAGCGCCTGCTCCACGGGGATCTCCTCTATCGAGCCGGCGACGGTGGTGCCGGGCTTGTTCGAGTACGACGAACGGACATGGATGGGCAGCCCGAACCGCCGGGCGTACTCCACGCATCGCAGCATGAGTACCTTCGCGCCGCACGCGGCCAGTTCGAGCATCTCCTCGTAGGTGATCCGCTCGATGCGCCGGGCGTTGGGCACGATGCGCGGGTCGGCGGTGAACACCCCGTCGACGTCGGTGTAGATCTCGCAGACGTCGGCGTTCAGGGCGGCGGCGACCGCGACCGCCGTGGTGTCCGAGCCGCCCCTGCCGAGCGTGGTGATGTCCTTGGTGTCCTGGGCGACACCCTGGAACCCGGCGACGATCGCGATGGCGCCCTCGTCCAGCGCGCCCCGCAGCCGTCCCGGCGTCACGTCGATGATCCGCGCCTTGCCGTGCGTCGAGGTGGTGATCACGCCGGCTTGCGAGCCGGTGTACGAACGCGCCTCGTACCCGAGGTTGTGGATAGCCATGGCGAGCAGCGCCATCGAGATGCGCTCACCGGCGGTGAGCAGCATGTCCAACTCGCGTCCGGGCGGCAGCGGGGTGACCTGGTGCGCCAGGTCGAGCAGTTCGTCGGTGGTGTCGCCCATCGCGGACACCACGACCACGACCTCGTTGCCCGCCTTGCGCGCGTCCGCGATGCGCTCGGCGACCCGCTTGATCCGCTCAGCGTCGGCGACCGAGGAGCCGCCGTACTTCTGAACGATGAGCGCCAAGCCCGCCTCCCTTCTGACTCGGCCCGGAGCAGCCGGCACCGCCGGCCGGGCGACTATCCGCGCCGCGCTGCGCTGGAGGGACGCCACCAGGGTACCGGCGGCGAGCAGGCGGCTCGCCCGGCGTTCCCATCATCCGGAGCCGGACACCAAGTCGACCGGCGTGTCGGGGTCGAGGTTCATGATCGGCATTGGCGAGGTACCCGACAATGGGGGTCGTGCGTGTCCGAGCCGTAGTGATCCTGCTCGCCTCGCTCGCGGCGCTGAGCGGGTGCGCCGGCGACCCGGCGAGTGCCGGTGACGGCGGTACCACGCCCAGCCCGACGCCCACGCCGACACCGGGCGCCCCGTCCGACCCGCGCGGTCTGCTCGCCGCGCGCGGGGCAGCCGCCGAGGACCGTCGGTACACGGCGACCTACACGCTGACCTCCGCCGGGCGTCCGGCGCGCACCATCACCGTCACAGTCGCGACCGACGGCTCGTGGCGGGTGGACGTACCGGGCGGCGCGATGAGCGGCACGGTGGACATCGCAATCGCGCGTACCGGAAACGGTCTGTTCCAGTGCGCGCTCGCCCCGACGCCGTCCTGTGTCCGGGTCGCCGCGCCGGACGGCGCCGTGCCGGCGCACGCCGACCCGCGCGTGGAGCACCTGTTCACCGACTGGCTCGGCGTACTCACCGACCGCGCCGCCGCGGTGTCGGTCGCCCGAGCCGTGCTGCCCGGCGCCCGAGGCGACTGCTTCTCGGTCGAACCGAACTCGGCGTCGCTGGTCGCCCCCGTCGACCCCGGCATCTACTGCTACGACACGGACGGCACGCTGACCGCCGCGAAGTTCCGGTTCGGGACGATCACGTTGGCGACCGTGGGCGCCGCGCCCCCGTCGGTGACCCTGCCCGGTCCCGTCGTCGCCGCTGCCCCGCTGCCCACGAAGGCGCCGGCAGGCGCCTCCTCGGCAAGCCGGCCCTGACCAGGGACAACGTCCCCCGCTGGCGGCGCAACGTCCGCCCCTGACCGGACAACGTCCGCCCCGACGAGGGACGACGTCCGCGGCATCTCAGTCACCGGGAGGTGGTTGGGAGAAGCTCCTCGATGGCGTAGCGTTGCCCGCGTCATGTGGCAGGCGCTTCTTCTTCGCCGCCGCGACGGGGTCATCTAGGCCGGCACCCCGTCGCGGGGTTTGTCGCGCGCCCGTTCCTCGCGCCAGCCGGTCGAGCCGCAGGTAGCCGCCG
Source organism: Micromonosporaceae bacterium (assembly GCA_036378155.1). Taxonomy (GTDB): domain Bacteria; phylum Actinomycetota; class Actinomycetes; order Mycobacteriales; family Micromonosporaceae; genus DASUXA01. Next base: position 80,520 of record DASUXA010000076.1, on the reverse strand, counting down.
AAGCCGACAGCGTTGTCCGCACGCGGCGGAACGTCTCCTCGCCGATCGACCCGACACCACGTGACCTTCTGGAGTGACCCGAGCATGCCCGAGGTAGAAGCCGCCGATCCGATCGCCCGCCAACGTCCCAGCCGCATGCCGTACCAGCGGTACGCCCCGTACCACCAGCAGTTCCGCATCGACCTACCGGACCGGCGCTGGCCGTCGCGCCGGGTGGAGTCGGCGCCCCGCTGGTGCGCCGTCGACCTGCGGGACGGCAACCAGGCGCTGATCGACCCGATGTCGCCGGAGCGCAAACGGCGGATGTTCCAGCTCCTGGTACAGATGGGGTACAAGGAGATCGAGGTGGGCTTCCCGTCCGCCAGCCGTACCGACTTCGACTTCGTCCGCCAGTTGATCGAACAGGACCTGATCCCGGACGACGTCACCATCCAGGTCCTCACCCAGTGCCGTGAGCACCTGATCGACCGGACGTTCGAGTCGCTGCGCGGGGCGCGCCGCGCCATCGTCCACTTCTACAACTCGACGTCGACCCTGCAACGGCGGGTGGTGTTCGGGCTCGACCGGGCGGGGATCACCGACATCGCCACGACCGGCGCCCGGCTGTGCCAGAAGTACGCGGAGATCCACACCCCGGACACCGACATCTTCTACGAGTACTCCCCCGAGTCGTACACCGGCACCGAACTGGACTACGCGCTCGAGGTGTGCTCGGCGGTCATCGACGTGATCGACCCGACGCCGGACCGCCCGCTGATCGTGAACCTGCCCGCCACCGTCGAGATGGCCACGCCCAACGTGTACGCCGACTCGATCGAGTGGATGCACCGCCGCCTGCCGCGCCGCGACAGCGTGGTGCTCAGCCTGCACCCGCACAACGACCGGGGTACCGCGGTCGCCGCCGCCGAACTGGGGGTGATGGCGGGCGCCGACCGGGTCGAGGGGTGCCTGTTCGGCAACGGCGAGCGCACCGGCAACGTCGACCTGGTCACCCTCGGTCTGAACCTGTTCAGCCAGGGCGTCGACCCGCAGATCGACTTCAGCGACATCGACGAGATCAAGCGGACCGTGGAGTACTGCAACCAGCTCCCGGTGCACGAGCGCCACCCGTACGCCGGAGACCTGGTGTACACGGCGTTCTCCGGCTCCCACCAGGACGCCATCAACAAGGGGCTGGCGGCGCTCGCGGCGGACGCCGCGCAGGCGGGCGTACCGGTCGACAGCTTCGCCTGGGGCGTGCCGTACCTGCCGATCGACCCGAAGGACCTGGGCCGCACGTACGAGGCGGTCATCCGGGTCAACTCGCAGTCCGGCAAGGGCGGCGTCGCGTACGTCATGAAGACCGAACACCAGCTCGACCTGCCGCGCCGGCTGCAGATCGAGTTCTCCGGGGTGGTGCAGCGGTACACCGACGACGAAGGCGGCGAGGTCAGCCCGACCCAGATGTGGGACATCTTCGCCGCTGAGTACCTCGCGCCCGCCGCGCCCCGGGTCGACCTGCTCGACTACACCACCGCCACGGTCGACGGCAAGGTCGAGGTGACGGTACGGGCAACGGTCGACGGCGCCGTCCACGAACTGGTCGGGGTGGGCAACGGTCCGATCGACGCGTTCGTGCGCGCCCTGGCGGACGTCGACGTGCCGGTACGCGTGCTCGACTACGCCGAGCACGCGCTGACCTCCGGCGGCGACGCTCAGGCTGCCGCGTACGTCGAATGCGACGTCGACGGGCGGACCCGGTGGGGCGTCGGCGTCGACGCGAACATCGTCACCGCGTCGCTGCGCGCCGTGGCAAGCGCGGTGAACCGCGGCTGACCCGGTTCAGCTCGACGCCGGCGGCTCCGGCACGTCGGCGGGTGCCGGGGCTTGAGCACCGACACCGGGCTGCGCCCGGACGCGGGTTTCCGCGTCCGGGCGCCTGCCCCCACCGCGAACCAACACCCAGCCGAGTACCCCGCCGACGGCGAACAGCCCGGCACAGGCGACCATCGCCAGCCGGTACCCGCGGTCGAACGCGGTCGGGTCCGCGTACGCCTTGCCGGACAGCCCGACCGCGAGCGGCAACGCGGCGACTGCCAGCATGCTCGCGGCGCGGGCGACCGCGTTGCTCACCCCGCTGGCGATGCCCGCGACGTGATCGGGGACAGCGGCGAGTACCGACGCGGTCAGCGGCGCCACGAACAGCGTCACGCCGAGCCCCATGACCGTGGCGGCGGGCAGCACGTCGGTCAGGTAGTTGGTGTCCGGTCCGACCGCCAGCAGGAGCAGCGCCCCGGCGGCGCCGAGCAGCGGACCCACGGTCAACGGCAGACGGGGACCGATCTTCGAACCCAGCGCGCCCGCGTACGACGAGCCGACCAGCATCAGCACGGTCAACGGCAGCAGTGCCACACCCGCCACCAGGGCGGAGTACCCGGCGACCGTCTGCAACTCGACGACCAGGAAGAACGGCACCACGCCGAGCGCCGCGTACAGGAAGAACGTCACCACGTTGATCGCGGTGAACTGCCGGGACTTGAACAGCCACGGCGGCAGCATGGGCGCGGCGGTACGCCGTTCCCGGAACACGAACGCCGACCCGCTGAGCAGACCGACCGCCGACGCGACAAGTACCGCCGGGGACGCCCCCAGGTTGGGCGCCTCCACCAAGGCGTACGTGATACCGCCGAGGCTGACCGCGCCGAGGACCGCGCCGAGCACGTCGAACCGGCGTCCCGCCGCCTCCGCGTCGCGGCTCTCCGGTACCCAACGCAGCCCGGCGGCGACCACGACCGCGGCGAGCGGCACGTTGATGAAGAAGATCCACCGCCAGGAGAACGCGTCGATCAGCCAGCCGCCGAGGAACGGTCCCACCGCGGTCGACACCCCGGACAGCCCGGACCACACCCCGATCGCCCGACCCCGGTCCTCGGACCGGACGGTCGACTGGATCAGCGCGAGCGACCCCGGGGTGAGCAGCGCCGCGCCGATGCCCTGCACGGTACGCGAGGCGATCAGCATCCCTGGGCTGACCGCAAACCCGCACAGCACCGACGCGACGGTGAACCAGACGACGCCGGTCAGGAACAGGGTGCGACGACCGTACCGGTCGCCGAGCGCACCGCCGAGCAGCACGAAAGCCGCCAGCATCAGGGTGTACGCGTTGACGGTCCACTGCAGGTCGGCGAGGGTCGCGTTCAGGTCGCGCCCAATGTGCGGCAGGGCGACGTTGACGACCGTGGAGTCGAGGAACGCCATTCCCGAACCGAGCACCGCGGCGAGCAGCAGACCACGACCCGCCGCCGACGACAACGCGACCGAGGCGGGACGAGGGACCGACATCGTCATCGTTCTACTGTCGCCCAGCGCCGTCGTGGCCCGGTCGTGACCCCCACAACGCGTGTCGGTCGGTGATCGGACGGCTCGCCTGCCGCAAGCTGTCCTGCGTGCGTACCCACCGCCTGCTCCCCCTCGCCTCCCTGCTCGCCGCGACGTTCACGCTGCTCGCCGGCTGCGGCGTCGTGCCGCCCGGCACCGGTACCGGCACCGGCTCGTCGGTCGGTACCGCCGCGAAGGCACGCGCCCAACTCGACTCGCTGACCGTCGCCAAGGTGCTCTCGATGCGCGGGTACAGCCGCGACCGCTTCCCGCACTGGCGGGACCAGGGCAACGGCTGCGACACCCGGGACGTCGTACTCAAGCGCGACGGCAAGAACGTGCACGCCACCGCCGACTGCAAGATCGTCAGCGGTACCTGGTTCAGCCGGTACGACGGTGTGACGTACACCGATCCGAAGAAGCTCGACATCGACCACGTGGTACCGCTCGCGAACGCCTGGCGCTCGGGCGCGAAGAACTGGACCGACGACCGGCGCGGCGACTTCGCCAACGACCTGGACCGGCCGCAGTTGCTGGCGGTGTCGCTGACCCAGAACCGGGCGAAGGGCGACCAGGACCCGTCGCAGTGGAAGCCGTCCAGCCATGCCGAGTGGTGCGACTACGCGATCCGGTGGATCGCCGTGAAGCACTACTGGCAGCTCACCGTCACCCAGGCGGAAAAGACGGCGCTCATCGACATGCTCGCCACCTGCCCGGCGCCGAGCGGTACCGCGACCGGGTGAGCCGCCGGCATGTCGCCGAGTCGCCCCGCGCCGCGTCGATCGAGCGCGGAACCGATCGTGATGCGACGATGGCTGGCATGACGTCGCCGAAGCCCGAAGCGGCCCAGCAGAGCCGTACCTCCGACTTCACCGCCGGACCCGGCGGGGTGATGACCGACGAGGTCGGCGTCGTGACCGGAGATCTCACCCTGCGCACCGAACTCGCCGGCAACAACACCGTCGTGCTGCGCGTGCAGTACAAGGACGCCGACGAGTGGTACACGGTGACCGGCGGCGGCGCCACCCTCGCCGACCCGAAGGATCTCGACGCCGTCCACCACGTCGCGCTGGGACTGCTCAACCGACCCAACGGCTGAACCGGTCACCCGCGACCCGCCGCCGCGTCGGGCGGGTCGCGGAGGGACGCCTTGGGCGGGTCGCGGAGGGACCGGTGTCAGGCGGGCTGCGATACGGTCCGCGAGCGCCCGGCGCGCTCCTCGTCCTCGACCGGGAAGTGGCACGCCACCTCGTGACCGGCTGCCAGCGCACGCAGCGGCGGTACCTCGACCGCGCAGATCTCCTGCGCCTTCCAGCAGCGGGTTCGGAACCGGCAGCCGGACGGCGGGTTCGCCGGGCTCGGCACGTCGCCGGTCAGCAGGATCCGCTCCCGCTGGGACCGGTCCCGCCGCGCCGGGTCCGGTACCGGCACCGCCGACAGCAGCGCGTTGGTGTACGGGTGCAGCGGGCTGTGGTACAACGCCTCCCGGTCCGCCACCTCGACGATCTTCCCGAGGTACATGACGGCGACCCGGTCGCTGATGTGCCGCACCACGGACAGGTCGTGCGCGATGAACACGTACGTGAGGTTGAGTTCCCGCTGCAGGTCGTCGAGCAGGTTGACGACCTGCGCCTGGATCGAGACGTCCAGGGCGGACACCGGTTCGTCGCAGACGATCAGCTTCGGCTTGAGCGCGAGCGCGCGGGCGATGCCGATGCGCTGCCGCTGACCGCCGGAGAACTCGTGCGGGTACCGGTTGTAGTGTTCCGGGTTCAGCCCAACCAGTTCGAGCAGATCCTGTACCGCGCGCTTGATCCCGTTCGGGGTCTTGACGTCCTGGACGCGCAGCGGCGCTCCGACGATCGTGCCGACCGTGTGCCGGGGGTTCAGCGACGAGTACGGGTCCTGGAAGATCATCTGGACGTCCCGGCGCAGCGGACGCATCTGCCCCTTCGACAGGTGCGTGATGTCGCGCCCCTCGAACACGATCCGCCCGCCGGTCGGCTCCATGATCCGGGTGATCAGACGACCCGTGGTCGACTTGCCGCACCCGGACTCGCCGACCAGCCCCAGGGTCTCGCCGCTGCGCACCGAGAGGTCGACGCCGTCCACTGCCCGCACCGCGCCCACGGCACGACGCAGGATCGCCCCACGGGTGATCGGGAAGTGCTTCTCCAACCCGGTCACCGAGAGAATCGGGGCGCTCTCGGACCGGGGCTGGGGGACGACGGGTCCGGCGTTCACAGGTACTCCTTCAGTCGCGCGGGCGTGCGCCCGCGCTGGCTCACAGGCTGGGTGCGATGTCCTCGGCGAAGATGCGCCGGCGCTGCGCCTCCGGGAGGTGGCAGGCTGCCGGGTGGGCTGCGTCGCGCGGCAACTGGGGTACCACCTCGCGACACGGGATGCCGTCCCGCTCGGCGTACGGGCACCGGGGGTGGAAGGTGCAGCCGGACGGCAGCGTGATGAGGCTCGGCGGGGTGCCCTTGATCGGCAGGAGCCGCTCGCGGACGTCGCGGTCGAGGCGGGGCATCGAGCCGAGCAGACCCCACGTGTACGGGTGCTCGGGGCGCAGGAACAGTTCGTCGGCCCGGCCGTACTCGACGCACTTGCCGGCGTACATCACCAGGATGTCGTCCGCGAGTTCGGCGACCACACCGAGGTCGTGGGTGATGATGATGACCGCGGAGTGGAACTCCTCCTGCAGGTCACGGATCAGGTCGAGGATCTGCGCCTGTACCGTCACGTCCAGCGCGGTGGTCGGCTCGTCCGCGATCAGCAACTCCGGGTTGCACACCAACGCCATGGCGATCATGGCGCGTTGACGCATACCGCCGGAGAACTGGTGCGGGTAGTCGTCGACCCGACGGTCCGGCTGCGGGATGCCGACCCGGTCCAGCATCTCGATCGCCCGCTTGCGAGCGACCGATTTGGACACGTTGTTGTGCACCCGGTACGCCTCGACGATCTGCGCGCCGACCGTGAAGTACGGGTGCATCGCGGTCAGCGGGTCCTGGAAGATCATCGCCATCTTCTGACCGCGCAGGTGGCGGACGTGCTCGGCGGACGCGGCGAGCAGTTCCTCACCGTCCAGCCAGACCTCGCCGGACACCCGGGCGTTGCCGCTGGCGCGGTGCAGACCGAGGATGCCGAGGCTGGTCACGCTCTTACCGGAGCCGGACTCACCCACGATGCCGAGCGTCTTGCCGCGCTCCAGGCTGAAGTTCAGCCCGTCCACCGCCTTGACCACGCCGTCGTCGGTCTGGAAGTGGATGCGCAGGTCGTGTACGTCTAGGAACGACCTGGGCCCGGCGCCCGGCCGCGGCGCGGCTGAACCCGAGCTCAGCAGCTCCGTCGACATAGGGTTTCCTCCTGATCCTGGACGTTCCTGCTGGCTCTGACTCACGACAGCCGCACCCGGGGGTCGATGACCGCGTACAGCAGGTCGACGATGAGGTTGGCGAAGATGACGAAGAAGGCGAGGAACGTCGTCACGCCGAGAATGACCGGCAGGTCCATCTGCCCCACCGCGTCGATGGACATCTTGCCGATCCCCGGCAGGCTGAACACGCTCTCGGTGAGGATCGCGCCACCGAGGAGCTGCCCGAAGTCGAGACCGAACACCGTGATGATCGGGGTGAGCACCGAGCGCATGGCGTGCTTGCCGATCACCACCCGCTCCCGCAGACCCTTCGCCCGAGCCGTACGAATGTAGTCCTCGCCGAGCGTCTCGAGCATGGTGGCCCTGGTCAGCCGGGCGTACATCGCCGCGTACAGCAGGGCGAGCGTCACCCAGGCGAGGAACAGCTTCTCGAACCAGCCGACCGGGTCGTCGGCGAAGTTGATGTACCGGCCGCCGGGGAACCAGTGCAGCGAGTGTACGAAGACCAACTGGGCGAGCAGACCGGTGAAGTAGATGGGTAGCGATACGCCGGCGAGGGCGATCAGCATCGTTGCCCGGTCCACGATGGATCGTCGGCGTAGCGCGGACAGGACGCCCACACCGATGCCGGCCAGCAGCCACAGGACGGCGGCGCCGATGGCGAGCGAGAAGGTGACCGGCAGCCGGTCCAGCATCAGCGGCCAGACCGCACGGTCGGTCTTGAACGAGTAGCCGAAGCACGGTGCCGGGCAGTGGGTGACGTCCGGTCCGGAGTTGTAGTCCCGCCCGACCACCAGCCCCTTGACGAACCGGGCGTACTGGACGGGAATCGGCTTGTCGAGGCCGAGCTTGATGCGCGTCGCGTTGACCTCACGCGCGGTGGCCTGCTTGCCGACGTACAGCTGGGCCGGGTCGGTGCCGGCTGCCTTCGGGACAAGGAAGAAGACCCCGAACGTCACCATGGTGACCACAATCAGCAGCACGACCGAGGTCACCAGGCGGCGCAGAATATAGTTGATCACATTGGGGGCCTCGCCCCGGCCGGCGGGGTGTTCACCCCGCCGGCCGGCGCAGCAGCCTTCACCTGCCTTCTAGTACTAGCTACGAGCGGTGGAGATCACTTGCCGTCGTCGACACCGAGCGTCGCGAAGTCCCACATGCCGAAGTACTTGTCGACGTAGACGTTGGTCACCCGCGGGTTGCGGTAGTTCAGCGCCTTGTCGTACACGAACGGCAGCAGGGACGCGTTGTCCATGACCAGCTTGTTGATCTGGCCCCAGAGGTCGGCCGCCTTCTTCGGGTCGGTCTGCTTCTTGGCCTCGTCGATCAACGAGTTGATCTGCGGGTCGTTCAGCTCCTCGTAGTTGTTGTTACCGCTGGGCAGGATCGCCCGGCCGTCAACCAGTACCTGCAGGTAGCCGTACCCGGTCGGGAAGTCGGCGCCCCAGCCGGCGAGCATCAGGCCGTAGCCCTTCTTGTGCACGTTGTCCGGCGAACCGATGGTCGAGCGGAAGTACAGCGCCGGGTCGGACTGGTCGATGGTGGCCTTGATGCCGACCGCGGCCAGCGACTGCTGCAGCGCCTCGGCGGTCTTGGGCTCCTTGCCCTTGTTGCGCACCGCGATCACCGTGCTGAAGCCGCCGTGCGTCTTGCACTGGCTCAGCTCTTCCTTGGCCTTGTCGATCTGCGGCTTGCCGCTCTTGGTGTTGTACGGGTCCAGGTTCGGGTCCCAGCCGGCGATGTTCGGCGGCAGCATGTTGATGGCGATGTCGCCACCGGCGTCGGCGCCACCACGAGCGGTCTGCATCGCGGTCTTGTCCAGCGCGTACTGCACCGCGCGACGGCAGTGGATGTCGTCGAACGGCGACACCTTGGTGCTCATCGCGATGTACCGGATGAAGCCGGTGTTCGGCTCGTCCGCGTTCTTCTTCAGCTCCGGGTCCTGCAGGATCTTGGCCTGCGCGGCGGCCTGTACACCGACCTGAGCGGTGTCGATGTCCAGCGTGCCGTCCATGAGCTCGTTGTCGATCTCGTTCGCGTCGACGCCCAGCCGCAGGTCGATCTTGTCGGGCAGCGCCTTGCGCACCTTGTCGGTCGCCGGGTCCCAGTTCGGGTTGCGGACGAGCACGACCTCCTTGCCCGGGTCGATCTTCTCGAACTTGTACGGGCCCGAGGAGATCGGGTGGTCCGCGTACTTGTCACCAGTGTCCTTGGCCATCGGCACCGGCGCCGCCGGGCCCATCGCCAGCAGGTAGAGGAAGTCCGAGAACGGCTGCTTCAGGTGGAAGACAATGGTGGTGTCGTCCGGGGTCTCGACCGACTTCAGACCCAACTTGTTCGGGTCCTTGTCCTTGTACGGGCCGGGGTAGTTCTGGCCCTGGTCGAGCTGGTCGATCAGGTACGTCGGGCCGCCGGACAGCACGTCCTGGGCGAACACCCGCTCGATGCCGTACTTGATGTCCTTGGACGTGATGGGGCTGCCGTCCTCGAACTTGATCCCCGACTTCAGCTTGAACGTGTAGCTCAGGCCGTCGCTGCTGATCTGCGGCATGTCCTGGGCCAGGTCCGGCACCAGCTTCAGGCCGTCGTCACCGGGGGCCGACTGCGGGGTGACCAGCGTGCGCACGTAGTACGCGCGCTGCATGTTCCACGCCCACGCGTAGTAGGCGCGAGCCGGGTCCCACGAGTCGATGTCGGCGTTGTTGGCGAGGCGGAGCGTCCCGCCCTTCTTGTCCGACGGGTTGACCATCGCGTTCAGACCCGCGTTGAAGCCGCCCGACTTGCTGTTCGTCGAGCTGTTGTCGCCCTTCGAGCCCCCACAGGCGCTCAGGGCGAGGGCGACGGCGACCGTTCCGGCCACCACCACCCCTGTCCTCATCCTCACGGTGTTCCCTCCTTAACTGGCGTCGCCCGGGGGTCCGGGTCGGCGCAGGTGAAGCCGATCAGGGCCGCCCTAGCGGTTGGCCTTGGGGTCCAGAGCGTCGCGCAGACCGTCCCCGAACAGGTTGAAGGCGAGTACGGTAATGAAGATCGCCAATCCGGGGACCATCATGTACATCGGGTCGAACTCGTAGAAGTCGACAGCGTCCGACAGCAACCGGCCCCACGAGGGCTGCGGTGGCGGAACACCGACGCCGAGGAACGACAGGGCCGCCTCGAACAGGATGTTCGTCGGGATGATCAGGGTCGCGTACACCAGGATCGGCGCCACCAGGTTGGGCAGCAGTTCGCGGAACAGGATGCGTCCGTTCCCCGCGCCCATGCTCTGAGCCGCCTCGACGAACTCGCGCTCGCGCAGTGACAGAGTCTGACCGCGCACGATCCGTCCGATGTACGGCCAACTGAAGCCACCGATGATCGTGACGAGGATGCCGATGCGCACCCACAGTTGCTGCGGCAGTACCGAGATCAGCGCGATCGCGAACAGCAGCAGCGGGAACGCCAGGAATAGGTCCATGACGCGGCTGATCAGCGAGTCGATCCAGCCGCCGAAGTAGCCGGCGATGACGCCGAGAACGGTACCGATGGCGACCGCCACGAGCGTGGACGCGAACGCCACGCCCAGCGAGACCCAGGCGCCGTACAGGATCTGACTGAGCAGGTCGCGGCCGGTGACCGGCTGTACACCGAGCAGGAAGTGGGCGTTCGCGCCGCCGAAGGCGCCCTTGGGTAGACCGCCGAGGTTCGCGTCGATCATGTCCTGGTGGTACTCGTTCACCGGGTGGCCGAGCAGCGCGTTGAGCGGCTTGGCGAGCACCGCGACGAGCAGCAGGACGATGATCACGACAGCGCCGGTCATGGCGACCTTGTCCTGCTTCAGCCGCGTCCAGGCGATGCGGCCGAGTGACCGTCCCTCGATGACGGCGACCTCGCCCGCCTGACCGTCGGCGACGGGCAGGGTCGGGTTGACGAACGGTTCCGACGCGGTCGTCGGTTCCGGCCCGATGGTCATCTGCGACCGGCCCCTTCCCCAGTCGTCCGGTCACGGCGGGTACCGCCGGGCTGACGCCCCACGGTGCCCGATCCGCTACGGACAACCGATGTCTGTCTCGTATGGACTGCTCTCTGCCGCCGAACGACGGCAGGGAGTAGTTGCGGCCTCTCGGCCGCCGGCTGTACCGAACACTCACTGACTGGACCGGCAGCGTCAAGGGGCGGATGCCGACGTAACCAAGTCACAGCCGCGCTGTGACAGCGGCGTTACCTGACGAGCCGCGCGTGTAAGAACCAATATGGACCAATACCGCAGAACGTACCGAGCCCGTTACGGTTCGTAACGCAATGATCATCGTACGGTCAGGACACATGCACCGGGCGCTCGGCAACGAGCACCGTCGGAGCGGGCGCCCGGCGTCAAAGAAAGCCGGAGTCGTCCTTATTGGCTGCGGCTACGACGGCGCGGGGCGGAGCGGGTCCGGTACCCGGCGACCGCCGGGGGTCGCGGGAACGCGATGTCAGAGGGCGCGGCGACCCTCGAAGGCGCGACCGAGCGTGATCTCGTCGGCGTACTCGAGGTCACCGCCGACCGGCAGCCCGCTGGCGAGCCGGGTCACCGCGATGCCCATCGGCTTGACCAGCAGCGCGAGGTACGTCGCCGTCGCCTCGCCCTCGGTGTTCGGGTCGGTCGCCAGGATCAGCTCCTTGACGGTACCGGCGGACAGCCGCGCCATCAGTTCCCGGATCCGCAGATTGTCCGGGCCGATGCCTTCCAGCGGGTTGATCGCCCCGCCGAGCACGTGGTACCGACCCCGGAACTCCCCGGTGCGCTCGATCGCCACCACGTCCTTGGGCTCCTCGACCACGCACAGGATGTCGTCACCGCGACGCGGGTCGCGGCAGATCCGGCACTGCTCCGACTCGGCGACGTTGAAGCACGTGGCGCAGAACCGCACCTGCTCCTTGACCCGCTGCAACGCCGCGGCGAGCCGCTTGACGTCGACCGGGTCGGCGGACAGTACATGGAACGCGATGCGCTGCGCGCTCTTCGGCCCGACGCCGGGCAGCCGACCGAGCTCGTCGATCAGGTCCTGGATGGCACCTTCGTACATCGGACTAGAAGCCGGGCAGCCCGAGGCCGCCGGTCATCCCGCCGAGCCCGGAGGTCAGCGGACCCATCTTCTGCTCGGTCAGCTCGCGGACCGCCTCGCTGGCGTTGTGGATCGCGGCCAGTACGAGATCTTCCAGCGTCTCCACGTCGTCCGGGTCGACCGCCTTCGGGTCGATCTTCACCGACCGGAATTCGCCGGTACCGGAAGCCACGACCGTCACCAGCCCGCCGCCGGCCGTGCCGGTGACCTCGGCTTCGGCGAGTTCCGCCTGAGCCTTCGCCATCTGCTGCTGCATCTTCTGCGCCTGCTTCATGAGCTGCTGCAGGTTGGGCTGTCCACCGGGCCGCACGGCTGTCTCCTCGTCGATCGCTTCGAGCCCAGCCTAACCGGCGGCTACGGCGAACCGCCGGACCCGGGCGAGTCGGATGTCGATCGAGGTCATGCCGCAGTCCCCAACGCCGGCTCGACCGGCGCGGCGCCCGGCACCGGCTCGCCCGGTGCGTCTGTGCGCAGTACCGGTTGGACCGGTGTGTCCGCGCCGGGCGCCGGCTCGACCGGCGTCGTCGGGACGGCGACCGGTCCGCGCATCCGACGCACCCCGGGCGAGAACAGTGCCGCCACGGTCGGCAGCACGATCACGCCGGCGGCGGCGACCAGCGCGGCGCGCGGTCCGACCGAGGTTGCCAGCGGTCCGGCAGCGAGCAGCCCGAGCGGCCCGAACATGAACGAGCCGAGGGCGTCGTACGAGCTGACCCGACTGAGCGCGGCCGGGGGCACCTCGCGCTGCATCGTCGTTTCCCACAGCACACCGAAGATGTCGATGCACATGCCGGCTGCGAACGCGCCGGTCACCACGGTCCACAGCGGAGCGCGTACCCCGAGCAGCAGCGGGGCGAGCGCGAGCGGCAATGTCAGCGCCACGCCCAGCAGGATCGGGCGCCGGGGGCGGATCCGGATCGCGATGAACACTCCGGCGAGCATGCCGACCGCCTCGCCCGCGAGTACCGCCGACCACGCCCGTGCCCCGCCCAGGTCGGACTTTGCCACGACCGGCCCGAGCACCCCGTAGAACGCCTGCAATCCGGCGACCACGAAGGAGAACTGCAGGACAACCACCCACAGCCATTCGCGGGAGGCGAACTCCCGCCATCCGTCGCGCAGGTCGGCGAGCACGTGGGAGCGCCCGACCGGCGCGGTACCGGGCAGCCGCAGACCGACGAGCAGCCCGGCGGACAGCAGGAAGGTCGCGGCGGTGGCGACCATCGTCCAGCCCGGGCCGACGATCGCGACCGAAGCGCCGGCCACGGCGAAGCCGAGGAAGCGCGCGGTGTTGGTGCCGAGGCGTAGCACCCCGTTCGCGGCCTGCAGCTGGTCCGCCGGTACGACCTCGGGGATGACCCCGGTCAGCGCCGGGAAGAACAGCGCCTCGGCGAGCCCGGCGACGGACGCTGCCAGGATCAGCAGCCACAGCGGCGCCCAGCCGGTGAGCATCATCACGGCGACGCCCGCCCAGGCGAGTGCGGTCACGGTGTCCGAGGCGACCATCAGCCGGTACCGCGACATCCGGTCGGCGAGCACGCCCCCGACGAGCAGGAAGATCAACTGGGTGCCGGTGTTGGCGGCGAGCACCACGGACAGCGTGGTCGGCGTGGCGCCGGGCAGCGCCAGTACCCCGAAGGCGAGCGCGACCGGGCCGAACGAGGTGCCCAGCATGGAGCTGGTCCGCGCGGCGAACAGCAGCTGGAATCGCCGGCGGCGAAGAATGGTAAGGCCCTCGCGCACGGCGGTACGTTACTGCGCAGGTGGCAGCGGGGGCGAGCGAGTTATCTGCGCCTCGGCTTCCTGGGGCGACCGCACTCCGGCGTTGCCGGTCGACGGCTCGGCGGCTTCCCTGGTCGACTGCTCAGCGCGGGTCGACTTCGCCGATCCGCTGCGCGCCGAGGGTCTGCTCCAGCAACCGAAGCGCCTGCTCCTCGCTGGACACCCGGGCGGTCTGCTCGTCGATCACGTCGTCGAGCGGCTCGTCGCCGGGATCGAACCCCTCGTAGCTGACCGCGTCGCGGATCGGTCCGTCGTAGTCGGGGTCGTACGGCGGCTCGTCCGGCGCGCCGGCCCAGTCACCGGCCGACGCTGTCGGCTGAGCGGCGGCGGACCGGGCACTGCCGCGGGCGGTCGGCGTGGGCGGGGCGCCCCGACCGGGTGTGCGCGCGGCGGGGCGACCGGGTGCGGTCGTGCCCCGAGCCGGGGTGGTCGCGCCGCGCCCGGGTCCCGCGCCGTACGCGGGCGCGGCGCTGCGCGCCGGTGGGCTGGCGGGCACCCCGCTCACGGCAGGCGCGGCGCTGCGCGGCGGTGGGCTGGCGGGCGCCCCGCTCACGGCAGGCGCGGCGGTACGGGCGGCTGCCCCCGGCGGCTCGGGAGTCGGGGCGGCGACGCTACCGGCTGCCTCGGCGACACCTCCCGGCGTGGCGGTAGTGGGCCAGTCCTCGTCGTCGGCGCCGGACGGCGCCGACGACGAGGTGGCGGGGCGGGACGGGGTGCGTGGCCGAGCCGGCGCCCCGCGCGTGGCTCCGCCCTGGGTCTGCCTCGCCGGAGCCGGTGCGCGTGGCGGGCTCGCCGCGCTCGGCGTACCCGACGCGCGACCGCCAGCCACCGGTCCGCCGCCCGCCACCTCGCACCGGACCTGCCAGCGGCTGCCGAAGACCTCGTACAACGCGTCCAGCAGCAGTTCCTCCGACGCCGACGCTGTCTGCGCGTGGAACTCGTACTTGAACAGCAGGACGAGAGTGCTGCCCTCGACCTCCCGTACCGTCGCGTCGCGGAGCACGGCGGCGACCTTCTGGCTCCGACGCCGCGCCATGGCGACTATGTCGTCCCAGGCCCGTCGTACCGCCGCGGCGTCGACCGCCCCCGGCGGGGCGGGAGCGGCAGCCGGCGCCGGACCGGCGATCGGCGTCGGGCTCGCGGGCGACGTCGGTCCGGGATCCTCACCCGATTCCTGGCGCACCGCGGTGGGGCGTCCCGCGTCCCGCACCGGTGCGGTCGGCGTAGGCGTGCGCGGCACGGCGGGCGCGGGCTCGGCGGCGGGCGTCGCCGGGGCGGCGATCTCGGGCCCGGACATCGCGGCGCCGCCCGAGGTCAGCCGTCGTTCCAGCCGTTCGAGGCGTTGCAGGAGCGCGCCCTCGGACGCGTCGGCTGCGGGCAGCAACATCCGCGCCGCGATCAGTTCGAGCAGGAGGCGGGGTGCGGTCGTACCGCGCATCTCGGTGAGACCGTTGTGGACGATGTCGGCGCACCGGGACAGCGTCGCCGCTCCGAACCGCTGCGCCTGCTGCGACATCCGCTCCAACTGGTCGGAAGGCGCGTCGAGCAGCCCCTTGGCCACCGCGTCCGGCACCTCGCGGAGCACGATCAGGTCGCGAAGCCGTTCGAGCAGGTCGGAGGCGAATCGACGGGGGTCGTGCCCAGCCTCGACGACCCGGTCGATGGTGGCGTACGCGGCGGCGCCGTCCCCGGCCGCGATCGCGTCGCACATCTCGTCGATCAGCGCGACGTCGGTCACGCCGAGCAGAGCGACCGCGCGGGGGTACGTGACGCCTTCCGGTCCCGCCCCGGCGATGAGCTGGTCGAGTACGGACAGCGAGTCCCGCGCCGACCCGCCGCCCGCCCGAACCACCAGCGGGAACACCGCCGGCTCGACGGTCACGCCCTCCTGTCGGCAGAGCTGTTCGAGGTACGGACGGAGCACGCCGGGCGGGATCAGCCGGAACGGATAGTGATGGGTCCGCGACTTGATCGTGCCGAGCACCTTCTCCGGCTCGGTCGTCGCGAACACGAACTTGACGTACTCCGGCGGCTCCTCGACCAGCTTCAGCAGGGCGTTGAACCCCGCCGACGAGACCATGTGCGCCTCGTCGATCACGTACACCTTGAACCGGCTCGACACCGGGGCGAAGAACGCGCGTTCCCGCAGGTCGCGAGCGTCGTCGACACCGCCGTGGCTGGCCGCGTCGATCTCGATCACGTCGATCGAGCCGGGTCCGTCCGGAGCGAGCGCGCGGCATGACTCGCACTCGCCGCACGGATCAGGGGTCGGGCCTTGTACGCAGTTGAGCGAGCGGGCGAGGATCCGCGCCGACGAGGTCTTGCCGCAGCCCCGCGGGCCCGAGAACAGGTAGGCATGGTGCAGCCGGCCGGACCGCAGCGCCTGCGACAACGGCTCGGTGACGTGCTCCTGCCCGATGACCTCGGCAAACGTCCGAGGACGGTACTTGCGGTACAGCGCCAGCGCCACCTGTGCACCCCCTTCCACCGGCCACTCACGGTACCGCGCGCGCCGGACAACACTGCCGGTTGTCGCGGCGAACGCCTACTGTTGGTCCTCGGCACGTCGGACAGCACGGGTACCGCCGACCTAACGTGCCTGCCGTGGCGGCTCGGAGTGGCCGTCAGCCGTACGACACGCCCCTAGAATTGCCGTACCTGTAGCCAGTGAGAGGACCCCAGCGTGAGCGATAGCCGGAAGCTGACGGTTGACGTGGACGAGTCTCCGTCCCGGCTGATCGTGGTACACGTCGCGGGCGAGATGGACGTCGCCACCGCGCCGATCCTGCGCGAAACGGTCACGCCGCTGGCGAGCACCGGGCGACCGGTCCTGCTCGACCTGGCCGACCTGCGTTTCTGCGACTCGACGGGGCTCGGCGCGCTGGTCTCGGTGTACCGCGCGGGTCTGAAGGCCGGGGGCACCGTGCACCTGTGCGGGGTGGGCAGCCAACTGGCGAAGACGCTCAGCGTGACCGGACTGGACCGGGTGTTCTCGATCTACCCGGATGTCGACGCCGCGCGCCCGCAGCTCGACGGTCCGAAGGTCTGACCCGCCCTCAGGACTCGACGGCGCTCGCCAGCCCGGTGACGTGGTGCAGGTGGTACCGCTCGACGGGTCCCTGGACCACGGCGGGACCGCCCGCCGTGACGGGCGACAGGGCCACCACCGCTAGTCCTCGGACGTCCGCTTCGCCCTCGGTCAGGTTCACCCGGGGCAGCAGGACCAGGACGTACCGCCGCTCCCGGTCGGACGTACCGCCCAGCACGCCGGTGACCTGGACCCCGAGCGCCGACTCGGCGACCGCGGGTTCGGTCACGGGATCGCCGTCCACGTGCAGGTGTACCGCGGGGCGGCCGGTGATCGAGGTGAGGTCGACGGTACCGGCGACGACGCCGTCGAGAACGTAGTGGTTCGCCTGGCGCATCCGAGCCCTCCCACGAGTGAGACGCGCGCCATACTAGGCGAAGCGAGGACAAAAAGGGCCCCCCGTGCACCCGCCAGAGCCTGCTTATCCTTGCTGCCTTCCGGCCCTGGGGAGGTTCACAGGATGGGCGCCGCACGAGGGGCGTCGACCACTGTACCCGACGATCCGCGCCCCCTGCCGCCGACCGGTTGTGGCGGGCGTCGCGAACCGACGGGACGGCCGGGGGTACAACCCGCGTCGCCTTCTGTATCCTTTCCGGCGGAGGATTCGCCTAGAGGCCTAGGGCGCACGCTTGGAAAGCGTGTTGGGGGCAACCCCTCACGAGTTCGAATCTCGTATCCTCCGCCAGCCTCACCAGGCGCAACGCAGGGCCGGTTCCGTCGGGGACCGGCCCTCGTCGTCTGCGCTCCTCGCGGTCGGGTCCCGGCGGGTACCGCCTCGCGTCGCGCTCCTTCCTATTCCCCGCGTGGAGGGGGACGGACCGAGGTCTGGCTGCCGAGCGTCCTTGACAGCCGACCCGTAGCCCCATGAGACACGCGAAGCTACGCTGGATCGCGTGAAGACCATTACCCAGCGGGAGTTCCGTAACAACTCCGCTGCTGTCATGGACGCGGTCGAGGCAGGCGAGACGTACCGCATCACCCGCAACGGCATCGAAGTCGCCGAGCTGCGACCGATAGTGCATCGGCGGCGGTTGTCCGCCGAGCAACTGGTGCAGCGTCATCGGCGACTACCACGCGTCGACCACCGCCGGATGCGCCAGGAGGCTGAGGAGTTCTTCGGCACCGAGGACCGGGTCGACGACGACCCATGGGAGCGCGAGCGTGCCTGATCGCCACGCCGTGGGCATTCTCGACACGTGCACCTACATTGATCTCGACCTGCTCGATCCCGCCGATCTACCGACCTTTCCGGAGCTGACCGCGATCACCTTGGCTGAGCTGCAGCAGGGGGTCGCGATGGCGAAGGACGCAGCTTCCCGTGCCGCTCGAATGGAAAAACTCGCAGCGGCACTCGCCGATTTCGACGCGTTGCCGTTCGACGCGGACGCCGCCGCCCGGTACGGGTCGCTCGTGACGCTCACGCTCGCTGCCCGGCACGACCGCCGACCGCGCCGGCTCGACCTGATGATCGCCGCCATCGCGTCGGCTCGCGGGCTTCCCCTGTACACCCGCAACGTCGACGACTTCGCCGGGCTCGACGGGCTGGTGACGGTCGTCGCGGTGTGACGTCGCCGTACGGCCTCGTTTCGGTCTCCGCTCGGCGCCGCCGGGTCGCGATCCGTCGCCAGCCCTGACCGGACCCTCCGCCCCAGGTAGAGTGCTGTCGAGACAGTCACGCCGATATGGGAGCCGGGTGGGCGCGGAGCGGGTGTGCCGGACACCTGTACCACGACGGCGCCCGCCATCACGGGAAGGCACCACAGCCATCTCCACTGACCCGAGCGCCGCCGGCTCCGGAACCTCCGACCCCGCCCCGGCAGAAGCCCTGCTCACTCCCTCGGTACCGGACGCGAGCCACCCCCAGCGACGATCCCGCTCCCTGCGGTCGCGTCCCCGGATCCTGGGCGACTTCGCGATCGCTGTCGTCGGCTACCTCCTGTACGCGGAGGCCCGTTCGCTGCACGGCGAGTCGCTGCACGCGGCGGACGCGACGCGCGCCGCGACGCACGGGCACGCCGTGTACGGGCTGGAACAGCGGTTGCACGTCGACTGGGAACACGCGGTGCAGGCGCTGTTCCTGGGGCACCCGACGACCTTGAGGCTGATCGGCGGGTTCTACGGCAGCGCCCACTTCCTGGTCACCTTCGGCGTACTGATGTGGCTGCTCCTGCGCCGCCCCCAGGCGTACCGGTACTGGCGCTCGGTGCTCGCGGTCGCCACGTTCCTGGCACTCGTCGTGTTCGTGCTGTACCCGGTGATGCCGCCCCGCCTGTTGCCGCCCGGGCCGGGTCACACGGTCGACACGATGGAGGTGTACGGCGGGCTGTGGTCGTACAACCACGGCGTTCTGGAGCACATCACCGATCCGTTCGCCGCCATGCCGAGCCTGCACCTCGCCTGGGCGACCTGGTGCGCTGCGGCGGTGTGGTACGCGCTGCCTGCCCGGTCGTGGCTGGTGCGCGTACTGGTGATCGGGTACCCCGTGGCGGTCTACACCGTCGTGATCATCACCGGTACCCATTTCATGGTCGACGGTCTTGCCGGCGTCGTCACCCTGCTGCTCGGCGTCGCGCTGGTATCGCTGTGGTACCGGCGACGATCGCGAGCCGAGACACCCGTCGCCCTGCCGGTCACCGGCGACGACTCCCGCCAACAGTCAACCAGCCTCCCGTAGCCGCGACTTCTGTACCTTGCCGAGCGCGTTGCGCGGCAGCGCGTCGACCAGGTGTACCCGACGCGGACGCTTGTGCGCCGCGAGCTGCTGGACCACGTGGTCGATCAGTTCCTGCTCGGTCGCGCCGTCGCCCACGACGTACGCCGTGACCTGCTCCCCCAGGTCCGGATGCGGAGTGCCGACGACCGCGGCTTCGAGCACTGCCGGATGCGTCAGGAGGGCTGCCTCGACCTCGCCCGCTCCGATCCGGTACCCACCGCTCTTGATCAGGTCCGTCGAGGCGCGCCCGACGATGCGGTGCCACCCGTCCGGTCCGATCGTCGCGATGTCGCCCGTGCGGAACCACCCGTCCGAGGTCAGGCTGGCGGCGTCGGCATCCGGACGGTTGAGGTAGCCGCTGTACAGCGTCGTCCCGCGAACCAGCAGCTCACCCATTGTTTCGCCGTCGTCGGGCACCGGGCGGCCCTCGTCGTCGACCAGGCGCGTTTCGACGCCCGCGATCGGTGTCCCGACCATGCCGGGACGCCGCTCGCCGTCGGCGCGTGTCGCCACGGTGATCAGCGTCTCGGTCATCCCGTACCGCTCGACGACGCGATGCGAGGTGAGCCGCTCGAGGCGATCGAACACCGGTACCGGCAACGGCGCGCTGCCCGACACCAGCAGCCGAGCCGAGCGCAGCGCTCGCGCCGAATCCGGGTCCGCGCAGATCCGCGACCAGACGGTCGGTACCCCGAAATAGAGCGACCCGCCCGCCGCGGCGTAGCCCGCCGGGTCGGGGCGTCCCGTGTGACACAGCCGCCCGCCGACTCGTAGCGGTCCCAGCACGCCTAACACCAGGCCGTGTACGTGGAACAACGGCAGCCCGTGGACCAACAGGTCGTCGGGGGTCCACGCCCAGGCGTCGGCGAGCCCGTCGAGGCCCGCCGCGATCGCGCGACGGGAGATCACGACGCCTTTCGAGGCGCCGGTCGTGCCGCTCGTGTACAGAATGAGCGCCGGCTGCTCCGGGTCGGGCTCGGCGAGCACGGTCCCGGACCGTGCGGAGAGGTCGACCGGCACCATCGGTGGGTCGTCGGCAGCGGCCTCGGTGCCGAGCGGTGCGAGCAGGGCGGTCGCCCCGCTGTCGAGCAGCATGCGGGCGCGCTCGGCAGTACCGGAGTCGGGCGGCACCGGCACCACCGCGGCACCCGCGAGCAGCCCGGCGAGCACCCCGACCACGGTCTCCAACCGGGCGGTGGCGTCGATCGCGACCCGTTCGCACCCGGCGATCCGATGCGCGGTCGCGGCCGCGCAGCCGAGCAGGTCGTCGCCCGACATCGATCGACCGTCAACTGTGATCGCGACGCGTTGCCGCCCGGGCGGGTCCACGAGACCTTTCAGTAGCCGCATGGATGGTCATTCTTGTCGAGCGCGGGCGGGTTGTGCGCGCCGTCCACAGGTCCACTCCGCGCTATCCACAGGCGGAAAACGAGCGTCGGGCCGACCCCGTAGGGTCGGCCCGACGTCGGAGAGTCGGATCAGGCGGTCGCGGGGGCGAGCTTCGGGTTGGGGCCGTACTGGTTGGCCTCGGGCTGGCTGTCGGACGCCCAGAAGACGATCAGCACGATCCAGCCGATGACCGGAATGATGCCGATGAGCTGCCACCAGCCGGAACGTCCGGTGTCGTGCAGCCGGCGGGCACCGACGGCGAGCTCCGGCACGAGGACGGCGAGGTCGTACAGGTAGGTGATGATGTTGGTGCCGATCAGCCGGGCAATGAGCCCCAGCACGACCAGGATGATGGCGTTGAACAGCACGAACATCCAGAATTCGGTGCGTCGCGCCCGGCCGCTGAATCCGGCGTAATTCTTGAGCACCGCCAGGTACCAGTTCATTGCGTTCCTTCCGGGGGAGTCGCCATGCCCGCGACCCACGCACGTAAGGGCGGGGTGGGACATTGGCAGGGCAGGGCCGAATATAGGTGCGGCAGGTCAACCGGTCAACGTACATAGAAACGACGTTCGGATAGAAATTCTGTCGGGTGCTAGACGCCTTTCATTGAAAGCAATAATTCGCGGCAATTGAGAGTCTTGTCAGCATCAGTAAGAGGCGTATTCGCCCGACGTCCACGTCCGGCCGACCGCGTGCAGTGACCAAGGCGGCGTCCAAGAGTAGCGGTCCCCGATGTCCGCTCCGCACGGACCGGCTGACCGCACTTGACCGGCCCTCAGCCGACGGCTCAGGTCCGGCTTCGCAGCGACGAGATGGCGGCGCTGCGGGAGACGATGCGCACGCTGAACCTCAACACCACGTCCGATGCGCTCCGCGAGGGCCTTCGACTGTTGAGTCGCGAGGCTGCCGAGATAGAGGCGGCCGAGCAGATCCAGGCGTTCTACGACGGGGCGGCACCGGTCCCTGCGGGCGTGCCTCCCGTCTGTGCGGCGGACCACGAGGCGGCGGACGAGGCTCAGTGGTAGCTCCGGGCTCGGCGCTGCGCGGGGAGGTGTGGAGCTGCGCGTTCAGGAATCCCCCCGGCCCGCATCCGGTTGTCGTCCTGACCGCGAATCGCATTGCGCAACCGCTCTCCACGGTTACCGTCGCGTTGATAACCGGTACCCCGGGCCCGGCCGCGACCCACGTCGCGATCGGTCCAGCGGCCGGGCTGACGAAGTACGACGAATTCTTCGTCAACTGCACCGACCTGCACACCGTCTCGAAGGCGCAGTTGCGTAAGCGGCTCGGCCTGCTGTCGCCTGGCGAACTCCGCCGCGTAGAAACCGCTACCCGACTGATCCTCAGCCTCGACCACCGACACCGACCGCCGCCAGCCGGGCGACGTCAGACCGGCGTCGGCGGCTGGAACGTCGCGAGCAACTCCTCCAACGCCCGCTGATCCGGGCCGACGAACGGATTGGCGTCCGGCGCTTCGGCGAGCATGTCGAACATCTGGCCCTCCACGCCGATCGCCGGCGGCAGGTGGGTACTGAAGATCGCGTCCGGGTGGATGCCCTGCACATCGCGAACGGTCCGCAGGTACTTGTCCACGTCGACCATGTGTACCCACGGACTGTCGACCGCGGCCCAGAACAGTTGTGCGGCGCGCAGGTCGGCGGCGGGCACGGCGCGGACATCGGTGATGTCGACGAGTTCCGCGGTGGGCAGGGGCGCGCCGAAACAGTCGGAGCTGAAGCAGACCCGGCTGCGGTCGTCGTACAGGGCGACCGTGGCGGGACTGTCGAACAGCGGCGGCCGGAACCCGTGCAGCGTCCGGTCCCCCACGTCCAGGCTCTGCCCCGCGTTGAGCAGGTACACGCGGTCGATGGGCAGCGGTCGCTCCGTCGACATGATGCCCACAGCCAGGTACGTGGTCACGAGGCGGGCGCGGGGTGCGACGCTGAGCAGGTCGAAGATCCCCCCGGTGTGATCACGGTCCGGGTGGGTGAGCCAGATCCAGCGCACGTCCGACGGGTCGATGACCTGGGCCAGTGTGCGGACGAAGTCGCGGTCCGGTAGCCCCAGCCCCGTGTCGATCACGACGGGCTCGGCCGCGTGCAGGACGAAGGTGTTGGCGGCGAGGAACCCGATTCCCGGTACTTCCAGATGGTCGCTGATGACGGTGACGTCCCGACCCACGCGATAGGTGTTCATGGTCGTCCTCCTACGAGGTTGGCTGACGTCGGTACGCAACGGCGGACGCGAGCAACCCGTGCGTGACCGTCACCCTTCGCGCGGTCGTGGCTGTCACGGCGTCAACCCGCTCCGGGCGTACCGAAATGAGACAGGTACATGTCGATGACGTCGTCCAGCAGGCGTACCCACCGGTCACCGCCCGGCTGGTTGGAGTTCTGCTGGGCGGCGACCCCGGCGATCACCGCGGTCCACGCGTCGAGCGCCCGGTCACCGTGGATGCCGCAGGCGCGCAGCGCCTCCCGCGCCCCGTCGAGGACCTCGACGGCGGGCGCGTAGGACTCCGGGCTCGGTACGAAGCGCGGAATGGTGCGCTGGTACAACAACTGGTAGCGGACCTGGTCCTCGACGCAGAAGTCGACGAACGACCGGGCCAGCAGGCGCAGCCGGGCGACCGGGTCGGTCACCGGCGGCAACGCGGCGATGCGGTCGAGCAGTTGCCGGTTCGACTCGGCGAACATGGCGTCGACGATCGCGTTCTTGGACGGGAAGTACGCGTACAACGACTGTGCCCGCATGCCCACGCGGGCGCCGAGGTTGCGCATCGCCAACGCCGCGAGACCGTCCGCGCGGACCAGTTCCCATGCCGCGTCGAGGATCTCGCGCCGGGTGGCTTCCCGCCGCTCCGTACGTCGGTCTCGGACCGCCGATACGGCTGACATAGTCAGTTAGTTTGAACGCTGTCAGCCAGCTGTGTCCCGGATTCCGCGGAAATCGTGGCACTGGTCCGGCGACGCGCCGCCCGAGCCCAGTCCACCAGCCCCCACACGCACATCGCGAAGAACACCCCGTACACCAGCCCGCTGACGACCAGTCCGTGGGTCCACGCCAGCGGCACCCCGACGAGATCGACGAGGATCCACACCAGCCAGAACTCGACCAGACCGCGTGCCTGGGCGAAGGTCGCGACCGCGCTGCCGATGAAGATGTACGCGTCGGGCAGCGGAGCCCACGAGGTGTGCGTGACGCTCAACAGCCAGGCGAACGCGACGGTACCGACCACCAGCGCGGCGAGCAGGACGATGCGCTGCCGCGCCGACGCCCACGCCACGCGTACCCGCTCCGAGGGTTCGGCGGCATTCCGCCGGTCGCGCGTCCACTTCCACCAGCCGTACACGGCGAGCGAACCGAGCAGGACCTGGCGCGACGCGTTCCCGCCGAGGTGGGCGGCCATGCTCGCGCCGAACAGCAGGATGCTGCAGGTGATCTGTACCGGCCAGGTCCAGACCGAGCGCCGCAGCGCCAAGCCGACCGTCGCCAGCGCCGCCGCGTTGCCGAGCAGGTCCGCCCACAGGACCCGCTGCTGCCCGAAGGTGAAGGCGACCTCGTTCGCCCAACCGATCAGATCGCTCATCGTGTGCCTCCTGTCCGCGCCTGACGCGGACCCCGGGGCACGTGCTGCGACGTCACCGCCACGGACCTGCGGTCCGAGCGACGACGCGGCGTGCTGCCTCCCATCCGGACTTTCACCGTCGGTCCCGGAATTCCACCGGGTCCACCGGCCGATGGCTTCGGCCGGGTCGCGGACTGTCACCGCCGGTTCGGACTTTCACCGACCCCGGAGCACGCGTAGCTCACCGAGGAGTCTGCCAGTCCGACGGGCGTCACCGCGAGATCGCGGGTGTGATTCCGATCCCGTCGGGGGCCGGGTGGGTGGCGGCGTCGCTTCGGTGGTCGCGCACCGCGCGGAGAGGCATATCGTCTCGGGCGTACAACGCTCGTGGTGTACGTACACCTCGGACGAAGTACGCCACGGACAGCGTGTCCCGGATGAATGAGACGAGACAGCGCGACGCCCGGTCGACCTCATCGATCGCCGGGCGTTTCGCCTGTTCACGAGCGGTGGTGAAGGGATTTGAACCCTTGGAGGGCGTAAACCCTCACACGCTTTCGAGGTCTGCTGACCAACGTTCAGGCGTGGTCAACTTCGGTCGCTGGCTGGGTGTATACATCGTCGGGAACGGCCTCAGCCGGCGGCGTACGTCGCCGAACGAGACGGGAACTGAGACGAGTGAGTCCCTCCAAATGACGGGAAGGTCATCACGAAACGATCACGTTGTCTCCCGTTGAGGAGCACGTGACGTAGGGTGCGGCGGACCCCGCCGTACCGAGGTGCTGGAATCACTTCGGTCCGCGCGGGGTCCCTACATCGAGTCCGTCAGCCGAGGCGCCGGCAGTGCTGGCACTGAGGCCGGCCGCCCGTACCGTTCCGGCGGTTCTGGCGCTCGATGTTGTTGCCCTCAGTGCACAACGTGTTGTCGTGGTAGACCAAGGGATCGTTGGGCTTCACTGAATGCCATGGCTGCGTCTTCACGCGAACCTCTTTTCGGGCAGGCCCAAGTGCGCGACCTGGGAGCGCCACCTTGGCGCCTCAGCGAATGTACGCCGATGTAACAACGCGTGGTTTCGGGAGTATCTACGCATTTAGGAAACACGAAGGGCCCAAACACGCGCATTCCGCCATTTCCGTCGCGCGTAGATGTGTCGACGATCACAGTTAGTTGCGGGCGGGAATAAGATAAGTCCGATTTAATCGGCTTACCACTGCAAGCGTGTCGCGCTCCGTAGTCGCCGCCGCCGTGGTACATTCCCGCACCGCTCGTACGGTTGTACTAAGAACGAGAACTCGTTAGCGGGATGGCTCGGACGCGCACGACGAGACGGAACCTGAGCCGGCTGCCAGCAAATACGTGAGCATCCGGCGGCGTGTCGCTGTCCAGTTGACCGCGTAGCAGGTGGCGGTCATCCAAGTTCTGTCGGAGGCGCATGGTAAGTACGCCTGAGTAGTTTCCCTACCGACAGGAGTCGAGCATGGACAACCTGACCCGAACCATCGTCGTCGTCGGCGCTGGCGTAGCGACCACCTACCTGACTGCCAAACTCATGAAGGAACTCCGACTGCCCGCTTACGCGGCCCCTGTCGTCGGTACCGTCGTGGGACACGTCGTGAACAACGCGGTGCATCGTCTGAGTTGAGCCGGTTGCGGTCCCGCGTACAGGGGTGGTTGGCTGACCGACCACCCCTGTACGGCTCGAGCGCGCGGCTTGCGCCACGCACCAGGTCCTCCAGTGCAGTAATTGATCAAGACAACGCGTAGGCTACCTCGGGAGTTTGGAGGGCGAGGATGGGCACGATGGCGGCCGCGGTCGTAAGCGCAGTCGGTAGGTTGGCATCCCGCGATGCGACCAGAACTGAAGCGGATATCCAAGGCGACGTCTACCTCGTGCTTACATCGGGCGGCCTTGCTCTTGATACACATCAAGTCGCACGCCTGGAGGTACCGACTGGCGACGGCACTCGGCGTCGCCTTGACGTAGAAATTGGCCATTGTGTAATTGAGATAAAGAGGGATCTACGACCAGCAGGGATACGCCGAGACGCAGAGACTCAGCTAAGTGGATACGTTGCAACGCAGTCCGAACGCCTCGGCACCCGCTACGTGGGGGTCCTGACTGATGGCGCAGACTGGTACCTATACCATCTGGTTGAGCGCGAACTTGTGCAGGTTGCACAACTGACACTCGCGCCCATGAATCCCGATTGGGAGCGCCTTCTAGTATGGCTGGAAGCGATCCTCGCAACCCAAGAGTCGGTCAGACCCACGCCCCTTGAGATCCAACGCCGGTTGGGGGCATCCTCACCTGCGCACCTGCTGGATTACGCCTCGCTAAACCTGCTATACGAAAGCGCATCGTCCGTTCCCGAGGTCCAACTCAAGCGGGAGTTGTGGGGAAAGTTACTCCGAACAGCATTCGGTAAGGCATTCACTGACGACCAGCGTTTGTTTGTTAACCACACACTACTGGTTCTTACCGCAGAGATAATCGCCCACGCCGTAGTCGGTTTCGACGTCTCCGACGCCGGCAATCTGACTCCCGCCGGACTAGCGCAGGGCATCGCTTTCTCGGGCGCGCAGATATATGGAGCAGTTGAGGCCGACTTCTTCGACTGGGTATTACATGTCGACGGCGGAGACGAGTTCATTAGAGAACTTGCTCGGCGTGTTGCGAGGTTCGACTGGAGCCAGGTGGAACACGACGTGCTTAAGATCCTCTACGAGGAGGTAATTCCACAAGAGGATCGCGCCACGTTGGGTGAATACTACACGCCAGATTGGCTCGCCGATCGAATGGTGGCAGCAACAGTCGATGATTCGCTAAATCAGCGGGTGCTCGATCCCGCGTGTGGTTCTGGTACATTCGTATTTCATGCGATCCGCGCATATCTAACTGCTGCAGATGCGGCGGGTATTCCAAACGGGAAGGCCGTCTCGGATCTAACCGAGCGAGTTCTTGGGATGGATGTTCATCCTGTTGCGGTAACCCTTGCCAGGGTTACGTACCTTCTCGCGATTGGACGCGAACGACTGGCAGCGCCCGACCGCGGACCGATTTCTGTTCCGGTCTATCTTGGCGACTCCGTGCAATGGGAACAGCGAAGAGACTTGTTAGGCCGTGAAGAGGACGTTCGGATAGCGACGACTGGCGAGGAACTGGTTGACGGAGGAGCGGGCGTTTTGTTCGGGGATGACCTGATCTTCCCGAGGAGCGTGCTGCACGACGCTGGTACCTTCGACCGGCTCGTAACTTCGATGGCCGACCGGGCGGTTATCAAGTCTCCGAAGAGGAGTGGAGATCTGATTGCGCCGGTGCTTCGACAGTTTGGAGTGCATGAGAGCGACGTTCAGGTGCTAACAGAGACGTTTGACACAATGCGCCGACTGCATTCGACTGGTCGAGATCATATATGGGGCTACTACGTACGAAACCTCATACGGCCGCTCTGGCTTGCGGATCGCGACCATAGAGTTGACGTGCTTATCGGGAATCCTCCGTGGTTGCGATACTCCAAGATGACGGGAGGCATGCAGGAGAGATTTAAGGACCTTGCGCGGAACCTTGGCCTGCTAAAGGGTCGCTTAGGCGCGTCGGGGCGCGACCTGTCAAATCTCTTCGTCGCTAGGGCGGTAGAATTATATCTAAAGCCCTTAGGGAAGTTTTCGTTCGTCATGCCTCACGGCACCCTAACGCGGAAGCCGAGTGACGGCTTCCGCTCAGGTCGCTGGGGAGGCGAAGTTTATGCGAGATTCGAGGAGTCATGGGACCTGTCAAAGGCCCCAACCGGGTTCCCCATGGTCTCCTGCGTGGTGCATGGTACGAAAATGCCTGACGAGTCGGCCCGCCGGATGCCGGCCAAGGTTTCATTGTGGTCGAGCACATTGCGAACCCCAAACGTGACGTGGGCAGAAGCGGAAGAGCGGCTAAAGATCACACCGGCAACCGTCTCGCCTTTGGGTGCCGACGAGGTAGTTCCATCGTCGCCGTACAAGAAGCGCTTTCGCCAGGGCGCGGTCCTGGCGCCCCGAATGTTGGTTTTTGTAAACGAGCTGCCAGCCGGTCCTATCGGCGTCGGCGCTGGCCGAGTTGCCGTCGAGTCATACCGACCACCTTTGGAGAACAAATCCTGGCGAAAGGCTCCGTCGATCAAGGGGACGGTAGAGCGGGCATTCGTAAGACCGATACACCTAGGCGAGACGCTCCTTCCATACAAGATGCTGAGACCTCTCCGTGCGGTGCTTCCTGTTTCTACTAAGGGGCTCCTCACGCCGGAAATGATTGAAGACCACCCCGGCCTTGCCTCGTGGTGGGCGTCGGCCGAGGAGACCTGGAGCGTCTATAAGGTCCCCAACGACGAATCCTCGCTACTCCAACGAATCGATACTTTTGAGCAACTGACCGCCCAAATTCCGACGTCGCGGCACCGGGTCGTTTACAGCAAGGCTGGTAACACGATTGCAGCCGCCCGTCTTGATGACCCAGAAGTGATAATCGACCATAAGCTGTATTGGGCTGCAGCGAGTAGTGAGAGTGAGGCGCGGTACCTAACCGCCGTCCTTAACTCGACAACGGTCCTCGAACGCGTTCGTCCGCTCCAGGCTGTTGGCCTATTCGGTGGTAGGGACATCGACAAGAACGTGTTCGCTGTTCCTATCCCTACGTACGACGGAGGCAGTCCGCTTCACCAGTCGCTCGTCGGATTGGCTAGCGATGCGGAACGTATAGTGGCCGGTCTGGACCTGAGCGCCGTGCGAGATTTCAAGCGAGCAAGGAAGGTAGTCCGAGATCACCTCAGCGCGGTTGGAATCAGTGCCCAAATCGACCAAGCGGTCGAAGAGTTGGTTCCAGCCGTAGACGCAATGTTGCAGGATCTCGACTAGTAAAGACTGCGCCGCGTCATTGGCGCGATGGTGAATCCGCCTCGCGCTGGAATAGTGCCCCGGACGGATAGTCCGCTAGGTCTAATGTCCGTACGTGGTGGAACCCGTGCCGCATGTAGTACTCATGAAGTGACTTGTTGTGCGTCCAAACGTCGATGCGTACCCACTCTTTGCAGAGAGCGTGTGCCCGCGAGCATGCCCAGTCAAGGATGCGGCCTCCTAGCCCGGACCACGGACGACGAACGATCAGCCTGTGCAGGTACAGGGCGGGCTCATGCTGCTCGGCTAGTGTCCACAGCTTGGGGTCGGCGTACTCGTCTAATGCGACTGTCGCTGCGATAGCCCCATCACCGCGGACCATCCAAGTTTCGCCTGCCTTGATGCTGGCTGCGATGCGCTCGGCTTGCGCCTCGGCGTTGGGCCAGGGTTCGCGCCATTGGTCGATGCCGCGTTCGGCCAGCCATTGGCTGGCCTCCTCGCGCATGGCGATGATGACCGGCAGGTCATCGAGGGTCGCCGGTTCGATGTTCACTGCTCGGCCTGCTGCTGATGGTTGTACGCGTCGAGGTCGCCCAGCTCGTACACCACGCGGTTCCGGTCTCCGGCGAAGATGGTCAGCGTGAGCCGTAGCGGGCGCTGTTTGGTGTACGTGGTCCGGGCGTACACCAGGACGGGTGCCCCGGTGCCGAGCGCGAGTTTGGCGGCTTCCTCGGGTGTCGGCATGCGTGTGGTGATCTCATCGATGTAGCCGACCTCGGTGTAGCCGTGCTCGGCCATCGCCCGGACGGTTCCCTGCGGGATGTCATGCGGCGTGATCAGCCCGCATTCCTGCGCGATGTCCATCGGGTAGTAGCTGTCCTGGATGCTGGCCGGCTCCCCGTCGACCAGGCGCAAGAAGCCCCGCGAGACCAGCGAGTCGCCGACCTCGACGGCCAGGCGCTCGGCCAGCTCTGCCGTGGCCGGCACGATGCGCATCTCAAAACCGCGGTACTCCGGCGCGCGTCCCTGCGACTCCAGCTCGGCCCGGTACGCGTCGCTCTGGTCGCTGGCCAGCCGCTCGCGCTTCTCCGCCCAGCTCGCGTGATACGTGATGACAGCCCGGTCGCGAACGAACGTGCCCCGGCCCGGCGTGCTGACGATCGCGCCCTCGTTGGCGAGCATCGCCACCGCCAGACGGACGGTGTTGCGCGACACGCCGTACCGCGTGCCCAACTCCTGCTCGGTCGGTAACCGGTCGCCCGGCTGGAGCTGACCAGCCCGGATCGCCTCGCGCAGGTCCGCCGCGATCCGCCGGTACAGCGAGTTCTGTGCCATTCGCATGCCCCTCCTGGTTCGTACCAACAAATGGTGCCACTCCCCTTGACACGACGCGAGCGCCGCCCCCACGATGTCTCGTACCAAACGTTGGTACAAACCCAACCACTGGTACCGCGACCGGTTAGCCGGGGAACGGCGGCGCGTCGTTGCCGTACGCCCATGTGCTGCCGGATTCGCTCGCTCCTTGAGAAGTCCACAGCGACAGGAAGACAGCGCTCGCGAGGCCGTGAGCGGCATCCCTGCCTTGAGCCACCTGGTGGCCGACCCCGGTAGGTCCCGGGCGAGCGGGGCGAGCGAGCGGAGAGCGAGCGCTGACGTGTTTCACCCCTGGTCGGTTGCTGCCGCGCTGGCCAGGGCCGTCCGCTGCTACTGCGACTTCTAGCGAGGTGACGTGATGGCTTCCAGCCTCTCGGCCTGCGTCCGCATCACCACCCGGCACAACGCCGTATGGCGCGACTGCCCCGCCTGCGGGGCGCTGGCCCCGCTGTCCCCTACCCAGACCCACTGCACCGGCTGCCGGTCGTCCCGGCACACCCATCGAAGGAGCTAACCAATGTTCCACCCGTCGCCCGACGACGAACCGACCCCGGCCGAGCTGGCCGCGATCGAGGCCGAGTGGCCGCTGATCGAAGCGGAAATGTCCCTGGTCGACGCCGAAATCCTGGTGATGACCGCCGACCCGCGTCCGTCGCTGCTGGACTGGCGCAGGCTGCGCCGCGCCGAACAGCGCGTCCTGCACGAGGCCGCCCGGCTGGCCGACCGGCCCGGCGTGCTGCGCTCGGCGTGGGCCGCCTGACAGCGATGCACGCCGCGCCTGTCGGCACGGCTCTACGACGTCCCGCGCTCGCTCGGCGAGCACCTGACCCCTTGTTGATGAGGAGTGCCCTCTGATGAGTTCCCGTGTTTCTGGCCGTGGATGGGCCTATTTCGGCGCGATCCTCGGTGGCGCGGTGTCGATCGCCGCGAATGTCGCTCACTCCTACGTGCCGCCGGCCTCGCTGGGCGGTGTGTCGCCGGTGCCGGTGGACTGGTCGCCGCAGCCCGGCGCGGTGGTCGGTGCGATCTTCTGGCCGGTGGCGTTGTTCGTCGCGGTGGAGATCCTGGCCCGTGTCGCCTGGCCTGCCGGTCGCCGCTGGTCGGCGCTGCGGTTTGGTGGTCTGCTGCCGGTGGCCACGGTCGCCGCGATCGTGTCCTACAAGCACCTGTCCGGGCTGCTCACCTTTTACGGTGAGGACCGGCTTACCTCGATGATCGGCCCTCTTGCGGTTGACGGGTTGATGGTGATGGCGACCGGTGCGCTGCTCGCCACCGGCGTTCGTGCCCATGCCGCGCTCACGCCCGCCACGGTGTCCGTGCCGGCTGTGGAGATGATCGAACCGGCAAGCGTGCCACTGCCGGAACCCGCCCCGGCCCCGGTGATCGAACCGGCAAACACTGCGGACCCGGCCGCGCCGCTGCCCGAGGCTGTCCCAGTGCCGGAGGTGGACGACCGCACTCGTCGTGCCGCCGCCCGCAAGGCGTACCGGCAGAGCGTCACCGCCGGCACCCCGCTTTCCGGTGCCGCCCTCGGCCGGCAGTTCGGCATGTCCGAGCGGTGGGGCCGCGACCGGGTGAACGAGGTACGCACCGCCGCCACCAAAGCCACCCGGCGCACCGTAGACACCCCCGCTGAAGTGCCCGCCGCTGCTTGACACCGCCCGGCGGCACGGCCCCTGGCCTGGAAACCCGTGCCGTGCCGCCGGCCCCCTCTGCTGATCCGTAGACCGTTGGAGGAAACCCCATCATGACTGCCCCTGATGAGAACCGTTTCGACTGGCAGGCCGCCGAGGCCGACCTCACCGATACTGCCGGTGCCGAGGTGGTGGACCTGGACGACGCCCGCGCCCGGCGAGTTCCCCGCCCGCCGGCCGCCGATGACCTGGACGACGACGGCAGCGCCGACGCCGAGACGATCGAGGACGGGCCGGACCGTTTGGGCGGCCCGGTGGATATGGCCGATGAGATCCCGGCCGAGGTGCTGGCCCGGCAGCGGCAGCGGCGGCCGATCCTGGCCGACTGGGCACGCTCCGGGCGGGCGCTGCGCGCGGCGGTGAAGCATCAGGCCAAGGATGTTGGCTACGTGGCCGCCTATCACGGGGTGAGGCTGCCGAAGTACGCGGTTAAGGCGCTGGCGTGGGCGCCGATCGGCGCGGTGCGCGGGATCGGTCAAGCGGTGCGCTGGGCCACCGCCGAGGAGGGCAACTGGCACCTGCGGCAGGCCGCCGCCTCGCGGGGCGACGCCGACACCTGGTTGAAGCTCGACGCGCGCCGGCAACGGCAGTCGGTGTGGCGGTGGTGGGTACTTGGAGCTGGCACGGCCGGTATCGGAACCGGGGTGATCGTGCTGGCCGCCGGGCCGTCGTGGTGGCGGTATGCCGCGCTGACTGTGGTGGTGCCGCTGCTGGCCACCCGTGGCCGCCCGGCCGATAAGCCAATCACCGACCGGGTCAGTGAGGGCACCCGCTACCGCAAGCTGACCGCCGAGCTGGTGCGCCGGGCGCTGACCTCGCTACAGATGCCGGCCATCAATTCGGCGGTGGCGAAAGACCCGAAGGCCATTTCGTTTCCGGTCGACATCCACCGCGACGGTCCCGGCCACCTGGCGGTGGTCGACCTCCCCTACGGGGTGGAGGCGGCCGAGGTGGTCGCCCGGCGCGGCAAACTCGCCTCGGCGATGCGGCTACCGCTGGACCAGGTATGGCCCGAACCGGCCCCCGGCCACACCGGCCGGCTCGCGCTGTGGGTCGGCTACGAACCGGCATCGCAGATGACCCAACCCGCCTGGCCGCTGCTGGCGGCCTCCGCCAAGGTGGACGTGTTCAAGCCGTTCGCGTTCGCCACCACCCCCCGGCTGGACACCGTGGCCGTGGACCTGATGTTCCGGAACTGGCTGTTCGGTGGCCAACCCGGCTCGGGTAAGACCTTCGCGCTGCGGGACCTGGTGCTGGCCGCCGCACTCGACCCGCGTACCGAGATCCGGGGCTACGAACTCAAGGGCGTCGGCGACTTCGCTGTGTTGGAGCCGGTGATGGCCGAGTACGGCAACGGCTTCGACGACGACACCCTGGCCCGGTGCTTCGCGTTCATCGAGTGGCTTTACGAGGAGTGCCGCCGCCGCTCCAAGCGCATCGAGCACTACGCGAGGTTGGGTAAGGCCCCGGAGAACAAGGTCACCCCGGAACTGGCCAGCCTCACCGGCTCTGGCCTGCACCCGCTGGTGGCGTGGTTCGACGAGTTGCAAGAGCTGATGACCAGCAAGTACGGCAAGGACGCCGGAGAGATCCTGGAAAAGGTGATCAAGCTCGGGCGGGCGCTCGGGGTGATCATCCTGATCGGGACGCAGATCCCGGATAAGGACAGCCTGCCTACCGGCATCACGCGCAACGTCAACTCACGGTTCTGCCTGTCGGTGGCCGACCAGACCGCTAACGACATGATTTTGGGGACCTCTGCCTATAAGCAGGGCTATCGGGCGACGGTGTTCCAGCCGGTCGTCGAGGCCGGGTGGGGCATCCTGCGCGGCTTTGGCCCGAAGGCGTCGGCGGTGCGCTCGTTCTACGTCGACACCACCGCCGCCGGCCGCATCGTCGCCCGCGCCATCGCCCTGCGCACCACCGCCGGGACGCTGCCCAAGCCCGACGAGCAGACCCGGCAGGCTGCCCCGGTGGCGGACGTGCTCGCCGACCTGGCCCAGGTGTGGCCCGGCGACGACAAGGCCGCCTGGAACGAGACGCTGTGTGCGCTGCTCGCCGAGCTGCGGCCCGACGTCTACGCCGGGTGGGAGGCCGCACAGCTCACCACCGCGCTCAAGCCTCACCCGGCGATCAAGGTCGGGGATGTGGGTCGGCGCATCGACGGTAAGCCGGTTACCCGGCGCGGCATCAAGCACGCCGACCTGCTCGCCGCGATTGCGGAGCGTGACCGCAGAAGGTCCGTCGGCTGACCCGCCGCAGGTGCTAGCGCTAGCGGCCCGCGCTGCTAGCGCTAGCACCCCCGCTAGCACCCCATCCCAATCGTGAGCTGCCGTCTAGCAGATAGCAGCTCACGGCCTCGCACACCCAAGAACGGCCCTGGGAGGCACCCGTGGACCCCCACCTCACCGCCGCTATCGCCATCGCCACACCCCCGACCCTGGTCACGCTCGGTTACGCCGGGCTGTGCTGGATCAGCCCGTTCACCACCTGCCAGCGGTGCGCCGGAACCGGCCGCACCACCACCCGCGTCCTGCGCCGGCCCCGCGCCTGCCGCCGCTGCGACCGAGGCATGCGGCTACGCACCGGGCGGCGCGTCTACAACCAACTCCACCGCCTGCGCAGCGAGGCACACCGATGACCCGGCGCGCCGGCCACCCCGACTGGTGCGCCCAGGGCCATCGGTGCGGGCTCGGCGAACACCGGGCCGAGCCGCTCACCGTCGCCGTTCCCGGCGCTGGGTCTGTGGTGCTGACCCGCGTGCAGGACGCCACCGGACGCGGGCACGCCGAGGTCTGGATGCGCATCGACCTCCCCACCGACGACCACGACGCCCGGCTACGGCTGGCTGCCCTGCTCACCCACCTGCACACCCTGATCGGCCCGGCACGGGCCGCCCACATCGCACGGAGGGCCGCCTGATGCACACACCTTCGCTGGACCGACGACTCACCCAACCTGGCCTCACTATCACCGTCGCCGGGCTGGTCGCCGTGTACATCGACCACCGACCCGGCCAGGCCGCCACCTGCGGCACCTGCCACCACCGTTACACGGCCGCAGCCCCGCTCTGCCCATCCGCCACCCTGGCCCGGCAACTGCTCAAGCACCGCCAACACGAAGACCGCCAGGCCGTCGAGCCGATCCGGGCCGAGCTACATCGCACCCGCGACGACCGGACGTTGCCCGAGGCCGACCAGGAGCACGACAGGACGCCGGACGATACGTCCGGCGAACTTTTCCCCATCGAGGCCGGCTGGCACCGGCCCGGCCGCAGGGCCGCCTGATGGGCCATCCGCTGCTATCCGCCGCGCTCGGCTACGCCGGCCGGGGCTGGCCGGTGTTCCTGCTCGGCCGCACCAAACGACCCCTGGCCAACTGCTCGGCCTGCCGGGTGTCCGACGACAGTCACGACCGGGACGCCTGCCGCTGCCTGACCTGCCACGGCTTCTACGCCGCCACCGTCAACCCCGAACACATCGCGGCGATGGTGCGGGCCGTACCGGATGGGCTGCTGGCCATCCGCACCGGCCGACCGTCCGGGCTGGTCGTGGTCGACATCGACCCCCGCCACGGCGGACAACTGGACCTCGCGCTGATGACCCCCACCGCCAGCGTGGCCACGGGCGGGGGTGGCTGGCACCTGTACTACCAACACCCCGGCACCCCGGTCCCGTCCCGACCCCTGCCCGGTCACGAAGGTGTGGACATCAAAGCGGACGGCGGCTACGTGCTCGCCCCGCCCTCGGTCCACCCGGCCACGCACCGCCGGTACCGGTGGGTCGGTGGTCGGCCGGTGAATGAGATGCCCCCCGCGCTGGCCGAGGCGTGCCAGCCCGCCCCGCCCGCCACCGTGACGGCCACGACCAGGCCGACACCCGCCCTCCACCCGGCCGGGGGCATCTCATCACCGGCAGCGCTGCTCACCGCCCACCTCGACGCGGTACGTCGTGCCCCGGTCGGCCGCCGCCGCACCACGTTGTACGGCGCTGCCCGAGGCGTCGCCCGGATGGTCGCAGCCGGAGCACTCACCACCGCCGACGCCTGGACGGCGCTGACCGCCGCCGGCCGCGCCGCCGAACAAACCGAGCGTGAAATCCGCGCCGCCGTCACGGGCGGCTTCCGAGACGAAGGAGTCCCCGCATGACCGCACCCGCGAAGCGCCGCCCGCCCGTGGACGGTGCCGCGATTTTGGACCGGCTGCACGCCATCTTGACCCGGTACGTGGTGCTGCCCTCTGCCGAGGCGATCGACGCCGTGGTGCTGTGGATCGCGGCCACGCACGCGCAGCCCGCATGGGCCTATGCTCCGCGGCTGGTCATCCGGGCACCGGAGAAGCGCTGCGGGAAATCGCGGCTGCTAGACCTGGTCGAGGGCATGTGTCACGACCCGCTGATCACTGTCAACGCGTCACCGGCCGCGATCTACCGGGCGATCGGTTCGGATGATCCGCCGACGCTGCTCATCGATGAGGCCGACACCATCTTCGGTGGCGACGCTGCCAAGGCCAACGAAGACCTACGCGGCCTGCTCAACGCCGGCCACCAGCGCAGCCGCCCAGCGATCCGCTGGGACCCCAACACCCGCACCCTGGAGAAGATCCCCACCTTTGCCATGGCCGCGCTGGCCGGCATCGGCGCGATGCCCGACACCATCGAAGACCGGGCCGTCGTGATCCGGATGCGCCGCCGCGCCGCCGGGGAGACCGTCGCCCCGTACCGGATTCGCCGCGACAGCCCGGCGCTCAAGGCGCTCGCCGCCGAGCTGGCCGCCTGGCTGCGCCAGCACCTGACCGAGCTGGAAGCCGCCGAACCGGCGATGCCGGTCGAGGACCGGGCCGCCGACACCTGGGAACCCCTGGTCGCCCTCGCCGACCTGGCCGGGCGGGACTGGCCCGAGCGTGCCCGCCGCGCCGTGGTGGTACTCACCGCCGAGGCCGACGAGGCCGGCAACGTCTCCCACCGGGTGCGGCTGCTGGCCGACATCCGTACCGCGTTCACCACCCTCGGCGACCCGACCGCGATCACCACCAAGGAACTGCTCGCCGTGCTCAACGACGACCCCGAGGCCCCGTGGGCCGGATTCGGACCGGCCGGACTGACCGGCAAGCGACTCGGCGACCTTCTGCGCGAGTTCGGCATCAGCTCCGACACCATCCGCTTCCCGGTCGGACAGGCCAAAGGCTACCTGCGCGACGCGTTCTGCGACGCGTGGAACCGGTACTGCCCACCCCCGCGCGGCACCGAATCCGTCCCATCCGTACCAGCCTCGTTTCCGCAGGCCAACCCCGGTACGGATTGCACCCGTGGTACGGATCGATCCGTACCAGCCAACCAATCCGTACCAGCCCTGAGCAGCCAAAACGAGCTTGGTACGGATGGTACGGATACCCCGCGTCTGCGCGCCATCGACGGCAGCACGGCATGACTCACCACCGTCCGCCAACCGCCCGGTCCCCGCCCTGAATCGGCCGCCTCAGTGGCCTTAGACGGACTAGCCGGTATCTATCCCACCAAACCAGCGCAGATCTTGGCTCTATGGACCGTACAGCGGGCCGCTTAAACGGCCTCTGTGAATACCCACCCCTACGTGTCAGCCGCTGGCCCTCGCCCGTCGGGAAGCCCTTGGCGGACGACTCAGCCGCGCGGCCGACGCGACCCGCACAGCTCCGGACACCGTAAGACGCTGATAGGAGAGCACCCGGTGACCACCGAAGACCCCCGCGTCGTCCTGACCATCGAAGAAGCCGCCCGCCGCCTCGGTATCGGCCGCACCCTCATGTACAGCCTGGTCATGAGCGGCCAGATCCGGTCCGTCCGCATCGGGCGACTTCGCCGTGTGCCTGCCCAGTGCCTCACCGACTACGTCGCGGACCTGCTCGCCTCCAACGGGAACGCGGAGCGTGCCGCCTGATGGGAGGACGTAGGCCAAACGGCGCATCGAGCATCTACCAGGGCAACGACGGCTACTGGCATGGCCGGGTAACGGTCGGCATTAAGGACAACGGCCAACCGGACCGGCGACACGTCCAGGCGAAGACAGAGGCGGAGGTGATCCGCAAGGTCCGCGCCCTGGAACGTGAACGCGACACGGGCACCGTCCGCAAGACTGGCCCGCGCTGGACTGTCGAGAAGTGGCTAACGCACTGGGTCGAGAACATCGCGGCCCCGGCCGTCCGAGAGAACACGCTCGCTGGCTACCGTGTCGCAGTCAACCGGCACCTCATTCCGGGAGTCGGTGCCCACCGACTCGACCGATTGGAACCCGAGCATCTCGAAAAGCTCTACAGCCGAATGATTGCCGATGGAAAGGCCCCGGCTACCGCCCACCAGGCGCATCGCACCATCAGAACCGCACTCAACGAAGCGGTACGCCGAGGACACCTCGTGAAGAATCCAGCGGCGCTGGCGAAAGCGCCAAGGCTGAGTGATGACGAGATTGAGCCGTACTCGGTGGCTGAGATTCAGAAGTTACTTGCCGTGGCCAGTCAGCGCAGGAATAGCGCACGCTGGGCAATTGCCCTCGCACTTGGCCTGAGGCAAGGTGAGGCGCTAGGTCTGAAGTGGTCGGACGTGGATCTCGACGCGGGGACGCTGACGGTACGACGTGGGAGGCAACGTCCCCGATGGCGTCACGGGTGCGACGAGCCGTGCGGACGCAAGTATGGTGGGCATTGCCCCAACCGGATTCCGGCGCGAATGGCTACTTCCGAGACGAAATCGCGGGCCGGACGGCGAACCATTGGCCTACCCGATGAGTTGGTCGACCTCTTGCGCCGCCATCGGAAGGAGCAAGACCGAGATCGTGAAACTGCCGCGCAACTGTGGCAGGACAACGGATGGCTCTTTGCTACGCCAACGGGAGAGCCGGTGAATCCCCGGACCGACTACGACGAGTGGAAGCGGCTTCTCCGACTCGCGGGGCTCCGTGACGGACGCCTGCACGACGCTAGGCACACGGCCGCAACCGTGCTCCTGATCCTCGGCGTCCCGGAGCGGGCCGTGATGGGGATCATGGGCTGGTCGAACAGCTCCATGGCCGCGCGGTATCAGCACCTGACCGCCCAGGTTCACCGAGACATCGCCCGGCGAGTGGGTGGGCTGCTCTGGAAGGCCGAGACGGACTAACTGAGACGAGAAGTGAGACGAGACGGGAAACGCCCGGCTCCTCCTCGCGGAGGGACCGGGCGTTTCGCCTGTTCCGTGGCGGTGGTGAAGGGATTTGAACCCTTGGAGGGCGTAAACCCTCACACGCTTTCGAGGCGTGCTCCTTAGGCCGCTCGGACACACCACCGCCGGGTACTGTACCTGACCGCCCCGGCTGTTGTCGTGGCGGTACCCGGGGCGCACGGTCGCACACCTGGCAGGATCGGCGGCATGAGTATCCATATCGGCGCGCAGCCGGGCGAGATCGCGGAGCGGGTCCTGATGCCGGGCGACCCGCTGCGGGCGAAGTGGATCGCGGAGACCTACCTCGACGACGCCAAGTGCTACTCGACGGTTCGCAACATGTTCGGCTTCACCGGGTCGTACCGGGGCGTTCCGGTGTCCGTGCAGGGCTCCGGCATGGGCATGCCGTCCGCGTCGATCTACGCGCACGAGTTGATGGCCGAGTACGGGGTGCGCACCCTGATCCGGGTCGGCAGTTGCGGGGCGCTCGTCGAGGACCTGCGACTGCGTGACGTGATCGCGGCGAGCGCGTCGTGTACCGACTCGGCGATGAACCGGGTCCGCTTCGACGGGCTGGTCGACTACGCGCCGGTCGCCGACTTCGAGTTGCTGCGTACCGCCGTGGACGTGGCCGCCGAGCGCGGCATCGCGATGCGCGTCGGTCAGGTGTTCGCCGCCGACGCGTTCTACACGGACCGTCCCGACCTGTTCGACAAGCTGGCGATGTACGGGGTGCTGGCGGTCGAGATGGAGAGCGCCGCGCTGTACACCCTGGCGGCGCGCTTCCGGGCTCGCGCCCTGACCATCCTCACGGTCAGCGACCACATCCGTACCGGTGAGCAGACCAGTTCCCAGGAGCGCGAGCAGACCTTCGCGCACATGGTCGAGGTGGCGCTGGACACCGCCGTCGCCTGACGCGACGGCGCGAGGAACAACCGTCGCCTGACGCGACGGCGCGAGGAACGACCGTCGCCTGACGCGACGGGCGCGAGGCTCCGCCGTCGCGGGGCGGGTGTCCGCCGTACCGCCTAGGCTCGTCCGCATGACGACCGTGGCGGTACTCGGAACCGGGATCATGGGCGCGGCGATGGCGCGCAACATGCTGGGCAAGGGGCTCGCGGTACGGGTGTGGAACCGCACCCGCGACAAGGCGGAGCCGCTCGCGGCCGATGGCGCGGCCCTCGCCGGTACCCCCGCCGAAGCGGTGGACGGCGTCGACGTCGTCGTCACGATGCTGGGCGGTGCGGACAGCGTGCTCGACACGATGACGCGGGCGCTGCCGGGGCTGCGTCCTGGACAGGTGTGGGCGCAGATGAGCACGGTCGGCGTGGCGGGCTCGGACCGGTTGGCCGAGTTCGCCGCCGAGCACGACCTGACCTACGTCGACGCCCCGGTGCAGGGCACCCGCCAGCCCGCCGAGGCAGGCAAGCTGACGGTGCTGGCCAGCGGTCCGGAAACGGCGCGCGAGGTGGTGCAACCGGTCTTCGACGCGGTGGGCACGACGCCGAAGTGGTTCGGTCCGGCGGGGACCGGCAGCCGCGTGAAGATGGTCACCAACAGTTGGGTGTTGGCCATGACCAACGGCGTCGCCGAGGCGCTCGGACTGGCGGAGGGGCTGGGCCTGGACCCGCAGGTGTTCCTCGACGTGGTCGGCGGTGGCGTGGTGGACAGCCCGTACCTGCAGACCAAGGCGAAGGCGATCCTGTCGCGGGACTTCACGCCGAACTTCGCGACGAAGAACGCGGCGAAGGACGCGTCGCTGGTGGTCGAGGCCGCGCGCGAGGCGGGGGTACGGATGGACGTGGCCGAGGCGGTCGCCGCCCGGTTCCGGCGGGCGGTCGAGGCGGGTCACGGCGACGAGGACATGGCGGCCACGTACTACGCCAACCGTTAGGTGTACGACCGATCGGTCTTTTAGTGCTACGCTTGCCGGGTGACTACCGACAGGCGGCTGGTGCGCGGCGAGCGAACGAGGGTCGCCGTCCTTGACACCGCTGTTCAGCTCGCGACTGAGGTCGGGCTGGACGGGCTGTCGCTCGCGCAGTTGGCGGAGCGACTCCAGGTCAGCAAGTCCGGGTTGTTCGCGCACTGGCGCTCGAAGGAGGAGTTGCAGCTCGCCGCGATCGACCACGCCCGGCAGCAGTGGATCGACCAGGTGGTCACCCCCGCCCTGCGGGTACCGCGCGGAGTACGCCGGCTGTGGGCA
This sequence comes from Micromonosporaceae bacterium, assembly GCA_036378155.1. Taxonomy (GTDB): domain Bacteria; phylum Actinomycetota; class Actinomycetes; order Mycobacteriales; family Micromonosporaceae; genus DASUXA01. Next base: position 38,847 of record DASUXA010000076.1, on the reverse strand, counting down.
CTGCTCGACGCCAGAGTCGCCTTCTACGCCGCCGAGGTCCTGCCTGGCGGCTGCTTCTTCGCGAACGCGCAGTTCGAGTACGACGCGCGACAGGGTCCGGTACGCGACCGGCTGGCCGCGGTGCTCGCCGAATGGATCACGCTGTTGCGGCGGCTGATCAGCGAGGCTGTCACGCTCGGTGAGCTACCGCCGGATACCGACGTCACCCAACTCGCGTTCGAGCTCGACGCGTTCGGCGTCGCCACCGTGCACCAGTCCCGGCTGCTCGACCCTTCCGAGGTGTACCGGTGTGGACGCCACGCCGCGCTCGCCAGGCTGCGTTCGCTGTGCCCCGACCCGACCCTGCTTCCTGAGGACTGAGATGACCACGACCGCTGTCACAGTGGGACACGTCGAACGGATCCCGATCCATTTCGACGACCTGGACGCCATGGGTGTCGTGCACAACGCGCGCTTCGCCGTCCTGCTCGAGCGGGCGCTGTCGGGGTACTGGGCGCCGCGTGGGCACTCGTACCAGAACGGCGCGCCCACCTCGTCGGACGTGTTCCACGCGGTACGCGAGTTCTCGATCTCGTACCTTTCGCCCATTCGCGGTACCGGCGAGGTCGACGTGCACTTCTGGGCCGATCGGTTCGCCGGCTCGAGCGCGGTGTACCGGTTCCGTTTCCTGTCGACTGATCACCGGACGGTACACGCTGAGGGGCACCGCTCCATCGTCAAGCTCGACCCTCGCACGTTGCGCCCGACGCCCTGGTCACCCGAAGCTCTCGAGATCGCGGCCGGGCTCCTCGCCCCGACGACCAGCGAAAAAGTCGCGTAGCAGGGCGGCGCACTCGGCTTCGAGCACCCCCGCGTAGACGTCGGGACGATGGTTGAGCCGACGGTCGCGCACCACGTCCCACAGCGAGCCGACCGCGCCGGTCTTCGGCTCCCACGCGCCGAAGACCAACGTCGACACCCGGGCGAGGACCAGCGCCCCGGCGCACATGGTGCACGGTTCCAACGTCACGACCAGTGTGCAGCCGTCCAGTCGCCAGGTACCGAGCTTGGCGGCGGCACCCCGCAGAGCCACGATCTCGGCGTGCGCGGTCGGGTCGCGGTCGAGTTCGCGCTCGTTGCGCCCGGTCGCGAGTTCGGTGCCGTCCGCCGCGTACACCACCGCGCCCACCGGGACGTCCACCGGATCGGGGTGATCGTCGGCGACCTGGATCGCGCGACGCATCCATGCCTCGTACCGCTCGCGCCGGTTCACGCCTCGCGCAGTTCCTCGACCTCGTCACCGCAGCCGATCGCCTGGCAGACCTCGGCGGTCACGTCGGCGGGCAGCATGCCCTCCCGCGCGCACAACGCGAGCAGCTTGTGCGCCGGCACCCCGAGATCCGTCAGCAGGTCGGGGTCGCCGACCGGCTCGGCTTCCGGCTCGACCGCCCCCTGCTCGGGTTCGCGTGCCGTGGCCGCCTCGACTTCCTCGATCTCCAACGCGGGCGCGTGGATGTCGCCGAGCAGCAACGCGCCGAGCCGCGACTCCTCGGCGAACGCCGCGTCGGAACCGAACACGCGCAGGTCCTCGCCTTCGTCCAGGCGCAGGATCACCAGGTACACGTCGTCGGACTCGACGAACAGCAGCGACAGGCTCGCGTCGGGATCGACCTCGCGGAGTCGGTCGGCGACCTCCTCGATGTCCGCGACGCCGGACAGGTCGAGTTCGCTGGCGAACCATCCCTCGGTACCGCGCACCGCGGCAGCGGCGAAGTACGACACGATTCCCCCGGTCGGTTTGTCGTTAGGCGTGACGGTAGCCGGTGAGCCCGTGTGGTGGGGTGCGGAACCGGCTGAAGGACAAACGATCGGGCCGGGTCCAGGTGCCGGTCGGGGTGCCGGTACCGATCGGCGCGGAGCCGGTGGTCAACGGAGGCAGAGGTGGTGCGAGGTGGCGCGCTCAGCTCGCGAGGCGGCGGCGGGTCGCGATCAGTTCGCGCAGCCGGTCGACCTGGTCGCGGCGCGGTCGCCTCCGGGCACGCGCGGCCTTCGCGTCGGCGAGTTCGGCGAGCACCTGGAGGCGTCGGCGTCTGCGGTCGGGATCCAGCCGCGGCAGCGTTCCACCCATGTCGCCGAGAGTGCCGAGTCCTGAGGCATTCGTCAAGGCCGGTGGCTACGCGCAGTGACGAAGACACGGTACGTGTCAACCAGGAAGATCACCACAACAGCCAGTTACCGTATGCCCAGCTCACGGTCACTACGACCCCTGCCACCGCCAGCCCGACACCGGCTGCCAAGGCGACCCCCGCCGCGACCCCACGGTCACCGAACCGCACCAGACCGAGCGCGGCGAGCCACGCGGTGAGCGCGCCCGCGATCGTCAACCAGCAGTACCCCCTGGCGGTCCCGGCGAGCAGCCCGAACAACAGCATCCAGACGGTACCGGCGCCCGCGCCGGCGAGGACCATCGACGGTCGGACCGGATGCGGCTCCCGCCAGGTCGGGCGCGGCGGCTTCGACGGGAACAGCCCGGACGGGGTACGCGTGACGCCCGGCACCGCCCCGCCGGGCGGCTGCCCCGGCCAACCAGCGGGCGGACGCGGTTGCCAACCGTGGACCGGCCCGTGCGACGGCGGGTACGGAGGTGTCGGCGGGTACGAAGGTGTCGGCGGGTATGGACGCGCTCCGGGCGCCGTCCACTCACGCGGCGCGGCGCCGCCACCCGTACCGTCGAACCGTCCGGTCATCGCACCTCCACCGACCGCAGCCTAGCCCGCCGGGGACAACGCCGGGCGGGACACCGACGCCCCGATCGGTGTCCAACCGCCGCCCCGCGCCACGCGAGGCGGGACGGTGTGCTTTAGTCGCGCCCGTGGATATCGCCGTGATCGGACTCGGGCTGATCGGCGGTTCGCTGGCGCACGCGCTCGCCGGTGCCGGGCACCGGGTACTGGGGTACGACGCCGATCCGAGCACGCGGGCGGTCGCCCGTACCGCCGCCGCGCAGACCAGCCCTGGCAGGCGCTGGCAGGTCGCCGGTACCGTCCGCGACGCCGTGGCGGGCGCCGAACTCGTCGTGCTCGCGGTACCGCTGCCCGCCGTCGGCGCGATCTTCGACGAGCTGGCCCGGCTCCGGTACACCGGGCTGGTCACCGACGTGACCTCGGTCAAAGGGGCGGTACGTGACCTGGCGGCGAGCCGACTGTCCACCGGCGGGCAGCGGCTCGCCGGTTTCGTCGGCGGTCACCCCATGGCGGGGCGGGAAACCTCTGGCTTCGCGTCCGCCGACCCGAACCTGTTCCGGGGCTGCGCCTGGGTGCTCTGTCTCGAACCGGACACCGATCTCGGCGACTGGCTGGACCTCGCCGCCCTGGTGACGTCGCTCGGCGCGCGGGTCGTACCGACCACCGCCGCCGACCACGACCACGCCGTCGCCACCGTCAGCCATGTACCGCATCTGGTCGCGGCGGCACTGGTCCGGCTCGCCGCCGACGACCCGTTGGCGCTCACCCTGGGCGCCGGGTCGTTCCGGGACGGTACCCGGGTGGCCGCCAGCCCCGCCTCGCTCACCGCCGCGATGTGCGGCGGCAACGCGGAAGCCGTCGGTACCGGACTGGACTCGCTGCTCGCCTCGCTCGCGATCGCGCTCGCCGCGCTCGACTCCGACCATCCGATCGACGCGCTGGTCGAATGGCTCGCGCCGGCTCAGGAAACCCGGTCTGCCTGGCCGCCGACCCCCAGCGAGCCGGCAGAACTGCCCGCCCGCGCGGACATCCTGCTGCGGCTGGGTCACGCGGGCGGCTGGGTGCTGGCGGTCGCCGACGACCGCCGTACGGTGACCGCGGTCCGCCCGGTGTGAACCGCCGGATGCGCCCGCCGCGCGCGGGGCGAGCGGGGTGCGACCCGCCGTGTCCGTGCGAACCCGCGCGGGCTCAGATCCGCTCGCCCGCGCCGACCCGGATCACCCGGCGATCGGTGACCACAGCCGTGACCAGGTCGTGCGGCGTGACGTCGAAGGCGGGATTCGCCGCCTCCGCCCCCGCCGGAGCGCTCGGCGCGCCCGCGAAACACACCACCTCGGTCGCGCCCCGGTCCTCGATCGTGACGTCGGCACCGGTGGCGGTACCGGTGTCGATCGTGGACTCCGGCGCGACCACGAAGAACGGGATGCCGGCGCGCGCCGCGCCGAGCGCGTGACTGTACGTGCCGACCTTGTTGACCACGTCGCCGTTCGCGCAGATCCGGTCCGCGCCCACGATCACCGCGTCGACCTCGCCCCGCGCCATCAGGAACGGACCCGCCGAGTCGACCGCCAGCCGGTACGGCACGCCGAGGCGACTCAACTCCCACGCGGTCAGCCGGGCGCCCTGCAGCAGCGGTCGGGTCTCGCTCGCGATCACGCCGGCGAGCGCGCCGCGCCGGTGCAGTTCGGCGACCACCGCCAGGGCGGTACCGCCGGTGACCGCTGCCAGCGCCCCGGTGTTGCAGTGGGTCAGCAGGCGTACCCGGTCCCCGCACACCTCGCTGACCAAATCGGCGCCGAGCCGCGCCTGAGCCACCGAGCTGTCGACCTCCTCCGCCAGTACCCGCAGCGCCTCGTCGAGCACGGCGTCCGGCCCGTCGACCAGTCGACCCGCCGCGCGTCGTACCCCCCTGGCCAGGTTGACCGCGGTGGGGCGGGCGGTCTCCACCGCCTCCACCGCCTTGGCGAGCGCTACCGGGTCGTCGGCGTGCTGCCGGGCGGCGAGCGCCACGCCGAGCGCGCCGGCCACCCCGAGCGCCGGAGCGCCGCGTACCGCCAGCCGGACGATCGCGTCGACCAGGTCGTCCACGGTGGACAGCCGCAAGGTGCGCTCGACCGCCGGCAGGGCGGTCTGGTCGATGATGACGATCGCGTCGCCGTCCCAGTCGATGGTTCGCACATCGACGACGCTACCCGCGCCGCGCGACGGACCGGAAGGTCGCGTGCGACCGGCGGGAAGCCCGCGTACATTTCGGGCGTGGATGCCCGATGAGCGCCCGCGACCCGGTCGCGGACCTGCGGCAGATCGCGTACCAGCTGGAACGGGCGGGCGAGGCGACGTACCGGGTGCGCGCGTTCCGTACCGCCGCCGCGACGCTGAGCCGGCTGTCCGCGGAGGAGCTGGCGCGACGTGCCGCCGACGGTACCCTGACCGAACTGTCCGGCGTCGGCGACGTGACGGCGCGCTGCGTGGTCGAGTCGCTGGCCGGCGAGGAGCCGGTGTACCTGCGACGACTGCTCGCCACGGCGGGGACCGATCTCAGCGCGGCGGCGGAGGATCTGCGCGCCGCGCTGCGCGGCGATTGCCACACCCATTCCGACTGGTCCGACGGCGGTTCGCCGATCGAGGAGATGGCGCTGGCGGCGGCCGGGCTCGGTCACGAATACCTGGTGCTGACCGACCACTCGCCTCGGCTCACGGTCGCCCGTGGGCTGTCCGCCGACCGGCTGCGCCGGCAACTCGACGTGATCGAGGCGTTGAACGCGCAGCTACCGGAGGGTTTCCGGATGCTGACCGGGATCGAGGTGGACATCCTCTCGGACGGCTCGCTCGACCAGGAGGAGGACCTGCTCGCCCGACTCGACGTGGTGGTCGGTTCGGTACACAGCCGGCTCCGCGACGAATCGGCGGTGATGACCCGACGGATGCTGCGGGCGATCGAGAACCCGCACCTGGACATCCTGGGCCACTGCACCGGGCGGGTGGTGCGCGGCACCGACCGCGCCCGAGGCGACCGCGCCCGAGGCGACAGTGGGGTGCGCGCGGGGGACCGCGCGCACAGCAACCGGACGGTACGACCGCCGAGCACCTTCGACGTGGACGCGGTGATCGCCGCGTGCGTCGAGCACGACAAGGCGCTCGAGATCAACTGCCGGCCAGACCGACTCGACCCGCCCAAGGCGATCCTGCGCCGCGCGGTCGAAGCCGGGTGCCGGTTCGCGATCAACACCGACGCGCACGCGCCGGGGCAGTTGGAATGGCAGCGGTACGGCTGCGAGCGCGCCGCCCTGTGCGACGTCGACCCCGCTCAGGTGGTGAACACCTGGCCGGTCGGCGAGCTACTCGCCTGGACCGGTGCCCACCAGGGCTGACTGCCGATCCTCGACACGCCGCCGCGCGGCGCGGGTGAACGGCAGCGGCAGCAGACCCTGCGAAACCGCGACCCCTGCCAGCACGACCACCGCGCCGACCGGCTCGTACCAGGTCAGGTGCTCGCCGAGCACCAGCACCCCGGCGACGGTCGCGAAGATCGGGATCAGGTACGTGACGGTCGACGCGGTCGACGCGCCGGCGACCCGGATGATCCGGTAGTTCAGGACGAACGCGATACCGGTACCCAGCGCGCCGAGCGCGAGCAGCGCGCCGACGACCGGCAGCCGCAGCGAGCCGAGCGCCGGCGGGGCGCCCGCCAACAGGGGCGCCGCGATCGCCAACTGGACGGTCGACATGAGCATCTGCCCCGCCGCGATCGACGTGCCCGAGTTCGGGCTGCCCGCGAGGAACCTGCGGATGTACGGGAAGCTGACGCCGTAGCAGGTGGCGGCGCCGAAGAACATGAGCTGACCGGTCAGCGCCGCGCCGCCGATGCCCTGCCAGACCCCGAGCACCACGAGTACCCCGACGAAGCCGACCAGCAGCCCGGCGACCCGCTGCCGGGTGGGCCGCTCCTGCGGGAAGAACGCCAGCATGAACACCAGCGTGGTCAGCGGCGTGGTGGCGTTCCAGATGCCCGCCAGTACCGACGAGGCACGCTGTTCACCGAAGCCGAACAGGGTGAACGGCATCGAGTTGGCGAGCAGCGCGACCACCGCCAGGTGTCCCCACAGCCTGGGGTCGCGAGGCAGCCGGTCGCGCGAGGCGACCAGGACCAGCAGCAGCGTCACGGCGCCGATCGCGACCCGACCGAGGGTCACATATACCGGGTGCACCTGGTCCAGCGCGACCTTGATGAACAGGAAACTGCAGCCCCAGATCGCGGCCAGCGCGACGAAGGCCGGTACCCAGCGGCGCGGCGAATCGGCGTTCACCCCGCCACTCTCTCGTAAGGAGGGCAGCCCTGTCTCGCGGCTTTCAGACTCGACGACGTGGCGTGCGTGACACCGCGACCTACGTTCCGATCTCCCCAGGCAGCGAGGCGTCACGTAGTGTCTCCACTCGTGGGACGAATCGATGACATCGCGAACCGGTACGTCGAGGAGTGGGCCGAACTCGATCCGCTCGGCGCCACCTTCGTCGGCATCGCCGGATACGACGACAAGCTGACGGACCTGTCGCCCGAGGGGTACCGGGCCGTCGCCGATCTCGACCGGCGCACCCTCGCCGAACTCGATTCGGTGGAACCCGCCGACGAGCGCGAACGGGTCGCCAAGGAGGCGATGCAGGAGCGGCTGGGGCTCGCCCTGGAGCGGTACGACGCGGGTCAGGTGACCAGCGAGATCAGCGTGATCTCCAGTGGGCTGCACGCGGTACGCCAGGCGTTCGACCTGATGCCGACGGACGGTGAGCAGGCGGTGGGGAACATCGCCGCCCGACTGGCCGCCGTGCCCGAAGCCCTGGAACAGCTCAAGCACACGCTGCTGCACGCCGCCGACGAGGGACACGTCAGCGCGCGGCACCAGATGCTCGAGGTCGCCAAGCAGTGCGACATCTGGACCGACCCGAACGGCGACAACTTCTACCCGGCGCTTGTCGCCCGGCTGAAGGCGGACGGCGCGTTGCGCGCCGACCTCGACCGGGCGGCGGCTGCCGCCCGCGCCGCGACCTCCGATTTCGGTCGCTTCCTGCGCGACGAGCTCGCCCCGCGCGGGCGCGAGAGCCAGGCTGCCGGACGGGAGAACTACCAGCTCGCGTCGCGGTTCTTCCTCGGCGCCACGATCGACCTCGACGAGACGTACGCGTGGGGCTTCGACGAGCTGGCGCGGCTCGAGGCGGAGATGCGCAGCGTCGCGGACCGGATCGTGCCCGGCGGCTCGGTCGACGACGCGGTCGCCGCGCTGAACGCCGACCCGCAGCGCACCATCCACGGCAAGGAGGCGTTCCGCGACTGGATGCAGGCGCTGGCGGAACAGGCGATCTCCGACCTGAACGGTACGCACTTCGACATCCCCGAACCGGTCCGCCGCATCGAGTGCATGCTCGCGCCCACCTCGGACGGCGGCATCTACTACACCCCGCCGAGCGAGGACTTCAGCCGACCGGGGCGGATGTGGTGGGCGGTGCCGCTCGGCATCGACGACTTCTCCACCTGGCAGGAGGTGACCACGGTGTACCACGAAGGTGTGCCCGGTCACCATCTGCAGTTCGGGCAGACCGTGTACCGGTCGAACCTGCTCAACCGGTGGCAGCGCCTGCTGTGCTGGTGCTCGGGGCACGGGGAGGGCTGGGCGCTGTACTCCGAGCGGCTCATGGACGACCTGGGGTACCTCGACGACCCCGGCGACAAGTTGGGCATGCTGGACGCCCAGGCGTTCCGCGCGGCGCGCGTCATCGTGGACATCGGCATGCACCTGGAACTGGAGATTCCGCGCGACAACCCGTTCGGGTTCCACCCGGGCGAGCGGTGGACGCCGGAACTCGGCTGGGAGTTCATGCGCGCGCACTGCCGGATCTCCGACGAAAACCTGCGGTTCGAGGTCAACCGGTACCTCGGTTGGCCCGGTCAGGCTCCGTCGTACAAGGTCGGCGAGCGGATCTGGCTGCAGGCGCGCGACGACGCGAAGCGGCGCAAGGGCGCGGACTTCGACCTCAAGGCGTTCCACCGGGACGCGCTGAACCTCGGGGCGCTGGGACTGGACCCGCTCAAGGCGGCGCTCGCCCGGCTCTGAACGGTCGTCTCGGGGCGTCGGGCATGCTGAACGGCATGCCCGACGCCCCGACCGCTACCCAGCCCGAACCCGACCCGTCCGCCGGGCAGTCCGGCTCGCCCCGCTCACGCGCGGGGAGGTCCGACGTGCGCCACGGCTCGCCCACAGGACGGTCCGACGTACCGGACGGCTCGCCCGCGGGACGGTCCGATCCGGGGCGCGGCGGACCGCTCGCCGGGCTGCTCGTCGCCGACTTTTCGCGGGTACTTGCCGGGCCGCTGGCGACCATGACCCTTGCCGACCTGGGCGCGGACGTGATCAAGGTGGAGCGACCGGGCACCGGGGACGAGACGCGTTCCTGGGCTCCGCCGTACGCGGCTGACGGCGAGTCCACCTACTACCTGGCGATCAACCGCAACAAGCGCAGCATCTGCCTCGACCTGTCGACCGAGGAGGGGCGGGCGGCGGCGCGCGCCCTCGCGGTACGGGCGGACGTGCTGGTGGAGAACCTGGCGCCGGGCGCCATGAGTCGCTACGGGCTCGGGTACGAGCAGCTCGCCGACGACAACCCGGGTCTGGTGTACGCCTCGCTCACCGGGTTCGGACCGGACGCCTCGCTGCCCGGGTACGACTTCCTGGTGCAGGCGGTCGGGGGTCTGATGTCCCTGACCGGTACCCCGGACGGCGAGCCGACCAAGGTCGGCGTCGCCCTGGTCGACGTCCTCGCCGGCAAGGACCTCGCGACCGGTGTACTCGCCGCGCTCGTCGCCCGCGGCCGTACCGGCCGCGGCCAGCGGGTCGAGGTGAACCTGCTGTCCAGCCTGCTCGCAGCCCTGGTGAACCAGGCGTCGGCGTACCTCAACGCCGGGGTCACGCCGACCCGGATGGGCAACCGGCACCCGAGCATCGCCCCGTACGAGACGCTGCGCGCGGCTGATCGCGAGTTCGCCGTGGCGGTCGGCAACGACGGGCAGTTCGCCCGGCTCGCGGCAGCTGTGGGGTTGCCGGACGACCCGCGATTCGCGACGAACACGCTGCGGGTACGGCACCGCGAGGCGCTGCTGGACGCGATCGAGTCACGGCTCGCGACGCGTACCGCCGACGAGTGGGTCGACGTGCTGCGACGGGCGGGCGTGCCGTGCGGCCCGGTCAACACCGTGCCGGAGGGGTTCGATCTGGCGGAGCGGCTCGGACTGGCACCCGTCGTCCGGCTGCCACGCGCGGACGGTACGACCGTCGCCACGGTCGCCCAGCCGGTACGCCTCGGCGACCAGCCCGCCACGTACCGGCTGCCGCCCCCGCGCCTCGGTGAGCACACCGACGAGGTCCTCGCCGCCCTGGGCGTCGGGACAAACGCCCACCGGCCGGGCACGCACATCGACCGGGACGCCCGCGAGCGGGACGGCGAGACTCAGGACGCGTAGCCGATGGTGAGGCTCAGGACGCGTAGCCGACGGTGAGACCCGTCGCGTTCAGTCCGTCGCCGCGCAGGAAGACCAGATCGACGGTCGCGTCGCTGACCGACAGCGGGCCGGTCGCCGACGGCGGCGAGTCGGGCGTGTAGGTCGCCGACGAGCCGGCGACCGTACCGACGATCTTCGTCGCGTACACGTCGGGCGAGCCGCTCACCGTCAGCTTGCCGCCCTTGATCGACAGGGTGCGCGAGTTGCCGGCGACGCGCAGTTCGAACGACGTCGACGTGGACCCGGCGAGGGAGAACTTCAACGTCCGGATCGTGCTGTCCCTGGTCGGCAGGTCGACGACACCGAGGTACGTCAGGGTCAACGACGCGGCGAGCAGGACCGACGGCGTCTGGTTCACGGTCGGCTGGTCGGTCGCGGCGGGCAGCAGCTTCGGGCGGGGCGCGACGCTCGCGCTGGCGCTGCCGCTCGGGCACCCGGTGGGCTGGGGCGACGAGGTACCGCTGGGCGCGGGGGTCGGTGTCGGTACGGCAGCCGGGACGAGCAGGTACGCCGCGGGTGCGGCGAGGGGCTGGACGCTCGCCGAAGGCGAGGCGGTGTCCGCCGTCGGGGCGGCGCTGGACGGTGCCGCGCTCGGCGTCGTGGACGCCGCCGTCGGTTGGGTCGTGGGCGTCGTCGCGGTCGCGGTCGGCGTTTCGCCCGCGGTGCCCGGCGAGCTCGGGCTCTGGCACGGCGCTGCCTGCGCCGGTCGCGCCGCCCGCACGACGGCGAGCCCGCTCACGCCGACGGACAGCGCGACGGCGACCGCCAGGAGCGTCAGCGGGCGGGCGTGACGCCAGCCGTGCGGCGTACGCACACCGGCGTCGAGCACCTGCCTGCCCGACACACAGGTCACGGGGTTCCTCCTCGCCGAGAGTGTCAACGGGCGCTGCGGTACGTGCGGCCGTGTCATCGATGCGACCGCTACCGATACGCGCACCGGGAACGTGGCGGTGACGACGATCGTGCCGGGAAGCGACGGGCGTCACAACCCCCGGACCCTACTCGCAAGTAACCGCACGCCCGAAGTGTCGACTACCCACAGTCACCGCGACCGACGTCGTACCTGGAGAGGGCAGCGGGATCTGCCCGAATTGCGGCTCGAATCGCGTTACCGAACGCATTCGTCCCACTGAACATTGCGGTTCGGTAACAACACGTTCGCCGGACTTGCGACCCTGATCGACCAGCGGCGGTCGTACGAAGAGACGAGTCAGCGCACGCCGCGCGGGCGGAACTGGATGCTGATCCGGGGACCGGTGGGTCGCGCGGTCTTCGGTACCGCGTGCTCCCAGGCGCGCTGGCAACTGCCGCCCATCACGATCAGGTCGCCGTGACCCAGGTCGTACCGCAGCGTCCGACCGCCGCCGCGCGGTCGCAGCAGCAGCGGGCGCGGCGTGCCGACCGAGACGATGGCGACCATCGTGTCCTCGGTCGAACCCCTGCCGATCGTGTCCCCGTGCCAGGCGACGCTGTCCCGTCCGTCCCGGTACAGACACAGCCCCGCCGTGCGGAACGGTTCGCCCAGCTCAGCGCCGTAGTGCGCGTCGAGCGCCCGCCTCGCGTCGTCCAGCGCCGGGTCGGGCAGCGGATCACCCTCGTCGTAGAAGGCGAGCAGCCTGGGCACGTCGACCACCCGGTCGTACATCCGCCGCCGCTCGGCATGCCAGGGCACGTCACGCATCAGCCGCTCGAACAGCGCGTCGGCGCCCGACACCCAGCCTCGTCGAAGGTCGACCCACGCGCCGTGCTCCAGCACCGTGCGCTCAACTGTCGTGCCCAGCACGCCCAGCGTGGTCCGGTCGCTCAGGTCCAGCAGCGAAGCCTGGAAGGCGGTCATGCTGCGACTGTACCGCCGGATTCGCACGCGCGTTCGAATATCCACACGTCGGCGAGCAACGGCGATCCGGTCGCGACGGTCAGGCGCCGGCGAGGCGGTCGCCGGGAAAACCCAGCGTCGGATGCAACTCGTACCTGAACAGCCCCGCCCTGACTCCCGGATCGTCGTCCATGATCCGACGGGCTTCGTCCAGCGACGCGTCGAAGATCGCGACGCCGTGGAACGGACTGCCGTCGTTCACCGGGCAGACGATGTTCATCAAGCCCTGTGCCCGCAGCGCGAAGTTGCGCCGGCCGTGCTCCCAGACCAGACGGTCCCGGTCTGGGGGCTGCGAGTTCGGTCCCGCGTACAGCAGCATCACGGTGTACTCGCGGGACCGCGCGAGGCGCTCGCGCATGTACTCGTCGGTGATCTCCATGTCGGGCTCCGTCGTCGCGGCCAACGCCACACCCCATCGTGCTCCGCCGGTACGGTTGACCTCCGCGAAACCGGGGCAACCACATCGGGTGACCCGAGGACGCTACGAGTCGGTCATGCCGACCTTCCACGACCTGGACGAACTCGCCTCGCTCCTCGAAGACGCCGGGCCAGACGAGGAGTTGTACGTGCGCTGGTCCCGAGGACCGGACACCGACCTGACCGGCGACGGGCAGCCCGAACAGTCGAGCCGGGACGCGTTGACCGGGATCACCATGCCCGGACTGTCCGCCAACCCGCTGCGGGTCGAGCCGTGGTGGGGGGACCGCTCCACCCGGCTGTGGGTCGCACGTCGCCTGTACGACTACCGCCACCTGCGGGATCTGCGCGGTCCCGGGGTCCGCCCGTGGGTGTTCGTCGGCGAACAGAACGGTCGGGGACCCGACAACGAGCCGCTGGTGGTCTGCCACCGCCCGGTCGGATGGGTGTCCGACGAGGCGCTGCGCGAGTCCGAGAAGGCGGTCGAAGAGCAGGGTTCCGACGAGTGGGGTCCGCTGCACCGGGCGGACTAGCGGTCGACGACTGCGGCGCGACGCCGCCCAGCCCAGGTCGCGGCGGCGTCAGCGCGACCCTGCCAGCCCGGGTTGGCGGCGTGTCAGCGCGACGCCGCTGCCCAGCCCGGGTCGCGCCCGAGGAACGCGACCAACCGGTCGCCGGGTGTCGCCAGCGGCGACGGTTCGACGCGCGGCGCGAACAGCCGGGGCCGCTCGTCGTCGGTCACCAGCAGCGGCGAGAGTTCGAGCAGCTCCTCGGCGAGCGAGGGCGGCACCGGTCGATCCGCGCCACACGCGCGGTCGATGTCCCACCCGTGTACGGCGACCTCGAGCGCCCCGGCTCCGACCAGGATCGGCGTGGTGAGCGGGGTACCGGCGACGGACACCGATCGGCGGGCGGCGGCGACGTCGAGCCACGCGCCGACGAGTTGGACGGCGCGCTGACGCGCGTCGACGACCGGATCGCGGTTCGCGGCACGCGGTCCCGGCGCGGCGAGCATGACCTGCCCACCCGCCGCCTCGCCCAACGCCGTGAGCGAACCGGAGAGATGGCGCAGCAGTGCCCGGACGTTCCAGGCGCGGCACGGTGTGGGACGCGTCAGGACCTGGGGCGTGACGAGTTGAAGACTGCCGAGCGCGTAGTTCACCGCGCGTTCGAGCAGCCCGATGCCGCCGGTCAGGGCCGGCGAAACAGGGGCGTACATGCTGGTTCCGGTCAGCGGGTCGGCAGCGGCTGCGCCGGCAGACGCTCCGGCAGACCGAAGACGCGGAACAGCCGTACGTCGAAGAAACACGCCACGTGCTTGACCCGCGACCCGTCGAGCGTGAGCACCGGCAGGTTGAACGGTACGTAGCTGCCGTCGCCGTCGCGCATGTACAGCCCGAACGCCGGCTGACCGTTCGCGCGCGTCGGGATCAGCCGCATGTCGCCCGGTCCCTTCGCCGGGCACTGGGTGTCGATCAGCGTGGCGATGTCGACGCCGCCCACGTACCACTCCGGGAACGGCGGCATCTCCCAGACCGCGTCCGAGGTGAACAGTTCCACCATGGCGGGGATGTCCTTGTTCTCGAACGCTGCGACGTACCGGTCGAGCAGTTCCCGCTGCTGCGCGTCGGTCGGCTCGGTCACCTGGTCCTCGGTCGGCGTCGCCTGGTCGAGTTGGGCGCGTGCCCGCTGCAGGATGCTGTTCACGGCGGTGGTGGTGGTACCGAGGGCGTCGGCGACCTCTGCCGCGCGCCACTGGAGCACCTCGCGCAGGATCAGTACCGCCCGCTGCCGGGGCGGCAGGTGCTGCAGGGCTGCCACGAACGCGAGTCGGATGCTCTCCCGCGACGTCACGATCGCCGCCGGGTCCGCGTCGTCGGCACCCACCAGGCTGTCCGGCACCGGTTCCAGCCAGGGCACCTCGGCACGCTCGACGACCGGCGTGGTCGGGTCGGCTGCCGGACCGCCCAGCCCGGTCGGCATCGGGCGTCGACCGCGGCTCTCCAGCGCGGTCAGACATGCCCTCGTCGCGATCCGGTGCAGCCAGGTACGCAGCGACGATCGTCCCTCGAACTTGTCGTACGAGCGCCAGGCGCGCAGGTACGTCTCCTGAACCAGGTCCTCGGCGTCGTGGATGGAGCCGAGCATCCGGTAGCAGTGCGCGAGCAGCTCGCGTCGATACGTGTCGGCTTCGCGGAGGAAGTCCTCGTCGACCGGTACGTGTGCCATGGTCACAGGCCCATCATCCCCTTACTCGCCGGGTGACCGCGGACCCTCGCCGAATCCGCGCGCCGCTGTCGCCAGTACAGACCGGGGCGCGGCGGGAAACTCATCGCCCCGCCGCCGATGACTTTCCCCGGCGGCACGAGTCGGTACGGGCGACAGTCACTCCTGAACGAAGGGGGCAGGGATGTCCACCAAGATCTTCGTCAACCTGCCGGTGAAGGACCTGAACCGCTCGATGGACTTTTTCACCAGCCTCGGCTGGTCGTTCAACCGCCAGTTCACCGACGAGAACGCCGCCTGCCTGGTGATCACCGACGACATCTACGCGATGCTGCTCGTCGAGCCGTTCTTCCAGTCCTTCACCAAGAAGGAGATCGTCGACGCGACGAGGAGCACGGAGGCGATCGTCGCGCTCGCCGTGGACAGCCGCGAGCAGGTGGACGACCTGGTCGACCGGGCGTTCGCCGCGGGGGCGGCGCCGGCGAACGAGACGATGGAGCAGGGCCCGATGTACAACCGCAGCTTCTGCGACCTCGACGGGCACATGTGGGAGGTGCTGTACATGGACCCGGCGGCGATCCAGCAGTAACCGGATCGGGGGTGGTGGCGGTGGTCCTGCCCGTCGGGCAGGACCACCGCCACGCAGACTCAGGTCAAGGCGCGCCCGAGCTGCGACTGTTTCAGGTCGTACGCGCCGAACAGCGAGTTGCCGCCGCTCTGACGGGCGATGGTGGCGAGCGCGTCGTAGTTCTCCGCGCCGCCGGTCGCGCAGGCACCGGTGCAGCCGTCGGCGTACCCGACGAGGATCCGGCCCTGCTTGTCGATCTGCACGTCGATGAAGTCCAGCAGGTTCCGGTCGTTGCCGCAGGTGGTACCGCCGGTGCAGATCGACCCGCGCTGGACCGGGTCGGTCGGCGTGGCGTCGTTCAGCGACCAGGTCTGCCCGCCGTCGTAGGTGACCGCCACGTACAGGTGCCAGACACCGGCGAAGTTCGCGTCCTGGTAGTTGCCGCCGGTGGGGGTACCGAGGAAGGCGATCGCGGCGCGACCGGCGTCCCCGGCGACGACCGCCGGGAAGACGACGTTCCGGATTCCCATGCCGACCCCGACGTCCTGGTCGTTCACCCAGGTCCGACCCTGGTCGTGGGAGACCGCCACGTGGGCGTGACCGTCGGCGTTCTGGTACCCGAAGTACACCGTCCCGTCGGTGGCGACCCCCACCGAGGGGTCGCTGTCGCCCGGCAGACTCGTCGGTACCGTGCGGACCTGCCAGGTGGTGCCGTTGTCGGTGGAGACCGCGACCGCCTGATGGGTGCCGCAACCCTTGTTCGGCACGTACACCGTGCCGTCGGTCGGCGACACCTTCACGTGTCCGTGCAGCCCACCGCAGTCGAGCAGGGTGTACATGGGAACCGCCGGTCCGAACGTGAGCCCGCCGTCGCGGCTGACCGAGCAGAGCGCGTCCGCGATGGACTGCGAGCAGTAGTACACGGCGTCCGGGTACAGACCGAGTCCACCCACGCCGTTCGGCGAGAACCGACCGCCGCCGACGGTCGGGTGGTCCACGCCGGAACCGACGCCGCCGCCCTCCGAGGGCGTCCAGGTGTCGCCGTCGTCGTCGGTGAAGCAGGTGAGCGAGCCGACCCCGGCGAGTTGGGTTTCGAAGGTACGACCGGTGGCGTGGTCGGTGTACAGGATGGGGTCGAGGGAAGCGACGGCGGTGCAGTTCGGCAGCCCGGCGCTCCGGTCCTCCCAGGTCGCCGTCGCCGGTGTGGTCGAGTCGTCGAAGCTGACCCGGTACGTGTCCGTGTACGCCTGGTACATCGCCCTACCGGTCGCCCAGTCCACGCCGATGGACGGCTCGCCCGCGTTGTGCGCCTGCGGCAGCGAGTCGGGCGCGGCGTAGTTGGCGAAAGACGCCACGTTGGTCGGACCGGGGGCGGGTCCGGTCGGCTTGGCGACCAGCGACGCGCTCGCCGAGTAGCTCTGCCCGAGCGGGTTGAACGGGACGACGCGGACGGTGTACCGCCCCGCGATCGGCGGCACCACGAGCGTCTCGGGGTCCGCGCTGGACGCCGCCTCACCGACCACCGTGCCGGTGCTGTCCAGTAGGTACACGTCGAAGTCGGCGGCGGAATTCGGCCAGCTCACACTGACCTTGAGGTCGTTGCCGGCGTCGTACCCGCCGGGCACGTCCACGGTCAGCCCGTAGTCGTCGCACGGGGTCGCGGTACCGCAGGTCAGCGCCCCTGCCGTCGCGGTCGCGTTGGGCACGGCGAACGGACCGCCGGTCCACTGTGTACTCGGGCTGGTCGAGGACACCGATCCGGTTGTCGGCGTCGCCGCGTCGGCGGGGACGGTCACGGCGGTCGCCACGAGTGCCGTCGCGCCGGCGACCGCCAAGGCTCGGGGCATCAGGGTTCTCCGGCGACGGGTACTCATGCGCATCTCCACCTTCCGCGCGGCGCTCAGTTCCCTACCACGCGTATCGGTGGGTCAGCGGTCGGCGTAACTACCGTGTCGAGGCGCGCCGGTCCCGCTCGGCTCGCGCCCACAGCTCCGCGAGCGCACGGTTGAACGGCTCCGCGGTCTGCGGCACGCGGTGCCCCGCGCCGGGCAGTACCACCCGGGTCGCCGGCAGGCGCTCGGTGAGCACGTCGCACACCGCGTCGAACATGGCGCTGTGCCCGCCGGAGACGACCAGCTTCGGAAAGTCGGCGCGGGACAGCACATCGAGGGGTATCACGGCATCCCACGGCCAGCGCCCGCGCAGTTGTACGGAGGCGGCTTTGGCGAGCGGTGGGGGCAGCGGTCGCGGCAGGCGCGCCGGGTCGCTGCCGACCGCCGCGACGAACCGGGGCAGGAACTCGTCCGGTGTCGGGTCGGCGCTGATCAGGTCCTGAATCTGGCGGATGAACCGCTCGGTGCCGGGGTCGCCACGGGTGAGCCCGAACGCCGGGGGCTCCACGACGGCGAGCGACCAGACCGCGTGCGGGCGTCGGGCGGCGGCGAGCATCGCGACGACTGCGCCGTAGGAGTGTCCGACGAGGTGCGCGCCGTCGCCGAGAACGTCCGCCACGTCGCCCGCGTCGACGTCGAAGTCTTCCGCCTCGACGTCCGCGCTACCGCCGAACCCGCGCCGGTTGACCAGCCGTAGGAGGTGGTGCTCGGCGAGCGGCTTCTGCGCCGACCAGGTGAGTTCGGCGTCGAACACGTCCCCGTGTACGAAGACGGCGGGCTGCCCGGAACCGAGTTCGACGACCTCGACCGGCGACGACTGCCCCGACGTACCGCCCACCGACACCACCTCCGCATCCGCCGTCCTCCGACGCCGCGCGGGCGTCGCCGAACGCCTGTCTCATGCGCCGTCGCGACCCGACCTTCATCCGCCGTCGCGACCCGACGCGGCGTCCCATCGTACGAGCCGGCGCTCGTGCCCGCCTGACGCTTTCGCGACTGTACGTAATTATGCGGTCACCCTTTCTGGGTGTCCCGTCGTCACTCGTACGAGTGACAGCGTGAAGACTCATCGCCCAACGAGGGGAGGCACCATGAAGCGCAAGATCGTCGCGGCGCTGCTCGTCGCCGGTACCGCGGTCGGCGGAGTCGCTCTGCCGATGAGCTCCGCGTTCGCCGCGAAGGACAACTGGAGCTGCACGACCAACGGTGGCGGTACCCCGCCCGGACAGCAGCCGACCTGCACCGGCGGCGGCCTCAACAACACCAACCCCGGCGGCAACGTGCCGCCCGGGCAGAACCAGTAGCACTGTGACCGCGCGACCCGGTCCGGCGGTGCCGGACCGGGTCGCCGCGCGTTCGCCGGATCGATCGAGAGCAGGCAACCAGCCTCGCGACCGGAGGCGACCCCGCCGCGCCGACCGGAGGCGACTGTGCCCCCGCCCCGGCGCCGACCGGGCGGCGGCGAAAACCGGACCGGATCAGGGGACGCCGGTCAACGACGCCCGCGGTCGCGGTGCACGTAGTCTGCCTGATATTTTTGGTTTGCCAGGAGAGTCCGGTTCTTCGCCTTGGCGGCAACCGGTTCTTCGCATACAGGACATCCACCCGCACAGGTGCTGATCGGATCGCCGAGGAATTGACGACAATGAGCAGGGACAGCCGGAGCGCGGTGGACTGGGCGATCCAACTGCTACGCACCGCGAAAACGGCCGAAGACGTACAGATCGCGCTGCGCACCAGCGTCCGTGCCGGAGTCGACGCCCAGGGCGCGACAGTCGTCCGCCTCGAGGACGACCAGTGCTACTACGTCGACGAGGACGCGATGAGCCCGCTCTGGAAGGGGCAGCGCTTCCTCGCCTCGATCTGCATCAGCGGTTGGGCGATGCTGCACGACCAGACCGTCGCCGTCCCGGACATCTGGTCCGACAGCCGCATTCCCGCGAAGGCATACCGCCCGACGTTCGTACGCAGCCTGCTCATCGTCCCGATCCGGGCGCGTCGCCGCCCCGTCGGCGCGGTCGGCGCGTACTGGGCGCACAAGCATGAAGCCACCGACGAGGAAGTAGCGACGTTGGAGCGGCTCGCCGACGCCGCCGGGCAGGCGCTGGAACGGATCACCTCCGCCGCACCGGCGGCACCGCCCGCACCCGCGTCGCGGACGCCGGCAGCCTGAGCCGCCCGCTGAGGATGATCAACTGTGCGGTCGGCGAGGACAGGTAGGCGATCGACCGGGGCGCGTGGCGGGCGCCCCGGTCACCTCGCTCCGGTCGCCACACTCTCCGCGGTCGCCGCCGGACTCACCGCCGCCACGCTCCGGGGCCGTGGCCGCGCCGGATACCGTCGCACGTTGCGGCACGCCGTCGTCGCGCTCGCCGCCGCAACGGACGGCAATCAGGTCCTGGACATCGTGGAACACGCCGTCGCCAGGCTCGATCCGCGCCGCACGCCCCGCGCCGCCGTCCGGGTCCAGTTGCCGGACCACGCCGACTCCGCACCCGCCACGGCACAGCGCGACCGGGGCGAACTCGTCGCCGTCAAGATGGCCGTACCCGGTACCGACACCCGCTTCGGCGCCCTGCTCGTCGACCCGGCGACCGCGTCCCGACGCCGGCTGCGCGAACCGCTGGAGATCATCTCGGTACACGCCGCGCTGGCGCTGGAGAGGCTGCGACTGAGTCAGGAGGTCGACCGGTACCGCGGGCGACGCGAGTTCGCCGCCCTGATCGAGCAGACCGCCGACGTGATCCTCGTCCTCGACGACGACAACCGCATCCGCTACGCGAGCCCGTCCGCCGCTACCGTGTTCGGCACCTCGCAACTGCACAACGTCGACCTGATCGGCCTGATCGACGTCCCGTACCGGCGGTCCGCCGAGTTCCTGCTCGGGCACGTCCGCGCGACCGCCACGTCCAGCGCGCGGGCGGACTGGATGATCCGCGCCGCGGACGGTCGTGCCGTGCTGGTCGAGGTCTCCTGTCGCGACCTGCGTACCGAGGACTCGATGCGCGGCACCGTACTGACCCTGCGCGACGTGACGGCGCAGCGTCGCCTCGAACACGAACTGACGAACCGGATGTTCCGCGACCCGTTGACCGGTCTCGCCAACCGTGTGCTGTTCGCCGACCGGATCGACCACGCGCTGGCGGGGCGTACCGGTCTGACCGGCGTCCTCCTGATCGACCTCGACGATTTCGGCTCGATCAACGACGACCTGGGCCACGAGATGGGCGACGACGTACTCAGAACGGTCGGTCGCCGGCTCGCCGACGCGGTCGGCGACGTCGGGCTCGCCGCCCGACTCGGCGACGACGAATTCGCCGCGCTGATCCCGGACGCCGACAGCCCGGCGACTGTGGACAGCCTCGCGGCACGGATCACGACGGCGCTGAACCGCCCGGTACGGGGCAGCGACGGCACCGTCGTCGCGTGCGGGGCGAGCGTGGGCGTGGCGACGACCGCGCACGCCGGTACCGGTCAGGACCTGCTCCGCAACGCGAACCTCGCGCTGCACGTGGCGAAATCCGCCGGTACCGGGCAGTGGCGGCATTACGAGGCGTCGATGGCTGACGCCCTGAAGAACCGCTCCGAACTGCGCCTGGCACTGCGTCGCGCCCTCGACGACGCGTCGTTGTTCCTGGAATACCAACCGATCGTCGCGCTCGCCTCCGGTCGTACCGTCGGGTTCGAAGCCCTGCTGCGCTGGCGGCACCCGACCCGCGGAACCCTCGCGCCCGCCGACTTCATCGACATCGCCGAGGAGTCCGGGCTGATCCTTCCGGTCGGCGAATGGGTGCTGGCGACGGCGCTCACCACCGCCTCGCGGTGGCGCGCCGACTCGCGCCCCGACGACCCGCCGTACGTGAGCGTGAACGTCTCACCCCAGCAGTTCCGGTCGAACGGGTTCGTCGACGCGGTACACCGACTGCTCACCGAGACCGGGTTGCCGCCGCGGCGTCTGGTACTCGAAATCACCGAGGGCGTCCTGCTCCGCGACAACGACGAGGTGTGGGAGCGGCTGCGACTGCTGCGCAGCTGGGGCGTGCGGATAGCCATCGACGACTTCGGCACCGGGTACTCCGCCCTCGGGTACCTGCGTCAGATTCCACTCGACATCATCAAGCTGGACCGGTCGTTCATCAGTACCTTGACCACCTCCGAACGGCAGCGCGAACTCGTCGAGGGCGTCGTCGCGTTGACCCGGAGCTTCAACCTCGACGTGGTGGCGGAGGGCATCGAAGCCGAGCAGCAGCGCGAGGTGTCGGCGGTCGCGGGCTGCGCCTACGGTCAGGGCTACCTGTTCGGTCGTCCGATGTCGGAGGCGGACACCTTCCGCTGGCTCAGCGACGCCGACCTGGTGCGCGAGGGCAGCGACGCGGCGAAGAGCGGGTAACGGCAGCGGTCACGCCGAGGCAGGCGAAGGGCGGGCGACCGTACCGGGAATCTCACCGGTGTCCTCCCGACCGAGCAGGATCCGCCCCCGCGTGGTCGCGACGTGCAGGACCGCCTGACCCACCCGTCGGGTGGCGAGCAGCCCGGCATCGCGCAGCGCGCTGGCGTGTTGGCTGACGCTCGCCGGGGAGACACCGAGCCGACGGGCGATCTCGCTGGTACTGCCCCCGACGAATGCGGCGCGCAACACCGCCGCGCGGGTCGCGCCCAGCACCGCGTCGACCGCCGCGTCCAGATCGCCGTCGGATGCCGCGTCCCGACCCGGCTCGTCCCTGCCCAGGTGGTACCCGAGCACCGGGGCACGCTCGTCGTCGGCGATCAACGTGTTCCCCTCGCCGAACAGCGACGGGACGATCACCAGCCCGCGCTCGTCGACGTGCAGGTCCGCGTGGAACGTCGTGTCGACCTCGAGCACCGGCGACTTCCACCGCATACCGGGACCGAAGCTGGACAGCAGCCGACCGACACCGCCGTCGGCGAGCGCCCGGGTGCGTACCGCTCGGTCGGCGTCGACGCGCGCCTGCTGCGCCCGCGACAACGGCGCGACGACCAGTCGGTGGTACCCGCGCAGGGCGTCACCCAGGCGACGCAACGCGCCGCTGTCGCCTCGCGCCAGGTCGCGCGTCCAGGACGGAAGCGGGCGCCGCGAGGCGAGCACCTCCAGTTCGGCGTTGATCCGAGCGGGGCGGGTGGACAGCACCGCCTCGATGTCCGCGTCGATGTCCCCGGTGGTACCGGGCGGAGTGAGGAAGTCCGGGCAGTACCCGGTCGACGGTACGAGCGGCAGCAGTGTGCGCAGCTGCGACGCGGCGCGTTCGGCCGGTACCTTGTGCGGCCACACGTGGTGCCTTGCACGGGAACGGGCGGACAGGGTGCGGACGCTGCGGACGGTGTCGCACAGCGGCGACGGACGCCCCAACCGGGTGCGGGCCAGCCCTTCCGTCGTGAAGTGGATCCGCAGCATCCCGCTCCTCTGTGCTCGTGTCGGTATATCGTCGTGCCCTGTCCGGGGCGCACCCCGCCGGTGGTGTCCGGACACCGCAGGCGGGGTGGACACCCGAGGTCGAGCGGTACCGGATGTCCGGCGCGACCATCTCAGCCTTTGCGTCGAACCCGTGCTCAGCCGGTGACCGGAGCGCCTCCGGTAGCGGCGGCGACGATCTTCTCGTACACCTCCGGGGCGGTGGTGTTCGCGCCGATGCCGACGGTCTTCCGGGTGCCGTGGAAGTCGCTGGAACCGGTCGCGACCAGCCCGAGCTTGTCGGCGAGGGCGCGAACCGCCGCCCGCGCCTCCTCGGTGTGCTCCGGATGGTCCGCCTCGATGCCGAACAGTCCCTGCTCCGCCAGGCGCGCGACCAGCCCGTCCGGTACCGTGCGGTCCCGCCGACGCGGGTGGGCGAGCACGGCGACTCCGCCGGCGTCACGCACCAGCCGTACCGCGTCGACAATGTCGACGGCCTGTTTCGGCAGGTGGTACCGCCGACCCAGCCAGTGCGGCTCGAACGCTTCGTTCACCGACGCCACCACACCCCGGTCGACCAGCGCCTGCGCGATGTGCGGACGACCCACCGTGTCGCCGCCGGCGATCGCGCGTACCTCGTCCCACGAGACGTCCACGCCGTCGGCACGCAGCAGGTCGACCATCGCCAGCGCGCGGTTGTCCAGCCCCGAGCGCACCCTGCTCATCTCCGCCGCCAACGCCGGGTCGCCGGGGTCGAACAGGTAGCCGAGGAGGTGGATGCCGATCCGCCGACCGTCGTCGTGCCAGCAGCACGACAGTTCGGCACCCGGTACCAGCGTCATGCCGGGTCGCAGCGCGGCGGCCGCCTCCTGCCAGCCGGTGACGGTGTCGTGATCGGTCAGCGCGACGACGTCCACACCTGCCTCGGCGGCAGCGGTGACCACCTCGGTCGGGGTGGCGGTGCCGTCGCTGACCGTCGAATGGGTATGCAGGTCGATACGCATGCGCTCAGCCTTTCACACCCTTCCGACGGATCTTGACGTCTCGCATGTCGGTGACGCCGACCCGCAGGATCTGGCACCGGTGCCCGTGCGCGTCCAGTCCTGCCCCGCGCGCTGCCGGCGCCGCCTCGCGGCGCCGGCGTCCGCTTGGTCACGGACGCTGCCCGCAGTGCGCGGCGAGCACCGCGCGCAACGCCGCCGGGTCCTGCCCGACCAGCCCGCGCTTGGGCAGCACGAGCGCCATCGCGCCACGTCCCCGCGACGCGAGCAGCACGAACGAGCGGTCCGTCTCGGTGTAGAGCGGGTACTGCACCCAGGTCGACGTCGATTCCGCCGCCGCGTTCCGGACGTGTACCCCGTCCTCGCTCACCACCGCGTGTACGGGCTGGGACAGCCACGGGTTACCCCGCATGATCAACCGGACCTGCCAACGGTACAGCGGACGGCGAAGGTACCTGCCCAGCAGCAGAGCGACACCGAGAGCCGGTACCACCAACGCGATGTAGATGACCGCGACCGTCACGACGTCGCCGGTCGACGTCCGTCGCTCCGCGGACATGGCGGCTACCAGCCCCGTCACCGCGACGATCGCCACGAAAGCGACCAGCCACCGGCGTCGGAAGCCGCTCACCTGGGCTTCGACACCGTCGAGCAAGTCCTCCGCCGTGGGGGTGAACCGAAGCTCGACCGGGCTCGTCGTCACATGCTCCGCCGTCATGGGCGAGCAGCGTACCGGTCACGCCCGATCGAGGGCTTCTCCCAGACCGAGACGTGCTGGGCGCGCTCACCGGTGAAGGGCGACCGCGCCCAACCGTCTTGACGGTCCCGCAGGCGCAGCCTGGCGGCACCTGCCGGTGGGTGAAGCTCCACCCGATCGAGGCGGCCGGCGTCTTTCGCCGGCTCTTCGCACCTCGCGGCGTTAGTGTCGCTGCTGTGAGCGTGGACATCGAGGTCGTCCGGGTCGTCGACGACGAACTGGTCGAGGCATTCAACCGCCTGCTGCCGCAACTGTCACGATCCGCCGGACCGCTCGACGAGAAGACCCTGCGGCGACTGGTGGAGTGGCAGGGCAACACCCTTCTTGTCGCTCGCGTCGACGGTCGGATCGTCGGAACGCTCACGTTGGTCGTGTTCCCGATCCCGACCGGTCTGCGGGCGTGGATCGAAGACGTCGTCGTCGACGACGGCGCGCGCGGTCGAGGCGTCGGAGCGGCGCTGACGAACGAGGCGGTACGGATCGCCACGGCTGAGGGCGCCCGAACCGTCGACCTGACCTCGCGGCCGTCGCGGCAGGCGGCGAACCGACTGTACGAGCGGCTCGGCTTCCAGGTGCGCGATTCCAAGCTGTACCGGCTCGCGGCAGACTGAGCGGAGCGCGGGGCAGTCGGGCGGCTGCCGACCGGGTGGGATCGCGGTACGCCTTCCGGGTACGCGCTGCCTCGCGCCGCACGCCCCACGCTGCGTCCCTCGCGCGGCGCGTCTCGGCGGCCGCGCGTTCGATCTACGCTGGCTTGAGCCTCAGATGCCCGCACGGCGGGACAGGCCGGGGGTTCGCGATGTGCGGTTCGGTTTCGGCGGTCGGTCTGGAGGAGGCTGAGCGGGAAGACTGGCCGTACCTGCGGGAGCGGCTACGCGAACCGGGACGCCTGATGGCGCTGATGCGGGGCGTACTCGGGGACACCGAGGTCGCCGCCGTGGTGGCGGTGACGCCGCAGGGCGCTGTCACGCTGGTGGCGATCCTGACCGTCCCCGACGTCATCGCCCAGGAGATCTCCCTGGTTCCCGACGATCCGGACCGGGACCGCGCGGGGCGGGAGGGCCTGCGCCGCGCCACCATCGGTGACTACGACGTGGAGGTCGTGGTCGACGAGCGAGCCGATGGCGAGCCGCGACCGCTCGCGATCCTCGCCACACCGTGGATCGAACAACACCTGTTGCTGTACGCCCGCACCTTGTGGCACAGGCGCTGACCACGCAAGTGATCGCGCTCGGGCGCGCCTCGCCGGGTCAGCCGCCGCTCAGCCGACCGTACCGCCGACCTCGCGTCCGTCAGAACCCGTGGAAGTCGTCGAAGGACGGCTCGAACGGAACGTCGGGCAGCCGGAAGGCTCGGCAACGGGGGACACATTCACCATCACGATCCCCTCGGACGGGCTCCAGCGTCCCGCCCGCGAAGGCGTCCGGGATCGCGGTCCAGCCCAGGTACCGCTCGAAGGCGAAGGGTGACCCTCTCGAAATCGCGCTCAGGGCCGCGCGTCCAGGGTGGTCCGTCCTGCGCCAACCGCCGGCGTACCTCGTCGACCAGATTCCTGCGCTCGTCCGTCGTCACGCGCCGAGTTTCGGGCAGCCGCCGCCGTACAAACAAGTCTTGTTTTTCGCTGTGGCGTCATGATTAGTCAGGTAATGGGAAAACCGAGTTCCGACAATGCGCGGCTAGGCATCGGCTGCATCGGCTTTCGCGGCTGAACCGCCGTCCCTTCCGCGCCGACCGGGTCAGATGACCCGCTGTCGCCTGGCACCGCGCGCCGACGCGTTCGACGACGCGAACCAACTCGCCGAAGGTTGATGAACGAAAACAAGCCGCGCGCGATTGTTCCCCCAATTCCAACATATAGCGCAGGTGGGGGCTTGCGGCAAGACCGGGGTCGTAGCCCAGAATCGGCGGCTGCGGTTGTCGTCACGACCACCAGGTTCGTCACGGCGGTGCTTACGTCCGCTCCGCGCAACGGTCGCGGACAAGATCGGAGCTGATGACGTGAATTCCTTGACCAGTAGCGCATTCGACCTTCCCGACCGCCTTTCCCACAAGGCTGACCCGGCGCTCATCGCCCGCGACGAGCAGCACTTCGCCGCCATCGCCGAAAGCCTCGAGCGGTCGATCGCCCAACTGTCCGACCGCCTCGATGCCGAGCGCAGGGCGCCCGGCGGCATCGGCCAGCAGGCGATGGACCGGGACATGGAGATCCGTCGGCTGACCGCTCGGCTGCGCGCCCTGCGTCGGTACGGTCTGGACCTGTGCATCGGACGCATGGTCAGGGCGGACGACCCCGAGCCGGTGTACATCGGACGGCTCGGCCTCACGGACAGCGCGGGCGATCGGCTGCTGCTCGACTGGCGCTCCCCCGCCGCTGAACCGTTCTTCGGAGCGACCCACGCCAATCCGATGGGTCTGGCAAGCCGCCGCCGGTACCGCTGGACGGGCGGACGGATCAGCGACTACTGGGACGAGGTGTTTGCCCGGGACGGGTTCGCCGGGCACGTCGCACTCGACGATCAGTCCGCGTTCATCGCCAGCCTGGGCGCCAGCCGGTCGAGCCGGATGCGGGACGTACTGGGCACCATCCAGGCCGACCAGGACGCTGTCATCCGCGCGGGGTCCCGGGGCGCTCTCGTCGTCGACGGCGGTCCGGGTACCGGCAAGACGGTCGTCGCCCTGCACCGCACCGCCTACCTGCTCTACTCCGATCCTCGACTCGGTCACCGCCGGGGCGGACTGCTGTTCATCGGTCCCCACGAGCCCTACCTGGCGTACGTCGCCGACGTCCTGCCCAGCCTCGGCGAGGAAGGCGTACAGATCTGTACGCTGCGGGACCTCGTCGCCGACGGAGCCGCGGCGAGGGTCGAAGCCGACCCGGACGTGGCGCGGCTGAAGTCGTCGGCCGACATGGTGACCGCGATCGAGGCGGCCGTCCGGTTCTACGAGGAGCCGCCCAGCAAGGGGATGACGGTCGCGACCCCCTGGTCCGACATCTGGCTGAGCGCCGGCGACTGGGCTGAGGCGTTCGACGCGCCGGAGCCCGGTACTCCGCACAACGAGGCGCGCGACCAGGTCTGGGACGAACTGCTCACGATCCTGATGGACAAGCACGACGGCGACGTCTCAGCCGACCTGCTGCGCACGTCGCTCCGGCAGAACAAGGAGCTGGTCAGGGCGTTCAACCGGGTGTGGCCGCTGATCGACGCCGCCGACGTCGTCGCGGACCTGTGGTCGGTACCCGCCTATCTGCGCAGGTGCGCCCCGTGGCTCAGTGTGGACGACGTACGGAAGCTGCAGCGCGAAGACGCGCGGGCCTGGACCGTGTCCGACCTGCCGCTCCTGGACGCCGCACGGCACCGGGTCGGCGACCCGGAGGCGTCCCGACGCGAGCGCCGGCGTGACGCCGTCGCCGCCGCCGAACGCGAACGCATGTCCAGGGTCGTCGACGACCTGATCGAGGCCGCCGACGACGAATACGGCATGGGTCTGGTGACGATGCTTCGCGGCGAGGACTTCCACGACGCCCTCGTGGACGAGGCGGCACTACCCGGTGCCGACCCGGACCGGCTCGCCGGTCCGTTCGCGCACATCGTCGTCGACGAGGCGCAGGAACTGACCGACGCGGAATGGCAGATGCTGCTGCGCCGCTGCCCGTCCCGTAGCTTCACCATCGTCGGGGACCGCGCCCAGGCGAGGCACGGCTTCACCGAGTCGTGGCGGGAGCGGCTCAAGCGGATCGGGTTCGACCAGATCACGCTCGCCTCGCTGAGCATCAACTATCGGACGCCGACAGAGGTCATGGCGGAAGCCGAACCGGTCATCCGTGCCGTACTCCCGGACGCCAACGTGCCGACCTCCATCCGCAGCGGCGGCGCCGCCGTCGTACACGGATCCGTCTCGGATCTCGAATCGATCCTCGGCACCTGGGTCGCCACGCATGCCGAGGGGACCGCGTGCGTCATCGGCGATCCCACCTTCCAGGCGACGTCCCGCGTCCGGTCGCTGCCGCCCGAGCTGTCCAAGGGGCTCGAGTTCGACCTTGTCGTCCTCGTCGACCCGGAGGCGTTCGGCGACGGCATCGAGGGAGCGGTCGACCGCTATGTCGCGATGACGCGGGCGACCCAGCAACTCGTCATCCTCACCAGATCCTGACGTCGGATACCGGCGAGACGCCCGGAGCGGGGTCGGACGCCCAACGGTCAGGCGGGGTCGGACGGCTCGACGGTCAGGCGGAGTCGGACGCCCAACCGTCGGGCGGGGTCGCCCCCGCTCCGGGCGATCAGGCTCGCGGATCGCGGTCGGGTCGAAGATTCGCGCCCGGCTCCGTCCTACCGGGTGGCAGAGCCGCTGACGCGCCTCGCGCGGAGCGGCGGGCGACGACCGGTAGGAGGCCGGGATGCGAAAGGTGATCGCGAACGAGTGGATGACGCTGGACGGGGTGGTCCAGGCGCCGAGCTACCCCGACGAGGACGTGACAGGCGGCTTCGCGCACGGCGGCTGGCACAGCCGCTACTTCGACGAGCTGTCGATGGGTTGGGTGATCGAGAACGTCCGCGGCGCGGGCGGCTACCTGCTGGGACGCGGCACGTACGAGATCTTCGCGGCCCACTGGCCGACGGCGCCGCAGGACCAGCAGGTGCTCGCCGAGCCGCTGAACACGCTGCCGAAGTACGTCGCGTCGACGACCCTCGACGAGCCGCTCGGTTGGCACAACTCGACGCTGCTGCGCGGCGACCTCGGTACCGCCGTGCGCGCGCTGAAGGCGGAGGACGGGAAGGACCTGCATGTGATCGGCAGCCCCGGGCTGGTACAGACGCTGCTGGTCCTGGGCCTGGTGGACGAACTCCGGCTGATGATCGACCCACTGCTGCTCGGCAGCGGCAAGCGCCTCTTCCGCGACCACGGCGCGCACCGGGCGCTGCGACTGATCGACAGCGAGGTGACCGGTACGGGCGCCATCATCGCGACCTACGCTGCGGAAGGTGACTGACCCGGCGAGCCGGGCGGCGCGGTGGAGCTTTCCGCCGTACCCGCCGCGCTCGTGATGTCGAAAATCGGTGGCTGGTTCCGTCCCCGGTACGACAGCGAAACGATGGTCACCGAACGCGAGGAGCGACGATGCCGAAATATCTTCTGCTCAAGCACTACACGGGCGGCCCGGAACGCCACCCGAACATGGTGCCGATGAGCGAGTGGACCGAGGACGAGATCACCGCGCACATCGCGTTCCAGCGCCACGTGTGCGAACTGCTGCAACAGCGCGGCGAGTTGGTCGACGTGCAGGCACTGAGCCCGGAGCGGACGTACGTCCGGTACGGCGGTCCGGACGCGGCACCGGTGACCACGGACGGGCCGTTTCCCGAGACCAAGGAACTCGCCGCCGGCTGGTTCCTGATCGACGTCGAGTCCGAAGCGCGAGCGCGCGAGGTCGCCGCCTATGTCTCGTCGGCACCGGGCAAGGGCGGGCAGCCCGTGTACGAGTGGATCGAGGTGCGGCCGGTGATGACCGACGCCCCGCCCCAGGCGGAATGAACGAGGACATCGTCCGCGTCCTGGCGCCGCAGGTGCTCGGCATCCTCGTCCGTCGCGGAAACGACTTCGCGGCGGCCGAGGATGCCGTACAGGAAGCGCTGCTGGAGGCGCATCGGTCCTGGCGGGACGCGCCGCCGGACGACCCGAAGGGCTGGTTGCTGACCGTCGCGGGGCGCAAGCTGATCGACGCCCGACGCTCCGAGGCGGCGCGGCGCCGGCGCGAGGACGCGCTGAGCCACGAGCCCCAGCCCGGACCAGCCGAGCAATCCGACGACACGTTGCTGCTGCTGTTCCTGTCCTGCCACCCGGCGCTGAGCCCGGCGTCGGCGATCGCGCTCACGCTGCGCGCCGTCGGCGGACTGACCACCAGGGAGATCGCCGAGGCGTTTATGGTCCCGGAGGCGACGATGGCGCAGCGCATCAGCCGCGCGAAGCGGACGGTCAGCGGGCAGCCGTTCACGGCGCCCGGCGACGTCGCGGTCGTGCTGCGCGTGCTGTACCTGATCTTCAACGAGGGCTATTCCGGGCGGGTCGACCTGTCCGCCGAAGCCATCCGCCTCACCCGCCAACTGGCGCTCGCGTCCGACGAGCCCGAGGTCGCCGGACTACTCGCGCTGATGCTGCTGCATCACGCCCGCCGCGCCGCACGTACCGACGAGTACGGCGCCTTGGTCCCCCTCGACAAGCAGGATCGCAGCCGGTGGAACGAGGCCGAGATTGTCGAAGGCGTACGCATCCTGCAGGCGGCTCTGGCTCGCGACCGGCGCGGTGAGTACCAGATCCAGGCGGCCGTCGCCGCCCTGCACGACGACGCCCGTACCGCCGAGGAAACCGACTGGCCGCAGATTCTCGCCTGGTACGACGAACTCCTCGAGCGCACCGACAATCCGATGGCAGCGCTCAGTCGGGCGGTCGCGCTCGGCGAGGTCGACGGCCCACTCGTCGGACTGCGCGCCGCCGAGGAACTCGCGCCACGGCTCGGCGACCATCACCGGCTCGACGCGGTGCGTGCCCGCTTGTACGAGCGGGCGGGACACCTCGACCTCGCCGCCGAGCACTTCAGCCGCGCGGCGTCGCGGGCACGTAGTACCGCCGAACGGGACTACCTGACCAGGCAAGCAGCGCGACTGCGTCGCGGCTAATGGGATTCCTAACCGTCTGATCCGGGGCATCCGACGGTGCCGAATTGGGCGCAGGCAGCGAATGCACTCCAAACCCCGCGTGGCGCACGTCGCCGACGTTGTCGGCGTAGGTGAGGATCGAGTGTCGGGCGGATGCTGGTGTGACTCGAAACGAGGAGAGGCTTGCGCCGATGAGCGACAGCAGTGTGATCATGCCTTGCCGTCCGGATGAACTTGTGCGGCAGGTTGGTCGAGAGCTGATCGAGCGGGGCTTTCAGCAGGGCACTTCGTTGTTTGCGCCGCAGCGGTCCGTCTGGGACCAGGCGACGGCGGGCGAGCTGTACCGTCATTACAACGAGCAGCCGGACCTCGGGTCGGATGCGTTCTTGGTCAAACTCGAGCGCCAACTCGCTGGCGCCTCCGATGACGCGATTCAGTTGGCGGCGGAGCTGCTGACGTTGCAGGGGCTTCCGTTGCACAACCTGACGGCGTCGAAGCTCCACCAGCGGGTATCGACGGTGCTGAGCTGGATGCGAGAGCCTGTCGCCATCCCTGAGCCTGTGTCGGCTGCGTTCGCCCAGCGTACGTGGAACGGTGGCACCGGCGCCCACACGATGTTGTGGAGGTGGCTGGCCGACGCGGTCGAGCTGGTGCGCGGCTGGTGGTCTCTGCCACGGGAGCAGCGCGACCGCGCATTTGCCGACCCGTGGGCGTGGCAGGACGCCATTTCTCATTTCAACGTCATGCCGTCGCTGAGCCAAGAGCTGCTCTACCTGGGATTCCCGTCGCACTTCCTGCCGATCGTGTCCATCGACGACAAGAAGGCGATCCGCGACGCGTTCGGCGACCGCGCCGACGCGTTGACCGGAGACCTCAACCGCGATCTGTTCGACATCACCGTCCGCATCCAACGCGAGATAGGCCGACCGGTCGACTTCTACCAGCCACCGTTTGTGGCGCAATGGCGCAAACAGGCCAACCGGGCTCCGGGGGAACAGCGGGCATGGCTGGTACGCCCACGGCACGGCGGTCCAGACCTGATTGCGGACTGGACCGGCACGTCGTTCGTGTCGCTCGACGCCTCGCACCTCGGCGAGGTCACGGCAGGCGCGTCGCGAGCGGACATCCGTGCCGCTGTTGAGGAGGGGTACCAGCACGTCGACTATGCCCAGCGGGTGAGCCTCGCCAACGACTACCACGCGTTCGTGTCGCAGATGGCCGCCGACGACATTGTCACCACGATCGTCGGCAACGAGCTGTATGTGGGCATCCTCGAGGGAAAGCCCGAGTACGCCCCGTCGGATGACGGTTCACTGCTTCGTTGGACCGTCGAATGGCTGCCGTCACCCATCCCGGTCGACGCCCTTCCGCCCCAGGTGACGGGAAAGCTGGATCAGCCAGGCGCGGTCGTCAACATGACCGGCGCGCTGGAGTTCCTGAGCAGTCTTGTCGAGGTCGAGCCCGAGGCGACCGAAGGCGAACCGACAACGCACCCGATGCCGTCAGGTCTTCATGCGGTACCGAAGCTGGCCGCCCCGACCGAAGATCTCGCCCGTCGGGTCCACATGAGCCGACAGTGGCTGCAGGACCTCCTGGACCTGTGGCAGGAGCGACCCCAGATCATCCTGTACGGACCGCCCGGCACCGGTAAGACGTATCTGGCACGTGCGCTCGCCGCCCATGTCGCCGAGCGTGACGCGATCCGCCTCGTGCAGTTCCACCCGTCGTACTCCTACGAGGACTTCTTCGAAGGTTTCCGACCTGTCGAAACTACCGACGGCGGTTCGGGTGGCTTCGCGAAGATGCCCGGCCCGTTGCGGAAGATAGCCGCGGACGCTGCGAGCAACCCCGGGCGACCGTACGTGCTGATCATTGACGAGATCAACAGAGCGAACCTGGCGAAGGTGTTCGGCGAGCTCTACTTCCTGCTGGAGTACCGCGACGCCAGCGTTCTACTGCAGTACACCCCGTCGGAGGCGTTCAATCTGCCGCCGAACGTATTCATCGTCGGCACCATGAACACGGCCGACCGCTCGATCGCGCTGGTCGACGCCGCCATCCGGCGCCGGTTCGCGTTCATCGAACTGCATCCCGACGAGCCACCGGTCCGGGACGTCCTGCGCACCTGGTTGATCGCCAACGGCAAGGACGGGGACGAGCGGGCCGCTCTGCTGGCCGCGCTCAACGACGCGATTGACGCCGAAGATCACGATTTCAAGATCGGTCCGTCGTACCTGATGCGACCGAACCTCGACAGTGAAGCCGCGCTGCAGCGGGTGTGGCAGTACGAGCTGCTACCGCTGCTCGAGGAGCACTACTACGGGCGGCTGACGCGAGCCCAGATACGTGCTCGGTTCGGACTCCCCGCCATCCGGACCAGGATCGCGGCATGGACCGAATCGCGGACGGCAGGAACCGCCCGCGAGGCATGATCGCCGTGAGGAACGAAACGTCGATCATGCTGCCGGAACTGGACCGGTACGGCGTGGTGCGGCAGCTCGACGACGATGCGGTCGGCGCGTTGACCAAGACCGGCCTTGTCGAGCTACGACCCGAAGGGAATCGTCGCTGGCGCATCGTGCCCGCCGGCAAAGTCGGCGCTGTCCGTGTCGCCGATCTCGACGTCCAGGTACACCCCAAGGTCGGTATCGCCCGGTTGCTGTTCCTGCTCGGCTACGCATTGGACCCGGGCTTCCGCGCCGACGACATCAGCGCACGACCAGAGCCGGACCTGTGGCCGGCATTAGCCGAAGCCCTGATCCGCCAAGCTGAACGAGCCCTCGCCCCAGGCGTACTGCAGGGATACGTCACCGTCGACGAGGCGTTGCCGCTGGTCCGTGGCCGCATCCGGTTCGGCGATCAGGCCGCCCGCCGGCCCGGCAGCCTCCTGCCGGTCGAGATCCGTTACGACGAGTACGCCACCGACATCGCCGAGAACCGCATCCTGCGTACCGCCCTGCGCGGCATGATGGCTGTCCCTCGGCTGTCCGCCGCGGTGCGTGGGCGGCTGGCCCACCTGGACGCCCGGCTCGACGGCGTCCACGTCCTGCCCCAGGGAGCCCAGATTCCCACCTGGCACCCCAGTCGGCTCAATGCCCGATACACGCCGGCACTCAGGCTGGCCGAGCTCATCCTTCGACACCAGTCGACGGAGCCCGGCACCGACGGCGTCACCATGGCATCGTTCGTGGTGAACATGGCGAAGGTCTTCGAGGACTTCGTCACCACCTCCCTACGCGAAGCCCTCGCCCCGTACCCGGGATACACCCACAGCCAGTACCAAACCCACCTCGACGTCAATAGAACGATTCCGATCCGACCGGACGTGGTCCACGTCGTCAACGGTCGGCCCGTCGCGGTGTTCGACGCGAAGTACAAGCTCGAATCAGGCGACTCGGGCTATCCGAACGCCGATGCCTACCAGATGCTCGCGTACTGCACTGCCCTCAACGTACGCACCGGGTGGCTTGTCTACGCCCAAGGCGCGTCACCGCCGGGCCGCCGCCGAATCAGCAACAGTCAGATCGAGGTCGTCCACCACCCACTCGACTTGACCGTGGAACCCTCCAAGCTTCTCGCGCACATTGACGCGTTAGCTGGTAGCGCTCTCGGCAAGCTAGCCGCACAAGATCGATAGGTCGGTAGACCCGGTTCGGTCCCTGGCGGCGGGAATCACTCAGCGGTCAGCCGCCCTGCTCACTGACGGACCGAGGTTAGGTTCTGGATTGTGGAACGGCGGGACATCGAGATCTTCCTGACGCTGGCCGAGGAGCTGCATTTCGGGCGTACGGCGCAGCGGCTGGGCATCAGCAGCGCCCGGGTCAGCCAGTCGATCAAGAGGCTGGAGCGCCGCTTCGGGGTGGCGCTGTTCCAGCGCACCAGCCGGCAGGTGACGTTGACCCCGGTCGGCGCGACGCTGCGGGACGATCTGCAGGCCGGCTACCAGCGCATCCAGCAGGGCATCGCCAGGGCGGTCGCGGCGGGGCGCCGCCTGTCGGGTGTACTGCGGGTCGGATTCTCCAGCCCTCTCGCCGGGGAATTGATCATGGAGGCGGCGAGTGCGTTCCGCGCCCGCCATGCGGGCTACGACGTGCACATCCGCGAGATCCACCTGTCCGACGCGTTCGGCGCGTTGCGTTCCGGCGACATCGACATGCAGGTCACCGAACTGCCGGTACGCGAATCCGACCTGTCCTGTGGCCTTCCGCTGCTGCGCGACCCACGCATGCTCGCCGTCGCCGCGTCGCATCCGTTCGCCAGCCGGGCGTCGGTCACCGTGGACGATCTCACCCGGGACTCGGTCCTGGTACCCGTCGGCGCTCCCGACTATCTCTTGGACACGCTCGTACCGGCGCACACGCCCAGCGGCGCGCCAGTGGTACGGGTGGCGGCGTTGACCTCTCGGCAGGAGTTGCTCACGCTGGTCAGCGCGGGGCGTGGCGTGGCGGTGGTCGGCAGCCAGGCGACCCGGTACCACGTCCGCCCGGACGTCGCCTACGTACCCATCGACGGGCTGCCGCCGATCGACTACGGACCCGTGTGGCGGACCGGCGAACAGACCCAGCCGATGCGTGCCTTTCTCACCGTCCTGCGCGGCGCCGTTGGTCGGCACGCGCGGCCTACCGGCACCCGGCGCACTGAGCCAGCCGATCGTTAACTGTACGGTTAACGGTCGTTTCGGATCTTGTCGTTGTCGCCGCGCTCGGCTGCCTCCCACGATGGAGGTACCGGCAACTCCTGGTACCGACAGTGGGAGGCGATCGCGATGACCCCTATCTCGAGGACCGTCATCCCGGAGCAGTACAAGGGTGGCGTTCCCTATCTCAACGTGCACGACGGCAAGGCAGCCGTCGCCTTCTACCAGAAGGCGTTCGGCGCAGAACTCATCGTCGATATTTCCCGTCACGGCGGAAAGCTCGCGCACGCGGAGTTCCGCATCGGCGACGCGGTATTCATGGTGCGCGACGAGTACCCCGAGTACGGGTTCCGCAGCCCGACGACGCTCGGCGGCACACCGGTCAACCTGCTGATCTACGTACCCGATGTCAAGGCGATCACCGAACGGGCAGCCGCCGCCGGAGCGAAAGTGATCCGGCCCGCTGAGATGCAGTTCCACGGCGACCTCATGGCCGAGCTGGAAGACCCGTTCGGCCACTCCTGGTTCTTCGCGACTCGAGTACAGGACATGACCCCCGACGAACTGCAGCAGCGGGCAGCCGCGGCCAACCTGTGACCGCCGACGGTTGGATGGGGAGCGCGGGACGGCGCGCTACCCGCCCGCGCTCCCACAACCGGCCAGGACCCAGCCGTCGATCGCGACGGACAGCGCTGCACAGCCAACACCGCTCTTCAGGCACGTTGCCGCAGGGCAGCGCGGTCGCCCGCGCACCGAACCCTTTGCCATGGAGGTGATCGCCATGACAAACAGTGATCGCACCTTAACCGAGCAAAGTTCCTACGATGTCGTCGTCATAGGTGGCGGGGTGGGCGGGCTCAATGCCGCGCTCGTCCTCGCCCGGGCTCGTCGCACCGTCGCCGTCGTCGACGCCGGAAAGCCCCGCAACGCCCCGTCGCCACACATGCACGGCTTCCTCTCCCGCGACGGGGTCCCGCCGCTCACCGTGCTCGAGTCGGGCCACATCGAAGTCGCCCGCTACGGCACCGTCCTACTCGACGGCTGGGTGGACCGGGTGGAGGCCGGCGCGAACGGCCGGTACGTGGTACGGCTCGCCGAAGGCGGCGCGCTGGACGCCCGCCACGTCGTCCTCGCCACCGGGTTGCGCGACGACCTGCCCGACATCCCCGGTCTGCGCGCGCTGTGGGGCCAGGGCGTCCACTTCTGCCCGTACTGCCACGGCTACGAGGTCCGCGACCAGCCGATCGTCGTGCTCGGTGTACACCCCGCGTCCCCCGGGCAGGCACTGCTGCTGCGGCAATGGTCACCCGACGTCGTGTACGTCCCGCACAGTCGACCGCTCACCGACGAGGAACGGGAGCGCATGGAGGCGCGCGGCGTCACGGTCGTCGAGGCGCAGGTGTCTGCCGTACTCGCGAAGGAACCAGGCAGCCACGCGGTGGAACTCGCCGACGGTCGGACGCTGGAGTGCGCCGCGGTGTTCGTCTTCCCGACGATGACCCCCAACGATGCACCGTTCGACAGCCTCGGGTGCCAGAAGGACGAGCGGGGCTGGCTAATCACCGACCGGGTGGGCCGCACCACCCGCCGTGGTCTGTGGGCCGTCGGCAACGTGGTCAACCCACAGGCCCAGGCGGTCACCGCAGCGGGTATGGGGGCTGCGGCGGCGTTCGCTCTCAACCACGACCTGGTGGACGAAGAGATCGAGCGCAGCCTTGCCGAGCATCGGGCGGCCGCCGAGCGGTCAACCGGGTCGCCCAGCCCCGTGTCCTGACTGTTCGGATGTACGAGAAGTCCTCCCACCCCGGTCCGGCCCCGCAGCGAATTCGGGTCCTCATCTGTCGACCGTGGCTGGGAGGACTGCCCGTGCGCTCGCCTCCTGGAAGGCGACCGGCGGTCAGTCGCTGAGGCTTTGGCGCGGGCGCTGTTCGAGCGCTGAGGCTCCCAACGTGGCTCACACGAATGACGTGTATCGGAGTCGCAAGGTGCTGGGATCGTTAATGATGGGGCGGGTGCTTACCGGAGAGCCGGACGAAGACCCGCTGTCTGAGAAAGGGCGACGGTGGACGCCGCGCGCATCACGGCATCGTCCGCCCCGGTCTTCTTCGAACGCGTGTCCAGCTGTCCGACGGCGCATCGTACGCCGACATCGACGAGGTGGGGGTCGTGAGCAGAGTGCCTTCGACCGACAAGGCAGCCGCCTTCCTTGCCCTGCACGCGGGTCCCGGCTTTGTACTCCCCAACGCCTGGGACGCCGGGTCCGCCCGGATCCTCGAACACCTCGGCTTCCCAGCCATTGCCACGACCAGCGCGGGCATTGCCTGGTCCTGTGGAGTGCCGGACGGCGGAGCGCTGGACGGCGACACGATGCTCGAGCACGTTGGCCGCATCGTGGCTGCGGTGGGTGTGCCGGTGACCGCGGACCTCGAAGCCGGGTACGGCGACACCCCGGACGACGTCGGCCGCACCGTGGCTCGGGCGGTACAGCTCGGGGCGGTGGGCGGCAACCTCGAGGACGCCGGCCGTGGCGGGCTGTTCGGCATCGATGAGGCCGTCGACCGCGTGGCGGCCGCCCGAGCCGCCGCGCCCCATGGCACGTTCGTACTGAACGCCCGCACAGACACCTACTTCGCCGGCACGCCTGGCGACGCGTTCGCCGAGACGGTCGAGCGGGCGGTCCGGTACGTCGAAGCAGGGGCGGACTGCATCTTCGTGCCCGGTGTCGTCGACGAGGACACAATCCGGCGGCTCGCCGCCACCATCCCGGCCCCGCTCAACATCGTGGCCGGGCTGGCGAACCTCATCGACGCGCCCACACTCTTCTCCCTCGGTGTCAAGCGAGTCAGCCTGGGTGGCAGCCTGGCCCGAGCCGCGCTCAGCACGTTGGAGCGCGCTGGGCGGGAACTGCTCGACTCCGGCACTCTAGGCTTCCTCGAGGGTGCGATCGGGTACGCCGACCTGCAGCGACGCTTCGGCTCGTGACCCCCGTCATCGCGACCGGTGAGTCGAGGCGGACTGGAACGACCCGCAACTACACCCGCATCATCAGGAGCAGGGCGGCGCGGCTGGTCTGCCTCCGGTGCGGCTGTATGACTTCCGGCACGGCTGCGTGTCGGTACTCCTGGCGCTCGGCGTTCCGCCC
>DASUXA010000075.1:0-80916 GCA_036378155.1 Micromonosporaceae bacterium | reverse complement strand
GTCGCCGTACGGCGACCGCACCCCCGTCCTCCCCCCGGTTGCACCCCGTCGGCTCACGCGCCGCCGGCGTGCGAGATGTTCGTCAGGATCTTCTGTACCGACATCTGCAACTGGGCCAGCGAGCTGCGCATCTTCTCCAGGTCCGCCTTCGCCTGCGGCCACACTTCGCCCCGGAACTTCTGCGCCAGCGGACCGTCCCAGTTGTTCGGGTCGCTCATCTGCTGACCGGTGCTGTTGAGCTGGTTGATCAGCGCCGGCAACTGGTTGTTGATGATGCTCAGCATCTTCTGCGCGTCCTGGTGCGCGAGATCGGTCACCTTGACTGTGGCCACGACGACTCTCCTTGTGATTCAAAGGGTGGCTGACTGGACGGGGAACCCCGGCGAGGTGCGCCGGTCATTGTTTGGTGAGCAGTTGGTAGATCTTCGACTTCGGATCCAGGTATCCGGCTCCGGAGTTGAAGTCGTGGATCAGTTGGTCGACGCTGAGCTGAACTTGCCGGTCGCCCCGGCTGCCGACGATGTAGTACCGGTCCGGGTTGGCGGCGATCTTCAACACCTGGTCGACGTCCTGATGACCGCCGGCGGCCCTGAGCGGATGGTCGCCTTTCAGGTCCGGGTCGCGGATGTAGCCCTTCTCCAACAGCATCGAGATCATCGCGAAGTGACCGGCTTTGGCGTCGATCAGGTTGTTGAGGGTCAGGATGTCGAGGTTCGGGTTGGTGTCCTTGAGGTAGTGACCCAGCCCCATGGTGTTCGTCGGGTCCTTCGCGCCGACCCAGCTCTGCAGGGCGCCGGCTGCCGCCACCGACACCGCGAGGTCGCTGCCCGGGATGACGTCCAGCGGCATGAAGGCGAGGTTGAGGTAGGCGCCCTGGAACATGCTCTTGAGCAGGTCGTTGCGCTCGTTCTGCGCCATGTCCGCCGCCTGCATCGCGGCGAGGTACGGCGCGACGGCGTCCGCGGTCTGCTTGCCGTACCGCTCGGCCCAGGTCTCCAGCCGTTCGCCCTTGCCCCACGGCGTGATCCCGTGGGACACCCCCATCGACATCAGTGCCCGTAGTTCCGGCATGAGACCGCGAAGGTCCGAGGCGCTGAAGTCCTTCGGTATGCCCTCCCCGATCGCCTTGGTCAGGTGGAGCGCGACCTGGGGATCGCGGAGTTGGCTCATGATCGTCGTGATGACCGGCAGCAGCTGGCGGTACGCCTCGACCTGACGCCAGTGCGGGTGGACCTCGGCGAGGACCGACGGAATCACGGTGGGCAGCGACGGACCGAGTTCCGCGGCGATCTGCGGGTTCGCCAGACCGTTACGGAAGATCTTGGTGAGGATCTCCTGGGCGGTGTGTTCGCTGATCGGCCCGCTGGCGGGGTTCATCAGGTTGTCGTGGAACTGGCCGCTGGCCAGCGCCCGGAGCAGATTCTGCACCGCCGACGGTCCACCGGCTTCCAGCAGTCCCTGGCAGAACTCCGGGTTGTCGGCGTTGCGGTCCAGGATCGAGAAGATCGGCTTGTACCAGCCGTCCGGGTTGACCGCGTCGACATCGCCCGGTATCGGGTAGAACTTCAGCTGGGCCGCGGCGGCGGCGCCGGCATCGTAGGACGACAGACCCTTGTCGACGGCGTCGTCGGTCGACGTGATCGGCGTCGCCGACGGTCCGTCGAGGGCGCCGTGACCGCCGGCCACCTGGAACGCGAGGCCGACCCGCCGGACCTCCCGGTCCGTGTAGTACGCCTCGGAGATCCGTTTCGGCAGTTCGGTCTCGATGCTGCCGGCGCGTGCGGTGACCGCGCTGGTATCGATGTTGACGCCGTCTGTCGTGGACTGCGCGCTGCCGCGCAGGTACGCCTCGAGCGCCGGGCGCAGCACCGCGCGTACCCAGTTCTGCAACTCCTGGGCGCTGTGCGTGCACTGGTCCGAGTAGCTGTACAGGTGCTCCGGAATCGCGGAAGCCGTACCCATGCCTGCCGGTCCTCTAGTGCGCGTGCTTGTTGACGGCGTGCGCCTGCTCGGTCGCGTGGTCCACAGCCGACTTGATCCGCAGCATCTCCTCGGCGAGGGCGTGCAGGGCGTGCTGCTGCGGCGCGTACTCGCCCTCGTACCGCGACCGCCGGGCGCCCTGCCAGTTGTCGCTGTGCGGGTTGCCGAGCAGCGACGACCGACGCGAGGCGCGCAGGTGGGCGAACGAGCTGATCTTCTCGTGCGCCAGGGACAGCGCCGAGCTCAGCCGGTCGGCTGCGCCGAAGTCGTAGTTGACGTGCTCGTACGGTTGTCCCATTCAGCTGCCGTCCTCGGTTGCGAATCAACGGGCGGAAACCTATCCGCGCCGTACCGTCCCTGTCGTCGGGCCGCGGGTGGAAAACCCGCCTCCGCCCGCCGTCGTACCGCCGGTCGCCCGACTACAACCCCGGCGGTACCGCCCGCGCCGCCTCGTCGACGAGCGCGAGCTGGACGCCGTCCACCGCGCCGTTGGCGACCAGGTATCCGCGTCCCGGTACCGGCGCCATCCGGTCCTGGCGGGGCAGCGTCACGCCGAGCAGGTCGCCGTCGAGGTCGTGGTCGGGGATGAGCAGCACCCCGCACCGCCCGTCCCGGACCCGCTGTGTCCAGGTGCCGTAGCTGCGGCGGATCGCGTCGGCTCGACCGGCGGCGATCAGATGCCGTCCGGGACCCGCCTTCGCCAGCCAGCGGTCCAGCACCCCCAGTTCGTCGTCGACGCTGTCCGCGTCGTCGACGAGCAGGAGCACCCGGTCACCGGTCCGGTCCAGCACGGTGTCCAGATCGGAGTAGTCGGTCACCACGGTCACCGGCCCGCCCAGGTCGCGCAGGGGCGAGCGCCGGGGCGCGAACGCGACCAGCGCCGGTGGGTCGTCCCCGGTCAGTACCGCGTGCGCGACGGTGCGCAGCGCCTGGCTGCGCCCGGACCGCGGCGGCCCGGTGACCAGGGCGTGTTCGTGCTCGTACAGGTGCAGCCCGACCGGCGCGAGTTCCCGGTCGCCGATGCCGACCGGGATGTCCCACGGTTCGGCGCCGGTACGCGCCCGGACCTCGAGGGTCTGGAACGTCACCGATCGCGGCAGCAACCCGACAGCGGGCGCGGTACGCCTGGCAGCCGACCACCGGCTCGCCGCCGCACCGACCGCCGCCGGCAGGTCGGGACCCGGGTACCCGATCTGGATGACCTGTCGGGTGGCGGCGACCACCGCGCGCCCCGGCACGAATCCCGGTACCGACCGGCGGGGTACCTCGAAGTTGGCGTACTCCGTCGGGTCGGCAAGCCGCATCAGGATCTTCTGCTGGGTCAGCGAACTCCACGACGAGGGGACCGCGCCGGCCCGGTCGGCGGTCGCGGCGAACCGGATACCGACGGTGGGACCGTCGGCGTACACCCGGGCCAGGTCCTCGACCAGGCTCATTCCGGCGACGTCCTTGTCGAACTCGGTCAGCAGCGCGCCGAGGTTGTCGACCAGGACGAGCCAGTCCGGCTGCGCCCCGCCGGCTTTGCGGCGGTCGAGTTCGCGGCGCAGCATGCGGATCAGTCGGGTCTGCCGTTCCCGTTCGGCGGCTGCGATGTACGCGCCGGTGTGCGGTAGACCGGCGAGCGGGGCGAGGTCCCCCGCGCCCAGGTCGAGCACGAAGATGTGGCAGTGCTCGGGCGACCGCGCGCCGCCGACGGCGAGCGCCAGCGCGGCGAGCGCGGTGGAGGTACCGGCGCCCACCGCCCCGTAGACGAGCAGGTTGCCGGCGTCGGGGTCCCAGCCCACGCTGTACTGGATCTGCCGGTCCGGGTCGTCGGCGAGCGCGAACGCGGGCAGTCCGGGCGCGTCGCTTTGTACCCCGCGCGCGGCGGGCGGAAGGGCGGCCAGGTCGACGGTCGCGGGCAGCGGCTCCGGCCACGGTCGCCGCGGCGGGGCGATGCCGGCCAGCCGACATGCCTGTACCGCGGCGGTCACCAGCCGCCGCAGGTCGGTCTCGCCGTCGGTGTCCGCGCCCGCGTCCGGCGCGGGCGGCGGCAGCAGCCGGAACGGTGCGAGGGTGACGGGTGCGGTCGCGGCGGCGTGCGGTGTCACCGCGGTGGACAGCGCGGTCTGGATCGGCAGCACTTCGCGCGCGCTGAGCCGGTAGTACGCGCGGCCCCACTGCCGGCTGCCGATACCGGCGGCAGCCGGGCTGTCGACGACGTCGATGGAGTCGCCGGTGCTCTCGAGTCGCAGCGCGATGCGCAGCTTGACGTTGTTCTTGATGGCGTCGCTGACCGAGCCCGCCGGGCGCTGGGTGGCGAGGATCAGGTGCATGCCGAGGCTGCGTCCGCGCTGGGCGATGCTGACCAGCGAGTCCACGAAGTCCGGCAGCGCCTTGACCAGGGTGGCGAACTCGTCGATGACGACCACCAGCCGGGGCATCGGCTCCAGGTCCGGTCGCTGGGTGTCGCGCAGCCGCTGGTACTCCCGCACGTGGCTGAGACCGACCTGGCGCAGCGCGTGTTCGCGGTGCCGCAGCTCGGCTTCCAGGCAGCGCAGCGCCCGTTCGCCGAGTTGCTCGTCGAGGTCGGTGACCAGCCCGACGACGTGCGGCAGGCGGGCGCATTCGTCCATCGCGCCGCCGCCCTTGTAGTCGACCAGGGCGAAGGTCAGGTGCTCCGGGTCGGCGTGTACCGCCATGCTCGCGACCAGCGTGCGCAGCAGTTCGCTCTTGCCCGACCCGGTGGTACCGGCGATCAGACCGTGCGGTCCGTCGTCGTCGAGGTCGACGGTGAACAGGTCGCGTTCGGTCACCCCGAGCACCGCCTCGACCCGCAGCGTCGGCGCGTTGCGCCGCCAGCGCCCGGCGATCGCCGCCGCGGAGACATCCGGCAGGTCGAGCAGGGGCAGCAGGTTGACCTGGTCGGGCAGACCTGCGCCGTCGACACGCAGTTCGGGGTCCTCGAACCGGGCCAGGGCCCGCGCCAGCCGGCGGGCGTCCGGCTCGTCGATGCCGTTGACCAGGATGGACCGGACCTCCTCGCCGGTGGTGACGCGGGTCAGCGTCCCCTTGCCGTCCGGGTCGACCGAGAGGATCGAGGTACACAGCGCGGGCAGCCGGTCGGTGAGCACGATGCCGCCGCAGCCGTTGCCGCTGAGCAGTTCCCGCAGCGGACAGGGGCGACCCTCGAGCAGGGTCGCGCCGTCGACGACGACCAGGGTCACCGGGCGCGCCGGTTGCGCGGCGTCGGCGGGCGGCGCGCCGGCGAGCAGCGCGCGGGCCAGCGCCTGGGACTGTTCGTGTCCGACCGCGACCAGTCGGATCGAGCCCGACTTCAGGTCCGCGCCGTGCGGCAGCCACTTCGTCCATTCCCATTCGGCGATCCGGTCCGGGTCGGCGAACACCGCCACGGTGACGTCGGCGGGGCCGCTGTCGACGACCGCCTGGCACAGCAGCGCCCGCGCGGCGGCGAGGGTCGCCGCGCGATCGCCGTCCAGCCCGACGACGCCGCCGGCGGAGATGTCCACCAGCACCGGTACCTGCGGCAGCACGGAGACCTCGGCGACCATGGCGGCGGCTGCCGGGTCCGGTTCGCGCGACTCGCTCGCCACCGGCGGCGCCCAGGCGAGGTCGGCGGTGCCGACGGGTACCCGCAGGAAGTCCGGCGCGTCCCGGCGCCGCTCCCACAGCCGCAGCCCCGGCGCTTCCGCCCGGAACACCGCCTCGGCGGGGTCGCCGGCGTCGTCGCGGCGGCGGCGCAGTTCGTCGGCGTGCCGGGCGTTCAGCGCGGCGCGCGCGTCCTCCAGGTCGCGGGCGTACCGGCGGCGACCCCGCCGCAGGCTCAACCGTCCCCGGGTGCGCGCCTCGGCGAACTCGAACACGAACACGATCGGGGTCAGCGCGGCGATCAGGGCGTACCGCATGTCGCCCATAACCGCGACCATCGCCCCGGCGAGCAGCAGCGGTCCGAGGATCGCGCCGATGCTGAACGGGGTACGCGCCGCGCCGCGTGGCGCCTGCGGCACGGTGACCGGCGGGGGAGCGGCGGGGGTCGCCAGCCGCGGCGCCCGGTTGAACGGCAGCGTCCCACCGGGACGCGCCTCGCGCACCGGGTTGACGTGCTGTACC
Source organism: Micromonosporaceae bacterium (assembly GCA_036378155.1). Taxonomy (GTDB): domain Bacteria; phylum Actinomycetota; class Actinomycetes; order Mycobacteriales; family Micromonosporaceae; genus DASUXA01. Next base: position 74,826 of record DASUXA010000075.1, on the reverse strand, counting down.
GGGCCGACCCGGTCCGGCGGGACGACCCGCAGCAGCACCTGCCCAGCCAGGCAGATCAGGTCGTCGGCGGCGACCGGAGTCGGCGCGCTGATCCGTTCGCCGTTGACGTCGGTCCCGTTGAGCGACCCGAGATCGGTGACGGTCACCGTACCGTCCGGGCCGACGTCGAGCGCGCAGTGCGACCGGGAGACGTCGGCGACGTCCAGCCGCACGTCCACGCCGTGTCCGCGACCGAGCACGACCCGTCCGGGCTGCAGCGGTACCGACCGCCCGGACCGCAGACCGCCCACCACGCGCAGGATCGCTACGGGGCGTACCGCCAGGGTCGGCGGCTGGTCCGCGGCGACCACCTCGGAGCCGATGACCAGCCCGGACTCGCCGATACCGGTGTCGGGCGGCAGGGCGCGGCCGTCGATGAGGACGCCTGCCGAGGCGTGTAACGCCCGCGCCAGGTCGCCGACGGTGGCGTCGGGGCGACCCAGGTTGAGTTCGAGTTCGTGAGCGAGGCCCCCAGCGCGGTAGACGAACCGCACGCCGATACCACCCCTCTTGTTCAGTTGCCGCCGGTCCAGCCTCGCAGCCGGACGCGGACGACGCGTTAACCCAGGGTTGGTGATCGCGGACGCCGACTCCACCGAACGCGGTACACGCGCGTCCAACCACCGCTGCAGTCGCCCGGTGCGCCACCCGGTACCCGGCTGCATCGGCGGCATGACGACACGTCCCGCCACCGCCCCCTAGAGTTCTCGGGTGCTCCGACTCAGGCTGTTCGTACGACGCCTGCTCGGCGCTCATCCTCTCGTCGGCGACGTCCTGCTGGCGGTCGCGGTCACCGGCGTCACGCTCAAGCTGGCGCACGGCTCGTACCCGGCGCACGGGGTACGCCGTTTCGACGCGCTCGCCCTGGCGCTCACCCTGCTCGCGAACCTGCCGCTGGTGCTGCGCCGGTACGCGCCGACGACCACGGTGCTGCTGTGCGAGGCGGGGCTGGTCGGGTACGAGGCGGGCGGCTACTGGCTGGGGCTGAACCAGCTGGGCGCGCAGCTCGCCCTGGCGAGTCTCGCCAGTAGCCGCGGTCGCGGCTGGACAGTGGCCGGCGCCGTGCTTATCGCGCCGGGCATGATGTACGGCAACGTGCACACCTGGAACGGCTCGACGGTGGACATCGTCGCGCTGAGTCTGGCGTGGATCGTCGCGATCTGCGCGGTCGGCGACCTGCTGCGCCGGCTGCGCACGTACAGCGCGATCGTCGCGCAGAACGCCGAGCGGCTGCGTGCCGAGCAGCGCGAACGCGAGCAGCGGGCGGTACTGCTGGAGCGGGTCCGCGTGGCGCGGGAGCTGCACGACATCGTCGCGCACCACATGTCGGTCGTCGCGGTCCAGGCGGGACTCGCCCGGTACGTGCTGACCACCGACCCGGAAACCGTCGAGAAGGCGCTGCGGTCGATCGCCGAGATGAGCAGCGAGGCGCTCGAGGAGGTGCGCCGCCTGGTCACGATGCTGCGCCCGGAGCCGGACCAGGGCGGCGGCGAAGCGGACGGTACCGACCGGGACACGCCCGGCGTGGCAGACCTGCCGGTCATGATCGAAAGGGTCGGGCTGACCGGGGTCGCCATCGAGTACGACGTGTCGGGCGAGGTGCAACCCCTGCCTGCCGGTGTCGGGCTGTGTGTGTACCGGGTGGTGCAGGAGTCGCTCACCAACGCGATCAAGCACGCGCCGGGGGCGCGGGTGGTCGTCTCGCTGCACTACGCGGCGAACCGGATCACCGCCCGGATCGCCAACGACGGGCGGCGCAGCAGCCCGCCGGACGGTCGCCCGGAGCACCTGGGCGGTGGCGGCAAGGGACTGATCGGAATGTACGAGCGGGCGCTGCTGTACGGCGGCACGCTCACCGCGGGCGGGCAGCCGGACGGCGGTTTCGAGGTCGTCCTGACCCTGCCCATCCGCGCCGGCGGGTCGGCACCGGCGGAGCGCGGCCCGTACAGCGAACTGAGGACCGGTACGTGACGAGAAAGGACACCGGGAGCTCGATGCAGCAGTCGAGGTCGGCCACGCCAGTGATCACCGGGTACCGCGATTTCGCCCGGATCGCCGAGGGCGGGTTCAGCACGGTGTACACCGCGTTCCAGGAGACGCTCGGGCGGACCGTGGCGGTCAAGGTGTTGCACGCGGACACCGCCGACCCGGTCGCCCGGCAACGGTTCCGGGACGAGTGCGAGTTGACCGGCAGGTTGACCGGCCAGCCGCACATCATCACGACGTTCGACGCCGGTACCACCGCCGACCAGCGGTTCTACATCGCGATGCAGTACCTGCCCAACGGGTCGCTCGCGGACCGGCTGGTCGCCAGCGGTGCACTGCCGGTCGGCGAGGTGCTCCTGGTCGGCGCGACCATCGCCGAAGCGCTGGAAGCCGCGCACGCGGCGGGGATCCTGCACCGCGACATCAAGCCGGGCAACATCCTGGTGTCGGACCAGGGTGAGCCGGTACTGAGCGACTTCGGCATCGCCAGCCTCACCCGGTCGCCCGACGCGGTGCCCGCGTTCACCCGCGCGCACACCGCGCCGGAGATCCTGCGCGGCGACGCGCCGACCGTCCGCTCCGACATCTACGCGCTCGGCTCCACGCTGTACACCCTGCTCACCGCGACGCCACCCGGCGACGCCGCCGCGGACGCCGGCCTGCCTGAGCTGACCCGCGCCGACGTGCCCGCCGGCCTGGTCGCCGTACTCCAACGGACCCTCGCCGCCGACCCGGCGCGTCGTCCGGGCGACGCCGCGCACCTCGCCGCCGAGTTCAACGCCCTGCTCGGCACCCGTGAGCGGGTCGCGTTGCGGACCGCCTCGCCGCCGCGTGCGCGGGTCGAGGCGCCGTCCGTGTCGACCCCGTCCGCGCCGCCCGCCGGTGCGGTCGCTCCCGACGAGCCGACCCGGTACCGCCCGGACCGGCTCGCCGCCGCGTCCGCCGGTCCGGTCCGTCGCGGTCGACGCCGAGTGGCGCTGATCGCCGCGACCGTGGCGGGCGTGGTACTGGTCGCGGCGGGCGCGGTGGTCGCCACCGTGGTCACCCGGTCCCACCAGGGGCCGCGACAGGTCGCCGCCGTCTCGTCGGCGACCACGCCGACCCACCCGCGTCCGTCGGGCACGAGCGCGAAGCCCGCGCCCCAAGCGCCGGCCGACAGCCACGGCACGCGTCCCGGACCCGCCCGGTCCACCCGGTCGGTACCGGCGACCGCCGGGCCCGCCCCGTCCAGCGCCCGTCCGTCCAGCGCGAAGCCGACGCCTGCGCCGCCGACGGTGTGTACCCCCGGCTGCGCCGGCAAAGCGTACTTCGTGGCGTACGGCGACCATCTGTACGTGTGCGACACCAGCTCGGACGGGTACGGCGTGGTCGCGAAGTACTGGCGGACCGACTACCCGGGGCAGAACAACGACGCGGTCAACAAGAACGGCACGGGCACCTGCGTCGATCACAACATGAACATGCCGGAGGGCGCGAAGATCACGTTCTGGGTCTGCCTGCTGACCGGCAGCGGCGAGGCGATCGACTGCAGCGGGAAGCTCACCACGACCGCGTAGGACCGAATCCGATCGGACCGGCGGGTCGTGCGAGGTCCACAACCGATGTGCGTACACCCCGAGTCGGGTGCGCCTCAGCCGAGGTACCCCGAGTCGCTGTCCGATTTGTCGCGCCGCCGACGAACCGGACGGCGTCAGTTGCGCGGCGGCAGTTTCACCACGCTGACGAAGAACTCGTCGATCTGCCGGACCACCGCGATGAAACGCTCGAAGTCGACCGGCTTGGTCACGTACGCGTTCGCGTGCAGCTGGTAGCTGCGCAGGATGTCCTCGTCGGCCTGCGAGGTGGTGAGCACCACGACCGGGATCTGGCGCAGCGACTCGTCGTTCTTGATCTCGGCGAGCACCTCGCGACCGTCCCGCCGGGGCAGGTTGAGGTCGAGCAGGATCAGGTCGGGGCGGACCGCGTCGGCGAACGGCTCCTGCCGGCGCAGGTACGCCAACGCCTCCGCGCCGTCGGAGACGACGGTCAGCCGGTTGCGGACCTTGTGCTCCTCGAAGGCTTCCTGCGTCATCAGGACGTCACCGGGGTCGTCCTCGACGAGCAGCACCTCGATCGGCGTCCCGGACGCGGGGGTACCGGAAGCGTCGGTCAGGTCGGGCATCACACGGTCTCCTCAACGGGTTCGGCGCTCGCGTCCTCGGTACCGGGTTCCGGCGCTGCGCCGTCGACGTCGACGTCCACGGCGACCGGGAGAGTGAACCTGATCAGCGTGCCCTCGCTCTGCGAGGTGTCCAGCCAGATCCGCCCGCCATGGTACTCGACGATCTTCTTGGCGATCGCCAGCCCGATGCCGGTACCCGGGTACGCGTCCTTGGCGTGCAGCCGCTGGAAGATCACGAAGATCTTGTCCGCGAACTCGGGCTCCACGCCGATCCCATTGTCGCCGCAGCCGATCTCCCACATGTCGCCGTCCCGCTCGGCGGTGATGGTGACCACGGGCGGTACCCCGGGGCGGTGGAACTTCAGCGAGTTGCCGATCAGATTCGTCAGCAGCCGGGACAGCAGCGGTTCCTCGCCGCGTACCGTCGGCAGGTCGTGCCATTCGACCCGCGCCCCGGTCTGCTCGACCGCGGTGCTCAACTGGTCGACCGCGTCGAGGACGACCGCTCCCAGGTCGACGTTGGTGAACCCGGCGGTGAGCCGCCCGATCCGGGAGAACGACAGCAGGTCGTTGATGAGCCGCTGCATCCGCTGGGCGCCGTCGACCGCGAAGGTGATGTACTGGTCGGCCCGCTCGTCCAACTGCCCGGCGTACCGCCGTTGCAGCAGTTGGCAGAAACTCGCCACCTTGCGCAGCGGTTCCTGCAGGTCGTGCGAGGCGACGTAGGCGAACTGCTCCAGGTCGCGGTTGGACCTGGTCAGTTCCTCCGCCTGCTGCTCCAGACGCTGGTTCGCCTCCTCGATGCGCGCCCGGGCGGCGCGCACGGTACGCAGGTCCGCCGCGATCTGCTGGCGCATCCGTTCGATGTCGTGCCCGAGCCCGGTCACCTCGCGCGGCCCCGACGCGGTGATCTTCCGGTCGAAGTCGCCGTCGGCGACGAGCCGCACCTGGCGGGCCAGTTCGGTGACCGGATCGGCGAGCATCCGCTGCAGCAGGACGGCGAGCAGCGCACCGGCGACGATCACCACGATGCCCGCGACCACGAGCACCCACACCACGTCGTTGGTGGTCCGGTGCAGGTCGGCGGCGACCTGCGCGCGCATCACGGCGATCGCGTTCTGCAGGTCGGCGATCGCGGCGCGGATCTGGTCGAAACGTTGCCGCGACGCTTCGTCGACCAGACGTTGCGCGCCCGGCACGTCGCCGGCCCGTACCCGCGCGATGACCGGTTCGGCGACGACCCGCCGCCACGCGGTGGTCTGCGACGTGACGTCGGTCAACCGCGCGGTGAGCGCGACGTCGCCACGGAACAGCCGCCGCATGTCGGCGGTGAGCGCCTCTTCGTCGCGCACCCCTTCGGTGTACGAGGCGAGGTTGTCCTCCCGGCCGCCCAGGGCGTACCCACGGATGCCGGTCTCCTGGTTGAGCACCGCGGTCAGCAGCCGCTCCCCGTCGGTGCGCAACGGTCCGGTCCGGTTGACCAGCGTGTCCACCTCGGAACCGCTGTGTCCCGCGGTCACCGCCGCGGCGGCGGCGAGCAGGGCGAGCAGGGCGGCGACCGTCGCGCACAGCGCGAAGATCCGCCGGGTGAGGCTCCAGTCCTTCGGATTCATCGCAGATCACCACTGGTCAGCAGGAGCATGGCGACGTCGTCGGAGAGCGGCCCGTCGTTGAGGGTCTCGGCGCGGCTGATCAGGTACCCCGGCAGTTCGCCCAACGGTGTGCGGCTCGGGTCGAACTCCTCGACCAGCCGGACCAGACCGGACACGTCCAGCCGCTGTACGCCGTCGGTACGGCCCTCGATCAGCCCGTCCGTGTACATCAGCAGCGACCAGTCGCCGTCCAGGGGCACCGGAAACGCCGGCCAGTCCAGACCCGGTACCACGCCGAGCACCATGCCTGGACGCGCCTCGCACACGCTCACCCGCCCGTTCGAGATGAGCAGCGGCGGCGGATGCCCGGCGAGGCGTATCCGCGCCTGACCGGTGGACAGGTCGACCGAGGCGGCGACCACCGTGGCGAACACCTCGTCGGAGTGCCGTTCGCTGACCAGCACCTGCTCCACGGCGGGCAGCACCCGCTGTTCCGGGACGCCCGCCAGGACCAGGGCGCGCCACGCGACCCGCAACTCGACGCCTAGGGCGGCCTCGTCCACGTCGTGCCCGCACACGTCGCCGACCAGCAGGTGCAGTTGGTCGGGACCGGTCTGTACCGCGTCGTAGAAGTCGCCGCCGAGCAGCGCCCGGTGCCGACCGGGGCGGTAGAACGACGCCAGCGACACGTCGCGGGTCGTCATCAGCGGCTGCGGCAGCAGACCGCGCTCCAGCCGCGCCGACTCCGCTTGACGCAGTTCGACCTCGCGCAGCCGCCGGGCGTTCTCGTCGGCGCGACGGCGCTCCACGGCGTACCGCAGGGCGCGGGTCAGCCCGACCCCGTCGACCTGCCCCTTGACCAGGTAGTCCTGGGCTCCCTCGGCGACCGCTTCGACGCCCAGGTGCTCGTCTTCGAGGCCGGTGAGCACGCACACCGCGACGCCGGACCGGAACTGGAGGAACCGGCGCAGCGCCGCCAGACCGCTGCCGTCGGGCAGGTTGAGGTCGAGCAGCGCGCAGTCGACACCGGCGAGCTTGGCGCGGGCGTCCGCGAGGCTGCCCGCGACGTGCAGCTCGATCGGCTGGCCCGCCTCGGCGAGCAGTTCGCGTACCAGGAATGCGTCGGCTTCGTCGTCCTCGACGAGCAGGACGCGCAGCCGCTCGTCGGGTCGAGGTGCGCGGTGTCGCGGACGGGTACCGGTCGATGTGGCGGTCACGTTCCCACCAGCCGGATCCGGCTGTTCGGGCGCCGTACCGCCAGCGCCAGCCCTGTTACTGCACGCATGGCGCAGATCCTCCCGTACTCCGCGCCGAAGCGCATCGCGGTGGTTAACCGGCCCTCCCCGGGGGATGAGGGGACATGGCCCTTGGCAAGACCTCGCTCGCCGTCGCCGCGGCCGCCGTCGCCGGCGCGGTCGCCAGCGACCCGCGTTCGGTCTGGTACCAGAACCTGCGCAAGCCGCCCTGGCAGCCGCCGGGCTGGGCGTACGGTGCGGTCTGGACTCCACTGTACGGCCTGCTCGCGCTGGCCGGCGCGCGGGCGCTGCGGCGCGCCGAGGGGTCCGGTCGTACCGGGTTCCTCGCCGGCTTCGCGACGAACCTGACTCTGAACGCGGCGTGGACGCCGCTGTTCTTCCGGGCCAAGGCGCCGCGCGCCGCGTTGGCGGACATCGTCGCGCTGGACGCGGCGAACGTCGCGCTGATCGCCCAGGCGTACCGGATCGACCGGGTCGCCGCCGCGGCGCTGGTGCCGTACGCGGCGTGGACCGGCTTCGCGACCGCGCTCAACCTCGCCATCGTGCGGCGCAACCGGGACTGACGACCCGGATGCCCCGTCCCGACCTGTCGGGCTGATCACACGCGTACCCGTTTCTCGCCTCTCCGCTGGTGGTCGGTGGTGAAACCGGGCACGCTGATCGATGATGAGTTCGTCAGGCCCCCCAGCGCCGCCGTCCGCACCGCCGCCGTCCGGGACCTCGCGCGCTCCGGTACCCGCCGCGCGAGCCGTCCCCGCACAGCGACCTTCCGAACTGGACGCGGCGTGCACCCCAGCCCCCCGACCCGCCCGGCTGCCCCAGATCGACGCGATGCGGGTGCTCACCGCGACCTCCGTCGTCCTGGTGCACGTCGTGTCCAACGCCAACCCGATGCAGAGCGTGCGAGCCAACGCGATCAGCATCCTGTTGCACTACAGCCGGGAAGTCTTCTTCGTGGTCAGCGCGCTGGTGCTGGCACACGCGCACTACCGGCAACTGCGCGCGGACGGGTCGTTACCCGGCGGCGCCGCGTTGCGGCGCCGCCGGATCGCCCTGATCGGCTGGCCGTACCTGGTGTGGAGCGTGCTCTACGCGGGGCTGGGCCTGGCGACCGCGTACTCGCGGCACGACCTGGTCCGTCTGCCCTGGACCACGCTGGTCGGGCTGGCCAAGGGCACGGACGGCTACCACATGTACTTCCTGCTGGTCAGCCTGGAGTTCACCGTCGTCCTGCCGTGGTTCCTGAAGCTGTTGCGCGCCACCGAGGGGCGGCACGGTCGGCTGCTCGCCGCCTCGTTCGCGGTCCAACTCGTGACGTGGACCTGGTACCACTACGTCGAACAGCCGGACGGCGGGTGGCGGGCGGTGACCGGCGAGTCGAGTCTGCTGGCGTACCAGTTCTGGCTGGTCCTCGGTGGCGTCGTCGCGCTGCACCTCGACCGGGTGCACCGGGCGCTCGTCCGGTACCGCTGGTACGTGCTCGGCGCGCTGATCCTCGCCGCGACCAGTCTCGAAGCGGTGTACTTCCGGGCGGTGGCGGGCGGTGCGAGCCCGGAGTTCGCGGCTCGTACCCTGCAGCCGGCGACCATCCCGTTCGCGTTCGCCGCGGCGGCGGCGGTGTACCTGCTCGCGGTGGGGGTGGCCCGGATCGACCGCAGGTGGCTGCGTCGCCTGCTCAGCCGGGGCGCGTTCCTGTCGTTCGGGATCTACCTGGTCCATCCGGCGGTCCTGACCGGACTGCTGCGGTTGGTCCACGCGCCGCGTCCGCATGGGGGCGCGGCGCAGGCGGCTCTGCTCACCGGGGGGCTCGCGATCGTGACGCTGGTCCTCGCCGTGGTGGTGGCGGCGGTGCTCAACCGGAGCCGGTTCAGCCCTGCCCTGGTGGGTCGGCCGCGACGCGACCACCGGTAGCGCGAGACGGGTGTGGGGCGGGCCGGCGGCCCGCCCCACACCCGTGCGCGGCTCAGCCGACCAGGCGGCGTACCACGTAGGAGTTGCTCCAGATGGTGTGCAGACCGACCGGAGTGCTCGAGTTGGCCGCCTCCCACATCTTGCCGTTGCCGGCGTAGATCGCGACGTGGTACCCGTACCCGCCGCTGAGGAAGACGAGCAGGTCGCCGGGGCGCATGTCGGCCTTGGACACAGCCCGGCCGTAGTTCTTCTGCGCGTTGGCCAGGTGCGGCAGGTTCACCCCGAACTGCTTGTACACGTACTGCGTGTAGCCCGAGCAGTCGAAGGTGTTCGGTCCGGCGGTACCGAAGACGTAGCGCTTGCCTGCCTCGCGCGCCGCGGCGGCGACGACGGCGGCGCCGACGTTCGACGTGGTGCTCGTGCTGTACGCGACGGGCGCCGTGGTCGGGCTGGACGTGGCGGCGGTCGGGGCGGGGATGGTTGTCACGGCGGCTCCGCTTGAGCTCCACAGTGGCGTCGAATAGTTGGCCTGTGGGGTGACTGGGGCGTGCGCGCTGGCGGCGGGAGCGAAGCCGACCGCGGTACCCACGACGGCGCCGGCGAGGATGCCGGTACGCGCGATCATGCGGGTGTTGCTGCTGACGGTGTTGGGACGACGATGACGTGCCACGGAGAGATCCCTTCGGCACGCCTACGAGGTGAGCTGTCGGGTTCGGGCGCGAAGGTTGCCCGGCCGGGTGTTCCCGGCTTCACCCCGAGACGCCGCTGGTCGGTCCGACCGGCGTCAGAGATGGTTCCCCCGTTCCTGCCCTGGTCCTCAGTGGTGTCTGGGGGCACGCCCACCTCGCGGGCAGGACTCGGCGTGACCGAGGTGGGTCGCGACCGGCGGGGTTGAGCCGGCACACCTTGGTAACACAGAGCGACCGAAGATCGCTTAGCCGGTTGATGTTGGCATGCCGCCTGTGCTGGTTAAACGGTTAGACAACTGTCCGACCCGACCGAATTCTCATTACCGTGAGTAGTAGAAGCGGTTGCGACTCGTCGACAACCCGGCGTGACGCAGGTCACTGTTTATCTTGGTATCCGGACGATCTTGGACGTCGCCCCCCTTACATTTGGTGGGCGCGAGGGCGCGTTCCGTACACGCTGACCCGCGGATCGCCTCGACGACGTCGAGCGTCCGCCCGTGCACCCGGCGTCCCGACCGGCACCGCGAGGGCGCGCCCCGTCGACCCGCGCGGGTCGAGTTCCGGCGAAATGCGAGCGTCCGGTACGGGCCGCGGGTACTGGGCTTACTGTGAAGATGTCGCCGGTCGCGAGGCGCCTCTTCGGCGGCGAATGCCTCGATGTAGGGCGATATGTGAATCACTGTTGACGGCGCGACCTTATTGAAAGTAAGTTTCAGCCGTGGCGAAACGTCCGAAGATTTCCGCGACCCAGGAGCCGGGCGGCCTGATCGTGCACATCGGCGGCCTGCTGCCGTCGCTGTCTCCGGCCGAGCAGCGGGTAGCCAGGCTGGTCATGGCGGATCCGGCGGGCGCCGCGCGCCGGACGATCACCGATCTCGCCACCGCGGCGGAAACCTCCGAGGCGACCGTCATCCGATTCTGCCGCTCCGTCGGCATGGAGGGATATCCGCAACTGCGCATCCGGTTGGCCGCCGAAGCCGCGCGCCGGGTCGAACCACCGGATTCGAGGGTGGTGGGCGGCGACATCCCACCCGGCGCGGACATGGCGCAGATCATCGCCACGATCGCCTTCAACGACGCGCGCGCCGTGGAGGAAACCGCCGAGCAGCTCGACCCCGCCGCGTGCGAGCAGGTGGTCGAGGCGATCAACGGCGCCGCGCGGGTGGACATCTACGGCGCGGGCGCGAGCGGCTTCGTCGCCGCCGACTTCCAGCAGAAGTTGCACAGGATCGGGCGTACCGCCTACGCGTGGTTCGACATCCACACCGCCCTCGCCTCCGTCGCCTTACTCGGCAAAGGGGACGTGGCGATCGGGATCTCGCACACCGGCAACACCGCGGACGTCATCGAGATCCTCAGCATCGCCCATCAGCACGGCGCGACCACGGTCGCGTTGACCAACTTCCCCCGCGCGCCGATCGCCGAGGTCGCCGACTTCGTGCTGACCACCGCCGCGCGCGAGACGACGTACCGGTCCGGGGCGATGGCCAGCCGGTTGGCTCAACTCACCGTGGTGGACTGCCTGTTCGTCGGCGTCGCGGCGCGCAACCGCGGCAAGGCCAGGCGGGCGCTGGAGGTCACCGCGGAGGCTGTTCAGGGACACCGGGTCGGGCCGGCGCGGAGGCGGGCATGAGTACCGAACAGGCGCCGATCGTCCGGGTCACCTCCCCGACCGAGCGGCGCAATCCGCTCAGTGTCGACCTCGACGAGTTGCCCACCCGCGACATGCTCAAATTGATCAACGACGAGGACGGTCGGGTACCGGGCGCCGTCGGCGCCGTGCTCGACTCCGTCGCGCTCGCCGTGGACCGGGCGGTGGAGGTGCTGCGCGCCGGCGGTCGGGTGCACTACTTCGGCGCCGGTACCTCCGGTCGACTCGGCGTGCTCGACGCGGCGGAGCTGCCGCCCACGTACAACGCCCCGTCCGACTGGTTCTGCGCGCACATCGCGGGCGGGCCGGAAGCGATGTGGCGTGCCGTGGAGGACGCCGAGGACGACGAGGCGACCGGCGGGGCGGAAGCCGCCGAGTGCGTGCGCCTCGGCGACCTGGCGATCGGCATCGCCGCGAGCGGTCGTACCCCGTACGTGCTGGGCGCGCTGCGCGCGGCGCGTGCCGTGGGCGCGTCCACCGCGCTGGTCGCCGCGAATCCGGCGGCCCCGGCCGCCGGCGAGGTGGACATCTTCATCGGGCTCGACACCGGTCCCGAGGTGGTCACCGGCTCCACCCGGATGAAGGCCGCGACCGGGCAGAAGCTGGTGCTCAACTCGTTCTCGACCGCCGTCATGGTGCGTCTCGGGCGGGTGTACTCCAACCTGATGGTGAGCATGGTCGCGACGAACGCGAAACTTCGCGGACGGATGCTGTCGATCCTGGTGGAGGCGACCGGGTACGGCGAGGACATCTGTCGCGAATCGCTCAGCGCCGCCGGAGGCGACCTGAAGGCCGCGCTCGTCTCCCTCCTGTCCGGCGCGCCGGTCGCCGACGCCAGAGCCGCCCTGGCCCGAGCCGGCGATCAGGTTCGAGGCGCGCTCGCGCTGCTCGCCGCCGCGGTCTGAGCTCGCCGCGCGGGAAGCTGCGAGCTCGCGCCGCGGTTGCGCGCTGAGCACGTCGCCGAACGGGTGCCGACGGCACGGTGCGTCCCGACCGGTGTGCCGCATCTCACCTATCGACGGTGACAGGTACCGCCCAGCCAATTCACAGCGACTGCGCAGGTTCCGCTGGGAACCTCGGTGCGTATCCGCGCGTTTCAGGTAAGTAACCGCGCCGTTCCCGTCATCAGCCGAGTGTGACCTAGTCGGTACGGGGAACGGAATCAACGGACACCGGTGTCTGTTGTGCAGGGGGCAAGACCGCGGGGGGCGGCAGTGACAGCGGGGGAGGACCCGAGCGTGGAGAAGGTTAACGTGGCGGCGATGCGCACGGACGAGGTCGCGGAAGAGCGCGACCTGGTCGGCGTGTACCTACACGAGATCTCGCGGACACAGCTGCTCGACGCCGCGCAGGAAGTCGATCTCGCCAAGGCGATCGAGGCTGGACTGTACGCCGAGCACCTACTGGAAGAGGACCGGCTGCCCGCCGGGGTCACCCGCGCCGAGCTGCGCAAACTGGTCGCCGACGGGGAGCGGGCCAAGGACCTGTTCATCCGGGCGAACCTGCGGCTCGTGGTGTCGATCGCGCGTCGGTACGTGCGGTCCGGGATGCCGATGCTCGACCTGATCCAGGAGGGCAACACGGGTCTGGTCCGCGCCGTCGAGAAGTTCGACTACGAGCGTGGGTACAAGTTCTCGACGTACGCGACGTGGTGGATCCGTCAGGCGATCAGCCGGGCGATCGCGCAGCAGGAGCGCACCGTCCGGCTGCCGGTACACCTGGTCGAGGACGTGAACCGGATGCGCAACATGGCTCGTCAGCTCACCCGTGAACTGGGCACCGAGCCGGAGCCGGAGCAGATCGCGGCGTCGCTCGGGGTACCGGTGGAGCGGGTGCACGAGCTGATCCGGTGGTCGCAGGACACCGTGTCGCTGGACACGCCGGTCGGCGACGACGGCGACACCAACCTGGGTGACCTGGTCGCCGACTCCGACGCCCCGTCGCCGGAGGACATCGTGCTCGGCGCGCTGGAGCGGCAGCGGATCGAGGGGCTGCTGGGTCACCTCGACGACCGGTCCGCGGGCATCATGCGCGCCCGGTACGGGCTGGAGGACGGCCGGGAGCACTCGCTGACCGAGGTCGCGTCGCGGTTCTCCCTGTCGCGCGAGCGCATCCGGCAGCTCGAGATCCAGGCGCTGGGCCGGCTGCGTGAACTGGCCCGCGCCGAGGGGCTGCAGGCAGCCTGACAACGCCCTGTGGGGGTATGGGGAAAGCGGGGCCGGCGGTAACGCCGGCCCCGCTGCACGTCCGCTTCCGTCGATGTCACCGGTACGCGATCACGAAGATCCGGTGGAACGGCAGCACGGTGCCGTACGACCGGCGCGGGTACGCCTCGCGCAGTTCCGCGGCGACCTCGCGGCGGAACTCCTCGCGGTCGGCGCCGTCCAACCGGTCGAGGTACGGGCGCAGTCCGGTACCGGAGTACCACGCCAGCACGGCGTCGTCGCCGGGCAGGACGTGCCGGTACGTCGTCTCCCAGGCGTCGACGCGGCACCCCAGCCCGGCGAGCAGGTCGAGGTAGTGGTCGACGGTACGCACGTACGTCGACACCGTCGGCACCGTCGCGCCGACCAGGGCTGATGCCCAGCGCGGTCGCTCGGCGACGGTACGGAACGCGCGCGAGGCGGGGCTGTCGGCGTTCGCCGGTACCTGGAACGCCAGCGCGCCGCCGGGCGCGAGCGCCTCGACCCAGTTCGGCAACAGGTCGACATGGGTCGGCACCCATTGCAGGGACGCGTTCGCCACGATCACGTCCACGGGTCGCTCCGGTCGCCACGACTCGATGTCGCCGAGGGTGAAGGTCAGCCGGTCGGTGGCGCGACGGGCAGCCGCGTCGATCATCTCGGGGGAGGAGTCGATCCCTTCGACGTACGCCGAGGGCCAGCGCTCGAGCAGCGTGGCCGTCATGTTCCCGGGTCCGCAGCCGAGATCGGCGATCCGTCGCGGCTCGGTACTGATTCGGGCGACCAGGTCGTGGAAGGGCCGGGCGCGCTCGGCGGCGAAGGCGAGGTACTGCTGGGGGTCCCAGGACGGTGAGGTCACCGCGCGATCGTCGCAGGTGGCCGCCCGGACCGGGACGCGGCCCGGCAACGGTCCGCCTGGTGGGCCGGGCGCGCCGGGCGGGCGATCCCGGACGCGCCCGCACGGACCGGGGTCGAACCGGGGTCGGGCGGTGACGCGCGCCGCTTCGGGGCGCCGTGTCGGGGTCGCCGCCTAGACTCGCCGTCGTGCGGAAGATCCGGATTGGGCTGGTCGCGGCCCTGGTCGTGCTGGCGGTCGTGCCGACCGGCTGCGCCGCGCGCCCGAACCGCCCGGCGGCATCGACCGGTCCGGTGACCGGCACCGTCACGGTGCTCGCCGCCGCGTCGCTGACCGGCGCCTTCACCCGGATCGGCAAGGACTTCGAAGCGGCTCATCCGGGCGCGCGCGTCACCTTCTCGTTCGGCGGCAGTTCCGGGCTCGCCCAGCAGATCACGCAAGGCGCCCCGGCCGACGTGTTCGCCGCCGCCTCCACGACGACCATGAAGCAGGTCAGCGATGCCGGGCTGACCCCGACCGGTCCGGTGGTCTTCGCCCGCAACCAACTCGTCATCGCCGTCGCCAAGGGCGACCCGAAGGGGGTGCGGGGACTCGCCGACCTGGCCCGACCGGGCATCACGGTGGCGCTGTGCGCCCCGGCGGTACCGTGCGGCGACGCGGCTCGCCGGGCGCTGTCCGCCGCCGGTGTCCGGGTGGTTCCGGTCACCCAGGAGGAGGATGTCAAGGCGGCGCTCACCAAGGTCCGGCTCGGCGAGGTCGATGCCGCGCTGGTGTACCGGACGGACGTGCGCGACGCCGGTGACGCCGTCACCGGCGTCGAGTTTCCCGAGTCGGCTCAGGCGGTGAACGACTACCCGATCGCGGTGCTCGCCGACGCGCCCAACCCCGCCGGGGCGTCCGCGTTCGTCGACTACGTACGGTCACCCGCCGGTCAGGCGGTGCTCAGCGCCGCCGGGTTCCAGCCGCCGTGACCCGCCCCGCCGTCCGCTCCCAGGTACCGCTCGCGCTGGGCGTTCCCGCCCTGCTCGGGCTGGCGTTCCTGGTACTACCGGTGGTCGGGCTGCTGGTCCGGGCGCCGTGGCGCACCCTGCCCGCACGGCTGACCGAGCCGGCGGTGGTCGCCGCCCTGCGACTGTCGTTGCTGACCGCCACCCTGGCGACGCTGATCTGCCTGGTCCTCGGGGTACCGCTGGCGTGGCTGCTGGCGAGGGTGTCGTTCCCGGGTCGCCGGCTGGTCCGCGCGGCGGTCGCCCTGCCGTTGGTGCTGCCGCCCGTCGTCGGCGGCGTGGCGCTGCTGTTCGCGCTCGGTCGGCGGGGCATCGTCGGCGGTTTCCTGGAGCGCGCGTTCGGGGTTTCGCTGCCGTTCACCACGGCGGGCGTGGTGGTCGCCGAGGCGTTCGTCGCCATGCCGTTCCTGGTGATCGCGGTCGAGGGCGCGCTGCGCGGCTCCGACGTGCGGTTCGAGGAGGTGGCGGGCACGCTGGGCGCGTCGAAGTGGACGACGTTCCGGCGGGTCACCCTGCCGATGGTGGCTCCGGGTGTACTGGCGGGCACGGTGCTGTGCTGGGCCAGGGCGATCGGTGAGTTCGGCGCCACGATCACCTTCGCCGGCAACTTCCCGGGACGCACCCAGACCATGCCGCTCGCGGTGTACCTGGCGTTGCAGACCGACCCGGCGGCTGCGGTGGTGCTCAGCGTGCTGCTGCTCGTCGTGTCGGTGCTGGTCCTGGCGAGCCTGCGCGAGCGATGGACGGGGGTACGGTGAGCCCGCTGCTGGACGCGCACCTGGTCGTCGACCGTCACCGGTTCCGTCTCGACGTCCGGCTCACCGTCGGTTCCGGCGAGGTGGTCGCCCTGCTCGGACCGAACGGCGCGGGCAAGACCACCGCGTTGCGGGCGTTGGCGGGTCTCGAACGGCTCAGCGCCGGTGAGATCGTCCTGGACGGCAGCGTCCTCGACAGCGCCGGCACATTCGTCCCCGCGCACCACCGTCGGGTCGGTGTGGTGTTCCAGGACTATCTGCTGTTCCCGCACCTGTCCGCGCTGGACAACGTCGCGTTCGGGCCGCGCTGCCAGGGGTACCGCCGGGCGCGGGCACGCGCGGTCGCGGCGCGGTGGCTCGACCGGGTCGGGCTCGCCGACCGGGCGTCGGCGCGACCGGACGAGTTGTCCGGCGGTCAGGCGCAACGCGTCGCGCTGGCGCGGGCGCTGGCAGGCGAGCCCCGGTTGCTGCTGCTCGACGAACCGCTCGCGGCGCTGGACGCCGGTACCCGACTGCGGACCCGGGTCACGTTGCGTCACGTGCTCGCCACGCATACCGGCGCGACTCTGCTGGTCACACACGATCCGCTGGACGCGATGGTGCTCGCCGACCGGATCGTCGTGATCGAGGACGGTCGGGTGGTGCAGACCGGCACCCCGTTGGAGATCACGAAGCGGCCGCGGACCCGCTACGTCGCGCGTCTCGCCGGACTCAACCTGTACCGGGGACGCTCGACCGGCGACGGCTGGGTCGACCTGGCGGGTGGGGGTCGGCTCGCCGTGGACGACGACGTGACCGGCGAGGTGTTCGTCGCGTTCCCACCGGCTGCTGTCGCGCTGCACCGGTCGCGTCCCGACGGCAGCCCTCGCAACGTCTGGCGTGCCACGGTCGACGGCGTGGAGCGGTACGGCGACCGGGTGCGCGTGCACCTGGCGGGTGAGCCGGAGGTCGCGGCGGACGTGACGCCGGCTGCCGCGAGCGAACTGGACCTGGTACCGGGAGCGCGGGTGTGGGCGGCGGTCAAGGCGACCGAGACCCACGCGTACCCCGCGTGACCGCCGTCCGGCGTAGGAGCCCGCGTGACCGCCTCGCGTACCGGCTGCCGTGACGACGTCGCCCCCGGCGGTCGCGTGCGACCGCCGGGGGCGACACCTGGAAATATCAGCCGACCCGGCCGTAGCCGTACGGCGGCATCATGTCGACCGACGACACCTTGACCACGTCGCCGAAGGTCGGCGCGTGGATCACCTTGCCGCTGCCGACGTAGATCGCCACGTGTCCGAGATTCTCGTAGAACACGAGGTCCCCGGGTTGCAGTGAGCTACGACTGATGTGGGCGACCTGGTTCCACTGCATCGCCGCGTTGTGCGGCAGGGACACCCCGGCCGCGCCCCACGCCGCCATGGTCAGACCCGAGCAGTCGTACCCGTTGGGTCCGGCTGCCGCCCACACGTACGGCTTGCCCAGCGCGCCGTACGCATACCGGACCGCGATGCCAGCCCGACCGGACACGGCCGGCGCGCTGCCGGACGTCGTCGAGCTCGCGCTGACGGTCGCGGTGCCGTACGCCTGCCGGCGCATCTCGTACAGCTTGTTGAGCTTGCTCTGGATCGTCGCCTTCTTCGCGGCGAGGTCCTTCTGCTGTGCGGTCTGCTGGGCAAGCGTGTCGTCCAGCTTCGTCTTCTCGGCGTTGTACTGCGCCGCGGCCTGCTTGTACGCGGAAATCTCCGACTGGCGTGCCTTGGCGAGCTGGTCGAGCGAGTTGAGCTGGTCGATGAGCTGGTCGGTCGACCCGCTGCCGAGCAGCGCGCTCATCGTGCCGACCGAGCCACCCATGTACGCCGTGGCGGCGAGCTGCCCGACGTTGGCCCGCGCGGCGTCCATCTTGGTCTGCAACGGCGCCATCTTCTGCTTCAGCGCTGCCGCCGCCGCCTGGGTGTGCTTGAGGTCTTCGGTCGTCTTGTCGTACTGTTCGACGATCTTTTCAAGATCCGACGAGGACTTCTGAATCTGCTGCTGGATATCGCTGATCGAAGGGGCGGCTTCGGCGACGGTGGCCGGGGCTATCAGGCCGACCGCGACGATGCCGAGCACGAATCCACGCAGCAGTTGTCGCGCAGGGCGCAAACAACTCTCCTTCTTCCCCGACCGCCTACCGGGTTAGCTGACGGATTCGGGCGGGAAGATCGCCCTACCGTGGTCGCCCACGGATTCACCCCAACGAACCTGGGTCCCCGGCTCGCTCACCGCCCTGGGGGTCTGGGCAGTGCCGCGACTCGGCGGTGCCGGGCGGCGCCGCCCACTATGGACGGCCGACAAACCCCCGGCGTGCACCAAAGTAACCGGACGTTCGGTATCCGGCGAGGGAACGCTGACTGAAGTGCGAAGAGAGCTAGACATCTGACAAATGTCGAGATTACTGATTGATTTGTTGTACGAACTCTCCGTGAATGCGGTATCTGGAAGGGTTACCCCTCATCATCTGATCGGGGGATTGACCTCGGCGAGGTTTGAGCAACCTCGCCTTTCGGGCACTTGGCCGCCATGACCGCCGCCCAGCAGGCCCGGACCACAGCCCGTCGGGCCGTTCACAGCAAGCCTCTCGAATGGCTGACCCGCGCCGGATTCGTCGGGTACGGGCTGCTGCACATCCTGGTCGCCTGGATCGCCGTACAGATCGTGCGCGGCCAGGGCGGTCGGGAGGGCGACCAGTCCGGCGCCTTCCGCACCCTGGCGCACCAGCCGGGCGGCGGGGTACTGCTGGTCGCCGTCGCCGTCGGGCTGTTCGCGATGGCGTTCTGGCAGCTGCTCACCGCCGCCGTCGGGCACCTCGACAAGCGAGGCAAGCGCCGGGTCGCCGAGCGCATCGCGTCGCTCGGCAGGGTCGTGGTGTACACCGCGCTAGGCCTGGGCGCCGCGAAGGTCGCGCGGGGCGCCGAGCAGTCCGCCGCGCACAGCCAGCAGAGCATCACCGCCGGCTTCCTCGGTACCCCGCACGGTCGGATGCTGATCATCGTCGCCGGAGTCGTGGTCGCCGCCGTCGGCATCGGGCTGGCGATCTACGGTGTGACCCGCGCCTTCGAGCGCAACCTGCGCCTGGCTGTGATGAACGAGGAGATGCGCGCCGCGACCCGGTGGCTCGGCGGGTTCGGGTACGCCGCCAAGGGCAGCGCGTACGCGATCGTCGGCATCCTGCTGATCGTCGCCGCCGTGACCTACGACGCGAGCAAGTCGCGAGGTCTCGACGCGGCCCTGCACACCCTCGCCCGCCAGCCGTTCGGCGGCGTACTCGTGGCGATCGTGGCGCTCGGCTTCGCTGCTTTCGGGGTGTACTGCTTCGCGCAGGCGCGGTACCGCAAGGTCTGACCGCACGCCTCGCGGGCTCCGACGCCTGCGGGATCGTGCGATCCTGGCGGGGTGACCGGCGATCTGCAGCACCCCCGTTTCGCCCTCGGCTATCTGAGGTTCAGCGAACAAGCCGACGCGCGGGGCGTGGCCGCGCACCGTACCCGACTGCTCGCCGGGCTGACCGGCCAGGTCGTCGAAGTCGGGGCGGGCAACGGGCGCAACTTCCGGCACTACCCGCCCGAGGTCGCCGGGGTGCTCGCCATCGAACCCGAGAACATCCTGCGGGCCGCGGCGACCGCGGCGGCGCGGTCGGCTCCGGTACCCGTCACCGTGGTCGACGGCCACGCCGACGCGCTGCCCGCCGCCGACGCCACCACGGACGCCGTGGTCGCCGCGCTCGTCCTGTGCAGCGTGCCGGACCTGCGCAGCGCGCTCGCCGAGATCATGCGGGTGCTGCGCCCCGGCGGGCAGCTGCGGTTCTACGAGCACGTCCGGTCGCGCAACCCGCTGTTCGGGTGGGCAGAGGATCTGGTGGTACCGGTGTGGACCCGGGTGGCGGCCGGCTGCCACCCGAACCGGAACACGGTGTCCGCGATCGAGGCAGCCGGATTCGTGGTCGACGAGTGTGAGCGGTTCGGATTCAGCCCGTCGCCGTGGATGCCGCCCACCGCGCACGTCATCGGGCGGGCACACAAGCCGTAGCGCGTCGCGTCCGCGTGACGTCGCGGCGCCCGCCGCCGCGCGCCGCCTGTGCATTGCGCTGCCCGCCGCCGCGCTGCCCGTGCATTGCGCTGCCCGCCGCCGCGCTGCCCGTGCGTTGCGGTGCCCGCCGCCTCGCCGCTCGTGGGCGGAACCGTCCGGATACCAGAAACCCCGCGCCGAAAGGCGCGGGGTCAGGTGTCGGTGTGCAGGTCGCCTCGCGGCGAGTGGCGCGACACGGCTCCAGCCGAACGGTATTCCGTGAAGGCAATGTGGTGAGGCCCGGGGACACTGGACACACCGACGTACACAGTCAACCAGGCGCCCGGCGCGATTAGTCCGCACGGCTCGGTGGCGCCGCTCACACCCGCCGCGCTCCTCCGGAACCGGTGGTCCCGGCGTCCGCCGCGGTACGACTGATCTCGGCGTCCGCCGCGGTACGACGTGACAGGATGCGAGGCGTGGACATCCGTGACGCCGTCGTGATCGTGACCGGAGCATCGTCCGGCATCGGAGCGGCTACCGCCCGGTTGGCGGCGGCGAACGGCGCCCGGCTGGTACTCGCCGCGCGGCGTTTCGACCGACTCGAGGCGCTCGCCGCGCAGCTACCCGACGCGATCGCGGTACCCACCGACATGCGGCACCCGGAGCAGATCCGCGACCTGGTGCGCGCCGCCGCCGAGCGGTACGGCAGGGTCGACGTGCTGGTCAACAACGCCGGTCAGGGTCTGCACGTACCACTGGAGCAGGTCGGGCTGGACGACCTGGAAGCCGTGATGGAACTCAACGTGTACGGGCCGCTGCTGGCCATGCAGACGGTGGTACCGCTGATGCGGGCCCAGGGCGGAGGGTCGATCGTCAACATCAGTTCCGGCACGTCGCGGATGGTGCTGCCGGGCGTCGGCGCGTACGCCGCGACCAAGGCGGCGCTCAACATGCTGTCGCAGGTCGCCCGCGCCGAGTGGGCCGGCGACGGGATCGTCGTGTCGCTGGTGTACCCGTCGATCACCGCGACCGAGTTCCACGAGCGGCTGCGCGCAGGGAGCGTGGCGGGACCGACCCGGTTCGCCCCGCACCCGCCGGAGCGGGTCGCCGAGGCGGTCCTGGAGGCGGTTCGTACCGGCGCTCCCGAGATCGTGCTCGGTCACACCCCCGCGCCCGCCTGAGCGACCCCGCCGCTACTCCGCCGACTGCAGTCGCGCCGCTGCCCGGCTGGGTCACCCGGCGAGGACCGCCGGTTCCGGCTTGACGTTCTGATTGAGGTGGAACAGGTTGCCCGGGTCGTACGTCATCTTCACCGATACCAGCCGGTCGTAGTTCGGTCCGTAGGTGTCCCGGACGCGTCCCTGGTCGTCCTGGTCCAGGAAGTTGACGTACCCGCCGGCTGCCGAGTGCGGGGCGAGCGCCTGGTAGTACTCCCTGACCCAGCCGATGTTCGTGGCGTTGTCCGCCGGATCGGGCCAGATCGCGGCGATGTTGGTGGCGAACGTGGCGTCCCGCTGGGCGAACGCGGTGGCGTCCGGCGCGACGCGGTGGCACGCGCCGTTGATCGGGTAGATGTGCACGGCGGTACTCATGGTCGGCACCCGCGGCCCGTACTCCAGGTGCGCCTCGATCGCGCCGTCGGTGAGTTCCCGCGCCAGCGAGGTCTTCCAGTAGTTCTGCAGCCCCGGCGGGATGAGGGCGTCGAACATGCTGTTCAGCATCGGGTACGGCATGGGCGTGACCATCTCGGCGACCACGGGCGCGGCGGCGCGGATCGGGGCCATCGCGTTCTCGCCCTGCTCGACCGGCCCCGACCAGCAGGCGACGATCGCGACGAACGTCTTGCCGTGCTCCGACTCGGGCAGGAACGGCAGCGGCGGCGCGACCAGGAACGCCGGGAAGGCGCCCATCTGTTCGGGGGCGTCCTCGATGTACGCGCGGTAGAACTCGAGCACCTCGCGCGCCCGGTCGAGGGGGTAGAAGAAGATGCCGGCGACGATGTCCTTGACCGGATGCAGGCGGTACTCGAACGAGGTGACGACACCGAAGTTCCCGCCGCCGCCGCGTACCGCCCAGAACAGGTCCGGGTGCTCGTCCTCGCTGGCTACCAGCATCCGGCCGTCGGCGGTGACGATGTCGACCGACAGCAGGTTGTCGATGGTCAGACCGAGGCCGCGCGTCAGGTGCCCGATCCCGCCGCCCAGGGTCAGCCCGGCGATCCCCGTGGTCGAGACGATCCCGCCGGGGGTGGCGAGCCCGAACGGGTAGGTGGCGTGGTCGAAGTCGCCCCACGTGGTGCCACCCGCCGCCCGCGCGGTACGGGTCCGCGGGTCGACCCGCACGCCCCGCATCCGGGACAGGTCGATCACGAGTCCGCCGTCGTTCGTCCCGAAACCCGCCACGTTGTGCGCCCCGCCGCGTACCGAGAGGTCGAGGTCGTTGTCCCGGGCGAAGTCGATCGCCGTGGCGACGTCGCCGGTGTCGAGAGCCTGCACCACCGCCAGTGGGCGGCGGTCGATCATCTGGTTGTACACCCGGCGGGCGTGCTCGTAGCCGGCGTCCGTCGCGGTGACGACGGGTCCTCGGACGCGTTCGCGGAACTGGTCGATGCTTGGGTGCATGGCGCACTCCTCTTGCCCTTGTCCGGGCGCGAATGCCGCGCCTGCCGGTGCGTGGGAGCCGCGGGCGGCGACAGGGCGTGGATACCTCGGTCCGGTACCCGAAGCGACGACGGGGTCGCCCCAGCCCGGTTGACGGTTATCCGGTCAGCGTAGGGGCGTACGTACGAACCCCGGGCCGTTTTCGCAGGTCTCCGGACTGGGTCTCCGGGACCGCGCGGTACCCGAGAGGAACCCGCGACAGTCGGGTATCGGCGGCGACCAAAGCTTTTCGCGCCGGTGGTGCGAACGCCTGTCGGCGACAGCGTGAGCACGCCGCTCGATGGCTTGACCTGAACCAAGGTTGAAGTTCTAGCGTCGGCTCGCGGCTCGCGATGCGGGGGGTCGCGGGTCGCGGGTCGGCGGCGTCCGGCCGTCGCGGCGCCGCTGCTGCGGTCGGCGGCTCCGCGTCCGGTCCGGCGGAGCCGCGCAGGTGGCACGACGTAGGAGTGACGATGATTCTGGTGACTGGGGCGACAGGTACGGTCGGACGGCACGTCGCCGTCCAGCTCAGCGACATGGGCGTGGACGTCCGGGCGATGGTCCACCGGACGCCGGCGGTGGATCTTCCCGACCGCGTCAAGACCGTCGAGGCCGACCTGGCGGTACCGGAGAGCCTCGCCGACCACCTCGACGGCGTCGACGCGGTCTTCCTGGTGTGGCCGTTCGTGTCGCCGGATCAGACCGCGGAACTGGCGCCTCGGGTGGTGGCGGAGTTGACGAAGCGACCCCGGCGGATCGTGTACCTGTCGGCCACCCCGGCAGCCGATGAGCCGGGCTCGTTCTGGGCGCGGGTCGAGCAGGCGATCCGCGACTCCGGCGCGCCGCACACCTTCCTGCGACCGAGCGGATTCGCCAAGAACGTCCTGATGTGGGCGGACCAGATCAGGTCGGGTGACGAGGTTCGCTGGACGTACGGCGACGCGGTGCGGTCGCTGATCCACGAGGCGGACATCGCCGCCGTCGCGGTACGCGCCCTCGTCGAGGACGGGCACGACGGGAAGGCGTACGCGCTCACCGGTCCGAGCGCGCATCGGCAGGCGGAACAGGTCGAGATCATCGGCGAGGTGCTGGGCAGGCCGCTGCGCTGGGTCGAGTTGCCCGTCGAGGCGGCTCGCGAGCAGTTGCGGCAGGAGTGGGGGGACGCCGGATTCGCCGACGCGGCGCTCGCCGCGTGGGCCCGGTTCGTGACCGAGCCGGAGCCCGTCACGTCCGTGGTACAGCAGGTGACCGGTCGCCCGGCGCGCAGCTTCCGCCAGTGGGTCGCCGAGCACGTCGACGCGTTCCGGTGAACCGCCTCGTGCGGGTGGTGCGATGAGCGTCGGCTCATCGCACCACCCGCAGCCGGAGGTTCGTCACCGCCTCGGCGGTGCTCACACTGATCCGTTCGAGTCTGATCCTGGTCCCGCCGGGCTGCTCGAACAGTCGTACCCCGTCGCCCAGCAGGACCGGCGCGACGAGTACCAGGATCTCGTCGAGCACACCCGCTTCCAGGCACTGCCGGGCGACGCTCGCGCCGAGCACGTTGACGTACCGGTCGCCCGCGGCGGCTTTTGCCGCCGCGACCGCCTCGGCGAGGTCGTCGACGAACGTGACGCCCGGTACCGGGGTGAGCGGCGGTCGGTGGGTCAGCACGAACTGCGGTCCGCTCCAACCGCCGCCGAACGGTTTGCCCTCCTTCTCGGTACCGCGGTGGGGGTCGTCGCCGCGGAAGGTGCGGTTGCCGACGAGCAGCGCGCCGATGTCGCCGATGAGCCGGTCGATCACCGGATTCGGGCCGAGGTGTTCGGTCAGCCACGACATGTCGCCGCCCGGACCCGCGATGAACCCGTCCAGCGAGATCGTTGCCGAGTACAGCAGTCTCGCCATGATCTACCTCCGTCCCGCCGAACACATCGACCCCGCGTCGACCTGGGTCGAGACGGTTGGTCGCGCGTCGTCGCCGTCCTGTCGCGCCCGACCGTATGCCGACCCACCGACGTTCCGGCTCGTCCGTTCCCGACGCGGACCCACGGGAACGGTGGCGACCGATATGGTGCTGGTTCGTGGGTACCCGTCGCGGACCAGGGCGACCGGATGCGATCGGGCGAACGGCTGCTCGCCCTCCTGAGCCGCTTCCAATGGGGTACGACTGGCGGCGGGCGCGCTGTTCTTCGCCTTCTGGCTCGCCGCCGCCACGTCGGTGGCCGCTTCCGGTCACGGCGTCGCGGTCGTTCAGGACGGAGCGGACGGCGCTCGGCGTCCTCGGTGTCTTCGGCATCGCCGGCAGCGCCCTGTGCCTGTCCGCGGCGAAGCCGACCGAACCGACGCTGTAGCCCCGGCGGCGTCGACAGCGCCCGGCGCCAGGCCGACGCTCCGCATGCCCCGGCCGAACCGTACCGCTGGACGCACGATTGTCGCCGGTCGCGCATAGGATCGCGGCGTGCGCGAGTTGCAGGCGGGGCTGTGGCACTGGCAGGCGCGGCATCCCGAGTGGAGCGAAGCCGAGCCGTGGGGTCCGGAGGTCTCGTCGTACGCCGTCGACGACGGTCGTCAGTTACTGCTGATCGATCCGTTGGCGGTACCGACCGAACTCGTCGAACTGGCTGCGGGCCGCGCCACCGCGCTGGTGCTCACCGCGCCGTGGCACGAGCGCGACGCCCGGCACCTGGCGGAGCGGCTCGGTGCACCCGTGTACACGCCGCTGCCCGACACGGCGGAGGATCTCATCCGGAAGTTCGGCATCACCGCCGAACAGGCTGGCGACGGCAGCCCCGATCTGACCTGGCTGGTCCGCGAGCGGAAAGGTGAGGCGCACCCGTACTCAGCCGGCGACCGGCTGCCCGTCGGAATCGAAGCGTTCCCCGGTCGGGAACACAACGACCTCGTGCTGTGGATGGAGAGCCGGCGTGCCGTCATCGTCGGCGACACCGTCGTCGATTTCGGGCGCGGCTTCGAGATCAACCCCCGGAAGGGTACCCGGGGGCTCACCCGCGAGCAGATCGCCGAGCGGTTACGCCCGCTGCTCGAGTTGCCGGTCGACATCGTGCTCCCGGCGCACGGAGCACCCACCGACCGCTCAACCCTCGAGCGCGCGCTCGCCTGACGCGGTCGCCGTCAGGAATGGGCACGTGTCAGGCGGCCTGCGATGACCCGCCTGCCGTGCTGAGGAAGCTGGCGGCCCGATGTCCTGGCCAGGACTCCACCGCGTGATATGCGGCAATGTTGGCGAGCGACATACATTACCAACAGGAGCGCCGATGGCAGTTACCCAAATTGACCTCGACGACGACGCGCTCGCCGAGGCGATGCGGCTGTCCGGAGCCAAGAGCAAGAAGGACACGGTGAACCTCGCGTTGCGCGAATACGCGGCTCGGCATCGTCGCATCGCCGCGCTGGAGCACCACACGGCGGTTGCCCGAGGCTGGGACTACGAGGGCTGGCGCGAGATGCGCGCGGCGAGCAAAGAGCCGGGTGCGTGATCCGGTACCTGGCCGACTCGTAGGCGCTCTGGCGTCTTCTGCGTGACCCACCCGTACGGGCAGCCTGGGCGGACGTGATCTCCGACCATGCGGTCGGGTCGTGCCAGCCCCAGCGCACCGAGTTTCGGCGCTCGGATCGCAAACACCGCCGAACGGGACTACCTCACCCGGCGAGCGGCGAGATTGCGCCGTCGGTAATCGTGCTCGTCGATGGACTCGACCGACTCACAGCGTTTGCTGCTTCTTTTGCTGCCTGGCAGACCCGGTGTCGCACGTGGCTTGCCGGCGGCTGGAGCCGGCTTCGCGGCCGCCCGACCAGGCGAGGACCGGGCAGGTTCCGGGGCCGCCGGTGTACCGCGTGTAAACGGACGCGCCACATTAGGCACGCAATGGGCGCGAGCTGCTTACGTCGTTCCTTCGCCCTGGTCCATCGCGGCATGCTTGTCGAGCCTGGTGATTCGGTCTTCTGCTTCGGCCGCAATCCTGGTGTGGCCGGAGTCGATGGCCTGTTGGTAGGCGGCACGTGCCCCGGCCACGTCCCCCTGCTGCTCCAAAAGCATGCCCAGGTTGACCGTCGCCCTCAGAACAGCCTCGGCGTGGCCGGAGTCGATGGCCTGTTGGTAGGCGGCGCGCGCCCCGGCCACGTCCCCTTGCTCGTCCAGCAGCGCGCCCAGATTGACTGCGGCCTTCGGAGCGATGTCGGCGTGGCCGGAATCGAGCGCCTGCTGAAGCGCGGCGCGCGCCCCGGCGACGTCCCCCTGGTCGGCCAGCAGTACCCCCAGGTTGAACGCAGCCTTGGGGGCGGCGTCGGGGTGGCCGGAATCGATGGCACGCTGAAGCGCGGCGCGCGCCCCGGCCACGTCCCCCTGGTCGGCCAGCAGTACCCCCAGGTTCTTCGCCGCGTTCGGAGCGATATCGACGTGGCCGGAATCGATGGCCTGCTGGTAGGCGGCACGTGCCCCGGCCACATCTCCCTGCTCGGCCAGCAGCACCCCCAGGTTGTACGAGGCCTTCGGGGCCTGGTCGGTGTGGCCGGAATCAATGGCCCGCTGGTAGGCGGCACGTGCCCCGGCCGCGTCCCCCTGGTCGGCCAACAGCGCCCCCAGGTTCAACGCAGCCATCGGGGCGACGTCGGGGTGGCCAGAGCCGATGGCGTGCTGGTAGGCGGCACGTGCCCCGGCCGCGTCCCCCTGCTCGCCCAGCAGTACCCCCAGGTTCAACGCAGCCTTGGGGGCGGCGTCGGGGTGGCCGGAATCAATGGCCTGCTGGTAGGCGGCACGTGCCCCGGCCACGTCCCCCCGCCGCTTGAGCAGCGCGCCCTCTTGGAACGCCACCCTCGCGGCAAATTGGGCCCACCACACTCGCACCTTCATCACTGCACCAGATCAGCAACAAGCAGTCAGCGTCAATGGATAACTGGATTACCGTCATCCCGTCTGCCCTCGACCCACACCCCGCGGGCCTGCCCCGGGGTGACAAGGTGGAGCGCCTTACCAGCCGAACGACCTTGGCACCCCGGGGCAGGTCTGCTCGGCTTGTCCTGGGTCGATGGCGGGCGGGATGGTCCCATCCCTGAGCCGGAGTGCCCCGCCGGAGGCTTCTTGGACATCAGGTGTCCGTGTGGGTGCGGCGCGCCGGGCGCCCGAGGACGGCCGCCAAGGACGCCCGCAAGGGCGGTCCGAGCGCGCACGGTGCGCCGCGCTCTGCGCGGCGCTTTGACGAGGGCCTGGTGTACGTGCGGCGGAGCCTGCAACGGATACGGGGGCAACTTGTCCTCAGCCCGGTCAAGACCGCCGATTCTGAGCGCGCGGTTCCGCTACCCAAGAACCTCGTCGACGTGCTCCGCGACCACCAGGCGGCGCAGCTCGTAGACAAGGAGGCGGCCGGCGACGCGTGGCAGGAGCACGGCATGGTGTTCGCGACGAAGCTCGGTACGCCGATCGAGCCGCGGCACCTCAATCGGCACTTCGCCCGGCTGTGCGAGCGGGCTGCCGTGCGTCGGATCAGGTTCCACGATCCGCGCCACTCGTGCGCGACCCTGCTCTACGACCAGGGCGTGCCCATCGAGAACATCCAAGACGTGCTCGGGCATAGCTCGCCGACGATCACGAAGACGATCTACGTCGACGCCACGCGGGAGGTGCAGCGGGAAGCGGTCGACCGGCTCGGCTTCCTGTTCGACGAGTGAGCGTGGGGGGTCAAATTCGGGGGTGAACGCGATCATGCTCGAAGCGTTGTGCCTGGTGCGCCCGGCAGGATTCGAACCTGCGACCTTGAGATTAGAAGTCTCCTGCTCTATCCACTGAGCTACGGGCGCCTGGTCAGAAGATTACCGTCCGCGGTACCCAGGTCAGCGCTAAGATGTCCCGCTCCGCACCCGCTCCGTGCGAATCCGCGGACAGGGTCGGGCGGGCGCGCGGGACGAAGTGGCGGTACGGGGACTATCGGACCGGCCGGGGCAGCGCTATCTTGCCTGGCGTGCAGGTGACCAGCACCACGTTTTTGCCGCTTCTGCTCTCGGTGGACGACCGCCACTACCGCGAGGAGAACGTTCTCGATCGGTTCGTCGAGGGTCTTCTGGTCGGCTACTCGTACGGCCCGCCGTACGGCGAACGTCTGGTCAGCTGGACCGACCTGGACCGGATGGGGTTGTCGCGGCGGTCGCTGCGTCGCCGCGCCGCGGGCAACCTGGACGACATGCTGGATCTGGCGAAGGTACACGGGCAGCCGCCGGCGCTCATGTTGTCCTTCGACGGGATCGAGTCGAGCCTGCTGCTCGCCGACGAGTTCTGGGACAACCTGGAGTCCGCGGTACCCGGCGAACTGGTGGTCGGGGTGCCGGCGCGGGACGTCGTGATCGTGACGGGCTCGCAGTCCCGCCCGGGGATGGAGAAGGCGCGCCGCGCGGTGGACCGGGTGTTCTTCGCCGGTGACGAACATCTGCTGCTGCGTGAGCTGCTGGTTCGCCGCGCCGGGCAGTGGGAGATCCTTTAGCGGTCGCTACAGGTACGCCTTGGTCCAGCGCTCGAGTTCGGCGAAGATCTGTCCGCGCGCCGGCTCGGCGGACAGCATCACGTCGTGCAGACCGCCGTCGATACGTACCAGGGTGAGGTGGCGCCCCAGTTTCGTGGACCACTTGGTGATGTGCTCGACGTCGAGGACCGAGTCGGCGGCGAGTGCGTCCTCGCCCCACTTCGTACCTTTGTAGCTGCGTGCCGAGCAGGCGACCAGGACCGGTACCTTCAGATCGAGCCCGGCATGCAGGCGGAGTTGACCGCGTCGGACGGCGCGCAGCCACCCGGCCAGCACCGGGAACCCGGCGAGCGGTTTCCACTGCAGGTCGTAGGTCCATTCACCGTAGTGCTCCGAATGGATGCTGCGCCCGTACACATCGCCGAGGTTGAATGGCAGCTTCAGGTACGGGCGGCTTCCGCCGAGCCGGATGACGGCGGGAGCGACCGCCGCGCGGGTCAGCCACGGGGCGTTCAGGTCGAAGAACGGGCTGTTCAGGAACATCGCGTCGACGGGGCTGGCGTCGCCGCGCGAGTGCGCCCAGAGCGGGACGATCAACCCGCCGGTGGAGTGCGCGTTGACCAGCAGGGTGTCGTGCCCGTCCTCGTTTTTGATGATGCGCGCCGCCTCGTCGAGTTCCGGGAAGTACTCGGTGAGGCTGCGTACGAAGTTCGGCGTCTGGTGCGGGCGCAAGCTCCTGCCGTATTTGCGCAGATCGAGGGCGTAGAAGTCCCAGCCGTGCGTGACGAAGAAGTCCGCCAGGTGGGTCTGGAAGAAGTAGTCGACGAAGCCGTGCACGTACAGCACCGCGCGGCTGGTCGGCTCGGCGCTCCGGCGACTGACCAGGGTCGCGACGACATCGCCTTCGTCGTCGTCGCCGAGCGGAATGGTGCGGCTCTGGTACGGCGCACCCAGGATGTCGGTCTCCACGACGGGAGGCTACCCGCGCGGTAACGCCGCCGCATACCACAGCTCACGAGGCAGCCACGACCTATCCACACCCGCCCTCGTCGTCCACAGCCGCGCGTCGAGTCTCATTCACCGATCGCCGGATTCGGCGACGCTGCTGCGGTACCGAGTGGTGGGCACCTGTGGCAGAAGTGGAGATGGACGTGTTCGACACCCCGATCACCGTGGTCGGCAACGTGCTGGCCGCCCCCGAGTGGCGGCGCACGCGCAACACCAACGCGCTCGTGGTCAATTTCAAGGTCGCGTCGACGGCCCGGAGGTACGACAAGGAGACCGGTCGCTGGGTCGACGGCGACAGCCTGCGCGTCCGGGTGGTGTGCTGGCGCAAGCTGGCGGAAAACGTCGCGCTGTCGGTTATGGTCGGCGACCCGGTCATCGTGTCCGGCCGGCTCTACACCCGCGAGTGGACCGACGAGCAGGGGCAGAAGCACCTGTCGTACGAGTTGGAGGCGGTGGCGGTCGGTCACGACCTGGCGCGCGGCGTCGGCAAGTTCGCCCGGCGGCGGGGCGCTGCCTCGACCGACGTGGTGGACGGGCCCGGCGCGGAAGCCGGCGTCGCCGGCGAGCTGTCCGATCCCGTGGACGGCCCGGACGGGTTGCCGGACCTGTCCGCCGACGAACTGTTCGACGACGAGGAGGTCGAGCCGGTCGAGGCTGCCGCCGAGAGCCGGTTGGCACCGGCAACGGTCGGCTGAGGCACGACCCGTCGGGCGGCGCGGTCAGGTGGTCAGGCGTGACCGGGGGGTCGCCTGACCACCGTCACCCGGCACCGCGTGGTCCGACGCCTCGATACGCTGCGACGCCGGAAGCCGGTACGGAGGAAGGGGCGGGGATGGCGTCTGCTCGGGGCGGGTCCGACCCAGCGGAAAGCGGGAGCCGTCGCGGGCTCGGTGTCCTCGGCGTGGGGCTGCCCGAGGCGGTCGGTCTCGTCGCCGGGTACCTGCTCGACGCCGGTCTGGGCGATCCGCGCCGGTACCACCCGGTCGCCGGGTTCGGCAGGTTCGCGGCGGCGGTGGAGCGCCGCGTCTACTCCCCGACACGCGCCGCCGGCACCGGGTTCACCGCGATCGCGGTCGGTGTGCCGGTCGTCGGCGCCGCGGCGATCGCGGCGCTGACCCGTCGCCGACCGGTCACCCGCTGCGCCGTGGTCGCGGCCGCCACCTGGGCGGTACTGGGCGGGGCGTCGCTGCGACGCGAAGCCGGGGCGATGGCGTCGGCGTTGGAGTGCGGCGACCTGGACGAGGCGAGGACGCGGCTGCCGAGCCTGTGCGGACGCGATCCGTCCGGGCTGGGCGAGGCGGAACTCGCCCGTGCCACGATCGAGTCGGTCGCCGAGAACACCTCCGACGCGGTCGTGGCGCCGCTGGTCTGGGGCGCGGTCGCCGGACTGCCCGGTCTGCTCGGGTACCGCGCGGTCAACACCCTCGACGCGATGGTGGGTCACCGGTCCCAGCGGTACCGGCGCTTCGGCACCCCTGCCGCGCGCCTGGACGACCTGGCGAATCTCGTACCGGCGCGGCTGACCGCGCTGCTGACCGTCGCCGTCGCGCCGCTCGCGGGCGGGGATCGGTGCGGTGCCGCGCGGATCTGGTGGCGTGACCGGTACCGGCATCCGAGCCCCAACGCCGGTCAGTGCGAGGCGGCCATGGCGGGCGCGCTCGGCGTACGGCTCGGCGGGCGCAACGTGTACCACGGTCGCGTCGAGCAGCGTCCCCATCTCGGTGACGGACGGCGACCTGCCGAGGTCGACATCCCTCGGGCGGTACGCGTGTCCCGGCTGGTCGGGGTCGCCGCGCTCGGCCTCGCGACCGCCCGCGTGCTGTGGACGGCGCGGCGTCGCGCCGCGCGGAGCCGGACATGACCGCGACAACCCGGCTGGCATCGCTGGTCGACGCCGTGTTGGCGCGCCCGCCACGGCTGGGTCGGGTCCGGCTGGTCGCCGTGGACGGTCCGACCGGCGCGGGCAAGTCGACGTTCGCCGAACGGCTTGCTGCCGCATTCCGAGCGGTGGACGTGCGGGTGGCGGTGGTACCCACCGACGATCTGCTCGACGGCTGGGAGGACATCGTCACGTTCTGGCCCCGCCTGGAACGCCGGGTGCTCACCCCGCTCAGTCGCGGCGAACCGGCGAGGTACCGCCCGTACGACTGGGGTCTGCGGCGCTTCGGCGACTCCTGGCAGGTGATCGACCCGCCGGACGTCCTGCTCCTGGAAGGGGTGACCAGCGCCCGGAGCGAAGTCCGGGACCGGTTGAGCCTCGCGGTGTTCGTCGACGCCCCCGAGCGGCTGCGGCTCGATCGCGTGCTGACGCGCGACGGCGCCGAGGTACGGGTCGACCTGCTGCGCTGGATCGCCGCCGAGCGGGCGCACTTCGTCGCCGACGGCACCCGGCAAGCCGCCGATGTCGTGGTGGACGCCGCCCCGACGGAGGATGATCCGCGGTAGCGGCACTGCTCGGAGGTGGCTATGACCAGCGAAACCACGAAGTCGCCGGCACGGCATCGGGTGCCGCTGGCCGGGATCAGCTCACGCGCCTGGGAACACCCGGCGGACCGCGGCGCGCTCACCGCGCTGCGCGAGTTGCGCGGCTTCGACCAGGTTGTCAAGGCGCTCAACGCGGTCTGGAACGAGCGCGCCTACCGGCTGATGTACCTCGGCGGCGCGGTGCGGGTCGACCATCGCCAGTACAGCCGGGTGTACCGGCTGTTCGCCGAGGCAGGCGCGGTGCTGGACGTCCCCGAACTGCCCGAACTGTACGTCAGGTTCGACCGGACCCTCAACGGGGCGTGCGTCGGCATGGCCCAGCCGTTCATCGTGATCAACACGGGTGCCGTGGAGCTGCTCGACGACGAGGAACTGCGTGTCCTGCTCGGGCACGAGTTGGGTCATCTGCGCAGCGGACACGCCGTATACCGGACGATCATGCTGTGGCTGCTGGAAGCCGGGCAGACCCTCGCGTTCGTGCCGGGCGGCACCATCGCGCTTCGCGTGATCATGTCCGCGATGTACGAGTGGTGGCGCAAGGCGGAACTGTCCGCCGACCGTGCGGGCCTGCTCGCCGGGCAGGACCCCGCCGCCTCGCTTCGACTGGCGATGAAACTCGCCGGTGGCGGAGACCTGACCCAGATCGACACCACCGCGTTCCTCGAACAGGCAGCCGAGTTCGAACGCTCCGGAGACCTGCGCGACAGCCTGCTGCGGATGATGCTGGTCGCGCGCAGCACCCATCCGATGCCGGTGGCGCGCGCCGCCGAGCTGCGGCAGTGGGTCGACTCCGGCGCGTACCCGAGAATCCTCGCCGGTCACTACCCGCGCCGCTCCGACGACGCGTCCGCGCCCGTCGGCGACGACGTCAAGGCAGCCGCCGACCATTACCGCGAGGCGTTCCGCGACTCCCAGGACCCGTTGGTGAACCTGCTGCGCAAGATCGGCGACGGAGCGTCGGGGATCGGTGAGCGCGTCGGCGGCGCGCGAGCGTGGCCGTGGTCGTCCAGCGCCGGTCGCGGCGGCGCCCCGGACAACGGTTCGTAGCTCAGGTGCCGACCAGCGGTCGCGCCAGATGTCAGGGCGACGCATAGCATCGCGGGCATGACGGGACCGAAAACCGAAGCCGAACTGAGAGCCGCGATCGAGCGGCTCCTGCCGCAGGTGCGCACCGATCTGGAAAACCTCGTCCGCATCCCGGGCATCGCCTTCCCGGGTTTCGACCACGCCCAGGTCGAGCGGTCCGCGCAAGCCGTGGCTGACCTGCTGCGCGGCGCGGGGCTGCCGGACGTGCGCGTGGTACGCGCCGGGGGTCAACCGGCGGTGATCGGTCGCCGCCCGGCACCGCCCGGAGCGCCCACCGTACTCCTGTACGCCCACCACGATGTCCAGCCTGTCGGCGACGCCGCCGAGTGGCGGACCGAGCCGTTCGAGCCGACCGAACGCGACGGTCGGCTGTACGCGCGCGGAGCAGCCGACGACAAGGCCGGCATCATGGCGCACGTCGCGGCGCTGCGTGCGTTCGGGGACGACCTGCCCGTCGGCGTCGTGGTCTTCGTCGAGGGCGAGGAGGAGCACGGCTCCGAATCGCTGGAGGAACTGCTCCGCCAGTACCGCGACGACCTCGCCGCAGACGTCATCGTGATCGCCGACTCCAGCAACTGGGACGTGGGCGTACCGGCGCTGACCACCAGCCTGCGCGGCATCGTCAACTTCTTCGTCGAGGTCCGCACGCTCGACCACGCGGTACACAGCGGTATGTACGGGGGACCGCTGCCGGACGCCCTGACCACACTGTGCCGACTGCTCGCCACGCTGCACGACGCCGACGGCGACGTCGCGGTACCGGGACTGGCGTCCGGCGAAGCGTCGCCGCTGGACTACCCGGAGGACCGGTTCCGCGCCGAGGCGGGCGTCCTCGACGGGGTCAGCCTCATCGGTACCGGGCGCATCGTGGACCGGCTGTGGACCAAGCCCTCGCTGACCGTGCTGGGCATCGACGCGCCCCGCGCCGCCGAAGCGCCGAACGCCCTGGTGCCGACCGCTCGGGCGAAGGTGTCGGTACGCATCGCGCCCGGCGACGACCCGACGAAGGCGTTCGACGCGATCCGCGCGTACCTCGAACAGCAGGCGCCCTGGGGCGCGCGCGTCACGGTCGAGCCGGAACACCACGGCGCGCCGTGCGTGGTGAGCACATCGGGTTACGGGTACGAGGCGGCCCGAGCCGCGATGCGCGTCGCGTGGGACGGGCAGGACCCGGTCGAGATCGGGGTCGGCGGCTCGATCCCGTTCATCGCGACGTTCCAGGAGATGTTCCCGAACGCCAGCGTGCTCATCACCGGCGTGGAGGACCCGGACACCCGCGCCCACGCCCCGAACGAGAGCCTGCACCTCGGCGAGTTCGCCCGGGTATGCCTCGCCGAGGCGCTGCTGCTCAACAATGTCGCCGCGCTGGCACCCCGCTGAGCCGTTGTCCCAAGCGGTCGGCGCGGCGGAGAACCCCGCGCTGAGCGTTGTCCCGAGCGGTCGGCGCGGCGGAGAATCCGACACGCCGCGCCGACGCGAATCCTCTCCCGTTCGCGCCGCCGTTCGGATAGGCTTTCGAACATGAGTACGAACGAAGCCATCATGCGGCTGGAGACCGCGGTCACCGCGCTCGCCGACGTGGACGTCTCCGTGTGGCCGGAGACCGCGCTGCGCAGCCATCTCGATGAGCTGTCCCGGGTGCTCTGCCAGGTCGACGCAGAGTTGTCGCGGGTCGCCGAGGCGGTGCGGGCGCGCGGGTTCCGGGTCGAGGAGAGCTACGTCGGCGCGTCGAGCTGAACCGAGCGTCGGAGGGGGCTGCCAGGATGGGCGGATGCGCTTCGTGGACCTGGCCGCCACCTCCGCCGCCGTCGCCGCCACATCCGCGCGTCGGGCGAAGGTGGAGCTGCTCGCCGCCGCGCTGCGCGGCCTCGCCCCCGACGAGATCGAGGCCGGCGCCGCGTACCTCGCCGGCGAGCTGCGCCAACGCCAGGTCGGCGTCGGCTGGGCAGGGCTTCGCGACCTTCCCCCGCCCGCCGAGGCGGCAACGCTGACCGTCGCCGACGTCGACTCCGCGCTGGACGCGATCGGCGCTCAGGCGGGCGCGGGTTCGCAGGCGCGCCGTCGGGACCTGGTGGGCAAGCTGTTCACGCGGGCTACCGCCGACGAACAGCGCATGTTGATCGGTCTCCTGCTGGGCGAACTGCGCCAGGGCGCACAGGCCGGTCTGCTGGTCGATGCCGTCGCCCGCGCCGCCGAGGTGGACGTCACCTCGGTACGCCGCGCCCTGCTGCTCACCGGTGACCTCAAGGCGGTCGCCGCCGCCGCGCTCACCGGCGGCGCCCCGGCGCTCGCCGAGTTCCACCTCCGCATAGGGCGTCCCCTCGCCCCGATGCTCGCCCAGGCAGCGCCCAATGTCGACGAGGCGCTCGACATCACCGGCGCGCCGGCGGCCGTCGACGCGAAGCTGGACGGGATCCGCATCCAGGTGCACCGTTCGGGTGACGAGGTCGCGGTGTACACCCGCAGCCTCGACGAGATCACCTCCCGGCTGCCGGAGGTGGTGGCTGCGGTCCGCGCCCTGCCGGTCGGCGACGTCGTTCTCGACGGCGAGGCGATCGCCGTGGACGCGGCAGGTCGGCCCCGACCGTTCCAGGAAACCTCGTCCCGTGCCGCCCGCCGGGGCCCGGCGACCACCCACCTCAGCCCGTACTTCTTCGACCTGCTGCACGTCGACGGCGAAGACCTGCTCGACGCGCCCGGTCGGCGGCGTTGGGCGGCGCTCGCCGACACGCTGCCCGGCGACCTGCTCGTTCCGCGTACGTTCGTCGACGACCCGGACGCGGCTGCCGAGGTCTTCGCCGACACGGTCGACGCCGGACACGAGGGCGTCGTCGTCAAAGCCGCCGACGCGCCGTACGACGTGGGCCGGCGGGGCGGCGCCTGGGTCAAGGTGAAGCCGCGCCACACCCTGGATCTCGTCGTGCTGGCGGCGGAATGGGGGCATGGTCGCCGTCGCGGCTGGCTGTCCAACCTGCACCTGGGCGCGCGGGACCCGGCAACCGGCGGGTTCGTGATGCTCGGCAAGACGTTCAAAGGTCTGACCGACGAGATGCTGCGCTGGCAGACCGAGCGGCTGCTGGCGCTGGCGACCGACCGGACCGAATGGGTGGTCCGGGTGCGTCCCGAACTGGTGGTCGAGATCGCCTTCGACGGCGTACAGACCAGCCCGCGCTACCCGGGCGGAGTCGCGCTGCGTTTCGCCCGCGTGCTGCGGTACCGCGAGGACAAGCGATCAGCCGAGGCGGACACCATCGAGACGGTACGAGCCATCCACGCCGGACGATCAGAGGGCAGCCAGTGACCGTACGTAGTTCACCTGGTTGTACACGTGCTGGACCTGCGCCTGACTGGACACCGGGATGCGCGCGACGTACTGGTGCGGCCCGTTGGTCACGGTCACCTGTACCCAGCCGTGGAACCGGGTCTGCTTGACCAGCAGGAAAAACAGGCTGAACACGAAGATCACGCAGAACCCGAGGACCGCGAGCGCGATCGCCCAGCCCGGCGTCTTCTCCTCGCGCAGCCAGTGGTCGGTCACCAGCCATCGGGAGCCCCGCAGCGGGAACTCGCCGGTCGGCGTGCGCACCGTCGTCGAGGTCACCTGGATCTCCGCGATCTGGGCGATCACCGGCGCCGGTGCCGGAAGCTTCGCGGTCGCCGGAAGCTTCGCGGTCGCGGGCAGCGGCACGCGGTCCGACCCGGTCGGGGCGGGCAGCCGCCGCGTCCCGCCGGGCATCGGCGCACTCGGCAGCGGCAGTGTTCCGCCGGACATCGGCGCACTCGGCAGCGGCAGCGTCCCGCCGGACACGGGCGCGGTGGGCAGGGGCAGCGTCCCGCCCGCGACGGGCGGCGCGGGCAGCGGCAACGTCGGGTCGGACGACTCGGCGGACCCGGGCAACGTCGGGTCGGACCATCCAGCGGACCCCGGGGGTGCCGGGTCGGTGCCGTCGCGCTGCGTCGCCGGCCCCGGCGCGACCGGATCGTCGGGCGTCGCGGGCGGCTCGTTCGGCAACGACGGGTCCCGATCAGGCATGCCCGCACCTTAAAGGAGCGGTCGGACGTCGACCAGGCGGCACGTCCGCCCGCCCGTCCGAGGTGTCCGCCGGCGGACCCGCAGACCAGCCGGTCGAGACCCAGTCGGTCGAGACTTCAGCTGGGCGAGACCCAGCTGGGCGAGGTGACGGCAGGTGAGGCTCAGCCGGTCGAGGTGACGGCGGGTGAGGTCGGCGCCGTCTCGTCGGCGGGCGGGCCCTGTGCCTCGCGGCGCGCCGCCCAGCCGAACCCGACCAGGGTCAGCGCCGCGAACATCCACCACTGCACCACGTACCCGGCGTTCTGCCAGGCGTTCTCGTGGTCGGACGGTATCGCCACGAACGCCGGGTCGGCGGGCGGCTGCTGGCGGTCCATCACCACGTACCCGCCGTACAACCGGTACGGCATCGTCGCCGCCAACGTGGTCGCCGAGATGCGACGGACCTCGGTACGACCGTCGGCGCGGCTCGGCTTGTCCGGGCGGCTCTCCGGTAGGTGTACCCGACCGACCACGGTCACCTGCCCGGTGGGCGCGGGTGGTACGTCGGGGCGGGCGAACGCGCCGCCCGGGGCGGGCGGGATCCAGCCGCGGTCCACCAGTACCGCCGAGCCGTCGGCCAGGACCAGGGGAGTGACGACCTCGAAGCCGACCGAGTCGTTGACGGTGCGACCCCGCGCCAGGACCTCGTGTGCCGGGTCGTACCGCCCGGACACGCTCACCTTCGTCCACGCCTGGTCCTTGGCGGGCGGCGAACCGATCTTGAGCACGCTGGTCAGCGGTACCGGCTGGGCAGCCGCTGCCGCCGCGACCCGCGCGTTGACGGCGCTGTGCTGGTGGTACCGGGCGAGTTGCCAGAACCCGAGCCCCACCATGATCGCGGCGAGGACCAGCGTCAACGCCGCGTACCCCAGCCATCGCGCGGTGAGCAGGAACCGGTACACGTCGACTGACGGTACCCGAGTCACAACAGTCGCGTCCGGCGCCCAGCCGCCCCGGTTTCCGCTATCGTCGCCGACGGGTGCGTGCCGAGACGCCGGGTCGAGACGCGGAACGAGGACCGGGTCGAGACCGGACAGCGTGTGACGGCGCCATCCGCGACCCGTTCCGCGACCCGAGGAGGTTCCATGGTCGCCTCGCCGGATGCCCGACGTCCGATCGGGTCGGGCGCGTGATCACGGAGTCGTGGTCGGGCGCCTGGCCGATCCTGCCGACCCGTCGCTTTCCCGCGCTGACCGTCGCCACCCCGCGACTGCATGTCAGGCCGGTGGTGCCGGAGGACGCGGAGCGGGTCAGCGAGGTGTTCGCGGACAAGCAGACCCGGCGCTGGCTGCCGTTCCCCGCCGAGTTCGGGCAGATCGACGGGCAGTCGTGGTGTACCGGGCTGGCGGAGCAGCGCCGCAGCACCGGTGCCGGCGACAACTACGGGGTCCTGCGGCGCGAGGACGACACGCTGGTCGGCTGCCTGTGGACGGAACGCACCGACTGGGTGGCGCGCAGCACCGAGATCGGCTACGCGGTCGCGCCCGAGACGCGCGGGTTCGGTATCGCCGCGGAGGCGGTGGACGGGCTCGCCATCGCGTTGATCGTGGAGCACGGGTTCCAGCGGGTGGAGTTGCGGGTGGCGCCGGGCAACACGGCGTCGCGGCGGGTCGCGGAGAAAGCCGGTTTCGTGTACGAGGGGCTGCTGCGCAACGCCGGACACGTCCACAGCGGTCGGGTCGACCTGCAGATGTGGTCGCTGGTCGCCGCCGACCTGCGGTAACCGGGCAACTGTGCCGGGTCGCGGGGCATCGCCGCGACCTGACCGGCGACGACGGAGACGCGCTCAGCCGCGCCCCTTCTTCTTTTTCTTCTGCGCGGGCGGCTGCTGCTGGCGCGGCGCGGGAGCCGGTCGTGCCGGGCGTGCCGGCGCCACCGCCGGCGGCGCGACGACCCTCTGCGCCTTGCCGACCAGGCGCGACGGCGGTGGGGTGAAGTCGCGTACCGGCAGCGCGGCGGACGCGAGTTTCAACGTGTTCGCCACCGCTTCGACCGGCTTCTGGGAGTTCCTGTCCCCGACGCCGTCGCCCGGATTGTCGGGGTCCGAGATGAACGCCGCCGCGGCGAGTTGCGGGGTGAACCCGATGAACCAGGCAGCCGCCGTGTTGTCCGTGGTACCGGTCTTGCCGGCGACCGGACGACCGACCGTCCGGTACACGCCGGACGCCGTCGACCATCCGCCGCAGTCCCCGGTCGCCGCCTTGTACCCGGTCGTACACCGTGCCGCGTCGGCGGCGGCATGCGCCACCTCGGGGGCGACCGCCTGGTGGCAGCGTGGCGACGCGACCGGTACCGCCTTGCCCTTGCCGACGGACATCATCGCCGGACTGCCGTCCGGCGCGGTGATCGACCGTACCGGCAACGGCTCGCAGTACACCCCGTTCGCCGCGACCGTGGCGTACGCGTTCGCCATCTCCAGCGGCGTGGTGTCCGCGACGCCGAGGGTGAACGGACCCCAGCCGTTCGCGTTCTCCGGTTTCGCCAGCCGCTCGTCGACCGCGTTGTGCCAGGTCAACCCCAGCCGCTGGGCCATCTGGACGGCGTTGGCGGCGCCGACCCGCTCCTCGACCTGTACCCAGTAGGTGTTCACCGACTTGCCGAACCCGGACCACATGCTCTGCCAGCCGGTCATCGCCCCGCTCGCGTTGCTCGGGCACCACTTGTCGCCCGCGCAGCGTGCCGGTCCGCTGCTGGTCAGGTAGTTGGTCGTGACGGTGTAGGGCGCGTAGATCTCGGTGCTCAGCGGCATGCCGTGTTCCAGCGCCGCGAGCATGGTGAACATCTTGAACGTGGAACCCGCCTGGTACCCGATCGAACCGCCGCCGAGCAGCATGTTCACCGTGTTCGGGTAGGTGCCGCGGACGCCTCTCGCGCCGACCGCCGTGCTCGGTCCGTTCCGCGACTGGTCGAAGGAGTACACCCGGTTCACCGCCATCGCCTTGATCAGACCGGAGCCGGGCTCGACCATCACCAGCCCGTGGGCGAACTTGCTGGTCACCGGTTCCTTGGCGATCACCTGTTGGCGCGCGGCGGACTGTACGGCGGGGTCGAGCGAACTGACGATCCGCCAACCGCCGCGACGCAGCGTCTCCAGGCGGTCCTGCGGGTTGTCGCCGAACGCGGGCTGCGACATCCACCACTGGCGGAACATGTCGCAGAAGAAGCCCCAGTCGTTGTGCGACACCGAGATGCAGTCGTTAGGCGGGCTGCTCAGCTTGAGCTTGATCGGCTGCTGCCGGGCCTGCTCGGCGACGCTCGGCGGGATGTACCCGAGGGTCTGCATCCGGGTCAGCACCCAGTCCCGCCGCGCCCGCGCGTCTGAGGTGTCGGTGCTCGCCGGGTCGTACGCGGTGGGCGCCTTGACCAGCCCGGCGAGCAGCGCCGCCTCGGGCAGGGTGAGCTGGTTCGGCGGCTTGGAGAAGAAGATCTGGCTGGCGGCGTAGATGCCGTACGCGTCGTGACCGAAGTAGGCGATGTTCAGGTACCGCTCGAGGATCTCCTGC
Organism: Micromonosporaceae bacterium; assembly: GCA_036378155.1. Lineage (GTDB taxonomy): Bacteria > Actinomycetota > Actinomycetes > Mycobacteriales > Micromonosporaceae > DASUXA01. The sequence goes on along the minus strand of DASUXA010000075.1, from coordinate 33,464 downwards.
TTGGTGAGCCGCTTCTCCAACTCGATCGCGTACCGCATCTCGCGGATCTTGCGACTGGGCGTCTGCTCGGTCGCGTCGATCGCCTGCCGGGGGGTGCGGGCGGAGTCGCGCAGCGCGTCACGGACGTACTGCATGGTCAGCGTGGAGCCGCCCTGGGACACCTCGCCCGCCTGGCGGTTCGCCACGAACGCGCGCGCCACGCCCTTCGGGTCGACGCCGTGGTGCCGGTAGAAGCGCCCGTCCTCCGCCGAGACGATCGCCTCCGACATGTACGGCGAGACGTCGCTGATCGGGACGTACCTGCGGTACTCCTCGTAGAACATGGTCAACGGGGTGGTGCCGTCCGCGGCGTACACGGTGGACGCCTGAGCCTGTCGCACCGTGGTGAGTTCGGTCGGCAGAGAGTTGAACGCGTCGGTGCCGGCCTTGGCGGTCAACCCGCCGAGCGCGACCAGCGGGTAGATCAGCACAGCGGTCGCGATGCCGACGATGAGACCCGCGCGCACGAGCGGAGCGACCCAGCGGGCGGAGGCGATAAGGCTCTTCGTCACGCCTTAGAAGCTAGGACAAATACCCACAACTAAGGACCGAAAGCACGAGCTTCACGGGATCTCGCCCCCGGTCGGTACCCGTCCCGCCCCGCCCGGCACGATCGCGGCATGCCCACCGACCCCGACCTCGGCTTCCACGGCGACCGCGAGGTCGCCGACGGTCTCGTCGACCTCGCCGTCAACGTGCGGCAGGAGCCGCTGCCCGGGTGGCTCGCCGAGCCGCTCGCTTCATCGCTGGGGACGCTGGACCGGTACCCGGACCCGACACCGGCGCGCCGCGCGCTCGCGGCGCGCCACCGGCGAGGCGAGAACGAGGTGCTGCTCACCGCCGGGGCGGCGCAGGCGTTCGTGCTGATCGCCCGCGCGGCGGTCGGCAGGGTGAGGCATCCGGTCGTGGTACACCCGCAGTTCACCGAGCCGGAGGCGGCGCTGCGGGCAGCGGGTCACCGGGTGCGTCGGGTGACGCTCGCGGCGGGTACCGGCTTCCGCCTCGACCCGACCGCGATTCCGCAGGAGGCGGACCTGGTCGTCGTCGGCAACCCGACGAACCCGACATCGGTCCGGCACCCTGCCGCGACGCTGGCGGCGCTCGCCCGACCAGGCCGCGTCCTCGTGGTCGACGAGGCGTTCGCCGACACCGTACCGGGCGAGCCGGACTCCCTCGCCGGTCGCGCCGACCTGCCCGGACTCGTCGTGGTCCGCAGCCTCACCAAGACCTGGGGGCTCGCCGGGCTGCGCATCGGATACCTGCTCGCCGAGCCGCGCCTGGTCGCCGCGCTCGCCGCCGTACAGCCGCTGTGGCCGGTCTCGACACCCGCGCTCGCCGCGGCGGCGGCGTGTGCCTCGCCCGAGGCGGTCGCGGCGGAACGGGCGATCGCCGAGCGGCTCGCGGTACACCGCCGCGACCTGGTCGCCGCGCTGCGCCGGGTACCGGGCGTCGAGATCCCCGCCGAGCCGGCGAGTTCGTTCGTGCTGCTGCGGGTACCGGACGGGGCGCGGGTGCGGCGGGCGCTGCGGGAGCGGGGTTTCGCGGTACGCCGTGGCGACACCTTCCCCGGGCTGGGCCCCGACTGGCTGCGCGTCGCGGTGCGGGAGACTGCCATCGGCGACGCATTCGTCGCCGCGCTGACCGAGGTACTGACCGGGGAGGGCTAGTGCTCCAGGAGACCATCGCGGCGGTGCGACCGCCGGACGCGAGCGCCATGGCGGCGACCCGAGCCCTGCACGCCCGGCTGACGAAGCCCGCCGGCTCGCTGGGGGCGCTCGAGGACCTCTCGGTACGCCTCGCCGGGCTCGCCGGGGCGTGTCCTCCGCCGATGCCGCAGCCCGCCGCCGTGGCGATCTTCGCGGGCGACCACGGGGTACACGCGCAGGGCGTGACGCCCTGGCCGCAGGAGGTCACCGCGCAGATGGTCGGCAACTTCCTCGCCGGAGGCGCGGTGGTCAACGCGTTCGCCCGGCAGGTCGGCGCGACCGTCGTCGTGGTGGACGTGGGAGTCGCCGCGCCGCTCGCCCCGGCACCGGGTCTGATCAGCGCGAACATCCGACGCGGTACGCGCGATCTGACGGTCGGTCCGGCGCTCACCCGCGACGAGGTCGTCGCCGCCGTCGAGGTGGGCATCGACGTCGCCGGTCGCCTGGTCGCCGACGGTGCCCGGGCGCTGGTCACCGGGGACATGGGGATCGCGAACACCACGCCGGCGGCAGCCCTGGTCGCGGCGTTCACCGGCAGCGACGCGGCGACGGTCACCGGACGCGGTACCGGCATCCCGGACGCGGTGCACGCGCACAAGGTCGAGGTCGTCGCGACCGCCCTGGCGCGGCACGCGGTGGACCCGAGCGACCCGATCGGGGTACTGGCGGCGGTCGGCGGGCTGGAGCACGCCGCCCTTGCCGGGTTCGTGCTGGGCGGGGCAGCCCACCGGGTACCGGTCATCATCGACGGGGTGATCGCCGCGTCCGCCGCGCTCGCGGCGACCGCCCTGGCGCCCGACGCCGTCGCCGCGTGCGTGGCAGGTCACCGTTCCGCCGAACCGGGCGCCACGGTCGCGCTGCGCCATCTCGGGCTCGAACCGCTGGTCGACCTCGGACTGCGACTCGGCGAAGGTACCGGGGCGCTGCTCGCGCTGCCGACGGTCGCCAGCGCGGTGCGGGTACTGCACGAGGTGGCGACCTTCGACTCGGCGGGGGTCACCGAAAAGTGAACGTTTTCGATTCGGCGGGGGTCACCGGCACGTGAACCTGTATCCGATGGGGCTGCGGCTGGACGGTCGGCGGGTCCTTGTCGTGGGCGGCGGGGCGGTCGCCAGCCGGCGGGTGCCGGGGCTGCTCGCCGCCGGGGCGGACGTGCTGCTCGTGGCTCCCACGATCACCCCGGCGCTGCGCGCCCTCGCCGACGCGGGTCGGATCGGATGGCGGGCGCGCGGCTTCGAGCCGACCGACGTGGACGGGGCGTGGCTGGTCCACGTCGCCGTCGACGACCGGGCGGTGGCGAGCGAGGTCAGCGCCGTCGCCGAACGGCAGCGGGTGTTCTGCGTACGGGCGGACGACCGGTACGCGGCGACCGCGTGGACGCCCGCGGTGACCCGGCACGGACCGGTCACCGTGGCGGTGCTCGGCGGCGGCGAGCCGCGCCGGGCGATGGCTATCCGCGACGCGATCCGCGACGGTCTCGCCACCGGCGCGCTGCCCGGCACCGTCCCGGAACCGCGCGAGCCGGTCTCCGGCGGCGGGCGCGACGCCACGGCTGCCGGCGACCCGCAGGTACCGGCCGCGCCGACCCTCGGGTCGGTGGCGCTGGTCGGCTCGGGACCGGGCGACCCGGAACTGATCACCGTGAAGGGGCGGCGGCTGCTCGCCGCCGCCGACGTGATCGTGGTCGACCGGCTGGTACCGGGACTGCTGCTCGACGAGGCGCGGGGCGACGCGGAACTGGTGGACGCGTCGAAGATCCCGTACGGACCGGCCCGTACCCAGCAGGAGATCAACCGGATCATCGTGGACCGGGCGCTGGCGGGCAAGGCGGTGGTGCGGCTCAAGGGCGGCGACCCGTACGTGTTCGGGCGCGGCGGCGAGGAGGTGCTCGCCTGCGTCGCCGCGGGCGTCCCGGTCACCGTCGTACCGGGGGTGACCAGCGCGATCGCGGTACCCGCCGCCGCCGGCATCCCGGTGACCCATCGCGGCGTGGCGCACGAGTTCGTGGTGGTGTCGGGGCACCTTCCCCCGGACGATCCAGGGTCGCTGGTCGACTGGTCGGCGTTGGCGCGGCTACGCGGGACGCTGTGCGTGCTGATGGGGTTGAGAAACCTCGACGCGATCGTGGCGACCCTGCGCGCGCACGGGCGATCGGCGCACACCCCGGCTGCCGTCGTGCAGGAGGGTACGACCGGGACGCAACGCGTGGTCCGCGCCGCCCTCGGCGACCTGCCGCGCGCGGTCGCCGAGGCGGGGCTGCGACCGCCTGCCGTGGTCGTGGTGGGCGCCGTCGCCGAGGTGCTGGCTGTCGCGGCGTCCACGCCCGCCAGCTGACCGGTTCCGGTCGACCCGCACAACAGTGGTGGTGTACCTACACCACCACCGTTGTGCGCTTGTCGACGACGTCCCCGCCGGTGCGCCGCCCGCTCAGTCGGTGGTCGTCCCGTCCAGCAGCAGCGCGCACCGGATCACGCCCAGGTGGCTGTACGCCTGGGGGTGGTTGCCCAGTCCGCGCTCGGCGAGCGGGTCGTACTGCTCGGGCAGCAGCCCGGTCGGGCCCGCGCAGTCGAGCATCTGCTCGAACAGCTCCTCCGCGTCGGAGCGGCGTCCGGTACGCAGGTACGCCTCGATCAGCCACGCCGTGCAGATGTGGAACCCGCCCTCGCGACCCGGCAGCCCGTCGTCCCAGCGGTACCGGTACACCACCGGCCCGGAACGCAGGTCGGCCTCGATCTTCAGGACCGTGTCGAGGAACCTCGGGTCGTCGTCGGGAAGCAGCCCGGACAACCCGATCCACAGCGACGAGGCGTCCATTTCCGGGTACCCGTACGCGACCGAGTACGCGCCCGCCTCCTCGTGCCAGCCGTGGGTCAGCACGTTCTCGGCGATCCGGTCGCGCAGCTCGGCCCAGTCCGGGCGGTCCTGCCCGCCGTCGTGCTTGCGCACCAGGTGCAGCGCGCGGTCCACGGTCATCCAGCACATGACCTTCGAGTACACGTGGTGCCGGGGTGGCAGCCGGGCTTCCCACAGTCCGTGGTCCGGCTCGTGCCAGCGCCGCTCCACGGCGGAGACCATGTTGTCCAGGACCCGCCACTCCTGCGCCTTCACCGACCCGCGCACGTCGGCGACCGCCGCGATCAGGTCGGCGATCGGACCGAACACGTCGAGTTGAAGCTGCCGGTTCGCGGCGTTGCCGACCCGGACCGGGCGTGATCCGGCGTACCCGGGCAGCGTCTCGATGACCGCTTCGGCGCCGAGCTCGAACCCGTCGACGGTGTACAGCGGGTGCAGCCGCTCCGGGTGCCCGCCGGTGCGTTCGACGCACAGGTCGATCCAGGCGAGCAGCGCCTCGGCCTCGTCCAGCGAGCCGAGGTCGACCAGGGCGCGGGCGCTCATCGCCGCGTCGCGCAGCCAGCAGTACCGGTAGTCCCAGTTGCGGACCCCGCCCAGCTCCTCGGGCAGGGAACTGGTCGCCGCCGCGAGGATCGAGCCGGTCGGCTGGTGGCACAGCCCGCGCAGGGTGAGCGCGCTGCGTGTGACGTGCTCACGGGCGAGCGACGGCAGCCGCAGCGCACGGACCCACTCGCGCCACGGCCGTTCGGCTTCGTCCCGGCGTACCTCGACGGGAACCGCGTGCGGATCGATGGAGTGCGAGCCGAGCCGCAGTTCCAGCACCACCCGTCCGCCGGCGGCACGCAGGTCGACGACCGCGCGCGCGGTCTGGTGACCGGCCTCGGTGACGACGTCCCAGTCGACGCCCGGGGCGCGCAACGCCACCGGCTCGTTGGAGCCGAGCACCAGCAGACCGTCGCCGAGCGGCTGCAGCCTGATCGCGACCTGCCCGTACTCGGGTCGGGGGCAGAACTCGAGGCGTACCGTCCGGTGCCCGGTCAGCTCCCGGACCAGGGTCGTGCCGGTCGGTCCGGCGTTGTCCAGCCAGTCCGTCACGGTCAGCCCCGACCAGCGGGTCTCCACGGTCATGGTGCCCGACCGGTACCGCTGACCGAGCGGCATCTTCTCGCCTTCGGTCGGGACGATCGAGAAGTGCCCGGCGGAGGTACCGCCGAGCAGATCCGCGAAGATCGCCGACGAGTCCGGTCGGGGGTGGCACAGCCAGCTCACCTTGGCGTCCGGGGTGAGCAGGGCGACGGTACGCCCGTTGGCGAGCATCGAGTGCCGCTCGATGGGTACCGCGCGCTCGCCGTACAGCCAGGTGCGCCGGGCTTCGAGCAGGAGCCCGAGCACGCGTACCGCCTCGACCGGGTCGGCCACGCGGTACCCGGCGAGAGTCTCGCCGGGTCCGATCTTGACGCCCACGTCCGGCCCCTTGAGCCGACCGAACGCGTTTTCGTCGGTGACGTCGTCGCCGATGAACAGGACCGCGCTGGCGGAGATCTGCATGCGCAGCGCGTCGACCGCGGTGCCCTTGTGGGTGGCGATTACCGACAGCTCGGCGACTTCCTTGCCCCGTGTGACGTAGATCTCCGGCCACGCCGCCGGGCCCTGCTCGATCGCGGCGACGATCTCGTCCTTGACCTCGGGCAGAGCGGTCCGGAAGTGGACCGCGACGCTTGCCGGCTTGGATTCGATGCGCACGCCGGGCCGCCCGCCCACGATGCTCTGGATCTCGCGCTGCAGCCGGGTGCGCAGCTCGACGAGCTCCGGCGCGAGCCGCTGGACGAACCCGACGTCGAACTCCGACCCGTGGCTGCCGACCAGGTGGACCTCGCTGGGCAGCCGGGACAGCGCGGCGAGGTCGCGCAGCGCCCGCCCCGAGACCACGGCGACCGTGGTCTGCGGCAGCGCGGCCAGCGACCGCACGGCGGCGACCGCCTCGGGCAGCGGTACCGCCTGAGACGGGTCCTCCACGATCGGCGCCAGCGTGCCGTCGTAGTCGCAGGCGACCAGCAGATGCGGCACGCGTGCGATGCGTGCGACGGCGCTGCGAAGCTCAGCGTCCAGCGGCTCGGCCGGCACGAGGGTCGAGCTGTTGGTACCGGTGGTCACTCTGTCGCCTCCGCCGCGCCGAGTGCCTGAAGGAAGGATTGCGCCCAGTGCGCGACGTCGTGTGCGCGAACGTGGCGACGCATGACGCGCATCCGTCTCGCCGCCTCGGCCGGATCGGCATGCACCGCCTTGAGCAGCGCGTCCTTGACACCGTCGAGGTCGTGCGGGTTGCACAGGAATGCCTGCCGCAGATCGCCGGCCGCGCCGGCGAACTCGCTGAGCACGAGGCTGCCGCCCAGGTCGACCCGGGCGGCGACGTACTCCTTGGCTACCAGATTCATGCCGTCCCGCAGAGGAGTCACCATCATCACGTCCGCCGCACAGTACAGCGCCGCGAGCTCACTGCGACTGTACGACTGGTGAAGATAGTGGACTGCGGGCACCCCGACACGCCCGTACTCGCCGTTGATCCGGCCGACCTCGCGCTCGACCTTGACCCGAAGTGCCTGGTAGTGCTCGACCCGCTCCCGGCTCGGCGTGGCGACTTGGACCATCACCGTCTCAGGTACTGAGAGACGCCCTTCGGACAGCAGTTCCCGGAACGCCTTGAGTCGTTGTTCGATGCCCTTGGTGTAGTCGAGCCGGTCGACGCCGAGGATGACGGTCTTGGGGTCGCCCAGTTCGGCGCGGATCTGCTCGGCTCGGGTGCGTACCAGGGGGCTGGACGCCAGCGCCTCCATCTCGGCGACGTCGATCGAGATCGGGAAGGCGGTCGCCTTGACCAGCCGACCGTCCAGGTCGACGGCGTTCGCGCGGGGGCGCAGACCCAGCAGGTGCCGGGTCAGCCGCAGGAAGTTCTGCGCGGCCAGCGGACGCTGGAAGCCGACCAGGTCGGCGCCGAGCAGCCCGCGCAGGATCTCCACCCGGCGCGGCAGTTGCATGAACAACTCGACCGGCGGGAACGGGATGTGCAGGAAGAACCCGATCCGCAGGTCGGGTCGCAGTTCGCGGAGGATCGCCGGTACCAGTTGCAGCTGGTAGTCCTGGACCCAGACCGTCGCCTTCTCGCCCGCCTCCTCGGCGGCTGCCTCCGCGAACCGGCGGTTCACCTGTCGGTACGCGTCCCACCAGGAGCGCTTGTACATCGGCGTCTCGACCGCGTCGTGGTACAGCGGCCACAGGCTCGAGTTGGAGAAGCCCTCGTAGTACCGCTCGACGTCGTCCAGGGTCAGCGGTACCGGTCGCAGGCGCATCCCCTCCGACTCGAACGGCTCGGGCACCGGGTCGCCCTCGCGGCTCGCGCCGCCGGCCCAACCGACCCAGGTCCCCTTGTGGGCGACGAGTACCGGCTCCAGGGCGGTCACGAGTCCGCCCGGGCTTCGCCGCCACGCGCGCCCTTCCGCGGTCTTGATCTCGTCGACCGGCAACCGGTTGGCGACGACCACGAACGAGCTGCCTCCTGGCACGCCGCGCTCCCTCCGTTCCCACGACCTGCCCCGAGCCTACTGAACGGGCCCGGTCGCCGCGTCCGGCGACGTGATCACCGGTTCCCCCTGTTCCCCGTTCCGACCTCGGTAACCCGCCCAGGTCGCCGGTACCGGTGTGATCTTCGGCGGAATACGCGTCGGTCGCCCCCGGTTATGGTCGATCGGTGCGCGCCGGATGGTCGGCGCGTGAGGTCGGCCCCGGTCGGGCTGGTTGTCCACAGGCTCGCCGCCCGGTTTCCCGGGTGCGGGGCGACCCTGGAAAGATTGACCGCGACGGCCCGGCTCGCGCCGGGCGCGCGGCGAGGTGGCGGAGCAGACAAGGCGGAGGTAAGGCGCACAGTGGCCCAGTTCATCTATGTCCTTGACCGGGCCCGGAAGGCACACGGCGACAAGGTCGTGCTCGACAACGTGACGTTGTCATTCCTGCCTGGCGCGAAGATCGGCGTGGTCGGCCCGAACGGCGCCGGCAAGTCGAGCCTGTTGAAGATCATGGCGGGTCTCGACCAGCCGAGCAACGGCGAGGCGCGGCTGATGCCCGGCTACACGGTCGGTCTGCTGGCGCAGGAGCCGCCGCTGAACGACGCCAAGACGGTGCTCGGCAACATCGAAGAGGCGGTCGCGGAGACGAAGTCGAAGCTGGAGCGGTTCAACAAGATCGCCGAGCAGATGGCGACCGACTACTCCGACGAGTTGATGGAGGAGATGGGCCGGCTGCAGGAGGAGTTGGACCACGCCGACGCGTGGGACATCGACTCGAAGCTGGAACTGGCGATGGACGCGCTGCGCTGTCCGCCGCCGGATGCCGACGTGAAGAACCTCTCCGGCGGCGAGCGGCGCCGGGTGGCGCTGTGCAAGCTGCTGCTCGAGCAGCCCGACCTGCTGCTACTCGACGAGCCGACCAACCACCTGGACGCGGAGAGCGTCCAGTGGCTGGAGCAGCACCTCGCGAAATACCCGGGCACCGTCATCGCGATCACGCACGACCGGTACTTCCTGGACAACGTCGCCGAGTGGATCGCCGAGGTCGACCGTGGCCGTGTGCACGGCTACCAGGGCAACTACTCGACATACCTGCAGAAGAAGGCCGAGCGGCTGGCGGTGCAGGGCCGCAAGGACGCCAAGATGAAGAAGCGCCTGGAAGACGAGTTGGACTGGGTGCGCTCCAACCCGAAGGCGCGGCAGGCGAAGTCGAAGGCGCGGCTGTCTCGGTACGAGGAGATGGCGACCGAGGCGGAGAAGACCCGCAAGCTGGACTTCGAGGAGATCCAGATCCCGCCGGGTCCCCGCCTGGGCAACACCGTCATCGAGGTGTCCCACCTGCGCAAGGGCTTCGGCGACCGGGTGCTCATCGACGACCTGGGCTTCTCGCTGCCCCGCAACGGCATCGTGGGCATCATCGGCCCGAACGGCGTCGGCAAGACCACCCTGTTCAAGACCATCGTCGGTCTGGAGCAGCCGGACGACGGCACGGTGAAGGTCGGCGAGACCGTCCAGATCTCGTACGTCGACCAGAACCGCGCCGGGCTCGACCCGACCAAGACGGTCTGGGAGGTGGTCTCCGACGGGCTCGACCACATCATGGTCGGCAAGGTGGAGATGCCGTCGCGGGCGTACGTCGCGGCGTTCGGGTTCAAAGGTCCCGACCAGCAGAAGCCGACCGGCGTGCTGTCCGGTGGCGAGCGCAACCGGCTCAACCTGGCGCTCACCCTGAAGCAGGGCGGCAACGTGCTGCTGCTCGACGAGCCCACCAACGACCTCGACGTCGAGACGCTGTCCAGCCTGGAGAACGCGTTGCTCGACTTCCCGGGCTGCGCCGTGGTGATCTCGCACGACCGGATGTTCCTCGACCGGGTCGCGACGCACATCCTCGCCTGGGAGGGCGACGACGACAACCCGGCGAAGTGGTTCTGGTTCGAGGGCAACTTCGAGGCGTACGAGAAGAACAAGGTCGACCGGCTCGGACCGGAAGCGGCCCGTCCGCACGCCGTCACCTACCGCAAGCTCACCCGTGACTGACCGGATGGCGCCGGCGACGCCGATGTCGGCGTCGCCGGCGGTGTACCACGCCCAGGTCCGCTGGTCCGACCCGGACACCCTCGGCCACGTCAACCACGCGCGCTACCTGTCGTACTTCGAGGACGCCCGGATGGCGCTGCTGGCGGCGTCGCCGAGCGGGGTACCGGGCTCGACCGGCGACCGCGGCTGCATCGCGGCGCGGGTCGCGGTGGACTACCTCGCTCCCGTCGAGTTCCGCCCGGGCTTGACGCTGCGCGTGGAGACCGGCGTGTCCCGCGTCGGTCGCACCTCGTGGACGCTGCTTCAGCGGCTGTACAGCCCGGACGCGCCCGGACCGGTCGCCCGCTGCGAGTGCGTGCTGGTGGCGTACTCGTACGCGGACGCCAAGCCGCGCCCGCTGGACGACGACGAGCGGGCGTTCTGGGGCGACCCGAGCCTCGCGGTCGCGAACGAAGAGAGTGGCGCCCGGTGAGATACACCTACCAGTGCGCGCTGCGCTGGTCCGACCTCGACGTGTTCGGGCACGTCAACAATGCGCGGTTCCTGACGCTGTACGAGGAGGCGCGGGTCGCGCTGATGTTCCGCCGGGCGGGTGAACAGGGCCTCACCTCGTTCGAGGAGGGCGTGGTGATCTCCCGGCACGAGGTCGACTACCTGCGCCCGGTGGACTACGCCACCGCCGAGCACGACGGCGCGCGTCCCACGGTCACCATCGAGATGTGGGTCGAGGACATCCGGCCCAGCCGGTTCGTCATCGCCTACGAACTGTTCGACCGGGGGCAGGTGGCGAGCCGGGCACGCTCGGTGTGCGTGCCGTACGACCTGGAGACCCAGCGTCCGCGCCGCCTCAGCGACGCGGAGCGCGCGTTTCTGCTGCCGTGGCAGGCGTGATCCCCGCCGGACTGACTCTCGCCGACGCCGGACCGTTCCTGGCTCGGCTGACTCGGCTCGACCGCGCCGCGCTGGTACGGCTGCGGCCCGCCGGTTCGGACGCGCTCACCCTGTGGGGCAGGCTGCCCTGGGACGTCCTGGTCTGCCGCACCGTACCGGTTCCGTCCGCCGTGGACACCACGCTGGGCGCGGCTGACCTGCTGACCGCCCTGCAGTCCGGCTCGCCGACGTCGCCGCCCGCCAGGGACGCGCAGTGGCGGTCGCCGCTGCCGCCGGGAGCCGGGACCCAGGTCGAGGTACTGCCCGCCGAACAGGTCCGGCAGCTCGCCGGGGCGGCGGCGGCGACGCTGCGCGCCGCCGGTACCGGCGGGCTCGCGGGCCGTCCGGTCGGCGAGCGGATGATCCGCGACGCGCTGCTCGACCACGTGCCGATCGTGGTACTCGCCGACGACCGGCGCGTCGAGGTCAGCCAGCGGCTGGTCCAGGGGCTGGTCCGGATGGGCTTCGTGGAGCCGGACGGTCCGGGCGAGGTGCGGGTCGTCGTCTCAGGCGGCTGGGTCGGGCTGGCCGGTCGGTACGGCACGGTCTGGCGTCGCGCCGACGCGACCCTGGCGCTGCGCCCAACGGGTCCGCACCGGCCCCGACCCTAGGTTCCGCGCGGCAGGGTTCCCGCGACACGCGGTCCGACATGATCATGTTGTGCCGGGTTGGTAGCAGGCGATGACCACGCCGGTACTGGTGGTCATCGAGTCGACCAGCCGGAAAGCGGCCACGTCCGAGCCGGAAAACAACCGGCGGCCCGAGCCGAGCACCAGCGGGTGGATCATGAGGACGAACTGGTCCACCAGGTGGTGCGGCATCAGCGAGCGCACCAGCGTCGCGCTGCCGAAGACCACCAGGTTGTCCGGCAGTTCAGCCTTGAGCCGGGCCACCTCCCGCGCGGCGTCGCCCGTCAGCAGCGTCGAGTTCTGCCAGCCCAGCGGCTCGGTCAGCGTCGTCGACGCGACGTACTTGTGAACCCGGTTCAGCGCCTCGGTGAACGGGTTCGGCGCCTGCTTCGGCCAGTAGTCCGCGAAACGCTCGTACGTCGTCCGCCCCGCCAGCAGAGACCATGTGCTCGACATGTACGCGGCCATCACCTGCTGCATCGCCGGGTCCTGGGCGCGGTTCGCCCAGCCGCCGTGGGGAAATCCGTCCCGCGGGTCCTCCTCGGGGTGTCCCGGAGCCTGTACCACGCCGTCCAGCGTCAGGTGCTCGATGGCAACGACCTTGCCCATAGTGGCGTCTCCTTCGTGCCTGTGCGCCGGCGTCGCCCCGGCGTCCTCACCTCCTACACGAACGACAGACCGCCGGATCGACAGCGCCATCGCGCTCGGACCGCGGCTCGCACCGCCTCAGCCGTACGGGTCCGCCTCGCCGCCAACCGGGCGCCGACGAGCCGCCAGTCGGCCGGGCGGTTGTCGCGCGGAGCCGGGCCGTGAAAGCGATTTCGTACCTGCCCGACGCGAGGGACCCGTAAGGGTGTCGACGCGCCGCGAGGGACTGTCGCCGCGTCGAGTGTCCCGGTATGGTCACGCATCGGGTCCACGGACGGTTGGCACGTGGACACTCTGCGAAGCGAGGAGCACCACTATGCCGAGGTGGCCATGGCGGGGCGGAACCGTTCGGAGCGGAGACCCGTGTGAAGGGCGCTCGACAGCCGAAGTAGGGGTGAAGATGGAACTTCCAGCCCCGCGCAGCAGCGTTGGGGAAGCGGCGACCCGGAGCATGGCGGCTGCCGTCGTCAGCCCGGTGTCGATGGAACGGATCGGCGCGGCGCTCGACTGCCTTGACATCCGCTATCTGACGGACGGCGACGGCAGCCTGCTGGCGATGTGGGAACGGCACGCGGTGCTGTTCACGCTGGAGGGCCCCGACGACGAGATCCTGGTGATGCGGGCCCGGCCGTACGCCACCGTCCCCTGTGACTGGACCGATCGGGCCTACCGAGCGGTCAACGAGTGGAACCATTCCCGCCGGTTCTGCAAGGCGTACGTGGGCGACCCCTCCGAACGCAACCAGTTGCCGATCTACGCCGAGATGCAGGTGCCGCTCGTCTCCGGGGTCCACGACCAACTGCTGGTCGAACTGATCGACTGCGCCGCCGCGGTCGCCGTCTCGTTCGTGGAATGGCTGTACGACGAGGGCGGCCTGTTGTAGCGGGCGGGCGCGACACCCGGACGGCCCGACGACCGGAACCCGGCGAACCGGGACCCGACGAACCGGAACCCGACGTCACGCCGACGTGAGCCGGAACGACGCGACGGACGGGGCATACGCCCCGTCCGTCGCGTCACCGTCAGCGACTGGTCGGTCGCGCCACGGTCCGGCGACCGGCTGGTCGCGCCACGGTCCGGCGACCGGCACCCCCGCTAGTCCTCGAACGTGTTCACCATGAAGTGCGCCGCCCGTTCCAGGTACGCCCACAACTCGGCTTCGTGTGCCGGGTCCAGGTCGAGCGAGTCCACCGCGTCGCGCATGTGCGTCAGCCACGCGTCCCGTTCGCGCGGCCCGACCCGGAACGGCGCGTGGCGCATCCGCAGGCGCGGATGTCCGCGCTGCTGCGAGTACGTGTTCGGGCCGCCCCAGTACTGCACGAGGAACATCCGCAGCCGGTCCGCGGCGGGCCCCAGATCCTCCTCCGGGTACATCGGGCGCAGCAGCGGGTCCTCGGCCACCCCGGCGTAGAACACGTCGACCAGTTTGCGGAAGGTCGGCTCACCGCCGACCGCGTCGTAGAAGGTGGGGGCGCTGCTCACCCGTCCATGGTGCCAGGCGCGTCGGCGGATGCCTCCCGTCGGGGCGCGACGCCCGGCTCAGCTCACCACGCCGACCTGCGCCGCGCCCGGTCCCTGCGCGGCGGGGCCGGACGGTCCGGCGGGTGCTGCGGGGTCGCCGGGGCGGCGGGCGGCAGGGGTACCGGGTACCACCGTCCGGTCGGTCGCGTTCCCGGCGTTCATCTCCCGAGCCGTGGCGGTCGCCGTCGAGAACTGTTCGGACGCCGGCCACGAGGCGCCGGCAAAGACCATGATCGCGACGCCGAGCAGACTCCACAGCCCCACTACGACCGGCAGCGGGTACCGGTCGGCGAGCGTGCCTGTGACCAGCACGGCGACGCCCTGGCAGATCTGTACCCCGCTCTGCATCACGCCGAAGGCGCGGGCCCGGAACGCGTCCGGCAGCGCCTGTACGAACAGCCCGTTGGCTGCCGGGATCATGCCCGCGACGGCGAAGCCGCACACCGCCGCCATCACCGCGACGACCACCGCGGACGGGTTGATCAGCGCCGGGACGAGCGCTGCCGGAATGAGCACGGCGAACGGCCGGATCAACCGACGGCGTACCGCCGGCGCGACCAGCCGACCGATCAGTAGACCGCCGACGATGAAGCCGAGCGGGTTCGCCACCATGATCAGACCCTGGACCCAGCCCCGATCGCTGACCCGTGGCGCCAGCAGTGCCGCCCAGGCGGCGGCCAGCGCCTCCGGTACCACGGCGAAGAGCATCGACGCGAAGCTCACCACCGCGATCGCCCGCAGCACCGGGTTGCCGAACACGAGTTGGTAGCCCTCGGCGGTCTCGCGCAGCAGATGGGTCCGGTGCCGGGCGGTCAGGGCGGGACTGCGCGCGCGGACCCACAGCCCGACCAGGAACGCCGAGAACGCGAACGTCACCGCGTCGACGAACAGCGCGAGATGCGGATGGTTGTACCCGAGGGCGGCGCCGGTCAGGTAGCCGCCGATCTGGACCGCCTGCCGGGTCGTGCTCTGCAGGGACAGCCCCAGCACGTACCGGTCGCCGTGCAGGATGCGCGGCAGCAGGGCGGAACGGGCGGCGTCGAACGGCGGGTTGAGCATCGCGGTCGCGAACAGCAGCGCCAGGATCGCCCAGATCGGGATTCGTGGTACCGCGACCAGCGCGATCAGCATCGCGCGCACGATGTCGCAGATCACCATCACCGAGCGGTACGAGTGACGCTCCGCGATCGCGGACAGCACCGGCCCGCCGGCGATCCACGGCAGGTAGCTGATCGCGAAGGTGGCGGCGGACATGGCGACCGAGCCGGTCTGCCGGTACACCAGCGCGGTCACCGCCGCGCGCGCGAGGTAGTCGCCGACCCACGACAGCGAACTGCCGAGAAACACCGCGCGGTATTCGGTGGTACCGAACACCTCCCGGAACGTAGCCGGGCGCTCCGCGGTGTGCGTCTCGTCGTGCACCGGCCGGCCCTTCTGGTTCTGACCTCCGGTCGTCATGGTCACGACCTCGGGGGCTATGTACGTCGTGCTCCCGAATTCTGCCCGATCAGCCGAGTTGTGGCTAGGGTGAACGGATGGAGCATCGACCACTTGGCTGATGGATGGGACGATAACCGACCGAGCAGCCGGGGCGGAACCCGTAGGCGGCGCGCGCGGGCCGCGGTAGGGTCCGGCGAAGTGGATGATTACCGTCGGTGACGGCGGAGTCGGACCACGCTCGGCTGCCCGCCGCACCGGGACGCGGCGGCGGACACCGGGCTCAGCCCTTGGGTGATGCCCGCGGCGGACACCGGGCTCAGCCTTGGGTGATGCCCGCCGCCGACAACGCGTCCATGAGCCGGCGGCGCAGTTCCCGACCGACCCGGCCGCGCGCGTCCGGCTTCGTCTTCACCGTGGTGCGCAGTACCACGCCGCCCACGTTGACCTGCTCCACGCCCAGTACCTCGGGCGGCTCGATCAGGTCGTCCCGCCACGCGGGGTCGCCGCCGAGCCCGTCGGCGGCGGTACGCAACACCTGGGTCGCCTCGTCGACACTGGTGAAACCGACCGGGAGGTCGACGACGACCACCGACCAGCCCTGGCTCTTGTTGCCGACCTTGACGATCTCGCCGTTGCGGATGTACCAGAGCACGCCCTGGCTGTCGCGGATGGTGGTGATCCGCAGCCCGACCGCCTCGACGGTGCCGCTCGCCGCGCCCACGTCGACCGAGTCGCCCACCCCGTACTGGTCTTCGAGCAGCATGAACAGCCCCGCGATGACGTCCTTGACCAGGCTCTGCGCGCCGAAACCGAGGGCCACCCCGGCGATGCCGGCGCTGGCGAGCAGCGGCGCGAGGTCGACGCCGAGTTCGCCGAGGACGAGCAGTACCGCGATGGACGACACCAGCGCGGTGGAGAAGCTGCGCAACACCGAGCCGATCGCCTCGGCGCGTTGCCGCCGACGCTCCGGGATGACCTCGCTGCTGTCCCGCACGGCGGGCGGGCGGCGGTCGCGCAGGGGTTTGAGGATGATCGGCACCGAGTTGCGGGACGTGCTGCGCACCAGCCGCTCGATGGTGCGGTGCAGCAGGTGCCGCGCGAGCAGGGCGAGTACCACGATCAGCACGATGCGCAGCGGCTTGACCAGGAAGTACACCCCGCCGAAGGCGAGCCACGGGTTGCCGGTCTGGCTGAGGATCCAGTCGCACACGTCGCTGCCCTTGGGGCACGTCGGGGTCGTTGACGGCGTGGGTAGCGCCAGGACGATCCGGGGGTCGAGCGTCACGCTGCTTTAGTACCGCAGCGAGACTCGCCGGCCCAAACCCGACGGCCGAGATGTGTCCAGGGTGACCTGATCGGGGCGAATCAACCCGTGGACACCACCGGACGTTGCCGAACGTTCACAGTTCGCGGTCGAATAGGACGTGCAATATCCCGATCAATCGGGGACTATGGGCGCACGGAGTCCGCGCTTGGGGCCAGCGGGAGGGTGAGCGCGATGCCTGACATACGACCTTTAGCCAGCTCGTCAGCCCTGGTGTTGAACCAGACCTACGAGCCGCTGTGTGTCGTGTCAGTGCGTCGAGCCGCCATCCTGATCCTGTCCGCGAAGGCCGTCTGCGTCATCGACGGCGACGGGCTGCTGCACAGCGCCCGCGACTCCATGCCCGTACCCAGCGTCGTCCGGCTCACCCGGTACGTCCGGGTGCCGTACCGCACACACATCGGACTGAGCCGTCGGGCGATCTTCGCCCGCGACGGCGGTCGGTGCGCGTACTGCCGGGGCCCGGCGGAGACGATCGACCACGTCGTACCGCGCAGTCGCGGCGGCCGGCACGCCTGGGAGAACGTGGTAGCCGCCTGCGCCCGGTGCAACCACACCAAAGGCGACCGCACGCCAGCCGAGCTCGGCTGGCGGCTGCATGTCTCGCCGGCCGCTCCGAAGGGCGTGGCGTGGCGGGTGCTGGGGCACCGTGCGCCCGACCCGCGCTGGGCGGACTGGCTGGATCTGCCCCAGGCAGCGGCGTAGTCGAGCCGTACCACCCTCACCGGTGCGTGCCGGTGAGGGTGGCGAACACGACGATGTTGTC
Source organism: Micromonosporaceae bacterium (assembly GCA_036378155.1). GTDB lineage: Bacteria > Actinomycetota > Actinomycetes > Mycobacteriales > Micromonosporaceae > DASUXA01. Next base: position 16,011 of record DASUXA010000075.1, on the reverse strand, counting down.
CGCGTACCCGGTGGCGCCGCCGACCCAGCGACCGCCGCAGGTGATCAGCCGCAGCCTGGCGCCGCCGTTACCGGAGAAGATCCGGTCGGCGGGAAACGATGTCTTGGCGAACCGTTCCACCGAGTCCACCCGGAACACCGCGACGCGATGGTCGCGGCGGCTCACCTCGATGACCGCGCCCGGCTTGAGCGCGCCGAGCCGGTAGAACACCGACGGCCCGTGGGGACCGTCGACGTGGCCGACGATCACCGCCGCGCCGGACTGACCGGGCGCCGGACCGTACCGGTACCAGCCGGTGAGGTCGGTGCGGTCGACCGGGGGAGTGCCGATGCTGCCGTCGGCGGTCGCGCCGACGGGCTCGACGCCGGCCCGTACCCCGATGGCCCGGATCGTGATCGTGACGGGCTCGGAACGCCCGATCGGCTTCGCCGCCGGTACCGTGGCGACCCGCGCGGATCCGGCGGCCGGTGCGGGCGGACCGTGCAGCTCGCCCAGCCCCACCCCGACCGCGAACAGACCGATCAGCGCCAGCCCGCCCGCGCCGAGCCCCGCCCCGCGCGCGATCGGGTCGGTACGCCGACGCCGACCGGGGAACCGGGCCGGCGGCGGGGGAGGTCCGGTCACGATCGCGGAACGCTCCCAAACCGGGTGGGCGGCGTTCGCGGCACGCCCCCACCGCGTCCGGACCACGACCGCGCGGCGGGCGAACAGCGGGACGGTCACGGGCGTACCGCGGCGCGGGATCGCCGCACGGCGGCGACCACGGCCAGCACCAGCGCGAGCAGCAGGATCGCGGCTCCGCCCAGCACGACGCCGAAGCCGCGCGCCGCGGTCGATCCCACTCCGGTCGCCGGGGCGACGGTGGGCTCCCCGGTCTCAGGTACGACCGCCGGCGCCCCGGTGGGCTGCGCTGCGCCCTGACCGCCGGCGACCGTCAGGGCGGTACTGGCGACCGGTACCCCCGCGCAGGTCAGCGTGACCTGGTGGACGCCGGGCGCGGCGCCGACCAGTTGGGCGGTACCGACCAGCGCAGGTCCCTGGGGCACCAGGGTGACCGACGCGAACACGTCCGACGACGCGATCCCGGTGCCCTGACCGGTACCGCAGCTCGCGACGATCCGGATGCTCTGTCCAGGCGTGGCTTTCTGCGGACTGACGTTGATGTACGGGCTCGCGGCGGCGACCGGGGCAGCCGCCAGCGCGACGCTCACCACGGCCAGGCCGACCGAGCCGGTGACCAGTCGAGCCACCCGCATCGCATACCTCCTCCGGACGTCCGCGCCAGGGGTGCCGACGTTCCACCGGCCATGTTCCACCAAAGATCACGGCACGCCGGTACGGTTTTGGAGGAGGAACCACCTTTCAGGTGACGCGGGAGCGTTGCGCCGGAAAGTTCCGGTACTGTCCGGTCGCCACGACCTCACGCAGCCGCCGGAAACCCTCGTGGACGTCGCTGAACCGGGTGTACAGCGGGGCGAACCCGAGCCGCAGCCGGTCGGGCGTACGGAAGTCGGGGATCACGTTTGCCGCCTTGAGCGCCTGGCACACCTGCCACGCCTGGGGGTGGTACAGCGTCAGGTGCGCCCCGCGACGCGCCGCGTCGCGGGGCGACGCCAGCGCGAACCCGTACTCCGCCAACCAGGCGTCGACCAGGTCCACCGCGTACGAGGTGAGTTCCCGTCCCTTGGCGGCGACCGCGCCGATGCCCGCCTCGGCGGTCAGCTTCGCGCCCTCCAGCGCCGCGTACCCCGGCAGAACCGGGGGCGTGCCGACCTGGAACCGGTCCACCGACTCGACCGGGTCGTACCCCGCCGCCATCGCGAACTGCTCGCGCTGCCCGAACCAGCCCCAGATCGGCTGACGCAGACTGGGCTGCAGATCGCGGCGCACATAGAGGAACGCCGGCGCCCCCGGTCCACCGTTGAGGTACTTGTACGTGCAGCCGACCGCGAGGTCGGCGTCCGCGTCGGCGAGACCCACCTCGACGGAGCCGACCGAGTGGCTCAAGTCCCACAGGGTCAGCGCACCGACCCGGTGCGCGGCGGCGGTGATGCCGACCAGGTCGGCGACCGCGCCCGACCGGTACGCCACGTGCGACAGGCTGACCAGCGCCACGTCGTCGTCGAGGGCGGCGACCACGTCGTCGAGCGCCACACCGGTGTCGATGTCGGTCTTCACCACCCGCAGTTCGAGACCGCGAGCGGCGGCGAGCCCCTGCAGGATGTACTGGTCGGTCGGGAAGTTGTCGTCGTCGGTGACGATCACCCGCCGGTCGCGGCGGGCGTCGAGCGCCGCCGACGCCAGCTTGTACAGGTTGACGCTGGTCGAATCGGACAGCGTCACCTCGCCGGGGCCGGCGCCGAGCAGCCCGGCGATCACGTCGCCCGCCTCGCGGGCGAGTTCGATCCAGCGGTCCCAGCCGCGGATCAGGTCGGCTGCCCACTCCACCTCGATCGCCTCCCGTAGCCGGTCGCGGGTCGCCACCGGCAGTCGACCGAGCGAGTTGCCGTCGAGGTAGATCAGGTCCGGGTCGGGTATCACGAAGCGGTCGCGGTAACCGGCGAGCGGGTCCGCGGCGTCCAGGGCGTGGGCGCGGGTGAACAGGTCGGTCACGACGCCACGGTAACCAAACGGTGGGGGACGATGTCAGGATGGCCGAACTGCACGAGTTGAGCGCGCTGGAACTGGCCGCCGCGATCCGTACCGGCGAACTCAGCGCCGTCGAGGTGGTCGACCATTATCTGACCCGCATCGCGGCGTACGGCGAGCACCTCGGCGCGTTCGTGACGGTCGTCGAGGAGCGGGCGCGCGCCCGCGCGGCGGAGGCGGACGCGGCGGTACGGCGTGGCGACGCGCTGCCGATGCTGCACGGGGTACCGGTGGCGATCAAGGACCTGGCGTTGACCGCCGGGGTGCGGACCACCTTCGGGTCCAAGGCGTTCGCCGACTACGTACCGGAGCACGACGCCGACGTGGTGACCGCGCTCAAGGCAGCCGGGACGATCTGCGTCGGCAAGACCACCACCTCGGAGTTCGGCTGCTCGCTGTACACCGAGGGGCTGGTCGCCCCACCGGCGCGCAACCCGTGGGCGCCGCACCTGACCGCGGGCGGGTCGAGCGGCGGGTCCGCCGCCGCAGTCGCCGCGGGACTGGTACCGCTCGCGCACGGCTCGGACGGCGGCGGCTCGCTGCGTACCCCTGCCGCGATCTGCGGGGTCGTCGGGTTCAAACCCAGCCGGGGCGTCGTGTCCACCGGCCCGCTCGGGTTCGGCGGTTTCGGGCTGCCCACCGACGGTCCGCTCGCCCGGTCGGTGGTGGAGGCCGCGGCGCTGCTCGACGCGATGGCGCTGCGGGTACCGGGGCAGCCGTACCCGCCGCCGCCCCGACCGCCCGGCGGCTACCTCGCCGGGGCGTTGCGGGGCGAACCGCCGCCGTTGCGCGTCGGCTGGTTCACCACGCCGATGCTGGTCGAGACTGACGTCGACCCGGCGTGCGTGACCGCGGTCGCGCATACGGTGGCGGCGCTCGCCGAGGCGGGACACGCGGTGACCGAGATCCCACCGCCGTTCACGCCGGACATGATGGCGTCGTTCCAGCGGATCTGGGCGGTGCTCGCGCTGTCCCCGGTACCACCCCAGCGCGAAGGCGACCTGCTGCCGCTGACCCGATGGCTGCGTACCCGTGGCGCGGCGGTCGACGTGCAGACCCTGCTGGTCAGCCTCGCCGACCTGCAGAGCCGGGTCCGGCACGCGGCACACGCGGTGGCGGACTTCGACGTACTGCTGTTTCCCGTGCTCAGCCGGGCGCAGGAGGAGGTGGGGTACTTCACTTCGACCGGCGACCCGGCGTGGGACTTCGCCGAGCAGGCGCGGTTCTCGCCGTACAACGCGCCGGTCAACGTGATGGGCGGACCCGCGCTGGCGCTGCCGGTCGGCGCGACCGCCGACAACCTGCCGGTCGGGGTGCAACTGGTCGCCCCGCCCGGCAAGGACGCCCTGCTCCTGGCGCTCGGTGCGCAGGTCGAGGCGGTACGTCCGTGGACAGCGCGCCACCCCGCGCTGTGGCGGGGTGAGCCCTCAGTTACGGTTGATCCGAACCATGGTCCCTCCGAAGTATGGGGGCGTTGAGCTTGTCCATCGCACAGACGGTGCTCATTTTCGTCGGCATACCGCTCGCGGTCGTGCTGATCGTTGTCGGGCTCGTGTATCTCGGCGGACCCAGGCGCGGCAAGCGGTACCGCCCGGGTCGCCCGTACGAGTTCGCCCCGGTCTGGTTCCTCGCCGGGTCGGAGCAGGTGACGCCGGGGCACACGGCGATCGCCCGGCACACCCCGGTCGCGTTGCCCGCGCCGGAGACCGGCGGGGACCACTGGCCCGGCGAGGTCGCGGTACAGCACGGCGAGACGGGAGGCGCAAGTGACCGCTGGTGACGGCAGGAGCGTCGAGCGGCAGGCGCCCGAGCGGGCGCGTCCGGAGGTCCTCGACGGTCCGTTCAGCACGACCCAGTTGCTCCGCCTCGACGAGGCGCTGCGGCTCGCGGATCGCGCCACCGGGCTGACCTTCAGCGCCTATGTCGGCCCGCTCGACGAGCCGGTGCGCGCGCACGCCGAGAAGATGCTCGGACAGTTGACCGATCCGGACCAGTCGGTGCTGGTCGCGGTCTCACCGAACCAGCGGGTACTGGAGATCGTCACCGGCGCGGAGGCGCGCAGGCGGCTGCCCGACCGCGCGTGCAAACTCGCGGCGCTGTCGATGACCGCGGCGTTCAGCGGCGGCGACCTCGCCGGCGGTCTGGTTTCCGGTATCGCCCAGCTCGCCGACCAGGCCGGCAGGGTCGCCGAGCACAGCTGAGCGGCGTCGCCGGTCGCGCAGCCACAGCGACGGTCGCCGAGTTACGGCGTGACCCACAGCCGGGGCGCCAGTTGTACCTCGAACGGCAGCTCGGCGAGGACGGTCTGACCGGGGTTGACGGACCGGTGGCTGGCGTACCCGTGTGAGTTGGCCCGACCGTACAGGTGGGCGACCGGTCCCGCGTCGGTGCACTCGATCCGCCAGTACGCGTCGATGCCCGCCTCGGCGTACAGGCACGGCTTGACCTGCCGGTCGAGCCGCCAGGTTCCGGGCGCCTCCACCTCGACGACCAGGGCGACGTCGACCGCGTTGATCCACGGGGCGTCGAGGCTGGCTGCCGGGCGCAGCACCATGACGTCGGGGATGAGGGTCGCCGCCGGTACCCGCAGCGCCGCGCTGCGGACCGGGGCGAACCCGTGCGGCGCCGCCGCGCGCAGTACCGCCGCGATCTGGTCGGCGAGCAGTTGGTGGCGAGGGTCCGGCGGCGGGGTCGCGATCACGCACCCGTCGACCATCTCGTACCGGCCGATGTCGGCCGATGCCGCCACCAGGCTCTGCCACCTGTCCAGTCCGGCGACCGCCTGCCCGAGCCCCGTCATCGTGGTACCTCCGCGTGGCTGGCTCGCAGGTCGGCGCCGATGCGAGCCGTGAACGCCCCCTCGCCAGGCTAGCCCGACCCGTACCGGTTCGCCCCCGCTGCCGACCGTGATCGGTTCGGCGGCGGGGGCGAACAGCGGGGAAGTACCGTCAGCCGGCGGCGGCGGCGTCGCAGGCGCGACCGCGCAGCGCCCGTACCACCGCGTCGCGACCCTCGGCGACCAGTCGGCGCAGCGGAGCCGGGTGTCCGGCTTCGGCCAGCCACGCGTCGCTCGCCGAGGCGGTCTCCTCGGTGACGTGGTACGCCGGGTACGCCGCCTCGACGAACTCCTGCGCCACCTCGCTGTCGCGGGTCGCCCAGATGCGGTCCAGCACCTCGAAGTACCGGGTCGCGTACGGCGCGGTCAGCTCGACCTGTGCGGGGTGGTAGAACCCGCCCAGCATGGCGCGCTGCAGCCAGTTCGGCAGCGGCTCGGTACCGGTCAGCCGCCGCCACACCTCGGCCTTGGCCTCGGGCGTCGGAACCAGGGCACGCGCCATCGCCGCCTGCCGCTCGCCGCCGGCGGTACGGTCGCGATCCAGTTCCGCCTCGATCGCCGCCTCGTCGGACGCGCCGCCGGCGACCAGCGCCTGCAGGATGCGCCAGCGCAGGTCGATGCCGACCTCCAGCCCGTCCGGTACCGCCGTGCCGTCCAGCCATCCGCGCAGGACGGCGAGTTCGTCGGCGGAGCGGGCCGCCGCCACGAACGACCGCGCCCAGGCGAGCTGGTGACCGCTGCCCGGCTCGGCGAGGGCGACCGCCGCCTGCGCGGTGGCTGCCAGCCGCGCCCAGCCGGTCGGCGCCCACTGCGGGGTCGCGTAGAAGGTCAGCGCGCTGCGCGCCTGCGCGAGCACCCCGGTGACCAGGTTCACGTCCCGCTCGGCGGGCAGCCCGTCGCACACCATCGCGACGAGATCGCGGGCCGGCAGTTCCGCGTCCCGGACCATGTCCCAGGCTGCCGCCCAGCACAGCGCGCGGGCGAGCGGGTTGTCCAGATCGCTCACGTGGCGAACCACGGTCGCCATCGACCGCTCGTCCAGGCGCAGCTTGGCGTACGTGAGGTCCTCGTCGTTGAGCAGCAGCACGTCGGGTACCCGCACGCCGGCGAGCTCCGGCACCTCGGTGCGCGCGCCGTCCACGGTCAGCTCGATGAACTGCCGGCGCACCAGCCGGTCGCCGTCCCGGTCGTACAGCCCGATGCCGAGCCGGTGGGTGCGCAGCGTCGGGTGGTCGGCGGGCGCTTCCTGCAGGACCGCCACCGACTCGTAGCTTCCGTCCGGACCGACCACGACCTCCGGGCGCAGCGTGTTGACCTGCGCGGTCTCCAGCCACTGGGCGGCGAAGCCGCGCAGGTCCTTGCCGGAGCCCTCTTCGAGCGCGCCGAGCAGGTCGGAGAACGTGGCGTTGCTCCAGGCATGCTTGGCGAAGTACGAGCGCAGCCCGGCGACGAACGCGTCGATCCCGACGTACGCGACGAGCTGCTTGATCACGCTAGCGCCCTTGGCGTACGTGATCCCGTCGAAGTTCACCTCGACCGCGTCGACGTCAGGGATGTCGCAGTACACCGGGTGCGTGGAGGACAACTGGTCCTGCCGGTACCCCCAGTTCTTGCGCACGGTCAGGAAGCGGGTCCAGGCGTCGGTGAACCGGGTGGCATGCACGTTGCACCAGTGGCTCGCCCACTCCGCGAACGACTCGTTCAGCCACAGGTCGTCCCACCAGCGCATGGTGACCAGGTCGCCGAACCACATGTGCGCCATCTCGTGGGCGATCGTGGTGGCCCGCAGCTCCCGCTGGGTGTCCGTCACGGCGGAACGGAACACATAGTCGTCGCGGAGGGTCACCAGCCCCGGGTTCTCCATGGCACCGGCGTTGAACTCGGGCACGAACGCCTGGTCGTACTTGCCGAACGGGTAGCGCTCGGCGAAGAGCTGGTGGAACCGGTCGAGGCACTGCCGGGTGACGGTGAAGATCTCCTCGGCGTCGGCGTCGAGGTGTGCGGCCAGCGACCGCCGGCAGTAGATGCCGAGCGGGATGCCGTCGTGCTCGTCGCGCCGGACGTGCCAGGGGCCGGCGATCAGCGTGACGAAGTACGTGGCCAGCGGGGCGGTGGGGGCGAACTCCCAGCGCCCGGGTGCCGGCCGGGCGGCGACCGGCCCGTTGGCGGCCACGATCCACTCGGGCGGGGCGGTGACCGAGAGGGTCACCGGGGCCTTGAGGTCGGGCTGGTCGAACGCGGCGAAGATCCGCTGCACGTCGTCGAGGAACGACATCGCGTAGAGGTAGGTCTCGCCGTCGGCCGGGTCGACGAACCGGTGCAGGCCCTCGCCGGTGTTGGAGTACGCCATCTCGGCGCTGACGGTCAGCGTGTTCTCCGCGGCCAGGCCGGTCAGCGGCAGCCGGTTGTCGTCGAGGACGGCCGGGTCGAGGTCCCGGTCGTTGAGGCGTACCCCGAGGAGCTTCCGGGGCTTGACCTCGGCGAAGGTCTCGGCGCCGGGGGTCGCCCGGAACCGGATGGTGACGGCGGAGCGGAAGCTCTCGCCGTCGCCGGTCAGGTCGAGGTCCACCTGGTAGGACTCGACGGTGATCAACGCGGCACGCGCGGTCGCCTCTACACGGGTCAGGCTCGGCATCCGCTTATCCTGCCCGATGGGGATGCGGACGGTGTCCCCGTGCCGCGTGCGATGGAGGAACAACGATGGGTCAGCACCCCAAGGGCGACTTCGACCTCTCCCGGGCGGTCTGGCAGCGGGCCGAGGGGGACAACTCGGAGGGCGCGGTCGAGGTGGCCTTCGTCGACGACCTGATCGGGATGCGCAACTCGGCCGACCCGGACGGGCCGGTGCTGGTGTTCACCCAGGCCGAGTGGGACGCCTTCGTGGCCGGCGCCCAGGACGGCGAGTTCGACCTGGACTGAGCGCCGCCCGGCGACGGTCACCCCGGGCGCCGCGCGCGGCGCCCGGCCGGGGCGGATTCCGCCCGGCCGTCCCCCGACCGGCGGATGCGGCGGGCCGAGGGCCCGTGGCGGGATTCGGCCGCTGCTGCCCGGGTAGAAGCGCACGGACCGCCCAGCGCCGCCGAGCCGTGCCAGGAGCAGCAGATGAGCAGCATCCCCACCGACCGCAGCCCGGACAGCAGCCTGGCCTTCCTGCGGGAGGGGTACCGGTTCATCGGCACCCGCTGCGACCGGTACGGCAGCGACATCTTCCAGACCCGGCTGCTGCTGGAGCCGACCATCTGCCTGCGCGGACGCCCGGCCGCGGAGCTGTTCTACGACAACGACCGGTTCGTCCGGCGGGGCGGCATGCCGATGCGCGCCCAGCGGACCCTCACCGGGGTCGGCGGGGTCCAGGGGCTCGACGACGCGCCGCACCGGACCCGGAAGGCCATGCTGCTGTCGATCATGACGCCGCCCGCGGTCCGCCACCTCGGGCAGCTCTTCGACGACGAGTGGCGGGCCCGGATCCCGGTCTGGGCGGAAGCCGGCCCGGTGGTGCTCCGCGCCGAGGTCGCCCGGATCCTCACCCGGGCGGTCTGCGCCTGGGCCGGGGTGCCGCTGGCCGGCTCCGACGAGGCGCGCCGGACCGCCGACCTGCAGGCGATGATCGCGGCCCCGGCCGCGGTCGGTCCCGGGCACTGGCGGGGCCTGATCGGCCGCTGCCGCGGCGAGCGCTGGGCCGGCGACCTGATCGAGCGGGTCCGGTCGGGCAACCTGCCCGCGCCGCCGGGCAGCGCGCTGCGGGTCGTCGCCGAGCACCGGGACGAGCTGGGGCGCCTGCTGCCCCGCCGGATCGCGGCGGTGGAACTGCTGAACGTCATCCGGCCGACGGTGGCGGTCGACCGGTTCGTGACCTTCGCCGCGCTGGCCCTGCACGACCACCCGCAGTGGCGGGAACGGGTGCGCGGCGACGACGCGGCCACCGAGAGCTTCGTGCAGGAGGTACGCCGCTACTACCCGTTCTTCCCCCTGGCGGCGGCCCGGGTGCGGCGCTCGTTCGAGTGGCAGGGGTACCCGTTCCCGCAGGGCCGCCGGGTGCTGCTCGACCTGTACGGCACCAACCACCACCCGCAGGTGTGGCCGGAGCCGGAACGGTTCCGGCCGGAACGGTTCACCGGCTGGACCGGCGACCCGTTCACCCTGATCCCGCAGGGTGGGGGCGAGCACTCCACCGGCCACCGGTGCGCCGGCGAGTGGGTCACCATCGAGCTGATGAAGCGGGCCGTCACCAATCTGACCAGCGCGATGAGCTACCGGGTCCCGCCGCAGGACCTGGCGGTCGATCTGAGCCGGATGCCTACCCAGCCGGCCAGCGGGTTCGTCGTCGACGGGGTCCGCCGCACCGCCTGACCAGCCGTCACTCCGCGACCACGAGGGCCTGCGGAGCGGCCTGCTTCATCCGGGTCCGCAGCCACTTCAGCTGCGTCGCGGTCTCCTGTTCGCAGGATTTCACCACGCCGAGCAGGTCCTCGTCCCGGGCCCCGTACGCGGCCTGCCCGACCACCGTCCAGGAGATGTCGCACTCCGCGGCCATCAGGTAGAGGTCCTGCAGGTCGCGGAGCAGACCGATCGGCCCGGTACGGCTGCCCGAGAAGAGTTCGGAGTGCAGCCGGTCCGGCTCGGCCGGGGCCTCCTCGGCGTACCGGGCGGCGAAGGGCGCCAGCCGCTCCGCGTGCCGGCGGCACTGCGCGGCCAGCCGCTCGCACATGTGGAAGACGTCCGGCTCCTCCCGGTGCGCCGTGCCGACCTCGGTGAACGCGTCGCCGAGGCGGGCCTGGGCCTTGTGCAGCAGCCCGAGATAGTGCGCCAGATGCATGTCACCACCCCCTCGACGGCGCCTCGGCGGCCGGGCCGCCGACCGTGGCCGGGATGCCGGCGTCCTCCGGCGGAGCGCAGCCGCCGACCGTGGGCGCGGGCGACGGGCGGCCGGCCGCGTCGGCCTCCTTCACCACCCGCACCGCCGTCACCTTGAAGAGCGGCTGCTTGGAGACCGGATCCCAGGCGGTGATGGTCAGCTCGTTCGCCGCCCGGTCGTGCCGCCCCTCGCCGGGAGCGGCGCCGTCGGCGGTGTCCCAGTAGCCGTAGTGGAAGGGCACGAAGACCACGCCGGGGCGTACCCCGCAGATCCGGGCCCGGCCGCGGACCGCCCCGCGGGGCGACTCGACCCGGACCAGGTCCCCCTCGCCCACGCCGAGCTTTTCGGCGTCGACCGGGTTGAGCTCCACCCAGGACTCCGGCGCGGCGTGCACCAGCTGGGTGGCCCGGCCGGTCTTCGTGCGGGTGTGGAACTGGTAGACGGTACGCCCGGTGGTGAGCAGCAGCGGGTACTCCTCGCCGGGCACCTCCGGCGCCGGCTGGTACGGCGCGGCGTGCAGGAACGCCCGCCCGCCCGGCTGCTTCGCCCGGTACTCCTCGGGCAGCAGCTCCGCGCCGGTGATCAGGTCGTGGCCGTACGACTCGCAGTAGTCGGGGTCGGTGTTGAACACCCCGTCGGGGTAGAGCCGCTCGGTGCCGTCCGGGTGCTCGGCGTTGCACGGCCACTGGACGCCGCCGGCGCGCAGCTTCTCGTAGCTGATGCCGGTGTAGTCGCACGGCCGGCCACGCGAGCACTCCTGCCAGGCGGCGAACGCCTCCTCCGGCCCGGTCCACGAGATCAGCGGGTTCCCGTCGGAGTCCCGGAAGTCCATCCGGCGCGCGTAGTCGAGGAAGATGTCCAGGTCGGGGCGGGCCTCACCGGGCGGGTCGACCGCCTTCTCGGAGAGGTGCACGGTCCGGTCGACGCTGGTGAAGGTGCCGGTCTTCTCGCCCCAGGTGGCCGCCGGCAGCACCACGTCGGCCAGCTCAGCGGTCTCGGTCAGGAAGAGGTCCTGCACCACCACGAACAGCTCCGGCCGGGCCAGGATGCGGCGGATCCGCGCGAGGTCGGGCAGGGACACGGCCGGATTGGTGGCGGAGATCCAGAGCAGCTTGATCGAGCCCTGCTCGGCGTACCGGAAGATCTGCATGGCGTGGGTCGGCGGGGCCCAGTGCGGGATCCGGTCGACCTCGACGTTCCAGAGCCGGGCCAGCTGCGCGACGTGCTCCTCGTTCGCCCAGTTGCGCAGGCCGGGCAGGTCGCCGTCGGCGCCGCACTCCCGGTTGTTCTGCGCGGTCGGCTGGCCGTTCATCTGGTAGATCCCGGCCCCGGGCCGGCCGATCATGCCGCGGATCAGGTGCAGGTTGTTCACCTGGCAGGCCGCGGCGGTGGCCTGGTTGGACTGGTAGAAGCCCTGGAGGACGGTGGAGAGCAGCCGCTGCGAGTGCCCGAGCAGCTCGGCGGCCCGCTCGATGTCGCGGGTGGGCAGGTCGCAGATCTCCGCGACCGTGGCCACCGGATAGTCCTCGACCACCCGGCACAGCTCCTCGAAGCCGAGGGTGTGCGCCCGGACGTACTCCTCGTCGTACCAGCCACGGTGGATCACCTCGCGGAGCAGGCCGTTGAGCAGCGCCTGGTTGGTGCCGTTGCGCAGCGCCAGGTGCACGTCGGCCTCCCGGGCCACCGGGGTGGCCCGGGGGTCGACCGCGAGCATCGCCGGTGGGTTCGGACCGCGCCGCCGGTCCAGCATCCGCATCCAGAGCACCGTCTGGGTCTCGGCCACGTTGTGCCCCCAGAGCGCGATCGCGTCGCAGTGGTCCACGTCGGTGTACGAGCCGGGCTGCCCGTCGGTGCCGAACGACGCCTTCAGCGCGGCGGCGGCGGTGGCGGTGCACAGCCGGGTGTTGCCGTCCATGTGCGGGGTGCCCAGACCGGCCTTCCCGATCACCGCGAGCGTGTAGTACTCCTCCAGGAAGAGCTGCCCGCTGGTGTAGAAGCCGAAGTGGCCCCAGCCGCCGGGGCCGTCGAGCAGTTCCTTCGAGCGGGCCACGATCCGGCCCATCGCGGTGTCCCAGTCGGTCTCGACCAACCGGTCCCCCTCGCGGACCAGCGGCCGGCGCAGCCGGTCCGGGCTGTGGTTGGCCTGCCACCCGTACAGGTCCTTCGGGTCGACCCGGCCGTGGTTGATCCGGTCCCCGGGCCGGCCGCGGACGCCGACGATCCGGCCGTCGATCACCGCGATGTCCAGCGCGTCGCCGTTCGAGTGCAGGATCGACGCGCTCGGCACCCAACGCTGCACCTCCGCCTCGGTGTGCCCGTCGGCCAGGAAGGTGTCCACCCGCACCGGCCACCGCTCCCCCGGCCCGTACGGAGTGCGCGGCCCCCACGGGTCGGCGATCCGGTCCACCATCGCTCACGCTCCTTCCCGACAGCCGGCCGGGATCCTTCGACCGGGCCCGCGGGGAGCAGTACCCCCGCCGTGGCCCCTCCAATCGACGCCGGTCGGCTCCGGCGCTCAGGCCGGCTGCGGGTGCAGGACGGTACGCAGGCAGCCGTCCTGCTTCTTCTCGAAGATCTCGTACCCGCGGGCCCCGTCCTGCAGCGACATCGGGTGGGTGGCCAGGTAGCCCGGATCGATCTCGCCGGCGGCGACCCGGTCCAGCAGCATCGGGATGTACCGCTGGGCGTGCATCTGCCCCATCCGCAGCACCAGGGCCTTGTTCATCGCCGCGCCCAGCGGGAACTTGTCCACGAGGCCGCCGTACACCCCGACGATGCTCACCGTGCCGCCCTTGCGGCACGCCATGATCGCCTGCCGGACCGGGGCCGGCCGGTCGGTGGTGAGCCGGGCCGCCTGCTTCGCCGTGTCGTACGCGTGCACCGGCCCCACGTCGTGCGACTCCATGCCGACCGCCTCGATGCAGGCGTCCGGGCCGCGGCCGGCGGTCAGCTCGCGCAGCGCCTCCAGCACGTCGGTCTCCGCGTAGTTGATCGTCTCGACGCCGAACCGGGCGGCGGCGGTGCCCAGGCGCTCCGGCAGCCGGTCGATGACGATCACCCGTTCGGCGCCGAGGATCTGCGCGGCCCGCGCGGCCATCTGGCCCACCCCGCCCGCGCCCCAGACCGCGACCACCTCGCCGCCCTTGAGGCCGCAGAAGTCGGCGGCCATCCAGCCGGTCGGCAGCGCGTCGGAGGCGAAGACCACCGAGTCGTCCGGCACCCCGTCCGGCACCCGGAACGCGCCGACGTCGCCGAACGGCACCCGGATGTACTCGGCGTGGCTGCCCGCGTACCCGCCTGCGGCGTGGGAGTAGCCGAGGATGCCGGCGGGCGCGTGGCCCCACAGCTTCTCGGTGAGGACCGGCTGCGGGTTGGAGTTGTCGCAGAGCGAGTACTGCTCGGTGCGGCAGTACCAGCAGCCGCCGCAGGCCACCACCGACCCGACGACCACGCGGTCGCCCGCCTTCAGCCGCCGCACCCCGGGACCGGTCTCCACCACCTCGCCCATGAACTCGTGGCCGAGGATGTCGCCCTCCCGCATCGCCGGCAGGTACCCGTTGATCAGGTGCAGGTCGGAGCCGCAGACACTGCTCGCCCGTACCCGGACGATGATGTCGCCCTCGGCGCGGATCCGCGGTTCGGGCACGTCGCGGACGGCGAGCTTGCGGACCCCCTCCCAGCAGAGTGCCTTCATGGCCGGCCTCCCGCCGTCAGCCGCTCGCGGACCCGGTCGGTCGCCGCCTCCTGGGCGGGGCTGCGGCCGGACGGGTCGTGCCGGGTGTCGATCATCTGCCCGGTCTCGATCAGCGACTTGACCCGGCGCAGCGTGTCGCGCAGGGCCAGGTCCGGGTCCCGCCCGGCGGTCAGGCCCAGCGCCCGGCGCAGCGGTCCGGAGCGCCAGCGCAGCTCGGCCCGGATCTCCGTACCCCGGTCCCGGGGCGCGGGCACCAGCTCGACCCGGCCCTGCTGGGCCACCGGCCCCTCGGTGACCCGCCAGCTCAGCCGGCGCGGGCCGTCGACGGTGAGCTCGGCGCGCCACTCGGTGCCACCGCCGGCCGGGTCACGCGCCACGCACCGCCAGCGGTTGTCGTCGAGCCGCTCCAGCGTCGCCCACTCGGCCAGCGCCCGGTCCAGCCGGCTCCGGTCGGTCCAGAAGCCGATCACCGCGTTCACCGGCCGGTCCACAGTGATCGCCCGCTGGACGACGTACCAGCCGCCCTCCCGCCCGGGCTGGTGCCGGCGCCGCCGCCGGGCCACCATCCGGCCCACCCCGACGGCCGCCACCGTGGCGGCGCCGGCGAGCGCCCATCTCGTTCCGTTGCTGGTCATCACGCCTCCTCCACGGGGCGTCCGGGAATGGACCACCGCGTCCCGCTCCGCTACCCGGCACGAGGCGGTCGAAACCGGGTCCAAGGGGGCAGGCAGCGCCCCACGCGACGGCTCGCGGCCACCGCCCGGCGGGCGCCGGGAGCGGCCGCAAGCCGCGGGTACGCGGACCCGGCTCAGGACCGGGCCTGGTCGCGGGACTGCTGCGCGGTCTCCTTGACGTCGTGCTCGGCCGAGCGGGTGTCGTCCCGCACCGCCCGGACCGCGTCCTCCGCGGTGGCCCGTACCGACCGGGTGGCCTGCCGGGCGGGCTCGCGCAGCTCCTCCCTGAGCTCGCCGGCCACCTCGCCCAGCTTCTCCCTGACCGCGCCGCCGTGCTCGGCGGCCTGCTCCCGGACCTGCGTGGCGACCTGCTGCTCGCGCCGGGTGGCCGAAATCAGCGAGGAGACCAGCATCCCCACGCCGAAGGCGATCAGGCCGGCGGCGATCGGATTCCCCTCGGACCGCTCCCGCAGCGCCTGGGGGGCGCGGTGGGCGGCCTCGCCGACGCCGCCGGCGACGGCGTGCGCCCGGTCGCTGACCGTGGACGCCGCCGAGGCGGCCTGGTCGCCCACCGAGTGGACGGCCTGGCCGGTGCTGTGGCCCAGCTCCGATGCGGTTCCCATCACCTTGTCCCGCACGTTCCGGAGCGCGTGCCGGGCGCGCTGCTTGCGGTCCTCGACGATGCGGCTCGGGCTGACCTTGTACGCCAGGGCGTCCACGTCCGAGCTCAGGTTGCTGCGGGTTACTTCGATCTCCCGGCGGATCAGGTCGGGATCGGTGCTCATCGGGTGACTCCCTCCGGATGCGGTTTCAGCGCGTCGGGGATACGCCGCACGCTGTCGTTGGTCTGCCTGAGGCCGCGGATCCGCTCGGCGTTCCGCTTCGCCAGCGCGTACAGGGCCCCGGCGAGCACGGCCCAGACGACGGCCACGAGCAGCGCGGCCCAGCCGGCGTCCAGCACGTTGGACAGCCCGGCCCAGAGCGCGATCGAGAGGAAGAGCGCCACCATGTAGCCGCCGAACCCGGCGGCGCCGAACAGCCCGGCCGCCTTGCCCGCCTTCCTCCCCTCCGCGCGCAGCTCCGCCTTGGCCAGCTCGACCTCCTGGCGGACCAGGGTCGAGAGGTCCGCCGTGACCTGGCGCAGCAGCTCACCGAGGGAGCTGGCGCGGACCTCGTCCGCGGTGGGGCCGTCCGCGTCCGGCCCCTGGGTCGGCATGCTCATTGCCCTCGCCTCCCTTCTGCCGCCGGTCACGGACGGGTGACGCCGCGGGACGGGACGCCCGGCAGCGGGTCGGTCCGGGCC
>DASUXA010000074.1:0-10210 GCA_036378155.1 Micromonosporaceae bacterium | reverse complement strand
AGGCAACCTCGGTCTGATCCGCGCGGTGGAGAAGTTCGACTACACCAAGGGCTACAAGTTCTCCACGTACGCCACCTGGTGGATCCGCCAGGCGATCACCCGCGCCATGGCCGACCAGGCACGCACCATCCGCATCCCGGTACACAT
Source organism: Micromonosporaceae bacterium (assembly GCA_036378155.1). GTDB lineage: Bacteria > Actinomycetota > Actinomycetes > Mycobacteriales > Micromonosporaceae > DASUXA01. The sequence goes on along the minus strand of DASUXA010000074.1, from coordinate 10,063 downwards.
GGTCGAGGTCATCAACAAGCTCGGCCGCATCCAACGCGAACTGCTCCAGGACCTGGGCCGCGAGCCCACCCCGGAGGAGTTGGCGAAGGAGATGGACATCACGCCGGAAAAGGTGCTGGAGATCCAGCAGTACGCGCGTGAGCCGATCTCGCTGGACCAGACGATCGGCGACGAGGGCGACAGCCAGCTCGGCGACTTCATCGAGGACTCCGAGGCGGTCGTCGCGGTCGACGCGGTCTCCTTCTCGCTGCTGCAGGACCAGCTCCAGCAGGTACTGCAGACGTTGTCCGAGCGGGAGGCGGGCGTGGTCCGGCTGCGTTTCGGGCTGACCGACGGTCAGCCGCGCACGCTCGACGAGATCGGGCAGGTGTACGGGGTGACCCGCGAGCGCATTCGGCAGATCGAGTCGAAGACCATGTCGAAGCTGCGCCACCCGTCGCGTTCCCAGGTACTGCGCGACTACCTCGACTGAGTTCTCCGGTGGCGGCGACGGGCCCGTGGCGCGGAGGCTGCCGGGTACCCGACACATTGGGCACTGAGAGTGTGGTATTCATCACTATCAGCTTCCGTCGGGGCTGCTTGGGCAGGTCTGCACGGTTTTCTCGCAACGACGCGGCCAATAGTGGCCCCCCGCCGTTGACGAGACCGGAGGCTGGTACGGCAAACTGTGCGTACCCGTTGTGACCTGGGTCCCCGCGCCGTCGGGAACGTCGGATGCTGGGCCTATGTTGTGAGTGACGTGGGTAAGGAAGTTGGGTACTCGTTCGTCGGTGACGATCAGGAGGAGGAGGCGATGACCCCAACCCTCACGCCGCCCGAGACGGCGGCGCGGCCCGCCGCCGATGAACGGTGTGATCGCTGCAATGCCGCGGGAAAGCTTCGCGTGGTGCTCGCCGGCGGGGGTGAGCTCGTTTTTTGCGGGCACCACGCCAACAAGTACGCGGAGCACCTCGTCAAGATCGCTGTACAGGTGGCGGCTGACCCGGACTTCACGTGGCGTGGCAACGATCTGATGGCGAACTGACGCGGTAGTCCGATAACGGCAAGGGGCAGCCCCGAATGGGGCTGCCCCTTCTGGCATCGCTCCCGGCGACCGGGCACCAGCGCGACCGCGCGCCTGCCGGCACCGAACGCCAGCGCGACCGCGCGCCGGCACGACCGGGCGCCTGCCGGTACCGGCTGGCTCGGGGCAGGTCGCGCCGTCACGGCGCGCCCCTCGTTCACAGCGTCTGGATGGTCGCGATCCGCTCCTCGAGCTGCTCGATCGTCGCCTGCGCGCTCGGCGGTCCGCCGCACAGCCGACGCAGCTCCGCGTGGATCTTGCCGTGCGGCAGCCCGGTGCGGTGGTGGTGCGCCGCCACCAGGGCGTTGAGCTGGCGGCGCAGCAGCACCCTGCGCTCGGCGGCGGAACGCGGGGCAGGCGGCGCGGTGGGCGCGGGCGTGGCGGCACGCTGGCGGCGCTGCGCGGCGAGCTGTTCCGCCTGACGCTTGGCGAGCAGCAGCGCGACCTGGTCCGGGGTGAGCAGCCCGGGCAGCCCGAGAAACTCCTCCTCCTCGGGCGTGCCGGCACGTACCGGCGTACCGAACGTCGCACCGTCGAAGATGACCTGGTCCAGTTCGGCGGTCGCGGACAGCGCCTCGAACCGCTTCTCCAACTCGCCGCTGGCGTTCTCGGTACGCTGCGCGCGCTCGAGCAGGTCGTCGTCGAACCCGTCGCGACGGGCAGGCTCACCCAGCACGTGGTCGCGCTGCGCCTCCATCTCGCTCGCCAACTCGAGCAGATGCGGCACGCTCGGCAGGAACACCGTCGCGGTCTCGCCCGGCTGCCGTGCCCGGACGAACCGCCCGATCGCCTGCGCGAAGAACAGCGGGGTGGAGGCGCTGGTGGCGTACACGCCGACCGCCAGACGCGGAATGTCCACCCCCTCGGACACCATCCGGACCGCGACCAGCCAACGCTGGTCCGATTCGGCGAACCCGGCGATCTTCGCGGAGGCGCCCTGGTCGTCCGACAGCACCACGGTCGCCTTCTTGCCGGTCACCTGTTCCAGCAGCTTCGCGTACGCCCTGGCCTGCTGCTGGTCGCTGGCGATCACCAGACCGCCGGCGTCCGGCATGCCGCCGCCCCGCAGCACCGACAGCCGCGCGTCCGCGGCGCGCAGCACCTGCGGCATCCACTCGCCGCGCGGGTCCAGCGCGGTACGCCACGCCTGGGCGATCAGGTCCTGGGTCATCGGCTCGCCCAGCCGCGCCGCCAGTTCCTCGCCCGCCGACGTGCGCCAGCGGGTCTCCCCCGAGTACGCGAGGAAGATGACCGGACGGACCACGCCGTCGCGCAACGCGTCGGCGTACCCGTAGGAACTGTCCGATCGCGACCGCTGCAGCCCGTCCTCGCCGCGCTCGTACCGCACGAACGGGATCGGATTGGCGTCGGAGCGGAACGGGGTACCGGTGAGCATCAGTCGCCGCACCGCCGGCTCGAACGCCGCCTTCACCCCGTCGCCCCAGGAGCGGCTGTCGCCGGCGTGGTGGATCTCGTCGAGTACCACCAGGGTGCGCCGGGTCATCGTGCGCCGACGGTGTACCTGCGGCGCCATGCCGACCTGCGCGTAGGTGAGCACCGCCCCGTGGAAGTCGGCCGAGGAGTGCACGTCCGAGTTGCGGAAACCGGCGTCGAGTTCGATGCCGATCCGCGACGCGGCGGCGGCCCACTGGGTCTTCAGGTGCTCGGTCGGGGTCACCACGGTCACCGCGTCGACCGTGCCGGTGGACAGCAACTCCGCCGCGATGCGCAGGGCGAACGTGGTCTTACCGGCGCCGGGCGTGGCGACCGCGAGAAAGTCCTCCCTGGGGCGGCGCAGGTATTCCACCAACGCCTTGCGCTGCCATGCCCGCAGGGCGGGGAAGGCTTCCGGTACCGGTCGCGGCGGCGCCATGGCTCCCTTCCGACCGTGGACGAGACGGGGACACACAAACGCCTCCGGCTGACCGCGAGCGGAGCGCGAAGGCGGGGGTCAGCCTATCGCGGCGACGGCGGTACGCCCGGCAGGCCGGGCCGTGGCGTCGGCGCCGACCAGCGCCGTCGCATCGCGACCACGCGCACGGCGAACACCAGCAGCGCAGCCGACCCGATCAGCACGGGACGGGCGAGTCCCAGGTGGCTCAGACCCACCACGACGACCGCGCCGAACAGCGCCGCGACCGCGTAGATCTCGCGTTGCAGTACCACCGGGATCTCCCCGGTCAGCAGGTCGCGGAGCAGACCGCCGCCGATCGCGGTGATCATCGCGACGATGCACGCGCCGACCGCGGGCACATGCGCGTCGAGCGCCTTGAGGGCGCCGGTCACGGTGAACAGACCGAGCCCGGCGGCGTCGAGTACCAGCGCGGTCCGGCGCAGCCGACCCCACTGCGGGTGCAGCCAGAACAGCGCCAGCGCGGCGACCGCGGCGGTCACCGCGTACCGCCAGTCCGCCAACGCCAGCGGCGGTACCGCGCCGATCAGCAGGTCACGGGCGATACCGCCGCCGAGCGCGGCGACGAATCCGACGAAGACCACACCGAACAGGTCCAGGCGCTTGGCGATCGCGGCGGTCGCGCCGGACGCCGCGAACACCGCCACGCCGACCAGGTCGGCGGCGAGCAGTCCGGTCGGGGTAGCCACCGCCGCAGCGTACGGGCTGAGCCACCGGAGCCGACGACCCACGTCGGTCGGCGGTGGCGACCCGCCACAGTCGCGCGGTGGCGACCCAGGTCAGTCGTCGCGGTGGCGACCTGCCTCAGTCGCGCAGCGACTCGTAGATCTCCTTGCAGGCTGGGCAGACCGGCGAGCCGGGCTTGGGCGCCCTGGTCACCGGGAACTTCTCGCCGCACAACGCCTCGACGTACGTGCCCAGCACGGCGCTCTCGGCGATCTTCTCCTTGCGGACGTAGTGGAACATCTCCGGACCGGTGTCGGCTTCCTTCAGGTCCGGGCGTTCCTCGACAAGCGTGCTCATGTGACCTCCCCGACCAGTGTGCCAGTCCGGCGCGGCGAACCGACAGGGCGGCCTCTAGCGTGGCGTCGTGACCGACTTCGCGATCAGGTACGGCGCCGAGGTGCGGCGCGCGCTGCACGCCGGTCAGCCGGTGGTGGCGCTGGAAAGCACCATCATCTCGCACGGGCTGCCCCGACCGCGCAATCTGCGGGTGGCGCGGGAGATCGAGGCCGCGGTGCGCGCCGAGGGCGCGGTACCGGCGACCGTCGGCATGGTCGGCGGCGAGTTGGTGGTGGGCCTCGACCACGAACAGCTCGCCAAGCTGGCGACCGTACCGGGGGTCGCCAAGCTGTCTGTACGCGATCTGGCAGTCGCCGCCGCGACCGGCGCGGACGGCGCCACCACGGTCGCGGCGACCAGCGCGGTCGCGGCACGCGCCGGAATCGGCGTGTTCGCCACCGGCGGGCTGGGCGGGGTACACCGCGAGGCGGCACAGACGTTCGACGAGTCGGCTGATCTGACGACCCTGTCGCGTACCCCGATCGCCGTGGTGTGCGCCGGGGTCAAGTCGATCCTGGACGTGGCAGCGACACTGGAGCGGTTGGAGACGCTCGGGGTGGGCGTGGTCGGGTACCGGACCTGCCGGTTCCCCGGCTTCTTCGTCAGTGACGCGGGCTTCGACCTCGACTGGTCGGTCGAGTCGGCGGAGGACGTCGCCCGCGTGCTGCGCGCCCGGCGTGAGCAGGACCTGCACCCCGGCGCGTTGATCGTGGCGAATCCGCTACCGGCGGACGAACAACTCGACCCGCGGTTGCACGACCGGGTCCTTTCCGAAGGGCTGGCGCTGCTGCGCGAACGGGGACTGACCGGCAAGGCAGTCACCCCGTTCCTGCTCGCCCACTTCCACGACGCGACCGAAGGGCTCAGCCTCGAGGTCAACGTCCGGATCATCCTGCGCAACGCGGCGCTGGCCGCACGCATCGCGGTCGCGCTCGCCGGGCGCCCGGCTGCCGCGCCCACGGCATGAGCCCGACGGGTCCGGTACTGGTGGTCGGCGACGTGGTGACCGACGTGGTCGCGCTGCTGTCGGTACCGCTCGCCGAAGGCTCCGACGCCGCCGCCCGGATCGAGGTGACCGGCGGCGGATCGGCGGCGAACACCGCGGCGTGGCTGGCCCGCGCGGGTACCGACGTCAGCCTGGTCTGTTCGGTCGGCGCGGACCGGGCGGGCGACGCGGTGCTGGACGAACTCGCCGGGTACGGCGTGCGCTGCCTCGCCACCCGGCAGCGGCACGCCCCGACCGGTACCGTCATCGTCCTGGCCGGCGACGGCGAACGCTCGATGGTCACCGACCGGGGCGCGAACCTGCTGCTGAGCGCCGACGACGTGGCGGGCGCGGCGACCGCCGCGCGCCCGGCGCACCTGCACCTGTCCGGGTACCCGCTGCTGGACCCCGCCTCCCGACCGGCCGGGCTGCGCGCCCTCGACGTCGCGCCCAGGCTGGGCGCGACGACCAGCGTCGACGCCGCCTCGGCGGCACCGCTGCGCCGCCTCGGCGGAGCGGTGTTCCTGTCCTGGGTGGCGGGCGTCGACCTGCTGCTGGCGAACCTCGACGAGGCACGTGCCCTGCTCGGCGTCGACCCCGGCGAACCCGCGGCGCTCGCCGCCGCCCTCGCCCGCCGGGTACGCCGAGCGGTGGTCAAGTGCGGCGCCGGGGGTGCGGTGTGGGCCGAGGCGGGACACGACCCGGTGTCGGTACCCGGACACGACGTCGACGTCGTCGACGTCACCGGTGCCGGGGACGCGTTCGCGGCGGGGCTGCTGGCGGCGTGGCTGGGCGGCGCGGGACCGCGCGAGGCGCTGCTCGCCGGTACCCGGTACGGCGCGCTCGCGGTCACCGTGGCCGGTGCCCGCCCGCCGTCGCCGTCCCCCGACCCCGGTCAGGCGTCCTGACGGTCGTCGGACCAGGGGCGGCGCTGCCCCGGTACGTCCCGGACCAGGGCGTCACGGATCTCGGTGAGCAGCCGGACCTCCTCGCTGGGCGCCTTCGGCGGCGGCTCGTTGCCCCTGGCCCGCCGCTCTGCCAGCTTGTTCAGCGGCAGCACGACCAGGAAGTACAGCACGGCGGCGGTGATCAGAAAGCTGATCACCGCGTTCACGAACGCCGCCCAGTCGAACGCCTGGTCGGCCACCGTCCAGGTCCCGGACAGCTGCCCGCCACCCGAGAAGACCCTGATCAGCGGTTCGAGGAACGACCTGGTGAACTGGGTGACCAGACCGTTGAACGCCGCGCCGATCACGACGCCGACCGCGAGGTCGACGACGTTGCCGCGCATGATGAAGTCCTTGAAGCCCTTGAGCACGGCACGACCCTAGCCAAGCATGGTCAACTCGGCGAGCCCGCGTCACTGCTCGGCGTCGATCACCTTCGGCGGATCGGCGGGCGGCAGCGCCTGCGGCCCGCCGGTCTCGTCGCGGTCGCCGTGGTGCAGCCGGTACGCCAACTGGTGCTCCTTCTTCGGCGGCCGGTCGTTGGCGAGGATCACCGCGAGCCACGGCACCAGGACCATCCCGGCGACGCACAGCGGTACCCACAGCCAGAGCATCGGCGCAGCCGTGCCGACCAGGATCGCGGCGGCGATCAGGCACAGTGCCCGGAAGCTCATCATGATCACGTACCGGATCTCGCGCCGACGCAACTGGTCGTCCGGGCTCTGCTGAGCGTCGGTGATCACCACAGGGCGGCGGGGCGCGCGCTTCACGACGGGTACCTTCCCACGAACGGGCTTCCCCCTATCGTCTCACCCCTCGCGTCCGGGCACCGACGGTGCGTCGCCCCCGTTCGCGGCAGCCTTCGCCCGCTTCTTGTAGTCGCGCACGCGCGCCAGGCTCTCGTCGTCGACGATGTCGGCGACGGAGCGGTACGACCCTTCCTCGCCGAACGGACCCGCCGCCTCGCGCCACCCTTCCGGCTCCACGCCGAACTGCTTGCCGAGCAGCGCGGTGAAGATCTGCGCCTTCTGCGCGCCGAAACCGGGCAGCGCCCTGAGCCGGGCGACCAGTTGGGCGCCGGTACGGACCCCGCCCCACAACGCGCCGGCGTCGTTGTTGTACTGCTCGCGGACGATTCGGCAGAGCTTCTGGGTGCGCTCCGCCATCGCCTGCGGGAAGCGGTGCAGCGCCGGCGGCTGGGCGAAGATCTGCGCCAGGGCGTCCGGGTCGTACTCGGCGATGGTGTCGGCGTCCAGGCGCTGCAGACCGAGTCGTTCAGCCAGGCGGTGCGGGGCGGAAAACGCCCATTCCATCGGTACCTGCTGGTCCAGCAGCATGCCGATGAGCAGGGCGAGCGGGTCCTCGGCGAGCAGCCGGTCGGCCTGCGGATCGCCGGCGAGGTACACGGTGGGCATGCCGACAGCCTGCCAGATCGGGCGGCTGCGTGAGCGGCGGACGTCACTGCCGCCGCCGCCGCGGCGACCGGGTGACCGTCGGGGTGACGGTCACGGCAGGATGAGGCGGTGACCGCACTCGCTCTGCTCGACGACGACAACATCACCCGGCTGCGCGAAGCGCTCAGCGGCGTCGGGTACACGCCGGCCGGCATCGCCACCCGGCTCGGCCCGGACGCGGTCGCCGCGCTGGCGCGCAACGACTTCCGCGCGGCGCTGCGCGCCACCGACGGCGCCACGGACCGGCTGGCGACCCTGATCCGGCTGTTCGTGTGCGGGCAGACCGAACCGGAACCAGCCGTGGCACGGGCGCTGCAGCCGCTGCCGTTCACCAAGGCGCTCGACGCGGGGCTGGTCGAGCGGATCGGCGGCGGCGCGCGGGCGGCGCTGGAACTCGAACCGTACGGCGACTGGTGGGTGGTGTCCGACCTGTCGGCGGCGACCCGGCCGGGACCGCTGCCCGCGGACCACGTGCTGGGCGTGGGCGGCGCGTCCACCACGCTGGCGGGGGCGACGATCCGCCGCCCGGTCGGGTCGGCGCTGGACCTGGGTACCGGCTGCGGCGTCCAGGCGCTGCACCTGTCCACCCATGCCGGGGCGGTCACCGCCACCGACCTGTCGGAGCGCGCCCTGCGGTTCGCCGCCACCACCGCCGCGCTCAACGGACTGTCCTGGGAACTGCTGCGCGGCGACCTGGTCGAGCCGGTCGCGGGGCGCCGCTTCGACCTGGTGGTGAGCAATCCGCCGTTCGTCGTCGGTCCGGGTACCGCGACGCACACCTATCGCGACTCGGGTCGCGCGGGCGACCAGGTCTGCGCGGAACTCGCCCGAGCCGCGGCGGGACTGCTGAATCCGGGCGGCACACTCCAGTTCCTGGCGAACTGGGCGCACGTGGCGGGCGAGGACTGGCGCGAACGGGTCGCCGGCTGGTTCGCCGGCACCGGGCTGGACGTCTGGGCGGTACAGCGTGAGGTGTCCGACCCGATGGGGTACGTCAATCTGTGGCTGGCGGACGCGTCGGAGCGCCACGACCCGCGCCGCGCGGAGACCTGGCTGGACTGGTTCGACGAGCAGCGCATCGAGGCGGTCGGGTTCGGCATCGTGACCGCGCGGCTGGGCGGGCACGACGACCCGGTGGTACGGGTCGAGGACCTGCGTCAGCCGCTGGACCGGCCGCTCGGTCCGACGATCAGCGCGTGGTTCGACCGGCAGGACTGGCTGCGGACGCACCGGGACCTGCTGGGCGAGCGGTTCCGCGCGGTCGAGGGTCTCGGGTTGCGCCAGGAGGCGAGTCTGGGCGCCGACGGATGGGCGGTCGACCGGCAGATCCTCGTCCTGCCCGACGGTCCCCGATGGACGCAGGAGATCGACCCCGTCGTTCTCGCCCTGGTCAGCGGATGCGACGGCGGTACACCGCTGGCAGAGCAGGTCGCCGTCCTGGCCGCCGCGCACGACGTCACCGAGGACGTGCTCGCCGAGGTCCTCGTCCCGATCGTCGCGCATCTGGTCGAGCGGGGGTTCCTGGAGCCGGTGACCGGTGAGGGCCGCGCGGCGGCGTAGCGCGGCTGTGGCAGGCTGACCGGCGTGCGTGCGGTGGTACAGACGGTCAGCCGGGCCAGCGTGACCGTGGCCGGCGAGGTGGTCGGCGAGATCAGCGACGGGCTGCTGGTCCTGCTCGGTGTCACCCATTCGGACACCGTGTCGACGGCGCACACCCTCGCGCGCAAGGTACACGAGCTGCGCATTCTGGACGACGAGAAGTCCGCCGCCGACGTTTCCGCCCCGCTGCTGGTGGTCAGCCAGTTCACGCTGTACGGCGACACGCGTAAGGGCCGCCGTCCCTCGTGGACCGCCGCCGCCCCGGCACCGGTCGCCGAACCGCTGGTCGAAGCGTTCGTCGCGGCGCTGCGGGAGCGCGGCGCGAGGGTCGCCACCGGGCGGTTCCGGGCGCACATGCTGGTCGAGAGCGTCAACGTCGGACCGAGAACCGTCCTGATCGACATCTGAGAGTCGGATCGGCGACAGCGCACCCGGTCGTCGCCTTACAACGACTTCACGCCGCGCGGACCACCCTTCTCTGTCGTGCGCCACGTATTCGACACGGGGAGGCGAGTGACGGTGGCCCAGCCGTTGACTGCGACGGACGTCATCGACGACGAGCGGGAGATCGACTCGACCGACATTGACCTGGACGCCGACGAGCGCGGTGTCTCGGCGGATCTCGTCCGCGCGTACCTCAACGGAATCGGCCGGACCAAGCTGCTCACCGCCGAGCAGGAGGTCGATCTCGCGAAGCGGATCGAAGCCGGGCTGTACGCCGAGGAACTGCTGCGCCGCCACGACGAGGCGGGCGAGGCGATCGGCGACGACCTGCGCCGCGATCTGGGTACCGCGGCGGTCGACGGTCGCGCCGCCAAGAACCACCTGCTGGAGGCGAACCTGCGGCTGGTGGTCAGCATCGCGAAGCGGTACACCGGGCGGGGCATGGCGTTCCTCGACCTGATCCAGGAAGGCAACCTCGGTCTGATCCGCGCGGTGGAGAAGTTCGACTACACCAAGGGCTACAAGTTCTCCACGTACGCCACCTGGTGGATCCGCCAGGCGATCACCCGCGCCATGGCCGACCAGGCACGCACCATC